>NZ_FCOK02000081.1 GCF_001544555.2 Caballeronia udeis | reverse complement strand
CGTGGTCGACACGCCTTCGATAATGCCGACTTCATCGCCGGCCTTGAGTCGCTTGGCCAGATAATCGCCGACCAGCCGTGCGCCCTTTGCGTTGTCCGGGCCGACGAACGGCACGTTCAGGTCCTTCGACTTGAGCACGTCCGGGTCAAGCCGGTTGTCGATATTCACCACAATGATCCCGGCATCCACAGCCTTCTTGACAACGGGGACGAGCGCTTTCGAATCAGCGGGGGCGATCACGAGGGCATCAACCTTCGAGACGATCATCTGCTCGACAATGCGAATCTGGTTGGCGGTATCGGTTTCGTCCTTGATGCCGTTGGTGATCAGGTCGAACTGGTCCGCGTTGTGTTTCTGATAATCCTTGGCGCCAGTTTCCATTGTCAGGAAAAACTCGTTCGCCAGCGATTTCATCACGAGAGCGACTCTCGGCTTGTGTGGGGTTTGCGCGGCGGCACCAAGGGAATACAACGACAGCGGCAGCGAGGCGCACGCACTCAGTGACAGCGCGACAGAGATAAAGCGGCGGCGCAGCGCGGGTTTGGGCGTTTTACGATGTGAGTTCATGCAGCAAATCTCCTGGTTTTGTTTTGAGTTGCCGGATGTTCGGTTCTTGGAGGAAGCAGGAAGGGGGGCGGATTGCCGGTTCCGGCAGGTTTTCTCCCGGGCAGACCGGGTTGATTTCGTGATGCAGCGTAACCACGCCGCCGAGGCAGCTATTCACTCGGCGTCTGCGTCATGTCATTGAATGTTGCCTGCCCGCATGAGGCCGGCAAGCTTTCACAGCTCATCGACGGATTCGCCCTCCACCTTCTTGTCGATGATCGCTCGCGCGTACTCAATACCTGCTCGAGTCGCGTCGATGGGACTGTCGAACGGTTCCTGCTCCGGCACGCCGAACATTTCCGATTTGCCGCTCTCGCCGCTGGCGCTGCGCGAAATGTTGACGATGATATCGAAATGGCGCGGGCCGTCGTCCGGTTCGTCGCGCTCTTTCCCTCGGCGCAATGCCTGGACGGATATTTCAAAACCTTTGTAGTGGTCGGACATGGGGCGGGACATACGCGACTCCTTTGAGCGGTAGAACGACAGGATCGCACGGCTTTGCAACGCTGCGCATGAAGAGTGTGTGGAGAGACTGTGCGAAGGCGCCTTGTCGGCGTGATGACATTTGCTCACGCGAATGTGGCGACGCTACAACGGAGCATTCTCGCCGTTATAGCAGGCCACGAAGTCGTTGGCCGCCATCGACTGCCCTCAACTGTTCCAGCACGCGGGCGAAATTGAAATTGTAAGCCTGTTGCGCAAAACCATTGCCGTCCGCGAGAGAAAGCTTACAAAGCGTGCATCAAAAGGCGCCGTGCCCCCTTGATCTGACTCATGCCGGCATCTTTCGAATGCTGCGAACGCCGCGCGCTTTTACATTTCATCGGTTCGAAACCGTACGGCATTTGTATGGCTTTTTGCCATAATGGCTTGCCTGATAAGCCACCTGACGATGGCGATGACGGCAAAAGCAACGGCAAACGCCGCAGCGGTATGGATATGTGCCTGACCTTGCATCACCTCACCTCGTTTCACGTCATTCATTTAAGGGAGAATCGCATGAAGATCCGGGCAACCATGGCAACGCTCGCACTGGGCGTCGCGTTAAGCGTGAGCTTCGCTGCAACACCGGCGTTTGCCGACAACAGCCAGCAATCGAAGATGACCACCTGCAACGCGCAGGCTGCGGGCAAGAAAGGCGATGACCGCAAGGCTTTCATGAAGGATTGCCTCTCGTCGGCGCCTGCCGCCGCCGCGGCTCCAATGACCCAGCAACAGAAAATGACGGCGTGCAACAAGTCGGCTACGGGCAAGAAAGGCGATGATCGCAAGGCCTTCATGAAGGACTGTCTCAGCAACAAGGGCTGAACCGGAACGAGGTGACGTTCGATTGTTGGCGATTGTTCGCTGAAGCCGCGGGTCTCTGGACCCGCGGCTTTTTTCATGGTTTTTTTGCGAATAAATCGTGCGTAGGTGAAGTCCCGAACACGGGAAAACCCCGCCCCGTCTTATTGCAGTGCAGCTACGGTCGTGCTACGCGGCGCGCGTTTTATCTCATAAGATGACGCGAAGGCGGCCCACCAGAACAACTAATGCGCCATCGGTCCGCCACAGTCTAGCCGGCTTGCAGCACTGCAACGGACGGAGGCCCGAGGATGGTTTGGCGATATAAAAACCGCTGGTTCAGGCGGTGGCTGGTCTTGATCATTTTTTGGGCGGTTCCCGTCATGATCGTGGCGGCCAACGAGATTCGCGAGCAACTCGCGTACGACGCCCAGGATCTCGCGCACTCCCTGTCCAGCTGGACATTCACCGACGCGCAACGCGCCTCTCCCGCGATTTCGCGCTGCTATGGTTCCCTCGACGAAGCTCGCGCAGCCGGTTGCCCGCCGGATGTGCTCGCCGCCAATGCGGCGAAGAACCAGGACGCGATGGCGGAGTATTCGACTCGTCGCAGCGTGCTGTTCGGCTATCTATGGCACGCGTTTGTCGGCTACTGGGTCGTGCCGGCGGTCACGCTGTTTCTACTGGGCGCGGTCATCGGCGTGATTCGACGCTCCCTCCGGCGCCCGCCCACAAAAAGCGACAAAGCGAAGCAAGCCAATGAATCAACTCGGATTGCAAAGCCGTAAAAACGTCGTGTTGCGCTGCGGAGACGCACGATCAGCCGTTTCTTTGCACTATTTAACACGGTTTTCAACTTTATTTTGCCGGGTAACTTTGACCGGAATTCGGGCTATCGGGACGGGCTGGCCCGCTGCTTGCGTCTTTGGAATTTGTCTGTCGTGAGAGACGAATGTGTCACGCAAACAAGCGTTTTCTCAGGCAGGCAGCCTCTCGGCCGGGCAGGTCAAAGTTACCTCATTGCATTTGCCTGACACGGCAAAAACCAAGCGGGGTAAGGCTCCGCGCGATTTCATGACATGTTGCGGGAGTACGTGCCGTGTTATAAAACGCCATGCTGTAACACCCGTAGATGGGGTTTCCCAAAAAACCACGATGGAGAAAACGATGCAAAGACGAAACTTCATGATCAAATCGACCGCGGCGCTTGCACTGGGTGGCCTCGCGCTGGCCGGCTGCACGACGACGTCGAATCAAGGTGCACAACAGACCGCTGGCGACGCGGACGCCCGCCGTTCGATCAATGCGGATATCGACGCGACCATGCAACGCCTGTACGTGACGGCCAGGGGTTCCCGTGAACTGGTCGGCAAGGCGCGTGGCGTGCTCGTGTTCCCGTCGGTGATCCAGGCAGGCTTTATCGTCGGGGCGCAGTACGGCAAGGGCGCGCTGCGGGTGGGCGGCAGCTCGGTCGGCTACTACAGCACGACCTCCGGGTCGATCGGCCTGCAAGCCGGCGCGCAATCGAAATCGATTGTCTTCCTGTTCATGACGCAGGACGCGCTCGACCAATTCCGCAATGCCGACGGCTGGTCGGTCGGCGGCGATGCGTCGGTTGCGCTGGTCAAGATGGGCGCTAACGGCAATATCGATTCGACCACCGCAACCGCGCCGGTCGAAGTGTTCGTGCTGACGAACGCTGGCCTGATGGCCAACCTTTCGCTGGAAGGCACGAAGGTATCGCGTCTGAAGATCTGATGATCTGATAAAGGTATTCGGCCAGCGAGAGTTGGCCTGAATCCTTAATCATGTGCACCGAAACGTGCGCTAAAGTCAAAACCGCCGCGCAGTACGACCAGACGGTCGTCCTGCGCGGCGGTTTTCTTTTTGGCCTTGAATCGGGCGAGGCGCTTGCCAGACAGGCCTTTTAGCTGGTCGCGCTGTCGATGAGCTTGAAGCGCGAACGCTTCTGCGCGCGCATGACTGCCTGATAAGCATCAACGTATTGCTGCGCCATGCGATGCGACGTGAAGCGTTCTTCAAAGCGCTTGCGCACGCCCTCGCGCGATACCGTATGCAGCCGGTTCACGGCGGCCACTGCGCCAATCTCGTCCTCGACGATGAACCCCGTCACGCCCTCGTCCAGCACTTCCGGCACGGAGCCGCGATTGAACGCGATCACCGGCGTGCCGCATGCCATTGACTCGATCATGACCAGCCCGAAGGGTTCCGGCCAGTCGATCGGGAACAGCAGCGCGTGGGCGCCGGAGAGAAAGTCGGCCTTCTGGTCATCGGCGATCTCGCCGATGAATTCCACATACGGCAGCTCCATCAGCGGTGCGATTTCGCGTTCGTAGTACTCACGGTCCGCTGCGTCCACCTTCGCCGCGATCTTGATCTTCATGCCGCACCGGCCGGCGATACGGATGGCGGTATCGACCCGTTTTTCCGGCGATATACGCCCGAGGAACGCCAGGTACGTCTGTTCAACCGGCTGCGGCATGTAGCGCGTTTCCGGCAGCCCGTGATACACGGTGGTCAGCCACTTGGCCTGCGGCAACGGATGGCGTTGCGCGTCCGAAATAGAGATAACCGGCGCGGTGTTGAACGTGTTGAAGACGGGCTGCTGCTCCGGCAAGTCGAGACGGCCGTGCAGCGTGGTGACGAACGGCGTGTCCTGGCGCTTGAACAGCGAGAACGAGTAGTAATCCATGTGGAAATGCAGAACGTCGAAATCATCGGCACGGCGCCGCACCATTTCCATCAGGAGCATGTGCGGGGCGATCCGGTCACGGATAGCCGGGTCCAGGCGCAACGCGCGCGGCCAGACGGCTTCCAGCTTCGCCTTGGTTTGCGAGTCGCCTGAAGCGAACAGGGTCACATCGTGGCCGAGTTCAACGAGCGCCTCGGTGATATACGAGACGACCCGCTCAGTGCCCCCGTACAGCTTGGGCGGCACCGATTCGGTCAAGGGGGCTATTTGTGCAATTCTCATTGTTCGCGTCTCCATCGGTCTTACGTCGCCGTGATGTTTAGTCGGTGATAGTGATCAACAGTGATCGGCACGGTCGCCGGCCGCACTCGTACGCGGCGTTGATATGCAACGCGCGCGAGCGCAACATCGTATTATTGGCCGCGGAAGCCCGGATGTTGGCAAAACTTTCACTTTCACGACCCTGTTACAGTCGCGAAACACTCGAATAACAACGGTTTTAGCTGGTTTTTGGTCAGAAATCCGAGTGGCAAGCGCCGCTTTTCATAGGCGCTTCATGTGTTGTTACGTGCGACCTGCCGGGCGTTTGTCCTGCGGCTTGGACAACGGATTAGCCAGCGGGTCGGCCAAGGGCTTAGCCAGTTTCACGCCGCGCAAGTCGGCGAGAAACGAGTCGCGCCAGACGCCCAGGTCATATTTGCGAAGCATCACCATGTTGGTTTCGTAGCGCTCGCGGCGTTCGGCGAGCGGCATGGAAAGCGCCCGGCCAATAGCTTCGCTCATGCCGACCATGTCGTGCGGATTCACCATCAGCGCACCCTTCATTTCGTCTGCGGCGCCCGCGAACTGCGACAACACGAGCACGCCGGGATCATCGGGATTTTGCGCCGCGACATATTCCTTGGCGACCAGGTTCATGCCGTCGCGCAATGGCGTGACCAGCCCGATCTGCGACTCGCGAAACAGCGACATCAGTTTCCACCGGTCGTAACGCTGGTTCATATATCGGATCGGCGTGTAGTCGAGGCCCGAGTATCTGCCGTTGATACGTCCTGCTTCATATTCGAGGTTATGGCGAATCTGCTGGTAGGTATCGACATCCGAGCGCGTGGGCGGCGCGATCTGCACCAGCGTGACATTGCCCCGCCATTCAGGCGATTTTTCGAGGAAATACTCGAACGCCTTGAAGCGCTCCACCAGGCCTTTTGAGTAGTCGAGGCGGTCGACGCTCATGATCAGCTTGCGGCCTTCCAGGCTTTGCTTCAGGTCCATCACGTCCTGGCGCGCTTCGCCGCGGGTGGCCTGTTCGGCGATTTCATCGGGGAAGATGCCGATGCGGTACACGCCGGTTTTCAGCTTGCGGCCGAACGCTTCCACAACACCCTCCGCGGTGGCTGTTCCATGCGCGTGGCGCACGATGTAATCGTGGAAAGCGGCCTGGTCGCCCGGTGTCTGGAACCCCACCACGTCATAGCAGCACAGCGACTTGACCAGTTCTTCGTGAGGCGGAATGTTGAGCAGGATCTGCGGCGAGGGAAACGGGATATGCAGGAAAAACCCCATCCGGTTGGTCACGCCTTCCGAGCGCAGCGCTTCGCCGAACGGGATCAGGTGATAGTCGTGGACCCAGATCACGTCGTCGGGTTGCAGCAGCTTGATTGCGCGATGCGCGAGCCATGAATTGACCCGTCTGTATCCCGCGTATTCGTCCCGGTCGTAGACGGCCAGGTCGTTGCGATAGTGGAAGACAGGCCACAAGGTCGCGTTCGAAAAACCGCGGTAATACTGGTCGTAATCCTTCTTCGGCAAACCGACCGTCGCGAACGTGACCGCGCCGTCCTGTTCGAGCTTTGGGCCCTGGTTCGCCACGCTGTCGCTCACGACGTCGCCGCTCCAGCCGAACCAGACGCCGCCGCTATCCTTCAGCGCGCCAAAGACGCCCACGGCGAGACCGCCGGCCGAGCCTTTGGTTTCTGTTGGAGAGGCAACGCGGTTCGATACAACAACTAGGCGGGTCATTACTGGCTTCCTTTTTGCAATTCTGGATTCTGTTCAGGGTGTGTGTATTTTTTTCCTGGCCGCGTACATATGAGGTCGCGGCCTTTGGGTGACGGTGCTTTTCTCCGTTGTGCGCAGATGATGTTCGTTCGGCCCCGCCCAGCGGCGTCAGTTCAATTCCTGTGCCGCATTCTCCGATGCCGGGCGTTGTCCGCAATTCGAGCCTCGCGTGAATGTGCCCGCAATCTCGATGCCACCGGCCGGTTCAGCGCCGTTCAACCGGTTCAACCGCAGCGCCGCCGGGCGTGCCCGGGGCGGTGGTCGCCGCGGAATGCGCGGATGCGTCCGGCCCGTTCCGCTCTCCCCGGCTCGCGACCGGATCGGCCTCCGTGTTGGCCGTCCTGCTGGACACTGGCGACCTGATCGTTCCGGCCGTGCCGGTCATGCCGTCAGCGAGGCTATGCTCGGGCGGCTGGACAAAATCTCCATGCTCCCCCTCCGGCGATATATCCGCTCGCGTCCGCGGCAGAAACTGTGGATAGGTCGATTGCGCGAAGTTCAGCAGGCCCTCGCGGACGCGGCATCGAAGATCGAAGTTCAAACCGGAATCGAACGAGCTGACGAGCACGCGAAGCTGCATGGATTTTTCGGTGGCGTCGGTGACTTGCAGGACCTGCACGCGTTTGTCCCACTCCGGCGCATTTTGCAGAATGCGCTCGAGCTCCTCCCGCATTGGCGCGATCGGCATGCGGTAATCCACGTAGAAAAACACGGTGCCAATGATCTGCGAACTGTTGCGTGTCCAGTTGGCGAACGGGTTCTCGATAAACCACTGCAGCGGCACGATCAGCCGCCGCTGGTCCCAGATCCGGATTGACACATAGGTGCCCGTGATCTCCTCCACGCGCCCCCATTCGCCCTGGATCACCACCACATCGTCAAGACGGATAGGTTGCGACAACGCGATCTGCAATCCTGCGATCAGGTTGCCCAGCACCGGCCGCGCGGCTATACCCGCGACCAGCCCCGCCACGCCCGCCGACGCCAGCAAGCTCGCGCCGACCTGCCGCACGGCGGGAAACGTCATCAACGCGCCGCCGAAACCGATGATCACGATCACCACCATCACCGAGCGCGCCAGCACGCGAGCCTGCGTGTGAATCCGGCGTGCTTGCAGGTTGTCCTGGCTGTCCAGCGGATGGGCCTGCACGAGCGCTTCGGCCACCGCGCCCACGGAGCGCACTGCAAGCCACGTCAGCGCGACGATCAGCGTCACGGTCAGCAGGTCACGCAGCGCAGCGGCGAACGGAAGCGCATCGGGGGTTTCCACCAGCACGAAACCCAGGCCGAGGATGATCAGCAGGGCGAGCGCGGGTTTATCGATGAAACGCAGCATCACGCTCATCAGCGGATACGGCCGCGCGATACGCACCAGGATACGGGCGCCCACGCGATGCACGCCGATGGCGAACAGCACGCCCAGCGCCGCGACGACAAGCGTGCCGGGCCAGGTACTAAGGGGAGCGGAAGCGATTCGCTCGAAGGAGTCGAAAGAGATCATCGTCGTCGTGGGATCAGCCTTGGAAGGTGATATCGGGGATACGACGGAATATTGCGCGAAACCCGGATTGCGCTTTGTTGCGGCCTGCCTTTGGATGCAGCAGAGCGGCACCGGCGGCCGGCCGGTCTAGCGCGCCAGCAGCGTGATCAGATGACTATTCTATTGCATTGCAGCAAGCGCCGCGCCAGCCGGTGAACGAACGGGCGGCAGCGGCGAACCTCGCCGCCTTGGAGAGGGGCTTACTTTTCAGCCTTGCAAGGGAAAGCCTTGCCAAGCCCGAGCGACACCATGGTCGTCGCGTTGAAGTTGCCGCGCGTGGGGTTGTCGGCGATGAACTTGCGTACTGCGTCCGTCAGTTCCTGCGGCTTGACGTCGACCGGGAGGCAAAAATACTGGCCGATCTGCGGTCCCGATGTACCGCCAATGGCTTCAATGGTGTTGTAGATGCCGTCAGCAGCACCTTCTATATAAGCCGCGCATGCGCTGCGTGAGGCCGTATCCGTCTTGGTACAAAGCATGTTCAGATCGTTGCCTGTGAACGCGGCCGCGCTGAGCGGAAACGCGAGCACACTGGCCATGACAAAAACCCGCTGCATGATGGTCCTTTCTTATGTTGGCGATTGCGGGCCAGCCTGGATGCGCAGGTGAAAACATCCTGTCTTGTTGGCCAAACCCGTCATATCCAGCGAACGAACCCGGACGCGCCATCCTTGGCTCATCATTCCCGGATCACACCCGCTGTTCCTCGTATTTTCGTCGTCTTGCACGGTCGGGACCTGTGGTCGGTCAAACCCGAGTCAGGTCCGCGCCGTGCGAGCGTCATTTTGCACTGTTTGCACCACTTTGCGATGCTCCGGACGCGCCCGCCGCGCCCTGGTTTTGCATCGCTGCCAGGCGCGCCGCCAGCCCTTGCGCCACATCTTTCTCGTGATACTGATTCGCGAAGTCCACCGCCGTCAGGCCAATCTGGTTCTTGACCCGCAAATCGGCGCCTTCATCGAGCAGCAGCTTGACCGTCGACAGATGGCCGCCGCGCGCCGCCATCATCAGCGGGGTCGTGCCGTTGGGCGAACCGGCATCGATGTAGGCCGAATGATCGAGCAGCACCTTGACCACGTCGTCATGACCGTTGGTGGCGGCGTAGTGCAGCGGCGTCCAGCCCTTCTTGTTCACCTCCGCGTCCTTCGCGATCAGCATGTTCACGAAGTTGAGGTCGTCGTTGAGCGCGGCCAGCATCATCGCGTTTTCACCGGCGGGATCGAGCTTTTCAAGGTCGATGTTCGGGTTGTCGGCGAGCAGCTTGCCTACCTTGTCCGACTTTTCCCTCGCAGCGATCACGAGCAGCGGCGTGCCGGTGTTATCGACCAGATTCGGGTCCACGCCCTGTGACAACAGCTTTTTAACGGCAGATACGTCGTCGAACTTTACCGCCTTGATCATGGAGTCAGCGGGCGCCGCGAAGGCGGGTTGCGCGATGGAAGCCGCCGTCAGCACCAGGCCCGTCACAAGGGTTCGCCACGTTTTACGCGTCAATGCGGATTGGCGGGCGGAGGACGTTGAAAGGGTCGAAGAGGAAACTGTCGAAAATGTAAGCATGTGTTCCTTGGGGATTACTTGACGTTCTGATAACAAAATTACGATCTGTCGGGCGGGCGATCAGACGCGCAGCGGTGAAGAGCCGTACCGGGGCCGTAGCGAGCTTCAGTGCCCGACTGGCTGCGGCTGTGGCTGCGGGATCTTGAACAGCGTGAAAAAATTACGGGTGGTAGCTGCCGCCAGCGCTTCTTCCGGCATCTCGCGCAATTGCGCGATGAAGCGTCCGACATAACTTACGTACGCAGGTTCATTCGATTTCCCGCGATACGGCACCGGCGCCAGATACGGCGAGTCGGTTTCAATCAGCAAACGCTCGAGCGGCACCCGTCCCGCGACGTCCTGCACGTCTTTCGCGCTCTTGAACGTCACAATGCCCGATAGCGAAATGTAAAAATCCTGGGCGAGCGCCGCTTGGGCGACGTGCCACGGCTCCGTGAAGCAATGCATCACCCCGCCCGGCACGCTCGCGCGTTCCTCGGCCATGATCCGCAGCGTGTCTTCCCACGACGAGCGTGTATGGATGATCAGCGGCTTTGCGGTGGCGTGCGCGGCCCGGATATGCGTGCGGAAGCGCTCGCGCTGCCATTCCATATCGGCAATGCTGCGTCCTTCCAGACGGTAATAGTCCAGTCCCGTCTCGCCAATGGCGACTACTTTCGGATGCCTCGCCAGTTCCACGAGATCCGCCACGCTCGGTTCGCGTGCGTCCTCGTGATCCGGATGCACGCCGACCGATGCGTAGATATGCTCGTTTTCCTCGGCGATCTTCAGCACGGAAGGCAGCGTTTCCAGATCGACCGAGACGCACAGCGCATGCGTCACCTTCAGCTCGCGCATCTTGTCGAGCACTTCGGGCAGACGGTCGGCCAGGCCTTCGAAATTGATGTGGCAATGCGAATCGACGAACATGGGAATTCCGTTAAAGCGGGATGGGTCTGGCTTTCAAGCTATAAGTCATATCGGTCGTATCGGTCAGCCGAGCCGGCGACCGAGAATCACGAGGTCTCGTTCAATGCCGTCCAGCACTGCGACGCGCGGCAGCGTGCCCCATGTCTGGAATTCGAAGCGCTGGAACAGACGCAGGCTCGGTTCGTTGTGGCCGAAGATGAAACCCAGAAGCGTGTCGATACCCAGCGCCGGAGCACGTTCCAGCGCCACTTGCAGCAACTGCTTCCCGAGCCCTTTCCCACGTGCACTTTCGGCGAGATAAATGCTGACTTCGGCGGTGCGCAGATAGGCCGGACGGCCGTAGAAATCCGAGAAACTCAGCCACGCGACGACCTCGCCATTTTCTTCAACCACCCACAGCGGCCGCGCCTTCGGGCCATGTGCATGAAACCACGCGAGCCGGCTTTCGACCGTCACGGGCTCCAGGTCGGCGGTAACAAGGCGCGACGGCACCGTGGAATTGTAGATGGCCACAATGCCGGGAAGATCGTCGAGCGTGGCGTCGCGGAAGTTGAGGTTCATAGTGCGGTCGTGTGCAAAAAGAGTGAATCGATAGTCATGCAGCAGTGAACACGTCGCGATAGCCGAGGAACAGTTCTTCGAACACCAGCCGCGCGTTCAGCGGATGGTTTTCCACCGCGCGTTGCCGCGTCACGGTCTTTTGGAAGTGGGCGAAACGCTCGGTATCGATCTGCGCAGCGCAGCGTTCGAGCGCCTTCGATGCCCCCGGGAAGTAGCGCGGACGCCCCGCCGTTTTCTGCGCGAGCAGGTCGTAAAGCCAGCGCTGCAGCCAGCCGAGCACCATGGGAACGGGCAGCTTTTGCAGGCTTTCACCGCATGCAAACGCATCGCACGCGGGACCGGCGGCCAGTTGCGCCAGCGCGAAATCACGCAGCGCGCGGTTTTCGTCCGAGGCGAGCGCCAATGCGGTCAGCGGCGCGCCGCCCGCCTCCGCCAGTACCGCCGCGGGGCGCTCCACGCCCTGCTGCGCCAGCCATGCAACGGCGGGCTCGGTGGCCGGGAGGGTCATCGGCCATTGGCGGCAGCGGCTGATGATGGTCGGCAGCAAGCGGTCTATACGCGCCGTGACCAGGATGAACACCACACCCGCCGGCGGTTCTTCCAGCGTCTTGAGCAATGCGTTGGCGGCGAACACGTTGATCGATTCCGCCGGGTATATCAATACGACGCGCAAACCGCCCCGGTGCGACCCGAGGCTGAAGAAATTCATCAGTCCGAGCACCTGATCGATCTTGATCTCCTTGCTCGGCACCTTCGTTTTCTTGCTGTCGTCCGTATCGGCCTTGTCTGCCTTGTCGTCGCTGATCAATTCACCGGCGAGCGCTTCGGGCAGCACCGCGCGGTAGTCGGGATGGTTGCCCTGGCTGAACCACAGGCAAGCCACGCAATGTCCGCACGGTTCGCGCGTGTCGGTCGGGGTTTCGCAAAGCAGGCTTTGAGCAAGATGCTGCGCAAACTGCAATTTGCCGATACCCGCGCGACCGTGCAGGAGCAACGCATGCGGCCAGCTTGCACGCAGTTGCTCGAGACGGGACCAGTCATCGGTTTGCCACGGATAGATCATGAAAAGTCTTTTGGATCAGGTGTTTGCAATGCATTCTTGCGAGTCTGAATTTACTTTAACTCGCAGGTGAAATTCAATCGATTCAATTGCTTGTTGCCAATAATTGAAGCTTTTTCTCGATTGAGCTCGAGGCTATGTCAATGACCAGAAGGCCCCGGCTGCGAAACTTGAAGTAATTTATAGTTTATGAAAATTCTTTAAGGATCAAATACTTGTGATCACTGCTTCAAGCTGTTTCTGGATATCGATAATCGACTGGGTAGCGTCGATTATCACAAACCGCTCGGGCGATTCCGCCGCCCGCCGCAAATACTCGGCCCGCGTGCGGCCGAAAAACGAATCCGATTCGCTCTCGAACTTGTCCGGAGAGCGGACCGCGCCGCGCCGTTCGCTGGCCACGTTCGTGGGTACGTCGAAGAGCACCGTCAGGTCCGGCTGGAAACCGCCCTGCACCCAGCGCTCGAGCGCTTCCAGCTTGTCACGCGGTAAACCGCGGCCGCCGCCCTGGTAGGCAAAGGTGGCGTCCGAGAAGCGATCCGAGAGCACCCAGTCGCCGCGGGCCAGCGCTGGTTCAATGATCTGCGCCAGATGTTCCCGGCGGGCCGCGAACATCAGCAACGCCTCGGTTTCGAGATCCATCGGCTGGTTGAGCAACAAGTCCCGGAGGCTTTCTCCCAGCTTCGTGCCGCCGGGTTCCCGCGTAATCACGACCGAACGGCCCGTGGCTGCGATTTTGTCGTCCAGGCGCTGACGAAACCATGCGAGGTGCGTCGTCTTGCCCGCTCCGTCAATGCCTTCAAACGTGATGAATCTGCCGCGCACCATCATTGTCCCCGGATGTACTTGTCGACGGCCCGATTGTGGTCGCCGAGATTGTCTGAAAAGAAGCTGCTGCCGTCGCCGCGCGACACGAAATACAGTGCCGGGCTGGACGCAGGATTGACCGTTGCCGCGAGCGCCGCGACGCCCGGCAGCGCGATCGGACCGGGCGGAAGGCCCATGCGCGTGTAGGTATTGTACGGAGTGTCGGTTTGCAGGTCTTTTTTCCGCAGGCGGCCGCCGTAGGCTGAACCCAGGCCGTAGATCACCGAAGGGTCGGTTTGCAGCGGCATGCCAATGCGCAGCCGGTTGGCGAACACGGCTGCAACCAGCGGCCGGTCGGCAGCACGCCCGGTTTCCTTCTCGACGATCGACGCCATGATCAGCGCCTCATAAGGCGTCTTGTACGGCAAGTTCTGCGCGCGGGTATCCCAGGCTTCGGCGAGGCGCTGCTGCATCAGCGTGTATGCGCGTTTGTAGACGGTGATGTCGCTCGTGCCTTTGTCGAAGAGGTAGGTGTCGGGGAAAAACAGGCCTTCCGCGCTCGCGCGTGCAATCACGTCATCCGGCGCACCGATTGCCTTCAGCAAGTCGGTGTCGGTCATGCCGGCCGTGTCGTGCTGCAGCGCCGGATTGCTGTCCAGTTCGTTGCGCATTTTCTGGAACGTCCACCCTTCAATGACGGTCGCCACGTACTCATTGACGTCGCCACGGGCGATTTTCTGCAGCATCTCGTAGGGCGTGATGCCCGTCTTGAACTCGTAGTTACCGGACTTGAGTTGCGACGACAGGCCGAGCGCGCGCGTCATCAGCACGAACAACTGCTGTTGGACGTGCGCGCCCCCGTGATCCAGCTGGAGGGCCACGCTGCGCAGCGTGCTGTGGGACTTGATGGTGATGTCGAGTTCGGGTGAGGCCAGATCGACCGGGCTATTCGCCCATTTGAACATGCCCGCAACGAGCGCACCGGCAACCACGACCGCGACGACCGCCGCGATCAAACATTTCTTCAAAAGGGACATGCGAAACACGCTCGAAGTAAGACCCATATAATACTTGTTCGCCTCCGCCAAAGTCAGGTCCATGAATTCCTCGACCCTCTCACCGCTTTCATCCCCCTTCGACGCCGTCCTCCACGCAGGTGTGTTTGTGCCGCTGACGCAGTTCGGCATCATCGACACCACCGGCGACGACGCCGCCGCTTTTCTTCACACGCAACTGACGAGCGACGTCCAGCATCTGGACGCATCGAGCGCGCGCCTGGCCGGTTATTGCTCGCCGAAGGGCCGCTTGCTGGCATCGTTCCTGATGTGGCGATGCGGTGAAGCCGTGCGCCTGATGCTGGCCGCCGACATACAGGCATCGGTGCAAAAACGCTTGTCGATGTTCGTGATGCGCGCGAAAGCGAAGCTCGTCGACGCCACGCCGTCGCTCGCCGCCGTGGGATTTGCCGGCGATGTCCGCAAGACGCTGTCCCGTCTCTTCGAAGCCATGCCCGACGGTGTGCATGTGAAAGTGGACGGTCCGCTCGGCTCGCTGATCCGCGTCCCCGACGCAGCAGGCCGGCCGCGTTTCCTGTGGGTCGGCCCTAAGGCCGAAGTCGAAGCGCGCCTCGCCGATATCGAAAAGCAGCTCACGCGCGCGCCGGCCGAGCTATGGGACTGGCTCGACATTCACGCGGGCGAACCGCGCATCACGCAGCCGACTTCCGAGCAATTCGTCCCGCAGATGGTCAACTTCGACGTGCTCGGCGGCGTCAACTTCAAGAAGGGGTGTTATCCCGGGCAGGAAGTGGTCGCGCGCAGCCAGTATCGCGGCACGATCAAGCGCCGCACCGCGCTGGCCCATGCCGAAACCGCGAAAGCCGGCGACGAACTGTTCCATTCCGACGACCCCGGCCAGCCGTGCGGCCTCGTGGTCAATGTAGCGCCCGCGTCCGGCGGCGGCGTGGATGCGCTGGTGGAAATCAAGCTGGCGGCGCTCGACCAGGGTTCGGTACACGTTGGAACGGTGGAGGGTCCCGCGCTGAAGTTCTCGCCGCTGCCTTACGCGCTGCCGACCGAAGTCTGATTTATTGCGGATGGTTCGCTCATGTGCCTGATTGTTTTCGACTGGCAACCTGACGCCGCGGCGTCTGATGCCGAGCGCCCGGTGCTCACGCTTGCGGCCAATCGCGACGAGTTTTTTCATCGCGAAACCGAGCCGCTGCACTGGTGGGAGGACGCGCCGGATGTCCTCGCTGGACGTGACCTGACGGGGGGCGGCACATGGCTCGGCGTGACGCGCGATGGTCGTTTCGCTGCGTTGACGAATTATCGGGCGCCTGCGGAAATGCGGCCCAACGCGCCGACGCGCGGTACCTTGGTCAGCGATTTCTTGTCCGGTGCACCGGTCGCGCCGATGGCCTATCTGGAAGCCGTAGCCCATGACGGGCATCGATACAACGGGTTCAATCTGGTCGTTGGCGACTTCACGAGGCGCGAACTGGCCTGGTACGGCAATCGTGCCGATGCACCGCCCTCGCTGCTTGACCCCGGCATTCACGGGTTGTCGAATAGCCTGCTCGATACTCCGTGGCCCAAGCTCGTCGCGCAACGCGAGGCGTTGCGGGATCTGCTTCACGTCGATGAACGGCCGTCGCTGGACAGCCTGATCGAGACCATGCGCAATCCCCAGCTCGCCGATGACCATCTGCTGCCGTCCACCGGTCTTTCGCTCGAGCGCGAGCGCGTGTTGTCGGCGGCGTTCATTGAGTCGGAGGGTTATGGCACGCGCAGTACCACGGCGCTGCGGGTCGTGGTTGTAGACGGTAAGTTTGCGCTGCAAATCAAGGAACTCAGCGACGACGATGGTTCGCACAACATCAAACGTCCCGGCGCGTTCGAACGAAACGATGCGTTCACGATCGTGCGGGCAGCTTAGGAAGACTTAGGACGGTTGAAATCAGAACGGTACTTTGTGCGCGTAAAGTTCCAGGCGTTGGTTCTTAGCTTTCCGCGACGTTCATGTATCGACGCAATGCATCTGCCGCGTCCGCATGCGCTTTTGCCACTTCCGGCACAAAACCACCCATCTTGAAGAACTCGTGCGTCATGCCTTCGTAGCGGACCAGTTCGACGGGGACATGTGCCCTTTCGAACTTGTCCGCATAGGCTACGTCTTCGTCGAAGAGCGGGTCATGATCGGCCGCTGCGATCCATGCGGGGGCAACGCCGATGAAATCCGGCATGGGGCCACGCGCGTCCAGCGGGGCGAAACGCCAGTCGTCGCGGTCCTTGTCGTTGCGTAGATACTGCGCAAAAAACCACTGGATAGTTTTCGCCGACAGCACGAAACCCTCGGCAAATTGCGCGTGCGATTGCGTATCCTGCCGCGCGCTTACGCCCGGATAAATCAGCAACTGGAGACATAGCGGGATGCCGGCATCGCGGGCGAGCAATGCGCTGACCGTCGCGAGCGTGCCGCCCGCGCTGTCTCCGCCGACCGCGAAGCGCGTGCTGTCGAGCCCCAGCGACGCCGCTTGCGCGTGAAACCATGTGAGGGCGTCGAAGGCATCGTGCACGGCGGTCGGAAACTGATGCTCGGGCGCGAGCCGATAGTCGACCGAGGCCACTGCGCAACCTGAATCGGCCGCTAGGCGCCGGCAGAGCGAGTCATGGGTATCGATACTGCCGACTACAAAACCCCCGCCATGAAAGTAGACCAGCGTAGGCGTAGGGGCGGCCCAGTTGGGCTCGACCGGGTGGTAAAGGCGCGCACGGATGGAGGCGCGATCGCGCGTGGGAATCATGAGTTCCTGAACGTCGAACATCGCGGCTGGCGGGGTGTCGAGGATCAGCGCGCTGCGCTCATAGGACGCGCGCGCGGCAGTGGGTTCAAGCGTGTGGAACGGCGGCCGCTTGGCCCTCGCGATGAGTTCGATAACCTGTGCAACGGCAGGATTCAGCGGCATGGGAGCGGGGAATTGGCGAGCGTTGGAAGCTCGCGATGATGACATAGGCGGCAAATTTGCGCGTTAGCTCGCGAATGTCCATGCCCTACCCCTGTCCCTTCACCTCCGGCTTCAACGACAACGGATCAGTCGGATTGCGCCGTTGCGTGACGTCATCGAAACGCAGTTGCACCGACGCCAGAATCCGCGGATGCGTCAGCACATAAAAGCGCCGTTCGCGCACGGCGTCGAAGGTCAATTCCGCCACCTGTTTCGCGCTCAGCTTACCGCTCTCAACCGCCTTAGTGAGCTGCTTGCCCGCTATGCGCTGCGATGCCGTGATAGGTTCATCGTTGCGCAAGCCATCGGGCCGCGCCCGCTCGGCGTTCGCAATGCCAGTTGGCACGAATGCCGGACAGAGCAACGAACAATCCACGGCCCCGCCGACAATTTTCAAATCGTGATACAGCGTCTCCGTCAAAGCAACGACCGCGTGCTTCGACGCGTTATAAACGCCCATCCCCGGAGCCGACAGCAAGCCCGCCACCGATGCCGTATTGACAATGTGCGCCGGCTCTTGGTGCGCGAGCATCAATGGCGTGAACGCGCGCACGCCATTTGCCACGCCCATGACGTTGACGCCGAACACCCACGCCCAGTCGTTCGCGCTGCTTTCCCAGACGAACCCGCCCGTGCCGACGCCCGCGTTGTTGAAGAGCAGATGCACGGCGCCGTAGGTATCGATAGTCGTGCGCGCAAGTGCATCGACCTGTGCGGCATTAGAGACGTCCGTGGGCACGCCGAGCGCTTCAGCACCCAGACCGCGCGCCATGTCGACCGTCTCCGCGAGGCCTTTCACATCGACATCGGCGAGTACGAGCTTCATGCCCAGCGCCGCGCCCTTCAATGCGAACTCGCGGCCAAAGCCGCTGCCGGCGCCCGTGATCACGGTCACTTTGCCGTCGAACTGGTCCACTCTGTCTCCTTTTGACCTTATGAGCTCGAACGTTCAGATCAGCTTGACGAGCTGCTTGCCGAAGTTCTTGCCTTTGAGCAATCCGAGAAAAGCCTCCGGGGCATTTTCCAGTCCCTGCGCAATGGTCTCGCGATATTGCAGCTTTTTCTGTGCAACCAGCCCACCGAGTTGCGTGAGCGCTTCAGGCCACACTTCCGGCGATTCGCTGACGATAAACCCCTGTACCTTCAAGCGCTGCGTGAGTAGCAACGCGGGTTTTTTAAGCGGCATGGGCGAACCGTCGTAACTCGCGATCATCCCGCACAGCGCAATACGGCCGAACGCGTTCATGCGCGACAACACGGCGTCCAGTATTTCGCCGCCGACGTTTTCGAAGTAACCGTCGGCCCCGTTGGGCAACGCGGCCTTGAGGTCGTCATGGAGGTTGCCCGCCTTGTAGTCGACGCAAGCGTCGAAACCAAGCGTCTCGGTGACATAGCGGCATTTATCCGCCCCGCCCGCGATGCCCACCGCGCGGCAGCCTGCTGCCTTCGCCAACTGGCCGACCACGCTTCCCACCGCCCCGCTCGCCGCGCTGACGACGACCGTCTCGCCCGCTTTCGGCTCGATGATCTTGTTGAGCCCCAGCCATGCGGTCACGCCCGGCATGCCGACCGGGCCGAGATACGCTGAAAGCGGGATATGGGTGTCGTCGACTTTACGCAGACCCTTGCCGTCCGACGTACCGAATTCCTGCCAGCCGTACATCCCGACCACCTTGTCGCCGATCGCAAACTTCGGATTCTTCGATTCCACCACTTCACCCACGGTCCCGCCGATCATCACCTCATTGAGCGGCTGCGAGGCCGCGTACGACTTCGAGTCGTCCATGCGGCCGCGCATGTACGGATCGAGCGAGAGGAAGTGATTGCGCACGCGTACCTCGCCGTCGGCCAGCGGCTCGAGCGGGGTGTGGACGAGCTTGAAGTTATCAACGCTTGCCGCGCCTTGCGGGCGCGAAACGAGGAGGATCTGGCGATTGATTGAATGGTGTTCTGACATCGTGATACTCCTGTGCGGTCCCGGGAGAAGCCAGGACGCGAGGCGCGCCCTGGTAGCGGCGTCAGGCGTCGCTGGGACCGGGTGTGGCGGACGGATCTGAACGCAGGCGTTGCTGTGCGATATCTCGGCCGACGGCGAGCTTGCGCATGTATTTGAAGGTGCCGAGCGCTTTGGCGACGAAGTGGCCTTCGCTGTCGCGGATCTCGCCTTCGCAATACGCCATGGTGGTGGAGCGGTGCAGCACGCGGGCAAACGCACGGAGTTCGCCGCGGCCCGGCTGCATGAAGTTGACTTTCATTTCGACGGTGACCACGCCGATGCCGTCGTCAGCGAGACTGCGCGCGGCCATTGCCAGGGCAACGTCGGCCAGCGTCATGGTCACGCCGCCGTGTGCGATGCCCCAGGTATTCATATGCGTGGCGGTCAGCGGCAGCACCACTTCGCTTGCGCCGTCTTCGGCGGTGACAAGCTGTACGCCGAGCGAATCGACGAACGGGCTTTCAGGGAGCGTGGAGAAATCGGTCATGGTCTCAGACTTCGTAATCGATGCATTGACGCGATTCACGTACCGCTGCAACGAAGTCCTTGATCGCCAGGTGCTTGGGGTGGACCTGATAGGCCTGGAGGGCTTCCGGATTGTCGAAGTCGGAGACGAGGACCACGTCATACGTAGCTTCGAAGCCGGGTTGCGCCACGCCCACTTCGAAGTGGCCCTGACCTGAAACAATGCTGCGGCAGGTTTCGAGTTTGGCTTTCAGCTTGACGATATTTTCAGCGCGGGTGCCGCCCTCGGCGCTTTCCTTCAGTTTCCACATGACGATGTGACGTAACAAGACGGGCTCCTGGTTGTAGCAAATGATTTATGCCGATCGCCCAAGCGTATCAAAAACGCCGGGCGACCGTACAAAATCACACTACTTCAAACAGCCCGGCCGCACCCTGCCCGCCACCAATGCACATGGTCACCACGACAAACTTCGCGCCGCGCCGCTTGCCTTCGATCAACGCGTGCCCCGTGAGCCGCGCGCCCGAGACGCCATACGGATGCCCCACCGCAATCGCGCCGCCGTTCACGTTCAGGCGATCAGCCGGGATACCCAAGGTATCGCGGCAATAGAGCACTTGCACGGCGAACGCTTCGTTCAGTTCCCACAAGTCGATATCGCTGACCTTGAGGCCCGCTTTCTTCAACAGCTTGGGCACCGCGAACACGGGGCCAATGCCCATTTCATCCGGCTCGCAACCTGCGACCGCAAAGCCCCGGAAAATCCCCAGTGGCTTGAGCCCTTCTTTTTCCGCCAGCGTGGCGTTCATCACCACACAGGCCGACGCGCCATCGGAAAACTGGCTCGCATTGCCCGCCGTGACCACTCCGCCGGGCATCGCGGTGCGAATCTTCGATACCCCTTCGAGCGTGGTGTCCGCGCGAATGCCTTCATCGGCGGCCAGCGTGACTTCCTTCGTGAACATGCGGCCCGTGGCTTTATCGGCGACACCGGCGAGCACCGTGATAGGCACGATTTCGTCGTTGAACTTGCCTGCCGCTTGCGCCGCTGCTGCACGCAACTGCGACTGCACGCCGTACTCGTCCTGCCGTTCCTTCGATATCTCGTAGCGCTTGGCGACGTTTTCGGCCGTCTGCAGCATCGACCAGTAGATACCGGGCTTGTTTTGCTTGAGCCAGCCATCGAACAGCATGTGCTGGTTCATCTCGTTCTGCACGCACGAGATGGACTCCACGCCGCCGGCCACATAGACGTCGCCCTCGCCGGCGATCACGCGTTGCGCCGCGAGCGCGATCGCCTGCAGGCCAGACGAGCAGAAGCGGTTCACGGTCATGCCCGGCACGCTGACCGGCAGGCCCGCGCGCAACGCAATCTGCCGCGCGATATTCATGCCGGTCGCGCCTTCCGGGTTCGCGCAACCCATGGTCACGTCTTCCACGCGCGCGGGGTCAATGCCCGCGCGCGCCACCGCCGCTTGGGTGGCGTGGCCGCCGAGCGTCGCGCCGTGGGTCATGTTGAATGCGCCACGCCAGGATTTGGCGAGGCCCGTGCGTGCCGTCGATACGATTACCGCGTCAGTCATGCTTGTCTCCACTTCGAATACGAATGTTGGTTCATTTGGCTGAACCCGCGGGTTCAAACCCACGGGTTCAAACCCACTGATTCAACCCACCGTTCAGCGCAGCAAGTCCGTCGATCCAATCCGGGATATGCCCACCGCCGTCATCTGCGCCCACGCACGCGCAAGCGAGCCGTCGAGATCGATCGCGCGACAGGCATCGTCGATAACGACCGCTTCGAAACCCGCGCTGCGCGCGTCCAGCGCCGACCACGCGACGCAATAATCCGTCGCCAGCCCGCAGCAATAGACCCGCTTCACGCCGACCTCGCGGAGATATCCCGTGAGGCCTGTCGGCGTGGTGCGATCCGCTTCCATGAAGGCCGAATAACTATCGACATCCACGTGATGACCCTTGCGGATCACCAGCCGCGCGTGCGGCACGCTCAGGTCGCGATGCAGCGCCGCGCCGTCCGTGTTCTGGACGCAATGCGCCGGCCATAAAACCTGCTCGCCGTAGCTCAGCGTGGTCATGTCGAAAGGCGCGCGTCCCGCGTGATTGTCGGCGAAGGAAATATGCTTCGCCGGGTGCCAGTCCTGCGTCAGCACGACATGCGAAAACGCACTCGCCAGCCGATTGATCACGGGCACGACTTCGTCGCCGTGAGCAACCGGCAACGCGCCGCGCGGCATGAAATCATTCTGGACATCGATCACAAGCAGGACTTCGTCAGCGCCTTTCATCGCGAATCTCACTTGGTTATAGCCAGATCTCGAATCTGGTTCTCGAATCTAGCTGTTGAAGCCACGGCCCTCTGCGGCCAGAGTGGTCACGCGCGCCGCGGGCTTCCATGCTTCGCCGTTGGCCTGGGCGCCATACTTGCGCATCGCGCGCTCGACGTTGTACAAACCGACCGTATCCGCGTACAGCATCGGTCCGCCGCGATACAGCGGGAAACCGTAGCCGGTCAGGTAGACCATGTCGACGTCCGACGCCTTCGATGCAATCCCTTCCTCCAGGATCAACGCCCCTTCGTTGACGAGCGCGAACACCAGCCGTTCGACAATCTCTTCATCGGAGATCTTGCGGCGCGTGATGCCTTGCTCCTTCGAATACGCAACGATCATCTCGTCGACGATCTTCGACGGATGCGCCGTGCGGTCCCCGGCCTTGTAGTCGTACCAGCCCGCGCCGGTCTTTTGCCCGAAGCGCCCGGTCTCGCACAAGCGGTCCGCGATCTTCGAATACTTCAGATCCGGCTTCTCCTGATAACGGCGCTTGCGGATCGCCCAGCCAATGTCGTTGCCTGCGAGGTCGCTCATGCGGAACGGTCCCATTGCGAAGCCGAATTTTTCGATCGCGCGATCCACTTGCGCCGGCAACGCGCCTTCTTCAAGCATGAAAAGCGCCTGGCGCAGATACTGCTCGATCATCCGGTTGCCGATAAAACCATCGCAGACGCCCGACACCACGGCCGTTTTCTTGATCTTCTTCGCGAGCTGCATGACGGTGGCGAGCACGTCCTTCGACGTCTTCGCGCCGCGCACGACTTCCAGCAGCTTCATCACGTTGGCCGGGCTGAAGAAGTGCATGCCGACCACGTCTTCGGGACGCTTGGTGAACGCTGCAATCTTGTCGACATCGAGCGTAGACGTATTCGATGCCAGAATCGCACCCTTCTTCGCGACCTGATCGAGTTTCGAAAACACCTGCTCTTTCACGCTGAGTTCTTCGAACACGGCTTCGATGATCAGGTCGGCGTCACCCAGTGCATCGTAGGAAAGCGTAGGCGTGATCAGCGCCATGCGTTCTTCCAGTTTATCCGCCGTAAGACGGCCCTTTTTCACGGCACTTTCGTAGTTCTTGCGGATAGTCGCAAGGCCACGATCCAGCGCTTCCTGCTTCGTTTCCAGCAGCGTCACCGGCAGGCCCGCGTTGACGAAATTCATGGCGATGCCGCCGCCCATCGTCCCTGCGCCTATCACGCCGACGCGTTCGATCTTGCGCACCGGAGTGCTCGAAGGTACGTCCGGGATCTTGCTCGCCGCCCGTTCGCCGAAAAACGCGTGCCGCAGCGCGCGGCTTTCGGGCGTCTGCACCAGCGCCACGAAACATTCGCGTTCGACGGCCATGCCTTTATCGAAACCGAGCTTCACGCCGGCTTCCACGGCATCGATACATTTGAGCGGCGCCGGGAAGTTCTTCGCGAGCGGCGTGACTCCGTTGCGAGCAAACTGGATAAACCCCTCGGCGTTCGGATGTTCGATCTTGCGATCGCGGACCTTGGGATGCGGGCCGCTTTGTGCGCCCACTTTTTGCGCAAACTTGATTGCTGTATCGAGCAGATCACCGTCCGCCATCTGATCGAACAAACCTGTGCCGGCCAGCTTCTCCGACAACACCGGCGCACCCGACACAATCATGTTCAGCGCGGTTTCCAGACCGACCGCGCGCGGCAAGCGTTGCGTGCCGCCGGCACCCGGCAGGAGGCCGAGCTTGACTTCGGGCAACGCGATCT
The DNA here is from genome assembly GCF_001544555.2 of Caballeronia udeis. Lineage (GTDB taxonomy): Bacteria > Pseudomonadota > Gammaproteobacteria > Burkholderiales > Burkholderiaceae > Caballeronia > Caballeronia udeis. Next base: position 21,158 of record NZ_FCOK02000081.1, on the reverse strand, counting down.
GCGCTCCCGCCGACGCCACCCGATAATGCGCGCCCAGCGCCAGTTCGAGCCCGCCGCCCATTGCCACGCCGTGGATTGCCGCCACGACAGGCTTTGTGCTGTTTTCCACGACCTTGATGACCGTGTGCAGCGTGGGTTCCTGCGTTGCCTTGGGGGTGTTGAATTCGGTGATGTCGGCGCCGCCGGAAAACGCCTTGCCCGCGCCGGTGATCACGATCGCACTGACGGACGCGTCCGCCTGCGCGCGCTCGACACCCTCGACAATGCCAAGCCGGGTGGAATACCCGAGGCCGTTCACGGGCGGATTGTTCAGCGTAATAACGGCGATGCCGTCGCGAGTCGTGTAGTCCACTGCCATTTGTCTACCTCCATTCGATGCCTGCGAAAAGCAGATTCTCCGGGAAACTCCCGGCAAGCGCTGATTACCGTGTCGCTGAGATTGTGAGTTACGCGATAAGGATACACAAAAAAGAACGCTCGTTCAATTTCGTTATTTTGAGATGGGGTGAGCCGGAAGTGTCGGGAAGATGGGGCGGCGAATCACAGGTTACATGCCCAAGCACAATCGAGCGTCCAGCCTTGGGTTAAATGGCTGGGCGCCCGCCCGCGACAATGTACAAATCTTGCACATTGCTTTCCTCTATAACTTCATTTTTGCGCGACAGAAAGATATGTGCTGGGGACAAAAACCGGGCCGCACGCGTGCGACCCGGTTTGAACAGGAAAACAGGAGAGCCTGAAACTCACACCACTTTTTCATCCACCGTCGGCAGCACATGCTCGCGATACAGCTCTCTTAGCCGAAGTTTCTGCAGCTTGCCCGTAGCCGTATGCGGGAGCTCATCGGCGAAAACAACGTCGTCGGGCTTCCACCATTTCGCCACCTTGCCGTCGTAGAACGCGAGCAGTTCCTCCCGCGTCACGGTCGCGCCCGGACGCAGCACGACCACCACCAGCGGCCGCTCCGTCCACTTTGGATGTGAGCACGCAATGCACGCCGCTTCCGCCACTTGCGGATGCGACATCATCACGTTCTCCAGCTCGATCGAACTGATCCATTCGCCGCCCGACTTGATCACGTCCTTGCTGCGATCGGTGATCTGCATGAACCCATCGGCGTCGATGGTCGCTACATCGCCCGTCGGAAACCAGCCGTCGATCAGCGGCGAATCGTCCTTGCGGAAATATCGGCTGATCACCCACGGCCCACGCACGTGCAGATCGCCGAACGACTTGCCGTCCCAGGGGAGTTCACGGCCGTCATCGCCGACGACTTTCATGTCCACGCCGAATATCACGTGGCCCTGCTTCTCGCGAAGATGCCGCTGCTCTTCCGGCGAGCGTTGCTGCTGGCTCCAGGTGAGCTTGGCGAGCGTGCCGAGCGGCGACATCTCCGTCATGCCCCACGCGTGAATCACCTCCACGCCGTAGTCGTCCTCGAAGCTGCGCAGCATGGCCGGCGGACAGGCCGAACCGCCAATCACCGTGCGCTTGAGCGTATTGAAACGCACGTCCGCCTGCTTCATGTAGTTCAGCAGACCAAGCCAGACCGTCGGCACGCCGGCCGAAAACGTCACGCCTTCATCTTCCATGAGTTCGTAGAGCGCTTTGCCATCGAGGCAATTGCCGGGCAGCACAAGCTTCGCACCGACCAGCGCCGCGGCGTGCGGAATACCCCACGCGTTGACGTGGAACATGGGCACGACGGGCAGGATTGCATCGCGGGCGGAACAGCCCATGGCGTCCGGGAGCGATGCACCGAATGCATGCAGCACGGTTGATCGATGTGTATAGAGCGCGCCCTTCGGATTGCCGGTCGTACCCGACGTGTAGCAAAGAAACGATGCCGAGTGTTCGTCAAAAACCGGCCACGTGTAGTCGCCGTCGTATTTCGCGAGCAGCGTTTCGTAGCTGAGCACGGGCGTGGCCATATCGGCGAGATGGGTGCTGATGCAACTCTCGTCGCCCAGCGCAATCCAGCCCTTCACGTTCGGGCACTGCGGCGCAATGATGTCGACGAGCGTGGCGAACGTCATGTCGAACGCGACGTATTCGTCGTCGGCGTGATTGACGATAAACGCAACCTGGTCGGGAAAAAGCCGCGGATTGATCGTGTGGCAGACGGCGCCCATGCCGCTCACGCCGTAATAACACTCCAGATGACGATATCCATTCCACGCCAACGTGGCAACACGTTCGCCCCGCTGCACTCCCAACGCGATCAGCGCCTGCGACAGTTGTTTGGCGCGTTGTTCGCAATCGCGCCAGGTGTAGCGATGAATGTCGCCTTCAATACGGCGCGAGACAATTTCGGTATCGCCGAAATGGCGTGCAGCGTGCGATATCAACGATGAAGCGAGCAGCGGTACATCCATCATCTGGCCGAAAAGCGGCGACGTCATGGGCGAGTTCCTCACAAGTCCGGATGCACGGGTTTTGATGCCTGATCTTAATACCTTGTTCGATCCTGATTTGCCGGCCCAGCCAATGCGCAAGCCGCTCGGCGCGGGCTTGTGCAGCGGCGCGAGCGCGGATTTACAATATCGGTTAATCATGAGGTGCTCAATATGTCGTTTTCCCCAAGCAGCACCGCCGCGCAAGCCGAACTGGCAAGCCCTGCGCCCGTGGATTCGCTGCTGGCATCGATCGAAACCGATCGGCCCGATGCGTTCGTTTCACTCGGCTCCGCCTTTCTCACCCGCCTGCCCGCCGCCCCGTTGCCGGAGCCTTATCTGGTAGGCATTTCCGCCGATACCGCCGCGCAACTGGGTTTCAACGCCGCCGACGCGCAAGCTCTCGCGTTTGCCGAGCCATTTGCGGAGCTCTTCGCGGGCAATCCCACGCGTGAATGGCCGGCGGAGAAGTTGCCGTATGCGTCGGTGTATTCGGGGCATCAGTTCGGCGTGTGGGCCGGCCAGCTCGGTGATGGCCGCGCGATCGGGCTGGGCGAGATTGAACACGAGGGGACGCGTCTTGAGTTGCAGTTGAAAGGCGCGGGACGCACGCCCTATTCACGCATGGGCGATGGGCGCGCCGTACTACGGTCATCCATACGCGAATATTTGTGCTCCGAAGCCATGCACCATCTCGGCATTCCGACTACGCGGGCGTTGTGCGTCATCGGATCGGACCAGCCCGTGCGCCGCGAAACAATGGAAACGGCCGCCGTCGTGACGCGCGTCGCGCCGAGTTTCGTGCGCTTTGGCCACTTCGAGCACTTCTATGCGAACGACCGGCTCGACGAGTTGAAGAAGCTCGCCGACCACGTGATCGACCGTTTCTACCCGCAGTGCCGCGAAGCCGACGATCCTTATCTCGCGCTTCTCAATGAAGTCACCCTTCGCACCGCCGACCTGATGGCGGATTGGCAGGCCGTCGGGTTTTGCCATGGCGTGATGAACACGGACAACATGTCGATTCTCGGGCTGACGATCGACTACGGCCCGTTTGGGTTTATCGATGGATTCAATGCGATTCACATCTGCAATCACTCGGATTCGCAGGGCCGGTACGCTTATAAAATGCAGCCGCAGATTGGCTACTGGAATCTGTTTTGCCTCGCGCAAGCGCTGGTGCCGCTGTTCGGTCCGCAATACGACAGCGATACGCGCAACGACAAGGTGATCGAAGACGCGCAGCGGGTGCTGGAAGGATTCAAGGACCGTTTTGCGCCCGCGCTCGAGCGCCGCATGCGTGCAAAGCTTGGTCTGGTCGAGATTCGCGAAGGCGACGACAAACTCGCGAACCGTCTGTTCGAAGTAATGAACGCGAACCGCGCCGATTTCACGCTGACGTTCCGAAACCTGGCCAAAATGCGCAAGGCTGACGCTTCCGGCGACGCGCCGGTGCGTGACCTGTTCCTCGATCGCGCCGCTTTCGATGTCTGGGCGAACGACTACCGGCTTCGGTTGTCGGAAGAAACACAGGGCGACGAAGCGCGGGCAAGCGCGATGAACGCCGTGAATCCAAAATATGTCCTACGCAATCATCTGGCCGAAAATGCCATCCGGCTGGCAAATGAGAAGGATTTTTCCGAAGTCGAACGGCTGGCGCAGGTGCTGCGCCATCCCTTCGATGAACAACCCGAATTTGAAGCGTATGCCGACCTGCCGCCCGACTGGGCGAGCGACCTGGAAGTCAGTTGCTCTTCCTGAAATAGCCCCCAAATAATTGAGCCCGAACGAGCCGCCTGATCCGGGCTCCATCAGGCTCCGCTAAAGATCTGGAGATAGCACACCATGAACCGAGACGACCTCACGAAAGACCCCGTTGCCCCGCTGCAAAAGGACGACGCCGCGTATCGAAAGGAATTGACCGATATCCAGTACCAGGTGACACGCCACGCCGCCACCGAACGGCCGTTCACCGGCGAGTACTGGGATCACACGGAGCGCGGTGTGTATGACTGCGTGTGCTGCGGCACACCGCTGTTCGAGTCGGATACGAAATTCGATGCCGGTTGCGGCTGGCCGAGCTACTTCAAGCCGATCAACGGTGAAGTCATCAGGGAAAAGACGGATCGTGCGCACGGGATGCTGCGCATCGAGGTGCAGTGCAAGAACTGCGGTGCGCATCTGGGCCACGTTTTCGAAGACGGTCCCGCGCCGACCGGTCTGCGCTACTGCATCAACTCGGCTGCGCTACAATTCGAACCCAAGTAAGCACGTCGGGCGACGCCGGTCAGTGGAACCATGCGCCAGTAAGCCGGCGTTGGCGCGGCGAACCGCCTCGCCGCGCGCTGTCAAATGCTTGCAAACGCGGCTGACTTGCGGGCAAATCTGGCCAAAACCGGCGAAATGCGGCTGACCGCGGCTATTCACTCGCCATGCGTCGCGCTGTGCCGGTAGCGAACCGGCGACACGCGGCGCGTGCGCGCTTTCATATTGATGCCCTCCTCGTCCCTACGACATGAAATTTCTGTTCGATCTATTCCCGATCCTCCTCTTCTTCGTCGCATTCAAGATCTGGGGCATCTACACCGCCACCGCCGTCGCCATTGTCGCCACGCTTGTGCAGATTGCCTGGGTTGCGTTCCGGCATCGCAAGGTCGACCCCATGCTGTGGGTGAGCCTGGGTGTGGTGGTCGTATTCGGTGGCGCGACGCTCGTGTTGCACAACGATACGTTCATCAAGTGGAAGCCCACCGCGCTTTACTGGCTTTTTGCCGGCGCGCTGATCGTGTCGCAGGTCGGTTTCGGCAAGAACCTCATTGAAGCGATGATGGGCAAGCAGATTGTGTTGCCGCACCGCGTGTGGGGCCAATTGAACCTTGCCTGGGCCGTGTTTTTCGCGATTCTCGGCGTGGTCAATCTGTTCGTGGCGTTCAACTACACCACCGACCAATGGGTCAACTTCAAGCTGTTCGGCGCGACCGGGTGTTTGCTGGTGTTTATCGTCGCGCAGAGTTTGTGGCTCGCGAAGTATATGAAAGAGGACGAAGGGAAATGAGCGATCCCGGTTTTATGGAGAACTTCGTCAACGCGTCGGCCGAGGGCAAGATTGCTTATCTCGAAGCGCGGCTCAACGCGGCGCTGGACGCGTCATCGGTGCATATAGACGATGACAGCGCGGCGCATGCGGGTCACGCCGGGGCCTCGGCGGGAAGTCATTACACGGTGACCATCGTGGCGGCCCGATTCGCCGGGAAGCCACGCGTGGCGCGGCACCGGCTGGTGTATGATGCGCTGGCCGAGGAGCTGCGGCAGGGTATTCATGCGCTTGCCATCAAGGCTTTTACACCCGAAGAGTTTGCAGACCAGTTCGAGTGACCCCTAGTAACTTAACTGTCCTCCGGTTCAGTTTTGCTTTCAGCCAAGATTCCCAGCCCTCGTTCTGATCAGGAACTATTGATGATTTTGAAAAATCCCCGTATTTGGGTGTTGCTGGCCGCGTTCGCGGCGGCGCCCGTATTTGCTCAGAACATTGCCGTGGTGAACGGCACGCCGATTCCGAAATCCCGTGTCGATGCGCTTGTGGCGCAACTCGTTCAACAGGGTCAGCAGGACACGCCGCAATTGCAGGCGGCCGTGCGTCAAGAGCTGGTGAATCGCGAGATCCTGATGCAGGAAGCCATGCGGCGCGGTATTGCCACCCGTCCCGACGTAAAGGCGCAAATTGCCGTTGCCCAGCAGACGGTGGTGCTGCGTGCGTTGATTGAAGATTTCGTGAAGAACAATGCGCCGACCGATGCCGAGATCAAGGCGCGTTACGACGACATGGTGAAGCAGATTGGCGGCGGCAAGGAATATCACCTGCACCATATTCTCGTGGACAACGAAGCCCAGGCTAAGGACCTGATTGCGAAGATCAAGGCTGGCGCAAGTTTTGAAGATCTGGCGAAGCAGTATTCGAAGGATCCGGGATCGGGCAAGAATGGTGGCGATCTGGACTGGTCAAGCCCGCAGGCGTATGTGCCGGAGTTTGGCGCAGCGGCTGAGAAGTTGAAGAAGGGTGAGATGACCGACGAACCGGTGAAGACGCAATTCGGCTGGCACATCATCCGCTTGGACGATATCCGTGATGTCGCCCCGCCACCGCTCGAGCAAGTGAAGGATCAGATTGCGAAGCAGATTGAACAGGAAAAACTGCAGGCTTTTGAAGAAGGTTTGCAGAAGAAGGCTGTTATCAAGTAACTGCCGATTTCCGCCGATGTGAAAATACCCCGCTGGTTTGCGCCAGCGGGGTATTTTTATTGGGCTTTTGACTCGCGTTGCGATGCCCTCTTCCTAATGAAAAGGGCACCGTGAGACTTTTACCCCACCCAGCGCCGTGCGTTCTGGAACACGCGCAACCACGGACTTGCATCCGTAGTCCAGTCGGCAGGCGTCCAGCTCATCTGCACGTTCCTGTGCACCCGCTCCATATGCGGCATCAGTACCGTGAAGCGCCCGTCAGGCGTCGTCACCGACGTAATCCCCTCCGGCGAGCCATTCGGATTCAACGGATAACGCTCGGTCGCAGCGCCCTGGTTATCGACGAAACGCATGGCCACCAAAGCGTTCGCCACGTCGCCCTGCTGCGAGAAATCCGCGAAGCCTTCACCGTGAGCAACGGCCACCGGAATCCGCGAACCTTCCATCCCGGCGAAGAATATCGACGGTGAGCTTTGTACCTCGACCGACGCAAACCGTGCCTCGAATTGCTCCGACTTGTTGCGCGTAAACTTCGGCCATGCGTCCGCGCCGGGAATCATTGAAGCGAGGTTGCTCATCATCTGGCAACCATTGCAAATGCCCAGCGCAAAGGTGTCCGTGCGGCCGAAAAACTCCGCGAACATATCGGCCAGACGCGGATTGAAACGAATGGTCTTCGCCCAGCCCTCGCCCGCGCCAAGCACATCGCCGTAAGAGAACCCGCCGCAAGCCACCGCACCCGCAAAATCCGCCAGCGTAACGCGTCCTTCCAGCAAATCGCTCATGTGAACGTCGTGGGTGTCGAAGCCCGAACGATCGAACGCGTAAGCCGTTTCCAGATGCGAATTGACGCCCTGCTCGCGCAGGATAGCGACACGCGGACGCGCACCCGTTCCGACGAACGGAGCCGACACATCCTGCGCCGGATCGAAAGTCAGCACCGGCGAAATACCCGGATCAGCGGGATCGAGCAACGCATCGTATTCGGCATCGGCGCAGGCGGGGTTATCGCGTAACCGCGCGATGCGCCAGCTCACTTCGCTCCACGCACGCTGCAACTCATGGCGCGGCGCTTCGAAGATCTTCTTCGCGTCGCGATAAATTTCGATTGCGTCACGCTCGTTCGGCTTGCCGACCACTTCGCTGCAAGCAGACAGCCCATGCTCACGCAACACAGCCAGCACGGCATCGCGATCCGCCAGAGGCACCTGGATCACGCCGCCCAGCTCCTCGGCGAACAACGCGCGAATGGTCCGGTCTTCACGACGGCCGCTGGTCTGCGTCGCCCAGTCCTTGGCGTCACCGTAATCGGATTCGTGGTTGGGATCGAGGATCAGCATGTCGACGTTCAGCGACACCCCCACGTGCCCCGCAAACGCCATTTCACAGACAGTGGCCCAAAGGCCGCCATCGGAGCGATCGTGGTACGCGAGCAGCTTGCCTGCAGCATTCAGCGCCTGGATCGCGTTGAAGAAATGCTTCAGGTCCTCGGCGTCGTCGACGTCGGGAACCGTATCGCCGATCTGCTGCGTCACCTGCGCCAGAATGCTGCCGCCAAGACGATTCTTGCCGCGGCCCAGGTCGATCGAGATCAGCACCGTGTCCGTGCCGCGCTGCAACTGCGGCGTGAGCTGACGGCGTACATCTTCAACCGGTGCAAACGCCGAAATGATCAGCGACACCGGCGACACCACTTCTTTCGCCGCGCCCGTGGCGTCCTGCCACTTGGTGCGCATCGACAGCGAATCCTTGCCCACAGGAATGCTGATGCCCAGCGCCGGGCACAACTCCATGCCGATAGCCTTGACGGTGTCAAACAGCGCTGCGTCTTCGCCAGGACTGCCGCACGCGGCCATCCAGTTAGCGGACAGCTTCAGCTTGCTCAACGATTCGATAGGCGCCGAAGCAATGTTCGTCACCGCTTCGCCCACCGCCATGCGGCCGGATGCGGGCGCGTTGATAACAGCCAAAGGCGTGCGCTCGGCAATGGTCATTGCTTCGCCGCGGTAGCCCGCGTAGTCCATGGTGGTGATCGCACAGTCGGCGACCGGAACTTGCCACGGGCCGACCATCTGGTCGCGCGCCGTCGTGCCGCCCACCGAACGGTCGCCAATCGTAATCAGGAACGATTTGCTGGCGACCGTCGGGTGCTTGAGCACGCTCACCGCGATCTCGGACAACACCATTCCGGTCACATCGACAGGCTCGAACGTCAGGATCTCGCGCTTCACGTCGCGATGCATCTTCGGCGTCTTGCCCAGCAGGACTTCCATGGGCATATCGACGGGTTCGAGCTTTTGATCCGCCCTCTTCGAGTCGTCGATCAACTGCAACTGGCGTTCTTCGGTCGCCACGCCCACGACGGCCACCGGGCAGCGTTCGCGCGCGCAGATGGCTTCGAAGGCCGGGAGGCTTTCCGGCGCAATTGCCAGGACGTAACGCTCCTGCGCTTCGTTCGACCAGATTTCCCGCGGCGACAAACCGGATTCCTCAAGCTGCACGCGACGCAATTCGAAACGCGCGCCCTTGTCCGCGCCATCGACCAGCTCAGGAAACGCATTCGACAACCCGCCCGCGCCCACGTCGTGGATGCTCAGGATCGGGTTCTCGGCGCCCAACTGCCAGCAAGCGTTAATCACTTCCTGCGCGCGCCGCTGGATTTCCGGGTTGCCGCGCTGGACGGAATCGAAGTCGAGTTGCGCGGTATTCGCGCCGGTTGCCATCGAACTTGCCGCACCGCCGCCCATGCCGATCCGCATGCCCGGACCGCCGATCTGGATCAGCAACGACCCCGCCGGCAAATCCATCTTGTGGGTGTGCTGGTCCGAGATATTGCCGATCCCGCCCGCAATCATGATCGGCTTGTGATAACCCCGTACGCGCCCCGCGGCGTTCTGCTCATACGCGCGGAAATAGCCGCCCAGATTGGGCCGGCCGAATTCGTTGTTGAACGCAGCCGCGCCAATCGGGCCATCGATCATGATCTGCAGCGACGACGCAATGCGCTCCGGCTTGCCGTACGGTTCATGCGCGTCCGATGGATTGCGCTGCGGCACCGGCACGGCGCTGTCGCGGGCGTTTTCCCACGGCTGGCGTGCATCGGGCAAGTCCAGGTTCGATACCGTAAAACCAGCCAGGCCCGCCTTCGGTCGCGCGCCGCGGCCCGTCGCGCCTTCGTCGCGGATCTCGCCGCCCGAGCCTGTTGCAGCGCCTGCAAACGGCGAAATGGCGGTCGGGTGGTTATGCGTCTCGACCTTCATCAACGTGTGCGTCAACTCGGTGTGACGGCCGTAATGCTCATTTGAACCACGCGGGAACCAGCGCTCGGCCGTGCCGCCTTCCATGATCGCCGAGTTGTCCGAGTACGCGACGATCGTACCGGCGTGATTCAGCTTCTCGGTGTTGCGGATCATGTTGAAAAGCGAGATGTCCTGCGGCTCGCCGTCAATGGTCCACTGGCCGTTGAAAATCTTGTGGCGGCAATGTTCGCTGTTGGCCTGCGCGAACATCATCAGTTCGACGTCGGTCGGATTGCGCTCCAGCTGCTTGAACGAATCGACGAGGTAGTCGATTTCATCTTCGGCCAGCGCGAGGCCGAGTTCCGCGTTCGCCGTTTCCAGCGCGCCGCGGCCATGGCCGAGGATATCGACGGCTTGCAGCGGCTGCGCCGGCAGTTCGTCGAAGAGATGCAGCGCGTGATCCCGCGACAGCGCCACGCTCTCGGTCATCCGGTCGTGCAGCGCGGCGGCAACCGCCGCGCGTTCCTGCTCGCCCAACGCCTTCTTGCCGCCAATGCCGCTGCCGAGCAGGCCGCCTTTCAGGATCACCGTATATTCGATACCCCGCTCGATCCGCCGGACCTGCGTGAGGCCGCAGTGATGCGCAATATCTGTCGCCTTGCTCGCCCACGGCGAAACGGTGCCGAAACGCGGCACGACCATGAAGGTTTCGTGTGCGCCGCGCTCGGTGCTCGCCTCGAACGGCGTGCCGTAGTGCATCAGCGCGTGGATGCGGTTGCTGTCTTCATCGGAGAGCGGATCGACCGAGTTCACGAAATGCAGATACTGGCCGCGCACGCCGACAATTGCCGGGTCGATGCGCGTCAATGTTTCGAGCAGGCGGGTTTGACGGAAATCGGAGAGGGCCGAAGCGCCGGGGAAACACGAGAAGTGGGCCATTGTCGCGGTGCTTAAAAGACGTCGAATACGTCAAGGCAGACGTCGAGACGAAAGACGTCGGAGCCGTTTGCGGCAGTGCCGCAATTGGCGGTGGGAAGACCCGGATTATAACCCGGAAGTGTCTCGAAAACGGACCCCGGGCCACGCCGTGAAACGGCCCGGCGGCGGCGCTGCAATCTCTGAAATACCCCCGGAGTGTTCTTGCAAAGGTCCGGCGGCGCATTTCAGGAGCCTTACCGGACACGGGTTTCCGGCCACCGGGCCGGTCGCCGGCGCCGCTCTGCCGCGCCTCTTGGCGTCCCGTCGATTCCCGTTTGGCGCTATCATGGCGCGCTTTCCCTGACCGGCGTTTGCTCTTCAAACGCCGGTTCGCCTCTCTCACGAGAATCCCGGCGAATCCCGGGCGCCCTGACACATCGGGCGCCGGCTCGTGAACCAGTCTGGTCTTGCGCCTTCGGGCGAGAACGAATCATGGATGTCATCGTCATCGGCGGCGGAATCGCCGGCATCGCCACCGCGTATCAATTGCGTGCAAACGGGCACCGCGTCTGCGTGGTCGAGCGCCATGCCACTGTTGCGCAAGGCGCAACCTATGGTCACGGCGGCTCCGTGCTGCCCTCGCCGCTCGACGTGTGGTTCGGCCCGACGTTCATGCAGACACGGCGTGCCGCAAAAACCGGCATCCTGTTCAAGCCCGGCTTCAATTCCGACACCCGCGAGTTTGCCAAGCAATTGGCGCAGCTCCAGGATCCCGAGCGCTTCACCGGGCAATACGCCGCCCTGCGGCCGCTGGTGGAGAGTTCTCGCGACGTGCTGACCGACATCGACTCCCGGTACGCACTCGATTACGAACAGCGCACCGGCGTGCTGCACGTGTTCCGCCATGAACGCGATCTCGAGCTGGCACAGTCGGCAATCGCGTTGCTGCAGCGCTATGAGACGCCGCACCGCATGCTGACGCCTGAGGAATGCGTGGCTGCGGAGCCCTCCATTCCCGACGATCCGCCGCTCGCCGGCGGGGTCTTGCTCGGCGACGCCCGCACCGCCAATTGCCCGCTGTTCACCAAGCTGCTCAAGCAATTGCTGGAAGACGGCGGCGTGCAGTTCCAGCTCGGCCGCGAAGTAACGGCTATTCGCGCCGACACCCAGCGTGCCGCCGTGGAGCTCGGTCCGCGCGCGGGCGAAGTCGACGGCAAAGGCCGGAAGTCTCGCGACGTGGAACTGATTGGCGCTGACGCCATCGTGGTGGCAGCCGGTACCGGCACGCCGGCGTTGCTGGCCACGCTCGGAATCAGGTTGCCGCTGCATCCGCTGCGCCTGCACACGTTGACCGCGCCGATTGCTTACGAAGAGCGTGCGCCGCACATTACGGTGGTCGATTCGGTGAAACGCATCACCATGACGCGGATCAACCAGCGCATGCGCGTAACCGGCGGCGCGGTGCTGGAGAGCGTGGCCAAGGCGCACAAGCCGATGACCGAAAGCATGACGCGGCGCGCCCTGGCGCTGCTGGGACAAGCGACCCACGACTGGATTCCGGGTGCAGCGAAGGTATCCGCGGCGCGGGCGTGGGACGGTATCAGGCTGGTGTCGCCCGATGGGTTGCCGGTCGTGAGCCCGACGGCGCATGCGCGTTTGTTCATCAACGCGGCTCACGGGCCGGCGGGCTGGGGCATTGCTTGCGGGGCAGCCAAGGTGGTTGCCGCGATGGTCTCCGGAATCACGCCCGAGGTCCCCGCTGAAACGCTGAGCGCGCTGCGGATGGACCGGTTCTAGGCGGGCGAAAGAAGCATCGAAGTGGACAAGCGAGGTGGACAAGCGAAGCGCCTTTAGCGAAAGTAAGGCGCTTTGTGAATCCCTTGTGACCGGCGCTTGCGGCCATCTGGGCGCAATAATTGCGATGCGTTCACGCACTCCTCCCACGCTGCCGCCATGACCGACCCTGCCCTTCACGCCCTCACTCCGCCCTACGTCGAGCCACGCGATCACGCGCTGGCGCTCCTGACACTCGGCGAACTCCGCACGCTTGAAAGCCGCGCAGCGGCGTCCCTTCCCGCGAATACCCTGATGGCGCGCGCCGGAGCTGCGGCGGCGAGATTTATCATCGATCAGAAGCGGCATGCGCCGCTTCTCGCCGCGCTGCCGGTCTGGATCGTGGCCGGGCCGGGCAACAATGGCGGCGATGCGCTGGTGATGGCGGCCCGCCTACGGCAAGCCGGCATCGATGTCGAAGTCTGCATGCCGGTGGAAGTCAAACCCGACGACGCTCGCTGGGCGCTGGCCGAAGCCGCTCAAGCGGGCGTGAAAATCACGACAGAAGCCCCTGCGTCCTTCGATAACTTCGGCTGGCTCGTCGACGGCATGTTCGGCATCGGCCTGGGACGGCCGCTGGAAGGCGTGTTCGCTGATCTTGCCTCGCGCCTGTCGCGGCGCTCGAAGGCGAACGGTGGCGTGCTTGCGCTGGATATCGCGAGCGGGCTTTCAAGCGACACGGGCGAGCCGGTCAGCCGCAGCGCCGACGGCCGCGCGCAGGCGGTTCGCGCCACGCATACCATCACGTTTATTGGCGCGAAGCCGGGCCATTTCACCGGCGATGGCCGCGACCTGACGGGCAAGCTTTATATCGCCGACCTGGGCGTCAAGGCGCCCCTCGAACCCTCTGTCGTGCTGAACGCGCCATCGCTGTTCGGCGCGCACTTGCCACCCCGCGACCACGCGACCAACAAGGGCACGTTCGGCACGCTCGCCGTGCTCGGCGGCGACACCGGCATGTGCGGCGCACCGATCCTGGCCGCGCGCATGGCGCTGTACGCAGGCGCGGGCAAGGTCAACGTGGCGTTCATCGGCACCGATTCACCGCCCTACGACCCGCCGCACCCCGAGCTGATGCTGCATCACGTCGACCAGCTTTCCCTCGACAAGATGAACGCGCTCGCGCTCGGCTGCGGCATGGGCCACAGCGAGCGCGCAAAGCAAGTGCTCGTCGATGTCCTCGCGCTCGATGTCCCCAAGCTCCTCGATGCCGACGCGCTCAACCTGATTTCATCGGATGAAAAGCTGGCCGCCAAGGTCGCTGAACGGGGAAGCCGCGGAGATCCTTGCGTACTGACGCCGCATCCGCTGGAGGCAGCCCGCTTGCTCGGGTCGGATCTCAAGAAGGTCCAAGCGGATCGTATTGCTGGCGCGCGGCAGTTGGCGGCGCGTTTCTCTTCGGTGGCTGTGCTGAAAGGCGCGGGCACGATCGTCGCGTCGCCGGACGGGCGTGTTTCAGTGAACCCCACCGGCAATGCGGCGCTCGCCACAGGCGGGACCGGCGACGTGCTGGGCGGGTTGATCGGCGCGTTTCTCGCGCAAGGCGTGCCGGCTTATGAAGCCGCGCTTGCCGGGGTTTATCTGCACGGGCGTGCCGCTGAAGCGTTGACCGATGAAGGCGAAGGACCCGCAGGACTGACCGCGGGCGAGCTGGCACCGAAAGTGCGCAGTTTGCTCAACCGGCTCTTTTACGCCGCGTGAAATCTACGCCGCGTGAAACGCGCCCTCGAGGTCACCGTTGGTCAGCAACGTTTACCGATGATGAACGAAACACGAATGCGTCACCCACGCGGCTTAACCTTCATGCAAGCCATCATTCATCCATCGTGGCTATACTTGTTGACTCGCGCGTAAGCTGGTCAATAAGCTGGCTGATAAGCCGGTCGAGATGGATCCTCATCAGACTTTCGCGCGATGATCAGTACCTCCCGTCACCCTCTGATAAACGGACCGTTATGACGCTCAATTCGCTCCCTGCCTGGCCGGCGCTCCAGACGCATTACGATGCCATCCGTGACGAGCGCCTGCGCGATTGGTTCGCGCCGCAAAACGACACCACTCCGTCCCGCGCCGAGCGCCTGACTTTTGACGGCGGCGGCATCTCCATCGACTTCTCGAAGAACCGCATTACCGAAGCCACGCTCAAGCTGCTCGTCGAACTCGCGCAGCAGGCCAAGGTCGCTGAAAAACGCGACGCCGTGTTTGCCGGCGATATTGTCAATGTCACGGAACATCGCGCGGTGCTGCACACGGCCTTGCGTTCCACCGACGACCACTCTCCGTTCCAGAAAGAAATCCGCGCTGAAAAAGCCAAGATGGCCGCGTTCGCGAACAAGGTCCGCGACGGCTCGTGGACCGGCTACACCGGCAAGCGGATTCGCCATGTGGTGAACATCGGCATTGGCGGCTCGGATCTCGGGCCGAAGATGGTCGTGCATGCGTTGCAGCACCTGGCGCAACCGGGTCTGGACACGCATTTTGTCTCCAACGTCGATGGCGCCGATATCTACAACGTGCTCAAGGGCATTGACGCTGAAGAGACGCTGGCCATTGTTGTGTCGAAGACCTTCACCACGCTCGAAACCATGACCAACGCGCGCTCCATGCGCGAGTGGTTCCTGAAGAGCGGCTGCCCGGAAGACGCGCTGTCGAAGCACTTCGTGGGGGTATCGGCGAATCCTGAGGAAGTGGTCAAGTTCGGCATTGCGAAGGAAAACGTCTTCGAGATGTGGGACTGGGTCGGCGGCCGTTATTCGCTATGGTCTACCGTCGGCCTGTCGATCGTGATCTCGGTCGGTCCGGAGAACTTCGAAAAACTGCTCGCCGGTGCTCATGCCATGGACGAGCATTTCCGCACCGCGCCGTTCGAACGCAACCTGCCCGTGCTGATGGGCATGATCGGCATCTGGTATCGCGACTTCTTCGAGTCGCAAAGCGTGATGGTCGCGCCGTACTCGCAAGCCATGCGCTATTTGTCGTCCTACCTTCAGCAACTCGAGATGGAGAGCAACGGCAAGTCGGCACGTCTCGACGGCACCATGGTCGACTACCCGACCGCCGCCGTGATCTGGGGCGAGCCCGGCACGAACGGCCAGCACGCGTTCTACCAGATGCTGCATCAGGGTCCGACCATGATCCCGATTGACTTCATCGCCGTGCTGACGCCGGAACATCCGCTTGTCGATCATCACGCCAAGCTGCTCGCGAATTGCTTCGCGCAAAGCGAAGCGCTGATGCTCGGGCGCACGCTGGAAGAAGCGAAGAAGGTCGCAGGGCCGGGCAAGGAAGCACTCGCTACTCACCTGAGCTTCCCCGGTAATCGCCCGACGACAACGATTATTCTCGACGCCCTCACGCCCGAGACACTGGGCGGGGTTATCGCGCTTTACGAGCACAAGGTGCTGGTGCAAGGCGCGGTGTGGGACATCAACTCGTTCGATCAGTGGGGCGTGGAGCTGGGCAAGATCCTCGGCAAGGTAGTGGAAGCCGATATCACCAGCGACAAGGCTGATCCCACGAAGCATGACTCGTCGACGTCGGCGTTGATCGCGCGTGCGCAGGCTGCGTTGAAGAGGCTTTGATTTGAAGGGCGTCTCGCGTTGTCCATGAATCACGACGCTAGACGCCTTGCGCCAACTCAACTACACGCTCAGGCCATTCACAAGACGCCCTGCTTCTATTGTCACCGTCGCGTCGCATCGCCCGGCGAGTTCGGTATCGTGCGTGACGAGGATCAACGTGGCGCCGTTGCGGCGGTTCATCTCGAACATCAGGTCGATGATCGCGTAACCCGTTGCTGCATCAAGACTGCCGGTGGGTTCATCGGCGAACAGCACGGCCGGATGCGTGACAAACGCGCGCGCAAGCGCCACGCGTTGTTGCTCGCCACCGGATAACAGCTTGGGATAATGCGCGGTTCGCTGGCCGAGGCCGACCTGTTCGAGCAGGTCCCGTGCACGGGTCGCGATCTCCTTGTGCGGCACGTCGCCGCGCAATTCCAGAGGCAACATCACGTTCTCGAGCGCGGTCAGATGCGGCATCAGCTGGAACGACTGGAATACGAATCCCACCGAGCCGCTGCGCAAGGCCGCACGCTCGTCTTCGTTCAGCGTGCCCAGGTCGCGCCCGAGCAGACGAACCGAGCCGGCTGTCGCGCTGTCCAATCCGGCAAGCAGACCGAGCAAGGTGGACTTGCCCGATCCCGATGCGCCGACTATGGCCACGCTGCTGCCCTTTTCGATCGACAGGTCGATCTGATCGAGGATGATCAGTTCGCCCGTCGCGTCCTTCACCCGCTTGCTTAAACCCCGTACTTCAATGACTGGTTCGATATTGTTTTGCATGGAGAGACTTAAGGTGAACTGGACAACGCGCGCCACGCTGGCACCGCTGGCATGGGTTGCATGGGTTGCATGCATGGGCGCTGCGCCGGCGCAAGCGGCGCAAGACGCCGCCACGGTCGCGGCTGCGGCCACCGCCGCCAAACCGTCGATCGTGGTCCTCGGCGACAGCCTTTCCGCGGAATACGGCCTGCCGCGCGATACAGGCTGGGTTGCCTTGCTGCGCTCGAAGCTTCCGCAAGAGCACTTTGATTATAGCGTCGCCAATTCAAGCATCAGCGGCGACACCACCAGCGGCGGCCTTGCCCGCCTGCCCGCTGCGCTCAACCGCCTCAAGCCCAGCATAGTCATTGTGGAACTGGGCGCCAACGACGCGCTGCGCGGCGTGCCGCTCGCGACCACCGAGGCGAACTTGCGGACCATTATCGAAAAATCGCAGGCAGCCAACGCGAAAGTCTTACTCGTCGGGATGTATGTTCCGCCTAACTATGGCCCCGACTATTCGCAAAAGTTTCACGGCGTCTACGAACAATTGTCCAAAGAAAAGCATGTGCCGCTAGTCCCGTTCTTGATGGCCGGTATTGAAAACAAGCCCGACATGTTCCAGGCGGACCAGATGCATCCGACCCCTCAGGCCCAGCCCTTGCTATTGAACAACGTCTGGCCAGTTTTAAGACCTTTGCTGGGCGCGCCATCGAAATGACCGGAGGGATATGACTTATCGAAGCAATTCATCGATATAACCCCGCTTGAATCCTGTCAGCGCGTCGCCCGGTTGGCTTTTAGCCATGCGCGGAATGCGGCCACGATTCAGTAATCAAGATTTTCGCGTAACCCTGAAAAACCCCGGCTCCGCTGTGAGCGCATTGAAAGGAGGTAACGTGAAATATTTACCAATTCTCGCTATGACCGTCGCGATCTCGGCTTGCGCCGCTCCCATGTCCCCAGGCGTCAGCCAGGTCGGCACGAGCCAGCAACCGCCGAAGGCCGTCGCACAATGTATTGCGCAGAAATGGGCCGATAAATCACAGCAACAAGTGATCTCGCAGGACACGCTCGCGAACGACATGGCAGCGAATGTCTACGTTCCGGGTCAGCAACCGCCGGACGGCGCAGCCGCGCTCGTACGCCCCAACTATTCGGGCCCGGGAACATGGGTCGGTTTCCGCGCTGCGGGCTCGGCCGGCAGCGACGCCACCGGCGACATCCAGGCATGCCTCTGACCTCAATGCAGGTCTAGCCGAGTGGGCATAAAAAAGCCCCGCTGGTTTTCGCCAGCGGGGTTTTTTATCGTGCGGATCAAATCCGGAGAATCAGACCGCGGAGATCATTGCGACTGATCGGACGTGGCGGGCACGTTCGTGATCTTCACCTTCGAGCGCGCCTTCAATGAATCGAGGTACGACTCCATCTCCGCTTGCGCGTAGACCTGCGCGACTTGCTGCTGCGCGCCGGCCAGACGATCCGGGGTCACCGGATCAGGCTTCTCGACACCATCCACGCGATAGATAGCGTAACCGTCCGCGCCAAGATCGACGCCAACATAAGACGGCAGCTTCGACGAATCCGCCTTGAAGATTGCAGCGAGCGCGGCGGGCGGCAAGCCCTGCGCGTCGTTACGCGAGACCTTCGATACCGACGAGAAACCTGTAGTCGAGTTCGACTTCTGCAACTCGGCCAGCTTGGCCTCGCCATCCTTGCGCGCTGCCTGGGCCGCTTCTACCGCCACGACCTTCGTGCGCACTGCGTCCTTGATGGTGTCGAGTGCGGGGATTGCCGCCGCTTTGTAGTCCGTCACACGGCCTGCAATCAGCGTGCTGTTGCCGATATCGATAGCCTGCGTGTTGTTGTGCTGCTTCACGGAGTCCGGCGCGAATACGGCTGCGAGGAACTTCGGATTGTTCAGCGGGCTATCAGGCGGCAGCTTCGGATCCGGCTTCGATCCAACTGTCGCGGTCTGGATTTGCAGCTTGTATTTGTCGGCAGCGGGTTGCAGCGACTTCGACTGCTCGTACACCGTCGAGGTGAAACCTTCGGCGTCGTCAGCCAGGTTCTTCGCCGCTTGCTGCGCGACGACTTCCTTCGTGATCGCGTCCTTCACTTCGTCGAACGGCTGCGTGACGGACGGCTTCACGTCAGTCGCTTCGAGAATGTGATAACCGAAATCCGTCTGCACGATCCCGCTGATTTCGCCCTTCTTCAGGCTGAACGCGGCGTCGTCGAATGCCTGGCCGCCTGCAATCATGCCGCGGCTGAAATAACCCAGGTCACCGCCCTTTGCCGCCGATCCCGGGTCCTGCGAATTCTTTTCTGCAATCTGCGCGAACTGGTCCGGATGCGCCTTGACCTGGGCGAGCAATGCGTCGGCCTGTTGTTTGGCCTTCGCTTTGTCCGCAGCGCTTGCGTCTTTCGGCGCCGTGATCAGGATGTGACTCACGCGCACTTGCGCCTGTGTCTTGAAGCGCGCGATGTTGTCGTCGTAGTACTTTTTCAGATCCGCGTCGGACGGCTTGACCGCTGCCGACAACGTGGCCGGCGACATCACCAGGTACTGGATGGTCGCGGACTCGGGCGTGGCGAACTCAGCACTGTGCGCGTCGTAATACGACTTCAATTGCGCGTCGGCAGGCTGGATCTTCGCGGTGTAATCGACGGTGCGGAACGCAAGACCTTGAACGTCGCGGCGCTGCTCGGCGATCTCGGTCAGCGTTTGCGCCAGGGTCTTCGACGTGAACGCCGTGGACTGGATGCTCGACGGAATCTGGTCGGAAGCCAGGCTATAACGCACGCGCTCGTCGTACTGTTCAGGCGTCATGCCCTGCATGGCGAGCAATTGCTTGTACTGGTCCACGTCGATGGAACCGTCCGGCTTGCGCAGCGAAGCGATGGTCGGGTCGGCCAGCAAGGCACGGCGCACGGCTTCGTCGGAAGCGGTCAGGTGCAGGCGCTGGGTTTCGTCGGCGAGCACGCGCTGCTGCACGAGGCTGTCGATCAGCGACGCGCGCATTGCCGGCGATTCGAACATCTTCGGGTCGAACTGGGCGCCGAGCATCTGCCGCGCGCGATCGATTTGCTGGCGCATCGCGCCGTCGTACTCGACACGCGTGATCTTGTGGCCGTTGACGCTGGCGACGTTGGCGTTTTCGTCGAAGAAACTGCTGAAGCCCTGGATACCCACAATTCCCAATCCCGGCACGACGATCAGGATCAACAGGGCCATCATCAGGCGTTGGTGATTACGGAAAAAGTCGAGCATGCGTGACGATTCTGCCTAATACGAAACGCCCGATGTTACAGCAGCGGGCAATAAAAAAGGCGAACCGGAGTTCGCCTTTCTCGTGAATGCTGGCGGAGTGGACGGGACTCGAACCCGCGACCCCCGGCGTGACAGGCCGGTATTCTAACCAACTGAACTACCACTCCTTTTTTACATCTTTTGCAACGATTCAGACGCGAACAGCGCAGCCGATTGTTGCAGTTACTTGCTTCAATTACTTGCGGTAACCAAACGCCAACCATCGGCCGGCCGAACCGGAAAGCGGTGCGCCGGAAGGTTTGATCAACACCCTGCCAGCCTTGCTCCACAACCGTTTGCTCAATCGGGGACGAAGTATACAACGAAAAATCGGACGGTGCGAAATTTTCTCGTATGACGTAGCAAAGACCGCTTGGGCGCAGATCGCTCCGGCGCGATTCCTCCGGGCTGCGAAGCTAATCGCCGTCGCCGCCCGGTGAGGCGGCAGCGACGGCGAAGACCGAAGCTTCCAGTTGGCTTGCCGCGGGCTTCAAGTCGCATTGACGCTAACGTCCCCCCACTCCCTGCGATGCAGCCACGTCGAGCGGCTCGGCACCCGGAATCCGCAGCGGCTCGATCTTGCCTACGATCACGAGATAACTGAACGCGCCGAGGAAACAGAAACCGCCCGCGACGACCAGCGGAATGGTGAACGACCCTTTGGTGAGCGCAAGCATGAGGCCGGTGAACGTGGTGATCACGATGCCCGCGAGGTTCGACGTAAAGTTCTGGATACCGCCGATCGAAGCCACGTAATCCGGCGTCGGCGCCACGTCGCCGGGAAGTGACCAGATGCTTGCCGCGGCGAATGCGAGGCTGCCATAAAAGGCCAGTTCAAAAAGAGCTCGGAAGGGCTGTTTACTTTTCCACGAAACGGTTAACCTTGGATACCTGAACAACG
>NZ_FCOK02000080.1 GCF_001544555.2 Caballeronia udeis | reverse complement strand
AGGTTGATTTCGGTCTGAGCAGCAGACGACAACTCGATCTTCGCCTTTTCAGCCGCTTCTTTCAGGCGTTGCAGCGCGAGCACGTCCTTGCTCAGGTCAACGCCTTGATCCTTCTTGAACTCGGAGATGATGTAGTCAATGATGCGCTGGTCAAAATCTTCGCCGCCAAGGAACGTGTCGCCGTTCGTGGAGAGCACTTCGAACTGCTTCTCACCGTCAACGTCCGCGATTTCGATGATCGACACGTCGAACGTACCGCCGCCCAGGTCGTACACCGCAATCTTGCGATCGCCCTTTTCGTTCTTGTCCAGGCCGAACGCGAGCGCGGCTGCGGTCGGTTCGTTGATGATCCGCTTCACTTCCAGACCGGCGATACGGCCAGCGTCTTTCGTCGCCTGACGCTGGCTGTCGTTAAAGTAGGCCGGAACCGTAATCACGGCTTCCGTCACTTCTTCGCCGAGATAGTCTTCGGCGGTCTTCTTCATCTTGCGCAGCACTTCAGCCGAAATTTGCGGCGGTGCCAGTTTTTGATCGCGGGCTTCGACCCAGGCGTCGCCGTTATCGGCGCGCACGATCTTGTAAGGCATCAGCGCGATGTCCTTTTGCACTTCTTTTTCGTCGAAACGGCGGCCAATCAACCGTTTGACTGCGTACAGCGTGTTCCTCGGGTTCGTCACCGACTGGCGCTTCGCCGGCGCGCCGACGAGAATTTCGTTGTCGTCCACATAAGCGATGATCGACGGCGTGGTGCGCGTGCCTTCCGCGTTCTCAATCACCTTGACCGTGTTGCCTTCCATGATCGCGACGCACGAGTTCGTCGTGCCCAGATCGATACCAATGATTCTGCCCATTTTTATCACTCTCCTGACTTTGATTGCAGCAGGCCCGATTTTGCGTTTTCGACGTGTTGACGATCGAATTCGCTATCCGGACGCCCAAAATTTAACCCTGTACGCCAAATAAGAGCGTTCGCATCGTTTTCAAGACCAAAAACTGATGCTTTCCCGCTTTTTTTCAGCCGATCTGAAACTTTTCCTGACTTGCCTGCTCAAGCTTTCGCTTCGAGCGCCCGGATTTTCTCGCGGGCAGCGGCGACAGCGGCTTCGAACTGGCCAAGCCCATGCCAGCCGGTTGCTCGTCCCAGGCGCTTGCCCCGGTAGAAGAAGAACCACGTTGGCACGCCATGCAGCATGAAACGGCGGCCGAGATCGCGATGCTCGTAAACGTTGCTGTGAAACCATTTCAGCCCGAGTGCCCGGATTTCGTCCGGTTTCGCGAGCATCGCCTTCTTCGCGATTTCGCAGTTGAAGCACTCGAAACCCCAGAAAAACACGACGGCCAATTCGTCCGCTGCCGACTCAAGACCGGCATCGAACGTCTCGGCGCTCAACTCCTGCATGTCAAAAACGGCAAACGCGGAGGCGTCGACGGGGATATTGGCCATGCAGCAGCGTCTTTAGCTGAAACGCTTATTTCGGCGCGGCAACGGTGACCAGCGCCGGACGCAAAACGCGGTCCGCGATCACATAGCCCTTTTGCAGCACCGAAACCACCGTGTTCGCGTCCTGGTCGGCCGGCACCATCGAAATAGCCTGATGGCGATGTGGATCGAACTTCTCGCCAACCGGATTGACCTCGACCACACGGCCCTTTTCGAGCGCAGCGGTCAGTTGGCGCAGCGTCAGCTCAACGCCTTCGCGGACTTTTGCCAGGTCGGTGGATGAATGCGTCAGCGCGGCTTCCAGGCTGTCGAGCACCGGCAACAGGTTTTCCGCGAAATTTTCGATCGCGAATTTATGCGCCTTCTGCACATCTTCCTGCGCCCGGCGCCGCACATTCTCGGTCTCGGCTTTCGCGCGCAAAAACTCTTCTTGCAACGACGCTGCCCGCGCTTGCGCTTCGGCGAGCAATGCCTCGGTTTCGTTCGCGTCGACGGTTTCCGGTGCGGAAGTCGCGTCCGGCACGCCGGGCTGCTGGATAGTTTGAGCCGCCGCGGGATTGTCGGCGGGCGTGGGGTTCTGGCTCGCGGAGTTGTCTTGCGTGTTTTCCATGTCGCTTGAGATTTTGCTATGGGTGAAAACGGGTGAAATCGAACGCAACGTTGCGGGTTCGGCTCATCAAAAAGCTGCCGATGATAACCGCCAACTCAACGTTGCAAAAACACAACGGGCCTCAACGGCAGACGGTGCGAGTAAAGCGGGGTGCATCCTGTGTTCGTCCTAAGCAACCCATCTGAGGCTCAGACGAGCGTTTTCAAGGGGTTGCACGCGCTTTCCGGGACCATTTCTAGGCTGCGGAAATGGCCGGTTACAACCATTTTCGACCTGTCATCAGATTCAGATTGAGCCGGTTGATTTGCTCGCCTACACTTCGAACATGACTCCGGAAGCACTAGTTAACCCTAATCTTACGATTGCCCGAAGCCAAGTTTTTTTAATCGCTAAAGCTTGTTTCAAGTCAGCTCTAGCGCCCGTTTTTCAGAGTTGTTGCGTTGTTACAGGGGGTGCCCATGAAACTGACCTTTGCAATTGCGATCGTCGCATTGGTACTCGTTGGCGGCACCACGACCATCTGCATGTCAGGCGCGGTCAATGACCGCACCACGGAGTACGGCGGCATTTCGGCCACCATGGAACACTTTTTCAGTCCGAACCTGAAAGTTTGTCGATAATGCGCCGGTCGCGCTTGGTTGGGCGACCCTGCAATGCGGCTGCCGGCTCGCGATACGTCTTCCTCCGCTCATTCTCCGCCACGCGTTTTTCCCGCCCGGAATCGGTTTCCGCATAAAGCGTCTGCGCAATGGGTGCGGGACCGCGCACTTCGCAAATTCCCAGCACGTTCACTTGCCAAAGCACGTGTTCAATCTCGATCTCCACGAGATCGCCCACGCGCACATCCTTGGACGGCTTCACGTTCGCGCCGCCAATTCGCACGCGGCCCTTCTCCACGGCGTCGCCAGCCAGTGAACGCGTTTTAAAAAAGCGCGCTGCCCACAGCCATTTGTCGATACGAAGGCGCGCGCCGGAGTCCGTTGAGATCTGGTAGTTCACAAGTGCTCAGTAAGATGGTCTATGCGGCCGCGCTCAGCGTTTGCGGCACCTGAACCGGCCAGCCTTGCAGGTGCTGCGCGACAATTTCGCCCAGCGCCTTGATCCAGGCCGGCGATGCATTCAGGCAGGGAATCCGGTGAAAATCCTTGCCACCCGCGTGCAGAAATTCATCACGCACTTCAATGCCGATTTCCTCAATGGTTTCCAGGCAATCCGACGTAAAGCCCGGGCAGAACACGTCCACCCGCTTCACGCCCGCCGCGCCAAGTTCGGCCAGCGAGGGTGCGGTATAAGGCTGCAGCCATTCTGCCCGGCCAAAACGTGATTGAAATGTCACCCGGCATTCGACCGGCGATAGCCCGAGCGCAGCCATGAGCAACGATCCGGTCTGTTGACACTGATCGTGATACGGATCGCCAAGATCCATGGTGCGCTTGGGCACGCCGTGGAAGCTCAGCACCAGCCGGTCGCCCGCCGCGAAGTCCGGCTGGCCGTGATGCCGCCAATAGTCCCGCACCTGCTCGGCCAGCGCGCCAATATAGGCCGGATGGTCAGCATATTGGCGGATGGTGCGCAGTTCCGGCTGGTTGCGCACGCGCCGCAAGGCGTTGAATGCATCGTCGAACGCGGTGGCCGTGGTCGACGACGAATATTGCGGATACATGGGCACCAGCAGCACGCGCTCGGCGCCTTCCAGCTTGAGTTGATTCATCATGGCCGGAATGCCGGGCGTCCCGTAGCGCATGGCGTAGTCAACTATCACGTGATAGTCGTTCACCATGAACAAGCGCCGCAACGCTTCCACCTGCTTTTCCGTATAGACCCGCAGGGGCGAGCCTTCGGGCAGCCATACCTGGGCATATTTCTTCGCCGACGCCCGGCCGCGAAACGGCAGGATTGCCAGCCGCAGGATCACCTGCCACGCGAGCGCCGGAATTTCCACCACCCGCGGGTCCGACAAGAATTGCGCAAGGTACTTGCGCACGGCCTTGGGCGTGGGCGCGTCCGGCGTGCCGAGATTGATCAGCAGCACCGCAACGCGATGCGAAGCGGAAGGCTGCGAAGGCAACTCGAGGTCGTAGCGCATAAAAGAAAGAGGCTGTGAAGCCCGTGTAAGTATGTGAAACCCATTATAGCGGCGGCTTTCGGAACGCAACATCGACCGAACGGCCGAGTGGTGCACGGGGCTTGGGACGTGGCAAGATTGGTTGTCTGCCGGGGTTCGCAGCATTTTGCGGGCCGCACCGGCGGATGGTTTGTTGCAAGCCGCTTGTATCGGCCTACTGCTGACTGAGCGAGAGGGACAGCAGGCGCGCGGTGATATCGACAATGGGAATGACGCGGTTATACGCCATCCGCGTGGGTCCGATCACCCCCAGCGTGCCCACGATTGTCCCGTTCACTTCATAGGGCGCGGTCACCACGCTCATTTCCTCGATCGGCACGAGATTCGACTCGCCGCCTATGAATATCTGCACGCCTTGCGCGTGGCTCGAGACATCGAGTAATTGAAGGAGACTCGTCTTTTGGTCGAACACGTCGAAAAGCTTGCGCAGCCGCGCCATGTCGGAAGAAAGATCCGCCACTTCCAGCAGGTTGCGTTCGCCGGAAATCAGCAGGGTGTCGCCCTGATCCGTTTCGTCGACGCTCGCCGCCACCGCTGCCTGCATCAGCGAGGTCATGTCGCCGCGCAACGCGTCGATTTCCTCGCGCAGTCGGCGGCGTACTTCGTTGAAGGACAAACCGGCGAAATTCGCGTTGATATAGTTCGACGCCTCGGTGAGCTGCGACGGCGAGTAGTCGCGCTGGGTCGCCATGATGCGGTTCTGCACGTCGCCTTCCGGCGTCACGATGATCAGCAGGATGCGCTTGTCGGACAGGCGCATGAACTCGATCTGCTTGAACATGTGGCTGCGGCGCGGCGTGAGAATGACGCCCGCGAACTGCGAAAGATTCGACAGCACGCTCGCGGCGGCGGCCACGATCTTCGCCGGCTCGCCGCCCTGCAGCTTGATCTTGACGGCGGACGTCATGGCTTCGTCGTCGGTGGTTTCGACGGTGAGCATGGTGTCCACGAAGAGCCGGTAGCCGCGCGGCGTGGGAATCCGTCCTGCAGACGTATGCGGACTGACCACCAGCCCGAGGTCCTCCAGGTCCGACATCACGTTGCGGATGGTGGCCGGGCTGAGCTCGAGTCCGGAGTAACGCGAAAGCGTGCGGGAACCGACCGGCTGACCTTCGGCGATATAGCGCTCGATTAGCGTCTTGAGGAGGGTCTGGGCACGTGGGTCTAGCATGGGGAAATTTTAGCTCAACGTGTAAGGAAACAGCGAGCACACCAAATATGGCAATGGCGGGTTGACGTTATTTTGTCATTCATCCGTCATCAATTCATGATCGATACCATTCTAGCGACAATTCCCCGTTACGCCCGGGGCTTAGCATATATAGGACAACCCAACGCGCCGGAACGCGTCACGGACGTGGCGCGCGGTTCTTTTCGACACTCACCTATGGTGTAATGCCGGCATGGAAATTGGTACCCAATTCAAGACTGTTGCGCTCGTGGGGCGCAACAATACGCCCGGCATCAGGGAGCCGCTGACGGCGCTCGCCGCGTGCATTGTGAAACGCGGGTTCAGTGTCGTGTTCGAAGCGGAAACGGCGCACGACGTTGGCGTGACCGACTACCCCGCGTTGACCGCGCAGGAAATTGGCGCACGCGCGGACGTGGCTGTCGTGCTGGGCGGCGACGGCACCATGCTCGGCATTGGGCGGCAGCTCGCGCCGTATCGCACGCCGCTGATCGGCGTCAATCATGGGCGGCTCGGTTTCATCACGGACATCACGCTGGCCGAAATGCACGAGCTGGTGCCGCAAATGCTCGCCGGCAGTTTTGAGCGCGAAGAGCGGACCTTGCTCGAAGCGCGCATTGTCCGGGACGGCCGGCCTATCTACCACGCGCTGGCGTTCAATGACGTCGTGGTGAACCGGAGCGGTTTCTCGGGTATGGCGGAACTGCGCGTGTCGGTGGATGGGCGCTTCATGTACAACCAGCGCTCGGACGGGCTGATTGTCGCCACCCCTACGGGTTCGACCGCGTATGCGCTCTCCTCGTCCGGACCGATCCTGCATCCGCAATTGCAGGGCTTCGTGCTTGTACCCATCGCGCCGCATTCGCTGTCGAATCGTCCAATTGTCCTGCCCGACGACTCTCAGGTGGATATTCAGATTATTGGCGGGCGCGACGTCAACGTGAATTTCGACATGCAGTCGTTTACCGCGGTCGAATTGAACGACACCATTGAAGTGCGGCGTTCGCGCCATACCGTGCCGGTGTTGCACCCGGTCGGCTACAGCCATTACGCCACGCTGCGCAAGAAACTGCACTGGAACGAATATCCCTCGCACGAAGACGCCACGAAACTCTAAGACGCCCATGCTCCGCCATCTCTCGATTCGCGACTTCGTCATTGTCGCCGCGCTAGACCTCGAGTTCGAGCGCGGCTTCACCGTATTTTCAGGCGAAACCGGCGCCGGCAAATCGATTCTCATCGACGCCCTCGCGCTCACGCTTGGCGCCCGCGCCGACGCCAGCATTGTGCGGACAGGCGAAGCGCGAGCGGACATCACGGCCGAGTTTTCGACTCACGCAGGGGTGTCGCGCTGGCTGGACGAGCACGCACTGGCTGTCGGCGACGCCGACACGGTCATGCTGCGGCGCGTAGTCGATTCGAGCGGGCGTTCCCGGGCGTTCATCAACGGTACGCCGGCCACGCTCGTGCAGCTGCGTGAACTGAGCGAAATGCTCGTCGACATCCACGGGCAGCACGCCCATCAATTGCTGATGCGCCCGGACGCCCAGCGCGAACTCTTCGACACCCACGCGGGCCTTCTCGACGCAGCGCAGAAAGTGGCGCGGGCGCATCGGGTCTGGCGCGACGCCGCGCACGCGGTGGAGCTGGCGCAGAACCGCGATCGCGAGTTGCAACTGGAACGCGAGCGTCTTGCGTGGCAGTTGAGCGAACTCGACAAACTTGCGCCACAGCCGGGCGAATGGGAAGAAGTGAGCGCAGAGCATCATCGGTTGTCGCATTCGGCGAGTTTGATCGACGGTGTGCAAGGCGCGCTGAACGCGCTGTCCGAGTCGGACGAAGCCATGATCACGCAGCTCTCCGCGATCGTGTCGAAGCTGCGGAGTCTTGTCGACATCGACCCTGCGCTCGCCGACGTGCTGGCTTCGCTCGAACCTGCCGAAATTCAATTGCAGGAAGCGTCGTATTCGCTCTCCCACTATGCGCAGCGGCTCGAACTCGATCCGAACCGCTTGGCGCAGGTCGAGCATCGGATGGAGCAACTCCATTCGGCCGCGCGCAAGTTCCGCATGCAACCCGAGGTCTTGCCCGAGGAGCACGCGGAGCGGCGCAGGCAACTGGCGGCGCTCGATGCCGCCGCCGATCTCGATGCGCTGCGCGCAGCGGTCGCCAAGGCGAAAGAAAGTTATCTGGCGGAGGCGACGGTGTTATCGAAGGCGCGCGGGAAAGCTGCGAAGTCGCTCGGCAAGGCGGTCACCAAGGGCATGCAGGAATTGTCGATGGTGGGTGGCAGCTTTGAAGTCGCGCTCGTGCCGCTTGCAGAGGGCGGCGCGAACGGGCTCGAGCAGATCGAATTCCGGGTGGCCGGACATGCGGGTGTGACATTGCGGCCGTTGGCGAAGGTCGCGTCCGGCGGCGAACTCGCGCGGATCAGTCTCGCGTTGGCGGTGATTGCGAGCACGGCGAGCCCGACCCCCACCTTGATTTTCGACGAAGTGGATACGGGAATTGGCGGCGGTGTGGCGGAAGTAGTCGGGCGTTTGCTGCATCAACTGGGCCGCGACCGGCAGGTGTTGTGCGTGACCCATTTGCCGCAGGTCGCGGCGCGCGGCGATCATCATTTCCAGGTGGCGAAAGCCGGAGACTCAGCGGGCGGAACGGTCAGCACGGTTACGCCGCTGGATAAATCGAAGCGCGTCGAGGAAGTCGCGCGCATGCTCGGCGGGCTCGAAATCACGGCCACGACCCGCAAGCACGCGAAGGAAATGCTTGCTGCGTAAGCGGTGAATTAACGCTACCGATCGACACCGCCGTTACGGCCGCTATGTGCCCGTTTTTCGGCCTCATGATAGACTAAGTCAACCTAGCTAAGCTAATGAGAACACCATGCCCACCATCACTGTCAACATGCACGAGGCCAAAACCAACCTGTCGCGGCTGGTTGAGAAGGCAGTGCAGGGCGAATCCGTTGTAATCGCCAAAGCCGGCAAGCCGATGGTCCGGATCATTGCCATAGACGCCCCGGTGCCGGCCAAGAAGAAGCGGATCGGTTTTCTTGCCGGCCAGGTCACCGTGCCTGATGCGCAGACTTTCAACGATCTGGGCAATGACGAAATCACGGCGATGTTTGGCGGTGACGAATGAAGCTGTTGCTCGACACGCATTTACTGTTGTGGACGGCAGTTGCAAGCGCGGACGTTCGTTCGAATGGCTCGCTATCCAGCGAAGCGCGCGCGTTGATCGAAGATGAGGAAAACGAACTGCTGTTCAGTGCGGCCAGCGTTTGGGAAGTGGCGATCAAGAACGGGCTTGGCAGACCCGACTTCAAAGTCGACGCGCACTTGTTCCGCCGGGCGTTGCTGGACAACGGCTATATCGAATTGGCCATCAGCAGCGCGCACACGGCGGCCGTCGGCAACCTGCCCGACCATCACAAAGACCCGTTCGATCGGCTGCTGATCGCGCAAGCGACAGTCGAGGGCATCACCTTGCTGACAAATGACGAGACGGTCGCTGAGTACAAAGCGAGCCCGATTCGCCTGGTGAAGTAACGAGCGCGGCTGTAATCAAAAATCGCGGCCGAAGCCGCGCCCGAAGCCGAGACCACGTTCCAATGTTCACCCCTGCGAGCGGGGCCGGACAAAGCTGCTATTACCCGAACACCCGCTTCCAAAGCCCCGTTACCGCTTCCCTCTCCGCGACCACAACCTCCGGCTCAACCCGCGCCTTTTCCATCCCGTCGAGCCTCAGTGTGTGTTGCAACTTCCGATACCGCCTGTACGCAGCCGCCACCGTTTCAGCCTCGTCGGCGCTCATCAACCCGAACGCCGCAGCCAGTCGCAGCAGCGAAATATTGCCCATGTTCCGCACGAACTCAGCGTCTTCGCGTGCGTGCAGCAGCACCCAGTACTGCACGATGAACTCGATATCCACCATCCCGCCGCGGTCGTGCTTCAGGTCGAATAACTTGCTGCGGTTCGGATGCCCGGCGTCCACCCGCTCGCGCATCACGACAATCTCCTGCGCCAACGCAGCAGCATTTCGCGGCATCGTGAGAACCTGGGCGCGGATCTCCTCGAAGCGCTCGCCAATCTCGGCATCGCCGGCGCAATACCGCGCCCGCGACAGCGCCTGATGCTCCCAGACCCACGCCGTATTCGCAGCGTCGCCCTCGCGAATCTGATAACGCCGGAACGATTCCAGGCTCGTCACCAGCAAACCCGATTCGCCATTAGGACGCAGCCGCAAATCGACATCGAATAATGTGCCCGCTCCCGTTGCCGTAGTGAGCCACGTGATCAGCCGGCGAGCGAACGTGGCATAGATATCGCCAGCGGATTCGTCGGGGTCATCGTGAAGGAAGATCAGGTCCAGGTCCGACGCATACCCCAGTTCCTTCCCGCCCAGCTTCCCGTAAGCGATCACAGAAAAGCGCGGCACGTCGCGGTGACGCTTCGGAAACTGCGACCACACCGTTTCGATGGTGACATCGAGCACGGCATCAGCCAGCGCCGACAACAAGTCGCTCACGTGTTCAACAGTAAGCTTGCCGCCCAGGTCGATCAGCAGAATCCGGAAGACCTCTGCCTGATGCGCGTGCCGCAGCAGGTTCATCTGCTGCTCGGCGCCATCGGCGGCGGCAATCTGCGCGCGCAAGGATTCGCGAAATTGCAGCCAGTCGAAGGGACTCGCGATCACTTCGTCATCGAGCAATTCATCCAGAAGCTGCGGATGGCGAATCAGATACCCTGCCGCCCAGCGCGACGCGCCGAGCACCGACAACACCCGCTCGAGCGCCGCCGGATATTCGGTCAGCAACGCAAGATAAGCGCCGCGGCGGCTGACCGTTTCGAGCAGGTCGAACAGCCGGGCGATGGTGTCACCGCGCCGCTCGGGTGGCTCTATGGCCCGCGCGGCTTCAAGCGCACGTTGCGCGACGATGTCGAATCGTTCCCGGCTGCGCTCGGGCAAACCTTCGTATCGCGTCGACTTCCACACGTTGCGCAGACGCGTGAGCACCGCGGTGGCATCGGTGAAACCGAGTTCGGTCATGCGTTCGACCAACTGCTCCTCGGCGCTGTCGTCGGCGAGCGCGCTGCTCCAGACCCACGACGCCGCCGAATCTTCCGCGACCGCACAACCGCCGTCGCCCTTCACCTTATCGGCGAAAATCTGGTCGAACTGATGCTCCACGCGCGCCCGGTGCGCTTCCAGCGCATCTGTCAGCGCCGGGTAATCGGCAAAACCCATTGCACCGGCAAGCACCGCCCGGTCTTCCGGCGCGACCGGCATGGCGTGCGTCTGCGCGTCGTTTCGATACTGCAAGCGATGCTCGAGCTTGCGCAGGAACAGGTACGCGTCGGTGAGTTCGCTGCACACGTTCGCCGATATCAACCCGTGCGCGGCCGCGCGCTTCAGCACGGACAAGGTCGGGCGAATCCGCAGATCGGCAATCTGACCGCCACGGATCAGTTGAAACACCTGCGCACTGAACTCGATCTCCCGAATGCCGCCGCGGCCGAGCTTGATGTCATCGGCTTTGTCGGGACGCATCGACGCACGCCGTTGCGCTTCCTGCCGGATCTGCACATGCAGCGCACGAATCGCGCTGATCACGCCGTAGTCCAGATACCGCCGGTAGATGAACGGCGTAGCCAGCGCGTCGAGCTGCTTCGCCAGCCGTTGCGCCGCGTCGCTCTCGCTCTCGGAGACCAGCCGCCCCTTGATCCACGCGTACCGTTCCCACTCGCGGCCCTGCACGTAGAAATATTCTTCGAGCATGCCGAGTCCGCACGCGATCGGACCGGCATCGCCGTTCGGCCGCAACCGCATATCGACTCTAAAGACATAACCGTCTTCCGTCACCTCGGCCAATGCGCCTATCAGCTTGCGGCCGAGCCGCGTAAAATATTCCTGGGTCGATAAAGCCGCGCGTTCGCCGCCTGCCGTCTCACCGTCTTCTTCATAGACGAAGATCAGATCAATATCCGACGACACGTTCAACTCACGTCCACCGAGCTTTCCCATTCCCACCACACCCAGCGTCAAGCGCTGTCCGTCAGGCCCGCGCGGCTCGCCGAACGTGACTTCCAGATCCGCCGACAACACCGCGAGCGCGCGCTGGATAGTCAGCTCGGCAAGATCGGTCATGGCGCCCGTGACTTCGGCAACAGGCGCGAGGCCGGCAAGATCACGTTCCATCACCGTGCAGAAGACCTCGATGCGCAACCGGCGAAGCGCGGTCTTGAGCGCGGCCTCATCAAGCCGGCCACTGGCCGAACTCGCCGAACACGCGTCGCACAGCGCGTTCAACCGCGCTTCTACCCACGCGCGGCGGATCGGTACCTTCGACCATTCGGCCACAGCCGCCGGCAATTCGGGACGCGCGGCATACACGCGCGCGGCGTAGTGGGAAGCACTGGAACTCAGCAAAACGGCGTCGGTCATGAAAGGTCGGGCTCAGTCATTGCTCACAAAGAAGTCCGGCAATGCACCGGGGCTTTTGCGCGAATTGGCGCGAGATGCGCAGAACGCCGTCCGGCGCGGCTTGGCGGCTGCATCGTAGCGTGTTCCCGCAGTTTTTTGCATTGCGCGCTGTGTTACATTTCAACGTCAAATCTCGAAAACCTACCATATCGCCGACCCGCCGCAGCATGTCCGACCGAAAGGAACTTGCCGACCCACCTGAAGCTGTACCCGTGAAGCTAGGTGGTCGCGCCGAGCTCGCATTCTCGCGGGTGCTCAAAGTCCTTCTGGTGCTGGTTGCCGTGGTCTATTTCGCGGTCGCCGGCATCTATCTCGCGCTGCGTTATGCCGTGCTGCCCCAGATCGATGCGTTCAGGCCGCGCATCGAGCAAATGGTCTCGTCGAAGATCCATGCGCAGTTGCACATCGGGCGTATCGCGGCGAAATGGTCCGGCTTCGAGCCTTCATTCGATATAGACAATCTCCGGATCGACGCCGCTGACGGCACCCCGGGTCTCGCGGTACCGCACGCCAGCGCCACGGTCGCGTGGCGCTCGCTGCTGGGTCCTGTCCCGCTGCTCTCGAATCTCACCGTCGATGGCCCCGATGTCGTCATCTCACGCGCCGCCGACGGGACCTTCAGCGTGGCCGGCGTGCCGCTCCAGGCCAAACACACAGGCAACGACGCGTTCATGACCTGGCTGCTGAGACAGCAAGCCATCGTGCTGCGTGACGGCACGCTGCGCTGGCACGACGGCGAGCGCAACGCGCCGGAACTGGCGCTCAAGCGGATCAAGCTGGCCATTCTCAACAACGGCCCGCATCATCGCGTGGCGCTGCAGGCCCTGCCCGACGGCGACCTGCTGCACGGGCCGCTCGATTTTCGCGCGGACTTCCGCACGCCGCGTTTCAGCGTGCCGGGCCGTCCGGCGAACTGGACGGGCCAGGCGTATCTGTCGACCGGTCCTGTCGATCTGCCCAAGCTCTCGCAATACGTGGCGATGCCGTTCGCGACCTATGGCGGACGTTTCGACAACCGCATCTGGATCGACTTCGCGAGCGGCAAGCTGAAAACAGCAGGCGGCGAGCTGACCGGGACCGACATCGCGTTACGCGTGCGCCCAACGCAGCCGCGTCTCGACGTGCCGATCGCGAACTTCAACTGGAATCTCGCGCTGCAGGATGACGAATACACGCTGCACCTCGCGAACCTGCGCGCGGAACTCGGCCAGCCGCCGCTCGCGGACGGCACGCCGGTGTCGCGCCTGCTGGCCCTGCATACGCTGACCGGCCATTACCGCTCGGCAAGCCTGCAGCATGGGCAGATGTTCGGGGTAGCGGGCGATGTCGTCGATCTCGGCATCCTGGGCGAATTCTTGCGCGCGCTGCCTTTGCCGTCGAAGCTGCAAAACGATCTGATCCGCTTCAACCCGCGTGGCCAGATTGCCAATTACACGCTGCAGACCGAGCGGCCCAGACCGGCAACCCATGCTCAAATGCTGGCCCAGCGCCAGACAGGCGCCGAACCGCCGATGCGCTACACGGTGAAGGGCGACTTGCACGGCGTCAGCGTGCAGGCCCAGGAACCGCCGCCGGGACTGACGATCAACAACCATCCGCGAGCCGGGATTCCCGGCGTGGAGAACCTGTGGGGCAGTATTGACGCCGATCAGGATCACGGCAGCGCAGTCATCGATACGAAAAATACGGCGATCACCGTGCCCGGCGTCTTCGATAACCCGCGCCTCGTGCTGGACCAGATCGACGGCCGCGTAACCTGGACCCTCGCCGACGCGCCCGGCAAGCCGCACAAGGCAATCATCGCGCACGTGGAGACGCTGCACGTCAGGAACGCGGACGCGGAAGCCAGTGCGACAGCGGATTACCGGAACGAAGGCGAAGGCCGCGGTTCCCTCGATCTCAAGGCAAAGGCCGCGCGCCTGAATGTGACGAGCCTCGTGCACTATCTGCCGACGAGCATCAGCGAAAAATTGCGCCTGTATCTGGGCCACGCATTGCAAGCGGGCATCTCGCGCAACGGCACTATCGAGATTCACGGCGACCTGACGAAATTCCCCTACGCAAAGTTCCCCGACGCCGGCCAGTTCCGCATCGTCGCGCCGTTCACCGGCGGCAAGTTCGAGCCAACGCCCTATCCGCCAAAGACCATGGCGAACGGCACGCCGAACGTATGGCCGGCGTTTGACGGTATCGACGGGACGTTTCACCTTGCCGAAAACAAGCTGGGCTTCGATATTTCGCGCGGCCATTATCTCGGCGTGAGCGTGGTCAAGACCACCGGACGTATAGAAGACCTGGGCAACCGCGAATCGAAGCTGCTGATCGACGCCGACGCGCACGGCCCCATCACCGACATGCTCCATTACGTGGAAGACAGCTCGCTCGGCTCGCTCTCCCACCACGTGGCGACAAAGATCCATGCAACCGGTAACGCCGCGCTGGCGCTGCAACTGGAGATTCCGCGGGTCGCGCCGCCGCCCGGCATGCGGGCGCATGTGGGCTACAAAGGCGCGCTCACGTTCAATGGCAACGACCTCGCGTACAGCACGTTTCCGCCGCTGTCGAATCTCAAGGGGCGGGCGCGGTTCGGCGAGAAAACCGCCTCGCTCGATGGCCTGACGGCGAAATTCCTCGGTGGCGACGTGCGCGGTACGGGTGGCGTGAAACCCGACGGCAGTTATGCCTTCGATGTAAACGGCCGCATAGGCGCCGACGCCGCCCAGAGCCTGAACGCGCATGACCAGGCGCAGGCAGCGCAAATCCTCAAGCACGTCAGCGGCACCGCGCCTTACGACCTGCGTGTGCGCGGCGTGAAAAACACGTTGCCGCAAATCGAGGCGAACTCCGACCTGACCGGCCTCGGGCTGGACTTCCCGGCGCCCTTCAACAAGAGCGAGGGCACGCCCATGCCCTTCGCGTTCACGTTTAAGCCGATCGCCGGATCGGCAGAGGAGCACGACGCGAAACTCACGCTCGGGCCGGTCAATGCGCACTACCTGCTCAAGCAGACGGGCAAGGAAGCGCCGACGGTGGAGCGTGGTGCTATCGGCGTGAACAAGCCGGCCGATCTGCCGGCGCAAGGCGTGTCGGCGGCCGTGGATATCGACGAACTCGACGCCGATGCGTGGCGCAAGCTGATCACTGAATTGGGACCCATGCCGCAACCGGATCCGAAGACGCAATCCCAAGTGGTGAAGCAATTCGTTCCGACTCGCTTCACGCTGCATTTCGCGACGGTGAAGTTGCTCAACCGGCGCTGGGAAGATGTGTCGATCGGCGCAAATCTCGGCGATGACCGCAAGTGGCAGGCGAACATTGCGTCGGATCAGGTCACGGGAAATGCGCAATGGCTGCCGGGCGCGACGAAAGGCAGCCCGGGCGCATTGCAGGCGCGGTTCGAAAAGGTCGTGATTCCGGGAAAACAGGAAACCGACCTGGTCACGCAAATGATCCGCAAGCCGCCGCCCAACATGCCGTCCATCGACCTGATCGTGAACGAACTCGTGGTGCGCGGGCGCGAGCTCGGACGCCTCGAGGTCGACGCACGCAACGACGTGGAAGACAACGTGCCGGTCTGGCATCTGGACAAGCTGGAGCTGAGCAACCCGGACGCGAAGCTTTCCGCAACCGCCAACTGGCGCACGATCAGCGGCCCGGTTGGTTTTCCGGCCGATGCCGACGACAACGCCCCTCGCCGCACAGCACTCGATTTCAAGCTGGACATCATGGACGCCGGAGCGCTGGTCGAACGGCTTGGCCTGCCGCGCACGGTGAAGGGCGGCAAAGGCACGGTGACGGGCCAGCTTGGCTGGGACGGCAGCCCGGCCGCTGTCGACCTGCCCACGCTCAACGGCAAGCTGGACGCCGACCTGCAGCACGGTCAGATTCTCAAGGTCAACCCGGGCGCGGCCAAGCTGCTCGGCGTGCTCAGCCTGCAAAGCCTCGCGCACTTCCT
Source organism: Caballeronia udeis (assembly GCF_001544555.2). Taxonomy (GTDB): domain Bacteria; phylum Pseudomonadota; class Gammaproteobacteria; order Burkholderiales; family Burkholderiaceae; genus Caballeronia; species Caballeronia udeis. The sequence continues at coordinate 29,921 of NZ_FCOK02000080.1, read as the reverse complement.
CACGCTGAATTTCCAGGATGTGGTCGGCAAGGGGCTGCCGTTCGAAAAGATCACCGGCTCGGGCACGGTTCAGAACGGTATCGGCCGCACCAACGACTTCACGATGATCACGGCGCCTGCGCGCGTGGAGCTGAAAGGACTGGTCGACCTGCCGAAGGAAACGCAGGACCTGCACGCCAAGATCATCCCGACCATCAGCGCGGGCGCCGTCGCGCTGGGCGCAGCCGTGATCAATCCTTTGCTGGGGCTCGGCACGCTGGTAGCCGACCTGCTGCTTTCGAAGTCGATCGGCAAGGCGTTCACCATTGACTATTCCATTACCGGACCGTGGTCGAAACCCGTCATCCAGCGGGTGAAAGGCGATCAGGGTAAGATCGAAATTCCCGCTGCAACCTTGCCCAACTGAGCGTCTGAATGGCGTTCCGGTACAGGCCCGCTGGCTGGCGGCGGGCAGATTCAACCACAATTTCGGTCACGATCCGGTCATCATCGCGCCCCTTTTTTAGCAGGCTGACATGAGCGAAAGATCAAGCGAAGGCACCCCAGGCACGTTCCGCGTCGCCGCGCTGCAAATGGTGAGTGCGCCGGATCGCGAGCGCAATATCGCGGAAGCCGGCCGGCTGATTGCCGAAGCCGCGCGGGGCGGCGCGCAGCTTGTGCTGCTGCCCGAATATTTCTGCTACATGGGCTTCAAGGACACGGACAAGCTCGCGATCCGCGAGACGCCCGGCCATGGTCCGATCCAGCAGTTCCTGGCGGACGCGGCGCGTGAACATCGCGTGTGGGTGATCGGCGGGACCTTGCCGCTGGAGTCGGCTGAAGCGGCGCGCGTGCTCAATACAACGCTCGTTTTCGATCCGGCCGGCAAACAGGTCGCCCGCTACGACAAAATTCATCTGTTCAATTTCGAAAAAGGCACGGAATCCTTCGACGAAGCCCGCACGATCTGTCCGGGAAGCGAAGTGCGTACGTTTGATGCACCATTCGGACGCGTGGGGTTGTCGGTGTGCTACGACCTGCGCTTTCCCGAGCTGTACCGGAAAATGGGCGACTGCGCCTTGATGGTGGTGCCCTCCGCGTTCACGTACACGACCGGCGAGGCCCACTGGGAAACGCTGCTCAAGGCACGCGCAGTGGAAAACCAATGCTACGTGCTGGCTGCCGCGCAAGGCGGCAAACACGAAAACGGCCGCCGGACCTGGGGGCACAGCATGCTGATCGACCCGTGGGGCGAGGTCGTGGCCGTGCTGGCGGAAGGCGCGGGCGTGGTGGCTGGAACAATTGATCCCGAACGCATTGCATCGGTCCGGCAAAGCCTGCCGGCTTATCGCCATCGCGTATTGGGTTAGCTTGTTGCTTGGCTTGTTATTCCGGAGCCCCCCTCCATCTGGTCAGGAGGTCGCACGAACATCCGGACGTTAGAATGCTTTTAATCCCCATAGACTTCGCCACAGGCAACGAATGAACATCATCGAACCCGGCATCCGAAATCTCGCCACCGCGAAAGAGATCCTGCTGACGCCCTACGGCCTCGACGAATCCACGATTACGCGCACGCTGGCGGAGATCTTCACGCACCGCGTGGACTACGCGGATCTCTATTTCCAGTCCACGCGCAGCGAAGCGTGGAGCCTGGAAGAAGGCATCGTCAAATCGGGCAGTTTCAGCATCGACCAGGGTGTCGGCGTGCGCGCCGTGTCGGGTGACCGGACCGCGTTTGCCTATTCGGACGACCTGTCGCCCGAATCCATCCGTCAGGCGGCTATCGCCACGCGCGCCATCGCGAAGGCCGGCGGAGGCAAGCACAAGATCAAGTCGGCCAGTTCGCTGACCGGCGTGTTCGGCCGCGACCTGTACCTGCCGTCCGATCCGCTCACGTCGCTCGACGCCACCGCAAAGGTGAAGCTGCTCGAACGCGTCGAGAAAATGGCGCGCGGCCGCGATCCGCGCATCGTCCAGGTCATGGCGGGTCTGGCGGGGGAATACGACGTCGTGCTAGTCGCGCGCAGCGACGGCGCGCTGGCTGCCGACATCCGGCCGCTCGTGCGCGTGTCCGTAACGGTGATCGCCGAAAAGGACGGGCGTCGTGAAATGGGCAGCGGCGGTGGCGGCGGACGTTACGACTACGCCTATTTCACCGACGAAGTCCTGTCCCACTACGTCGATCAGGCCGTGCACGCCGCGCTCGTCAATCTGGACGCGCGTCCGGCGCCCGCCGGTGCAATGACCGTCGTGCTCGGACCGGGTTGGCCCGGCGTGCTGCTGCACGAAGCGATCGGCCACGGGCTGGAAGGCGACTTCAACCGCAAGGGTTCTTCGGCGTTTGCGGGGCGTATCGGCGAGCGGGTGGCGGCGAAGGGCGTGACAGTCGTCGACGACGGCACGCTGCCGAACCGGCGCGGCTCGTTGAATATCGACGACGAAGGCAATCCTACGCAATGCACGACCTTGATCGAGGACGGCATTCTCAAGGGCTACATTCAGGACTCGCTGAATGCCCGCCTCATGAAGATGCCGGTGACGGGCAACGCCCGGCGCGAGTCGTACGCCGCCCTGCCCATGCCGCGCATGACCAACACGTACATGCTCAACGGCGACAAGGATCCGGGTGAGATCCTGGCATCGGTGAAAAACGGCTTGTACGCGGTGAATTTCGGCGGCGGCCAGGTCGACATCACCAACGGCAAGTTCGTGTTCTCGGCGTCTGAGGCGTACATGATCGAGAACGGCAAGATCACGTATCCGGTGAAGGGTGCAACGCTGATTGGCAGCGGCCCGGAATCGCTCAAGTACGTGACCATGATCGGCAACGACATGGCGCTCGACGGCGGCGTGGGCGTGTGCGGCAAGGAAGGCCAGAGCGTGCCGGTGGGCGTTGGCCAGCCGACCTTGCGGATCGAAAAGATGACGGTGGGCGGCACGGTTTGACCGCGTAGTCCGTCATTTGGCCCTTGATTTTCCCGCACCGCGCTCCGTATAGCTTTTGAGCGCGTCATGCGGGAAAACCGCATGGAATACGCACGCTTACTGCGAAGTTCGATGTTGTGACGCGGGATATCCGCATTTTAGCGGCTGACAACTTGCCAACCGCGCGTGTTTAAGGTTATAAAGCCAGACGTTCAATTTTTACCAGACGACCGAAACCATCATGTCCGCCAAGTTTTATTTTTACTTTTTTTGGCATCTCAAGCCGCTGGCGGATCGAGAGGGGTGAGTCGTTTGTGTAGAACCCAAGTTTCCCGAAAAACCGCCAGCGCAGTCTGGCGGTTTTTTTATGCCCACTTTTTTTGACGACTTTTGCACTGTCCCTGATCTGTCAGACCTTTCGACAAGACCAACGCAGCACCAAAACGAGTTCCCGGAGAACCAGCATGCCCCCGCACAACACCGACGATGTCCGAATCCGCGAATTGAAAGAACTGACACCCCCCGCTCACCTGATCCGTGAGTTCGCTTGCGCCGAGACGGTTTCGGAGCTGATCTACAACTCGCGCCAGTCGATGCATCGCATCCTGCACGGCATGGAAGACCGCCTGATCGTGATCGTCGGGCCGTGCTCGATCCACGACACCAAAGCGGCGCTGGAATATGCGGGCCGTCTTGTCGAACAGCGCAAGCGCTTTGCCGGTGAGCTTGAAATCGTGATGCGGGTGTATTTCGAGAAGCCGCGTACAACAGTCGGCTGGAAAGGCCTGATCAACGACCCGTACATGGACAACAGCTTCAAGATCAACGACGGCCTGCGGACCGCGCGCGAATTGCTGCTGCGGATCAACGAACTGGGGTTGCCCGCCGGCACCGAATACCTCGACATGATCAGCCCGCAGTACATCGCGGACCTGATTTCATGGGGTGCGATCGGCGCACGGACAACGGAATCGCAAGTGCATCGCGAGTTGGCGTCGGGTTTGTCGTGCCCGGTAGGTTTCAAGAACGGCACCGACGGCAACGTGAAGATTGCGGTCGACGCCATCAAGGCAGCGTCGCAACCCCACCATTTCCTCTCGGTGACGAAAGGCGGCCATTCTGCCATTGTCTCGACGGCCGGCAATGAGGACTGCCACATCATCCTGCGTGGCGGCAAGACGCCGAACTACGACGCGGAGAGCGTGAACGCCGCCTGCAACGACATCAGCAAGGCCGGACTGGCCGCGCGCCTGATGATTGATGCGAGCCACGCAAACAGTTCGAAGAAACATGAGAACCAGATCCCGGTTTGCGCCGATATCGGCCGGCAGATTGCGGGCGGTGACGAGCGGATCATCGGCGTGATGGTGGAATCGAATCTGGTCGCCGGGCGGCAGGATCTGAAGGAAGGTTGCGAGCTGACGTACGGGCAGAGCGTCACCGACGCGTGTATCGGCTGGGAAGACAGCTTGAACGTGCTGGAAGGGCTGGCCGAAGCCGTGAAGCAGCGGCGCGTGGCGCGCGGGAATGGGAACTGACTGGCCCTTGATCCGGGTGAGCAGGCGAGGGCCGCCAGGTCTGGTGGCCCTCGATTCAAAACGCCATGGCGCTACGCGAGCTCGCCGGAACCATAAATCTCAGTACGCACCCGGGCCTTCGATACCCCCGCCGCCATCAATGCTTCCTGCTGCACGCGCATGAAGGGGACAGGACCGCAGAGATAATAATCGGCGTCCGGATGCAGGGTTTTATCGGCGATCCTCGAGAAATCCAGGCGCCCTGTGAAATCGAAATCCTTCCCCGGACGGTCATCGGCGTGAGTGTTTTCATAGAACACGGCGCGCAACACGTTCGGATGTTTTGCAACAATCGCGTCAAGCCACCGGCCAAATGCGTGCGTGCGGCCATTCCGGCAAGCATGCACAAACGATATCTTCCGCTTGCTGTCCTGCGCGGTCAGCGAGGTGAGCATTGACACCATTGGCGTAATGCCCACGCCGCCGCTGATCAATACAACGGGTGTCGTCTTGGCTGCGTCGAGCGTGAACTCGCCCATCGGTGCACTGACTTCAACAATTCCACCGACTTCAATACCCTCGTGTATCAGGTTGGACACGTGCCCGGGTGGCGTATCCTGCGCCCGCTCGCGCTTCACCGAAATCCACAGCCACTCGCCGTTCGGCGCGTCGGAGAGCGTGTATTGACGCGGCTGGTCTACCCCAATCGCCTTCACGAACCGCTTCACGCTGATGTACTGGCCCGGTTTGAAATCGCAGACTGGTCCGCCATCGGACGGCTTCAAATAAAACGATGTGATCTCGTCGCTTTCCCGTTCTCGCCGAAACACCACGAACGGCCGGAAACCGCTCCATGCAGCCTGGGCATAAAGCGCCTTTTCGGCCCCGATCAAGATCTCCGCGAGCTGCGCGTATGCGGCTCGCCAGGCCTCGAGCGTGGGTTCATCGACGGCATTGCCCAGCACTTCCGATATGGCGGCGAGCAGATTTTCCCCAACGATCGGATATTGCTCCGGCCAGATATTCAGGCTTGCGTGCTTGTGTGCAATATGCGTGACGGTCGAACCGAGCGCGCCGAGGTTATCGATGTTCGCGGCATACGCATACACCGCTCGAGCCAGCGCCTGCGGCTGGCTCGAGCTCTGTTGATGCGCCTGGTTAAACACGTTTTTCAACTCGGGATGGTGAGTGAACATCCGCTTGTAGAAGTGTTGAGTGATGGTCACGCCATGTTCGGCGAGCACGGGAGCGGTGGCTTTTACACGGGCAATCTGGTCGGCGGTCAAGGCTGTCATTAGTGGGTTCTCTTAAAGATGCATTTATAATACATGTTTAAGGAGGTACGAATTTGCGCGTTTTGTCGCAGGGGTTATCTAGTGCTGCGTAGCGCAATCGGTGCCGAACACCCCTGCCCTAGACCTTGCGTTCGTGATTCCACAACACGTCCGTTCCGCCGTCCACGCGATTCAATACGCGCGCCAGCACGAACAGCAGATCGGACAGCCGATTCACATACTGCCGCGGCGCCGCGTTGATCCTGTCCACGCGGCCAAGCGCAACAATCGCGCGCTCCGCACGCCGGCAAACAGTCCGCCCGACGTGCGCGAGCGACGCAGCCCGCGATCCGCCCGGCAGGATGAATTCCTTGAGCGGCGGCAAGGTCGCGTTGTATTCCGCGATCCATTCATCGATACGAGCAAGATGCGACTTCTCGATCATCGAATGGCCGGGAATGCAGAGCTCGCCGCCAAGGTCGAAGAGATCATGCTGGATGGCCGACAACGCGGCGCGCACGTCGTCCGGCAGCGGTTCGCACAGCAGCACGCCAAGCTGCGAATTCAGTTCATCGACATCGCCAATAGCCGTGATGCGCGCGTCGTCCTTCTGCACGCGACTGCCATCGCCGAGGCCGGTCGTGCCGTCGTCGCCGGTGCGCGTCGATATCTTGCTCAGGCGATTGCCCATGATGTCCTCCAGGTAACCCGGAACGCCGGTCAGCGCCCGCGCTCATTATAGGCAACGCGGGAGCATCGCCCGGAGGCGGCCTCAAGGCGGGCTTGATATGGGCTATCGGCGTAAAATGAATACATAAAACGCACGATTCCCGCATTTCGATGCGAAATCCAGTGCATTCCAACATCCCATTACACCGATGTCCGGAGACATGCCGTGAACCATCCCGTCCCGCCGCTCGCCGTGCGCCGCGCATTCCCCGCCGCCTTGCTCAACGCGCTGAAAGCCGCGTTCGCCGAACGCGTCTCGACCACTGCCGCAGTCCGCGAACATCACGGCCGCGACGAATCGCCGTTCGATCCGCAACTGCCCGACGCTGTCGTTTTCGTGACCAGCACAGAAGAGGTCCAGACCGTGGTCCGGCTCTGCGCCGAACACAATGTCCCGGTCATTCCGTACGGCAACGGGTCGTCGCTGGAAGGTCATTTGCTGGCAGTACAGGGCGGCGTATCCATCGACATGTCGGGTCTGAACCAGGTGCTGTCAATCGACGCTGAAGACCTGACGGTCACCGTGCAGCCGGGCATTTCGCGCAAGCAGTTGAACGAAGCGCTGAAGGACACCGGGCTGTTTTTCCCCATCGATCCCGGTGCGGATGCGAGCATTGGCGGGATGTCGGCAACGCGTGCATCGGGTACCAACGCCGTGCGCTACGGCACGATGCGCGAGAACGTGCTCGGCCTCACCGTCGTATTAGCCGATGGCCGCGTCATCAAGACCGGTACACGGGCGCGCAAATCGTCGGCCGGATACGACCTCACGCGTTTATTCGTGGGCTCGGAAGGCACGCTCGGCGTGATCGTTGAAATCACCGTGCGGCTTTATCCGCAACCGGAAGCGGTATCGGCCGCGGTCTGCGCATTTCCGTCGATGGGAGACGCCGTGCGTGCCACCATCGAGACCATCCAGATGGGCGTGCCCGTGGCCCGTGTCGAGTTCCTGGATTCGCTTGCCGTGCGCGCGATCAACCGCCATTCGAACCTCACCTTCCGCGAATCGCCCATGCTGTTCTTCGAATTCCATGGCACGAAAAGCAGCGTGAAAGAGCAGGCGGAAACGGTGCAGGAAATCGTCGCACAAAACAACGGTACCGATTTCGAATGGGCAACCCGGCCGGAAGACCGCAGCCGCCTGTGGAACGCGCGTCACAACGCCTATTTCGCGATGCTGCAACTGAAGCCCGGCAGCCGCGCCGTGACCACGGACGTCTGCGTGCCGATTTCGCGGCTGGCCGAATGCGTGATCGAAACGGAGCAGGACCTGAAGGCCAGCACGCTGCCCTGCCCGATCGTCGGCCATGTCGGCGACGGCAATTTCCACGTCGCCATGCTGCTGGATCCGGCCAAGCCCGAGGAATTGGAGGAAGCCGAGCGGATCAATCACCGGATCGTGGAGCGCGCGCTGCGCATGGGCGGAACGTGTACCGGCGAACACGGTGTCGGGCTGCACAAGATGGGTTTCCTGATCGACGAACACGGCGAGGACGCGATCAGCGTGATGCGCTCGATCAAACATGCGCTCGATCCGAAAAACCTGATGAACCCGGGCAAGATATTCGCCTACGACGCTTGAGCGAATGCGGGCCGGTTATTCGCGGATAACTGAACGGTGAGCGCCTGGCGCGAACAACGCGCTGGCGTATAAACATGCTCCGTCCCCGTAATTAGCCCAATCGACGGCAGACACGCGCAGGTGCAAGATCAATGCTCTGCTTTTTGGAACTGCTCCAGAGCACAAACACCGCCGGGAGGAGACATGAACGCACCCGCCGAGCTTTCGCCTGAAGTGCTGGCGCAGCGTCAGCGTGAAGTGGTGCAGGCGTTGATGGCCGTGCTGCCGACGCATTGCCTGCTGTATCGCGAAGAAGATACGGCCGCTTATGAATGCGACGGGCTCGCGGCGTACAGGCGGCTGCCGCTTGCGGTCGCGCTGCCCGAAACCGAAGCGCAGGTTCAGCGCGTCGTGCAGATCTGCGCGCGGCTGGACGTGCCTATCGTCCCGCGTGGCGCGGGCACGGGCCTGTCGGGCGGCGCCATGCCGATCCGGCATGGGATCGTGGTATCGCTCGCGCGCTTTCGCAAGATCGTGGAGGTCGACCCGTACGCCCGCACCGCCACGGTCCAGCCGGGCGTGCGCAATCTCGCCATATCTGAAGCGGCGGCCCCCTTCGGGCTCTACTACGCACCCGATCCGTCATCGCAGATCGCTTGCACCATAGGCGGCAACGTCAGCGAGAACTCCGGCGGCGTCCACTGCCTCAAGTACGGCCTGACGTGCCACAACGTGATGCGGGTGCGTGCCGTATCAATGGAAGGCGATATCCTTGAATTCGGTTCGCTCAGTCTTGACGCGCCGGGGCTGGACCTGCTGGCGGTGCTGATCGGCAGCGAAGGCATGTTCGCCATCGTCACCGAGATCACCGTCAAGCTGATCCCGAAGCCGCAAACAGCCCAGGTGATCATGGCGAGCTTCGACGACGTCGTCAAAGGCGGCAACGCGGTCGCGGCGATCATCGCGGCCGGCATTATCCCCGCCGGGCTCGAGATGATGGACAAACCCGCGACCCGCGCCGTGGAAGAGTTCGTGAAGGCGGGCTACGACCTCGACGCCAAGGCGATCCTGCTGTGCGAATCGGACGGCACGCACGACGAAGTCATGGAGGAAATCGTACGAATGACGGCCGTGCTGCGCGAATTCGGCGCGAACCGTATCCAGATCTCGCGCTCGGAAGCCGAGCGGCTGAAGTTCTGGTCCGGCCGCAAGAACGCGTTTCCGGCTGCCGGCCGTATCTCCCCCGATTACTACTGCATGGACGGCACCGTGCCGCGCCGCCAGATCGGGCCGTTGCTGGCGCGCATTGAAGAGATGGAAAAAAAGTACGCACTGCGTTGCATGAACGTTTTCCATGCCGGCGACGGCAACATGCATCCGCTGATTCTCTTCAACGGCAACGATCTCGACGAATGGCACCGGGCGGAAGCATTCGGCTGCGATATCCTGGAAGCCTGCGTGGAATTGGGCGGAACGGTGACGGGCGAGCATGGTGTGGGTATCGAAAAGATCAATTCCATGTGCGTGCAGTTTTCGCCTGAAGAACGCGACACCTTCCACGCGATCAAGCGCGCCTTCGATCCCCCCGGCCTGCTCAATCCCGACAAAGGCATCCCGACGCGTGCGCGTTGCGCCGAGTACGGGAAAATGCATATTCGCGGCGGTTTGCTGCCGCATCCGGAGATTCCACGCTTTTGAGCGGCGTGTTTAGGCGACGCTTCTAAACGTTACGTGCAGATAACGTCCCCTTCGGCGTCTCTTTAATGTCCCTTTGAAGAATCGGCGGTTGTTCCAGGCGTCCAAGCCCGCACGTATCCACGTTTATACGAGTGGCCGTGCGGGAACACGCCGATACACTGACCCAAGAGCCATAAAACGCGGGACACCATGACAGAGGAAGACATTGTCGCGAACTGGTCCGAGCGCGTGCGCGCCGCGACGGCGAGCAACACCCGGCTAAGGATTCGCGGCGGCGGCACGAAGGATTGGTACGGGCAGGCGCTGCAAGGCGAGATAGTCGATACGCGGGCGCATCGCGGGATTATCGAATATGACCCGGCCGAACTCGTGATCACCGCGAAAGCCGGCACGCCGCTCAGCGAGATCGAAGCGGTGCTGGACGAATGCGGCCAGATGCTGCCGTTCGAGCCGCCGCATTTCGGGCTAAATGCCACGCTCGGCGGCTGCATTGCCGCGGGACTCGCCGGCCCGCGGCGCGCCGCGGCCGGTGCGCCGCGCGACTTCGTGCTCGGCGCGGTGGTGATGAATGGCCAGGGCCAGGTGCTGCATTTCGGTGGGCAAGTGGTGAAGAACGTGGCGGGATACGACGTCTCGCGGCTGCTCGCGGGGTCTCTCGGTACGCTTGGGTTGATCCTGGAGATATCGGTGAAAGTGCTGCCGAAACCCGTTGCCGAAGCCACGCTCAAGTTCGAGATGAACGACACGGACGCAGTGCGCAAGCTCAATGAGTGGAGCGGCCACCCCTTGCCGCTGACCGGCAGCGCCTGGCGTGACCACACGCTGGCGTTGCGCCTGGGCGGCGCGGAAGCGGCGGTGAAAGCGGCGCGGACATCGTTGGGCGGCGAAGTGGTGGACGCGGTCGAAGCCGAACGTTTCTGGCACGGTTTGCGCGAACAATCCGATCCATTCTTCGCCGTGCTGCCGCCGAAGTCTGCTTTGTGGCGGCTGTCGTTGCCATCGATTGCCGAACCGATGCATCTTCCCGGCCCGCACCTGATGGAATGGGGCGGCGCGCAGCGCTGGTGGATCACTGACGCCGATCCGCAAACCGTGCGCATCAGCGCCAAGCAGGCCGGCGGCCACGCGACCATCTTCCGCTCGGGCACTCTGTATGACCGTAACGCGGGTGTCTTCACGCCCTTGCCTGCCCCGATGATGAAGATTCATCGCGGGCTGAAGGCTGCATTCGATCCCGCGAGCATTTTCAATCGCGGCCGCCTCTACCCCGACTTCTGAACGAAGACACACGCAATGCAAACCAACCTCGCCGACTTCATGCGCGACACCGCCGATGGCGAAGAGGCCGAGGCCATCCTGCGCAAGTGCGTGCATTGCGGATTCTGCACGGCGACGTGCCCGACATATCAGATACTGGGCGATGAACTCGACGGCCCGCGCGGCCGGATCTATCTGATCAAGCAGATGTTGGAAGGCGCGCCCGTCACACGCAGTACGCAACTGCATCTGGATCGCTGCCTCACGTGCCGTAATTGCGAGACCACGTGCCCCTCGGGCGTGCAGTATGGACGGCTGGTGGAGATCGGCCGGAAGGTGGTGGAAGAGAAAGTGGAGCGGCCGTTTGGTCAACGTATACAACGCAAACTGCTCGCCAACTTCCTGCCGAACAGCAAGCTTTTCACGCCCGCGATGAAACTCGGCCAGCAGTTCCGGCCGCTGCTGCCCAAAACTTTGCGCACCAAGATTCCGGTCGCGCAACGCCCGCTCGAACCGCCAACCGGCACGCATGAGCGCACGATGCTGATGCTCGCCGGCTGCGTTCAGCCTGCCATGATGCCGAACGTCAACATAGCGACTGCACGGGTATTCGATGCATTGGGCATTCAGATCCTCACCGCGCCTGACGCGGGCTGTTGCGGCGCGATCCGCCTGCATCTCGGCTACAACGGCGAGGCGCTGGACGACGTGCGCAAGAACATCGACGCGTGGTGGCCGTACGTCGAGAACGGCGTGGAGGCGATCGTGATGAACGCGTCCGGTTGCGGCGCGACGGTCAAGGAATACGCGCATTTGCTGCGCAACGATCCGGTGTACGCCGAGAAGGCCGCGCGGATTGTGGACCTGACGCGTGACCTGTCCGAGATCCTGCCGCAATACGAGGACGAACTGACCGCGATGGCAAGGCGGCGCGCCGTCCACACCGTCGCGTTCCATCCGCCATGCACACTGCAGCACGGCCAGCAGATCCGCGGCCACGTGGAGAACTTGCTGACGACGCTGGGCATAGAGGTGCATCTTCCCGCCGACAGCCATTTATGTTGCGGCTCGGCTGGAACGTACTCGGTGCTGCAGCCGAAGCTCTCGTACGCGTTGCGCGACCAGAAACTCGACACGCTCGAGAAACTCGAACCGCAGATGATCGTGTCGGCGAATGTCGGTTGCATCGCGCACTTGCAAAGCGGTACGTCCACGCCTGTCGTGCACTGGATCCAGCTGGTGGAACATCTGCTGTATGGCTAACGCTGGCGGGCGCTGACTGCGTTGCGCCGTCGCGTCCGTATAATCGGGGCTTGTCATTCACCGGCTCTTGAACGCGATGCCCTCCTCCTCCGATCTTGCCCGCCATCTCAGTGAAGTCCACCAACGTATCGCGCAAGCCGAAGCGGCGGCATCGCGCGACGCGTCGTCTGTTGCGTTGCTGGCGGTATCGAAGACCTTTCCCGCCGAGGATGTGCGGGCCGTGTTCGAAGCAGGACAACGCGCGTTCGGCGAAAACTACGTGCAGGAAGCGGTCGCGAAGATTGCCGCGCTCGCCGATCTGCGCGATCAGGTCCAGTGGCATTTCATCGGGCCACTGCAGTCGAACAAGACCAAGGTCGTCGCCGAGAATTTTGATTGGGTACATTCCGTCGATCGGCTGAAGATTGCTCAGCGTCTCAGCGAACAGCGGCCCGACGGTTTGGCGCCGCTCAACGTGTGTCTGCAGGTCAATGTCAGCGGCGAGGAATCCAAAAGCGGTGTGCCGCCTGCCGAAGCCTTGACGCTTGCTCATGCCATTGCCGCGCTGCCCAATCTCAAGCTGCGCGGTTTGATGGCCATTCCCGAACCGGCCGGAACGCTCGATGAACAACGCGCGCCGCATCGGCGTCTGCATGAACTCATGGACACATTGCGCGCGGACGGGCTTGAACTCGACACGCTTTCCATGGGCATGTCGGCGGATATCGAAGCGGCAATCCTGGAAGGCGCAACAATGGTTCGCATTGGTACGGCCATCTTCGGCGCGCGCGATTACTCTCACTGACTTGATTGATGAACTCACTATGAAAATTGCGTTTATTGGTGGCGGCAACATGGCGTCCGCGCTTATTGGCGGTTTGATCAAGCGTGGCGTGGCGGCGGCGGATCTTTATGTCGTCGATCTCGGGGAGGAAGCACGCGCTCGCGTGGCGAAGGAGTTTGGCGTTGCGACGGGTGCGTCGATCGACTCGACACTTGCGGACTACGATGCAATCCTGCTCGCCGTGAAACCGCAGGTTTTAAAGGACGTAGCCGGCGCGCTTCGGCCGGTGTTATCGAAGCAATTAGTGATCAGTATTGCCGCCGGCATTCGCGCCGCCGACCTGTCGCGCTGGCTCGGTGGCTACACGCAGATCGTGCGCACCATGCCGAATACGCCTGCGCTTATTGGCATGGGCGTAACGGGTCTGGCTGCGCTGCCCGGCGTCGACAGTTCAGCGAAGGCGCTCGCGTCGAAGGTACTGGAAGCAGTAGGCGCAATCGTCTGGTTCGACGACGAAACGAAGATAGATGCCGTCACCGCCATATCCGGCAGCGGTCCGGCATACGTGTTTTATTTCATCGAAGCCATGCAGGAAGCAGCGCGTCAACTTGGCATGGACGAAGAACAAGGCCGCGCGCTCGCGGTGGCTACGTTCACCGGTGCTGCGCAATTGGCGGCGCAATCGGGTGAGCCGGCGAGCGTGTTGCGGGAACGCGTGACATCGAAAGGCGGCACGACGGCAGCGGCCTTGGCTTCCTTTGACGCCCAGGGTGTGAAGGAAGCGATCGTCCGCGGCGCGTTGGCGGCGGATGCCAGGGCAAAGGAAATGGGCGCAGAGCTGGGCAAAGCCTGACGTCCACGCACTCTCGGCAAATGCGTGCTGCAAAGCATTGAGCTGAACGCTAAAAGAAACGCCCTGTTGCGGTAGGGGCGAACGCGCTACCGCATGAACGCGTAATGCGCCGCAATGCCCGCGAACAGCACGCCACCCAACCAGTTGTTATGTTTGAACGCGGCGAAGCACGGCATGCGCTCGCGGTTCTTGATCAGCGTGTAGTGGTAAACGGCGCATGCCACTGCCGCCATCCAGCCAACCCAGTACAGCGCGCCGAACGCCAGCGTCAGGCCGATCCACACATAGATCCCAAGCGTGACGGCATAACACAGCATGATGGCTACTACATCGAACCGGCCAAATGTCAGCGCCGACGTGCGGATGCCGATCTTGATGTCGTCGTCGCGATCGACCATCGCGTATTCGGTGTCGTAGGCGACCGACCAGAACACGTTCGCGGCGAGCATGATCCATGCAAGCGGCGGCACGTGATCTTGCACGGCGGCGAAGGCCATCGGAATGCCGAAGCCAAACGCAATGCCCAGATACGCCTGGGGAATCGCGAAAAAGCGCTTGGTGAACGGATAACTGCCCGCCACAAATAGCGCGAACACCGAGAGTTCTTTTGTCAGCGTGTTGAGCGGCAGAATCAACAGGAATGCAATCAGCGATAACGCCGCCGCCAACGCCACCGCTTCCCAAGCGGCAATCTTGCCGGACGTGATCGGGCGATTTTCGGTGCGCTTCACGTGTTTATCGAAGTCCCGGTCGGCGTAGTCGTTGATTGCACAACCGGCTGAGCGCATGAGCAGCGTGCCGAGCACGAAGATCAGCAAGAGCATCGGCGACGGACGACCGCTCGATGCGATCCACAACGCGTTGAGCGTTGGCCACAGCAGCAGCAAGCTGCCGATGGGCTTGTCCATGCGGACGAGGCGGAGATAGAGCGGAAGGCGAGCGAGCATGGCGACGGGGCGGCGGCAATTGGCGGTAACGGTATTTTAAGGCAGCGGTGATTTGCGGTTCGTTTCCGGTTTGCCCCAAAAAAACCAAAAACCCCACGCTCGACCGAACGCGGGGCTTCCTCTATTCAATTCGCCGTGCTCAATGCACCGGCGATCACATCAAATCTTTATTGCCCCAGCATCGCGCGCAACATCCACGCCGTCTTCTCATGAATCTGCATGCGCTGCGTCAACAGGTCGGCCGTCGGTTCGTCGTTGGCGCTATCGGTCAGCGGGAAAATTGCACGCGCCGTGCGTACAACCGCTTCCTGACCTTCCACCAACTGGCGGATCATCTCTTCCGCTGCCGGGATGCCGTCGGCTTCAGGAATGGACGACAGCTTCCCGAATTCGCGATAGCTGCCGGGCGCGTACACACCCAGCGCACGAATACGTTCTGCGATCGAATCCACAGCCAGCGCCAGTTCCGTGTATTGCCCCTCGAACATCAGGTGGAGCGTGTTGAACATCGGCCCCGTGACGTTCCAGTGAAAATTGTGCGTCTTGAGATACAGCGTGTACGTATCGGCTAGCAGATGCGACAAACCTTCGGCGATCTTCTTGCGGTCTTTGTCGCTGATACCGATGTTCACAGCCGGTGATGCGATTTTCTTCGCCATAGTGACTCCGTGAGAGTGATACGAACAATGCGAGCGACCCGGCCAATGCTGCTGCCGGGGCCGCCGAGCGTTCGTGAGTTTATCTTAGAAACGCGGCGCGACCCCCCATGGAGGCGGGTCAGAGCGGTTATCGGGTGCGTCGTGACGACGCGCTTTCAGGACAATCCGGCGAAACCAACGCCATGCAGTCCTTCGATAATCACCACCGCGTAACTCGCCGCGACAATGCCAAAACCGATCGCGAGCCGTACGCCGCGCGACGCATTGAGGCTCTTTGTCTCAATACCGCTCACCGCCCGTTCGAGTGTCATGATCGCTCGTGTCATCGTCGTTCTCCTTTGAGTCCTGCGTGTCAAATCAAAGGGGGACGCACTTTCTCAAAACGCGCCCCGCCCTGCTTACTTCATCGCAGCTTCAGCATCCGCGTCAGCCGTTTCAACCTTCTGGCCCAACGCCGCGAGCGCCGCGACAACACCCGCCGCATACGCCGGGTCAGCACGCCGGAAGTGCTCGACCTGAACCGCCACGATCTCGTTCGGCACGCCGAAAATATGCCGCGCGATGTTGCCGAAAAAGCGCTGCTTCTGCGCGTCGTCGAAGAGGCGGAACAGCGCGCCCGGCTGGCTGTAGTAGTCCCCGTCTTCACGATGGTCGTAACGCTCGACCGCACCCGCCGCCAATGCCGGCTCGTTCACGCTCGCGTCCTGCGCGAAGTCGCCGAACCGGTTCGGCTCATAGTTCACGCGGCCGCCGCTGTTACCGTCGACGCGCATGCCGCCATCACGATGAAACGAGTTCTGCACGGCGGCCTTCGGCGCATTCACCGGAATCTGATGGTGATTGATGCCAAGACGATACCTATGCGCATCGCCATACGAGAACAAGCGTCCTTGCAGCAAGCGGTCCGGCGAGAAGCCAATACCCGGCACCACGTTCGCCGGCGTGAAAGCCGCCTGCTCGACATCGGCGAAATAGTTGCCTGCGTTTCGATTCAGCTCGATCGTGCCCACGTCGATCAGCGGAAAATCCTTGTGCGGCCACACCTTGGTGACATCGAACGGATTCATGCGATACGTCGCCGCTTCCGCTTCGGTCATCACCTGGATGCGGAAATTCCACTTCGGGAAATTACCGCGGTCGATGTTATCCACCAGGTCACGCTGCGCGCTTTCCCGGTCGCTGCCGACCACTGCTGCAGCTTCGGCATCGGTGAAATTCTCGAGCGGCTGCTGCGACTTGAAATGGAACTTCACGTAGAAACGCTCGTTATTCGCGTTGATGAACGAATACGTGTGCGAGCCGAAACCATGCATCTGCCTGTAGCTCTTCGGAATCCCGCGATCACTCATCAGGATGGTGACCTGATGCAACGATTCCGGATGCCGCGACCAGAAGTCCCACGCCGCCACGTTGCTGCGCATGTTCGTATACGGATCACGCTTTTGCGTGTGGATAAAGTCAGGAAACTTCAGCGGATCGCGGATAAAAAACACCGGCGTGTTATTGCCGACCACATCCCAGTTGCCTTCTTCCGTGTAGAACTTGATCGAGAAACCACGTACGTCGCGCTCGGCGTCAGCCGCGCCGCGCTCGCCGGCAACCGTCGAAAAGCGCATGAACAACGGTGTCTGCTTGCCGACTTCCGCAAATACCTTGGCTTTCGTTAAGCGCGAGATATCGTGCGTGATCTTGAGCGTACCGAACGCGCCCGACCCCTTGGCGTGCACACGGCGCTCGGGAATCACTTCGCGGTCAAAATGCGCGAGCTTCTCGATCAGCCAGAAATCCTGCAGTGCGATCGGACCACGCGGACCAGCGGTGATCGAATTCTGGTTGTCGCCGACTGGCGCGCCTGCTGCGGTGGTGAGGATGCGATTGCTCATCGATTACTCCGTGGAATTTGTCTGGGGACGAAACGTTATGTCGGGGAAGCTCAGCAAATGCTGGCGAAACTGGCTAGCACTTCAGCCACAACGCCTTTTGCTTCGCGAAATGTCGCAGTGAATTGCGTGGCCTGGCGGGCGATCAGCGTCATGGCTTCCTCCGGTGTTGTTCTGGGTGGATCGGGGTCGATCCATGGAGGTGAGAATAGCAAAGACTATCTGATTATCGAATTCAATTAATTTAATCTATGCGATAGGCCAAGCAAATTTGCGGAGCGCGCAGCTTGAAAAGAGCGGGGAAATGGTGCCGGAATCCGCGCCCATGCTGGGCGCGGTACAAGCTAAATCCAGCTAAGAAAGGACTAGTTGACTGCGGCGGGCAACTCTAGCCGCGTAACGCCAGGGATATTGCAGGCGGCGATTGCGTCGCAGATGGCCTCGATGGCCGGCATCCGCGTGAAACTCTTGCGCCACGCCAGCACGACGCGGCGGTCTGGAATGGGGTCGTCGAAGGGAACGTAGCTCAGCAGGCCGGCGTCCACGCCGCCCGCGTGCGGTTTCACTTCCATCACCGACATCCGCGGCAGCACGGTAATGCCGACGCCGCTTGCAACCATGTGCCGGATGGTTTCCAGCGACGACCCCTCGAACGTCTTCTGGATGCCGTCCGCGCTCTGCGAAAAGCGCATCAGTTCGGGACACACGCCGAGCACATGATCGCGGAAACAGTGGCCGCTACCCAGCAGCAGCATGGTTTCCAGCTTCAGGTCGTCGGCATTGATCTTCGCGCGGTTTTCCCACGGATGGCCCGCCGGCATGGCGACAACGAAGGGTTCATCGAACAGCGGGCGCACCATCAGGCCCGTTTCCGGGAACGGCAGCGCCATGATGGCGACATCGATTTCGCCCTGCTTCAGCAGTTCGATCAGCTTGAGCGTGTAGTTTTCCTGGAGCATCAGCGGCATCTGCGGCACGCGCTTGATCATCTGCTTGACGAGCGTGGGCAACAGATACGGCCCGATGGTGTAGATCACGCCAAGGCGCAGCGGCCCGACCAGCGGATCCTTGCCCTGCTTGGCGATTTCCTTGATGGCGAGCGTTTGTTCCAGGACGCGCTGCGCTTGGGTGACGATCTGTTCGCCAATCGGGGTGACGCTGACTTCGCTGGTGCCGCGCTCGAAAATCTGCACGTTCAGTTCATCTTCCAGCTTCTTGATTGCTACCGACAAGGTCGGCTGACTCACGAAACACGCCTCGGCCGCACGGCCAAAATGCCGCTCGCGCGCCACCGCAACGATGTACTTCAATTCGGTTAAGGTCATTAGGGGCCAATCAGAGTCGTTGAATCGATAGGATTTGACTTATACACCCGTCGGGGGGATTCGCCAACCCGCGGTGGCTTTTGGAGTTCATGAACGGGGTTTCGTTCGCACCAGTGAGCGGAATGTTTCGTTCGTGCGCGGGGCGTACAGAGGCCGCCTCGCCCGATCCCGTAATCCCGGCCGTGCGAACGAAAAACCCTTTTCAAGCTTTCAGGTATTGCTCGCGCGCACCGAGCCATCGCGCCAGATGGTTCGTGACCGCCTCCGGGAAATGGGCCAGCATCTCGTCGGCCGCCGTGCGCGCCGGTTCGATCAGCCAGCCATCGTTTTCCAAGCTGGCAAACCGCAGCATCGCCGCACCCGACTGCCGCGCGCCAAGGAACTCGCCGGGGCCGCGAATCTCCAGGTCGCGACGGGCGATTTCGAAGCCATCGGTGGTTTCGCGCATGGTCTGCAAACGAGCCCGCGCCGTCTGCGACAACGGCCCGGCGTACATCAGCACGCACACGGAAGCCGCGCTGCCTCGCCCCACACGGCCACGCAACTGGTGAAGCTGCGCCAGGCCAAAGCGCTCCGCATGTTCGATCACCATCAGCGAGGCGTTCGGCACGTCCACCCCCACTTCGATCACCGTCGTTGCCACCAGCAACTGGACCTCGGCGCGCGTGAATGCGTCCATGACAGCGGCTTTCTCCGCCGGCGGCAAACGCCCATGCACCAGCCCAATGCGCAACTCCGGCAATGCAGCAACAAGTGTTTCGTAGGTCTCCACCGCCGTCTGCAATTGCAACGTCTCGCTTTCCTCGATCAGCGGACACACCCAATACACTTGCCGTCCGGTCAGCGCCGCTTCGCGCACACGGGCAATCACCTCTTCCCGGCGGTTATCGGCGACCAGCTTGGTCAGGATGGGCGTGCGCCCCGGCGGCAATTCATCAATAGTCGATACATCCAGATCCGCGTAATACGTCATGGCAAGCGTGCGCGGAATCGGCGTGGCCGACATCATGAGTTGATGCGGCTGAAAGTTGTTCACGCCATCCGCTGCGTTATGCGCCTTGGCCCGCAACGCAAGCCGCTGGGCCACGCCAAACCGGTGCTGTTCATCGACAATCACAAAACCCAGCCGCGAAAACTCCACCGCGTCCTGAATGATCGCGTGCGTTCCAATCACCAGTTGCGCCGCGCCCGATGCCGCCGCTTCCAGCGCCGCGCGCTTTTCCTTCGCCTTCAAACTGCCGGCGAGCCATGCCACCGTCACGCCAAGCGGCTCCAGCCACGCACGCAGCTTGCGCGCGTGCTGCTCGGCCAGGATTTCGGTCGGCGCCATCAACGCGGCCTGATAACCGGCGTCGATAGCTTGCGCGGCAGCAAGCGCCGCCACGATCGTCTTGCCACTGCCCACGTCGCCCTGCAGCAGACGCTGCATGGGATGCGGCAACATGAGTTCGGCGGAGATCTCGGCGCACACGCGTTCCTGCGCGCCGGTCAGCTTGAACGGCAGCGTATTAAGGAACCTCGCGACCAGCGATTCCGGCACGTTCTGCAAGCGCGGCATCACCGGCGCGGCGCGCGTGCGGCGCTCCTCGTGCGCGCGTTTGAGCGACAACTGCTGCGCAAGCAATTCCTCGAACTTGATGCGCGTCCACGCCGGATGCGTGCCGTCGATCAGCGCGTTTTCATCGGAATCGGCGTGCGGGTGATGCAGCGTTTTCACGGCATCGAGCAACGCGGGCACATGCAGCGGCTGCAGATGCGCCCGGGCAATCTTCTCCGGCAACAGCTCCGGCAGATGAACCCGCGACAACGCGTTGTCGATAGCCTTGCGCAAATACGCCTGCGACACCCCCGCCGTGCTCGGATACACCGGCGTCAACGCTTGCGGCAGCGGCGTGTCTTCATCCACCGGACGCACCGCCGGATGCACCATCTCCATGCCGAAAAAACCGCCGCGCACATCGCCACGCACCCGCAGGCGCACGCCGATCGCCATCTGCTTGACCTGCGAGCCGTAGAAATTGAGGAAGCGCAGCGTGAGTTCATCGCCGGCGTCGTCGTGGATCTTGACCAGCAACTGCCGGCGCGGGCGGTACGCGATCTCGTTGTCGAACACCACACCTTCGGTCTGAGTGTTGTCGCCGGGAATCAGATGGGCGATCGGCGTGATGCTGGTTTCGTCCTCATAGCGCATCGGCAGATGCAGCACGAGATCGATATCGGATTTCAGGCCGAGTTTGGCCAGTTTGTCGACGGGTTTGGGTGGCGCCGCGGCGGGTTTCAAGGGCTGGACCTTGTCCTCGGCGATCTCCAGATTCGCGAGCGTTTTCGCGCCGCCCGAGCGCGAACGCTTGCGCTTTTGAACAGGCGCGTCGGGTTCACCGGCTGCATCGGGAGCGTCTTGGGCGTCGGGAGCAGCGAGCAAACGGCGGTCGGGCAAGGGCATCTAATCTCTTCAAAGTACAATATCGGCTTCGTTCGGCACGGCGATGCGGTCATCATCCGCTCGCCACGCGGCACGCGTGGGTTCGTTACAGCGCCTGAACATGCAGCCGGCAAGGGGTTTTCGCCCATCGAACCGCACAGACGCGGCTGCGAAAACAACGGCTTCCCGGTGCATTCCGGGGCGGTCCAGTGGATATCGAGAGGCCGCGCCGCTATTTGAAGCCGTCGCAGCGGTCGATCAGAGAGCCTGCCCGCGAAACCGCATTAACGGACTGAATCCGCGCCTACCCGCGCCGCCTTGCCAAACGCCTGGCCAAAATAACGCGCGTTTCATCGCGCATCGACCTGCTTTCCCCATGTTCACGCTTTCCGACTTCGATTTTAATCTGCCGCCCGAGCTGATCGCGCAAACGGCGCTCACCGAGCGCAGCGCGAGCCGTTTGCTCGACGTGGACAACCGCGCCGCGACGGCGGCTTTCACCGATCGCCATTTCACCGAATTGCCCAACCTGCTCGAACCCGGTGACCTGCTCGTCTTCAACGATACCAAAGTCCTGAAGGCGCGGTTCCTCGGCCAAAAGGCCAGCGGCGGCCGTATCGAGGTGCTGGTCGAGCGCCTGACCGGCGCGACCACCGCGCTCGCCCAGATCCGGGCAAGCAAAAGTCCCTTACCGGGTACGAAACTGGTTCTCGCCGATGCCTTTGAGGTCACGGTCGGCGAGCGCGTGGAACCGTTCTACACGCTGCACTTTCCCGCCGATTGCCTGACGCTGATCGAGCAATACGGCCGCCTGCCGTTGCCGCCGTATATCGAACACGACCCCGATTCCTTCGATGAAACCCGCTACCAGACCGTCTACGCAGCCAACCCCGGCGCTGTCGCGGCGCCCACGGCGGGCCTGCACTTCGACCCGGCACTCTTTGCCGCACTCGACGCGCGCGGCGTGGAGCGCGCGACGCTGACGCTGCACGTGGGCGCGGGCACGTTCCAGCCGGTGCGCGTGGAGAACCTCGCGGAACACAAGATGCATAGCGAATGGTATCGGCTGCCGCAGGAGCTGGCGGACAAGATCACGGCGACGAAAGCGCGGGGAAACCGGGTGGTCGCGGTCGGCACGACTTCGCTGCGCGCGCTCGAAGCCGCCGCCCGCGACGCGGCCGTTGCTGGCCGGCCGCTCGCGCAAACCAGCGCCGAGACGGATATTTTCATCACGCCGGGGTATCAATTCCGGGTGGTCGACCGGCTCGTGACCAACTTCCACTTGCCGAAATCCACGCTGATGATGCTGGTCTCGGCGTTCGCAGGCATGGACGCGATCCGCGCGGCATACGCGCATGCGATTCAAGAGCGGTATCGGTTTTTCAGCTACGGCGACGCGATGCTGCTCACGCGGCAAGCGGCGGCTTGAAGAGCGCCGTGGGCCATGCGGGAAACCTTGAAGCAAGAATGATTAAACGCGCCAGCTACGACCGTGGCCGCGACTAAACTCACGAACAACTTACCCATCTGCGCCGGACTTGCCGGTCCGGAGTTGGCACTTTAGTGCCTTACTCCGGCCCCATGCAAAGCGGCCTCCGGTGGCACAGGAGCTTTTGAATGTCCGAAACAAGCAACCCCGCCGATACGATCGAAGCACCAGCACGACCCGCGAACGGCCTGAAATTCGAGCTGATAACCACCGACGGCCAGGCGCGGCGCGGCCGCGTCACCTTGAACCACGGTGTAGTCGAAACGCCGATCTTCATGCCCGTGGGCACATACGGAACGGTCAAGGCCGTCGCACCGCGCGAGCTCGAGGAAATGAACGCGCAGATCATCCTCGGCAACACGTTCCACCTGTGGCTGCGCCCAGGGCTCGAAACCATTGCCGCGCATGGCGGGTTGCACCGGTTCATGAACTGGCAACGCCCGATCCTCACCGACTCCGGCGGTTTTCAAGTCTTTTCACTCGGCGATCTGCGCAAGATCACCGAAGATGGTGTCACGTTCGCGTCGCCCATCAATGGCGACAAGCTGTTTTTATCGCCGGAAATCTCGATGCAGATCCAGAAGGTGCTGAATTCGGACATCGTGATGCAGTTCGACGAATGCACGCCGTATGCAACCAACGGCGTGCCCACGCCGCACCAGGACGCAGCCGACTCCATGCGCATGTCGATGCGCTGGGCCAAGCGTTCCGTCGATGAATTCGCCAAAGGCGAAAATCCGAACGCGCTGTTCGGCATCGTCCAGGGCGGCATGTTCGAGGATTTGCGCGATGAATCGCTGGCAGGTCTCGCGGACATCGGCTTCCACGGCTTCGCGATTGGCGGCCTGTCCGTCGGCGAACCGAAGGAAGACATGATGCGGGTGCTGGAGCACATCGGCCCGAAGCTTCCCGCCGATAAACCGCATTACCTGATGGGCGTCGGCACGCCGGAAGACCTGGTGGCGGGCGTAGCCTCGGGCGTCGACATGTTTGACTGCGTGATGCCGACCCGCAACGCTCGCAATGGCTGGCTGTTCACCCGTTTCGGCGACGTCAAGATCCGCAACGCGGCCCACAAGAACTCGCTGAAGCCACTCGATGAAACCTGCGGCTGCTACACCTGCCGCAACTTCACGCGAGGTTATCTGCATCACTTGCATCGCGTGGGCGAAATCCTGGGCTCGCAGCTCAACACAATTCACAACCTGCACTACTACTTGCAGCTGATGCAGGAGATCCGCGATTCGATCGAAAATCACGCGTTTGACGCATTCGTGAAGCAGTTTAAAGAGGATCGCGCACGCGGAATTGACTGACCGGATGGCTGACGTGCGGCCCTTGAATCCGTCACCAGCCCAAGAAACATTACAATTGCTTTACGCAACGCTTTAACAGCTTGATCACAAAGCGCATTCCGCGCTTGGCTTGCGTAGCCCGGTGATAGAATAGCGGGCTAATTTTCTGATCGTTATAACGGAGAGACCGACGTGGATTTTATTTCCAAAGCCTTCGGCGGCGGCGCAGATGGCGCCCAGTCGAGCATCATGAGTTTTTTGCCGCTCATTTTGATGTTTGCAGTACTGTATTTCATCATGATTCGTCCGCAAATGAAGCGTCAGAAGGAACATCGCAATATGCTGTCTGCCATGGCGAAGGGCGATGAAGTGGTAACGAACGGCGGGATTGTCGGCAAGGTCACGAAGGTGACGGACGCGTACGTTGGTGTTGAAATTTCGGAAGGCACGGAAATCACCATCCAGAAGGCTGCTGTCACGACTATCCTCCCGAAAGGCACGATCAAGTCGCTCTAAGGCCAATTTTCTCACGTCCGGCGCGGCCAGCATGGCCCGGCCTCGGTGGCGCGGCCTCCGCGGCCAGTTGCCCGCTCATCGCCGGACGCATCGCTTACCCCTCCTCGCCAACTCTCCTGTTCGGCCATCCCCATGAATCGCTACCCACTTTGGAAATATGCCGTGATGCTGGTGGCGCTAGTCATCGGCCTCGTCTATACACTGCCCAATTTTTTCGGCGAAGCGCCGGCGGTGCAGGTATCGAGCGGCAAGGCAACGGTCAAGCTGGATTCAACTACGCTTGCCAACATCGAAAACGCGCTGGCTGCCGACAAGGTGACGCCGGATGAAGTGACGTTCGACAATTCGTCGCTGAACGCCAACATTCGTGTGCGCCTGAAAGACACCGACACGCAATTGCGCGTGAAGGACCTGTTGCAGAAATCGCTCAACAGCGACCCGAGCGATCCGCAATACGTGGTTGCGCTGAATCTGCAGGCAGCCTCTCCGCGCTGGCTGACGGCGTTGCACGCGCTGCCCATGTACCTCGGCCTCGACTTGCGCGGCGGCGTGCACTTCCTGTTGCAAGTGGACATGGCGGGTGCGCTGAACAAGAAGCTCGACTCGAACGCCGCCGATGCCCGCGCGCTTTTACGCGATAAAAACATCCGCGATGGCGGTGTGAATCGGGTGAACCAGTCAGTCGTGGTCAACTTCGCCGACCAGGCAACAGCCGATGCCGCGCGCACCATGCTGACGAGCAGCCTGAGCGAATTGCAATGGGCGACGCGTCAGGGCGGCGACGGTTACCAGGTCGTCGGCACGTTCACGCCGGCGGCTCAAAAGCTGGCGGAAGACAGCGCGCTCAAACAGAACATCGTTACGCTGCATAACCGGGTGAACGAACTCGGTGTGGCGGAACCTGTGATCCAGCAGCAAGGCTCCGACCGCATCGTGGTCGAATTGCCGGGTGTGCAGGACACCGCAAAGGCGAAGGACATCATCGGCCGCACGGCAACGCTCGAAGCGCGCCTCGCCGACCCGGTCAACACGCACCCCGGCCCGAACGACCCGGTTCCTCCTGGCGACGAACTCTTCACGCAGGGGAATAACGGCCCGACGCTCGTGAGAAAGCAGGTGATCTTCACGGGTGACCGGATCATCGACGCATCGGCGGGCTTCGACGAACATCAGCGTCCGTCGGTGAACATCCGCCTGGACGCAGCCGGCGGCCGTGCGGTGAGCAGTGTGTCGCGCGACAATATCGGCAAGCCGATGGCCATGATCCTGTTCGAAAAGGGCAAGGGCGAAGTGCTGACGGTCGCGACCATCCAGTCCGAACTCGGCGACCGCTTCCAGATCACCGGCCAGCCCTCGCCGCAAGCCGCCGCCGACTTGGCGCTGCTGCTGCGCGCAGGTTCGCTCGCGGCGCCCATGGACATCATCGAGGAACGCACGATCGGCCCGAGCCTTGGTGCCGACAACATCAAGAAGGGTTTCGATTCCGTGCAGTACGGTTTCGCCGCGATCGCCGTCTTCATGATCGCGTACTACATGCTGTTCGGCCTGATCTCCATGTTGTCGCTGTCGGTGAACCTGTTGCTGCTGATCGCAATCCTGTCCATGCTGCAGGCCACGCTGACGCTGCCGGGTATTGCAGCTATTGCACTGGCGCTCGGTATGGCCATTGACGCCAACGTGCTGATCAACGAACGGATCCGTGAGGAACTGCGTCACGGCGCGCCGCCGCAGCTCGCTATCCAGAACGGCTTCGCGCATGCATGGGCCACGATTGTCGACTCGAACGTGACCACGCTTATCGCAGGTCTGGCGTTGTTGGCGTTCGGCTCCGGTCCGGTGCGTGGCTTCGCGGTCGTGCACTGTATCGGCATCCTGACGTCCATGTTTTCCGCTGTGTTCTTCTCGCGCGGCCTCGTGAACCTCTGGTACGGCGGCAAAAAGAAACTGCAATCGCTTGCGATCGGTCAAGTCTGGCGTCCGGCCGGCAGCGACACGGCTGCCGCCACCGCCGCTTACCTGGCGAACGAGCGTGGCGGCGACGACTCCGCCGTGGATCAAGTCGTCCCGGCTGTACGCCCCAAAGCACCGGTTCCGGCCCGTTCGCAAAAGCAGGCCACGCCTCCCGTTCGTACCGGCAAGCCGGTTGTGCGCCGTCGCTCGGGTCCGGGTATTGAACCGAAAAAACCCGGCTCGTCCAACTGAGTCCCGGAGAATAAATCATGGAATTCTTTCGTATTCGCCGCGACTTACCGCTGATGCAGCGCGCGTTGATCTTCAACGCAATCTCGCTCATCACGTTCCTCGCGGCTGTGTTTTTCCTCGTGCATCGCGGGCTGCATCTCTCCGTGGAGTTCACGGGCGGGACGGTGGTGGAAGTGCAATATCCGCAAGCCGTGCCGCTTGAACCGGTACGCGGCACGTTGAGCACGCTCGGTTATCCCGATGCCCAGGTGCAGAACTTCGGCACGTCACGTGATGTACTGATTCGCCTGCCGTTGAAGCATGGTTTGACCTCGGCGCAGCAGAGCGACCAGGTGATGACGGCGTTGAAGAATCAGGACGCGCAGGTGCAGTTGCAGCGCGTGGAGTTCGTTGGTCCGCAGGTCGGTAAGGAGCTTGTGACCAACGGCTTGCTCGCGCTGGCGTGCGTGGTGATCGGCATCGTGATCTACCTGTCGTTCCGCTTCGAGTGGAAATATGCGGTGGCCGGCGTGATCGCCAACTTGCACGACGTCGTGATCATTCTTGGCTTCTTCGCGTTCTTCCAGTGGGAGTTTTCGCTCTCCGTGCTGGCGGCCATTCTCGCGGTGCTCGGGTATTCGGTGAATGAGTCGGTCGTTATCTTTGACCGGATTCGTGAAACCTTCCGCAAGCAACGCAAGATGACGGTGATCGAGGTCATCAACCACGCCATCACCAGCACGATGTCACGAACAATCATTACCCACGGCTGTACGGAAATGATGGTGCTGTCCATGTTCCTGTTCGGCGGGGCAACGCTGCATTACTTCGCACTGGCGCTGACGGTCGGCATCTTGTTCGGTATCTATTCGTCGGTGTTCGTCGCGGCCGCGCTCGCCATGTGGCTGGGCGTGAAGCGCGAAGACCTGGTGAAGGAAAAGAAGCCGAAATACGATCCCACCGATCCCAACGCAGGCGCAGAGGTCTGATAGCAGGCTACAAGGTGTGAGGTTCAAGATCTGAAAGTGGCAAAGGCCGATTCTCGCGAATCGGCCTTTTTGCTTTTGAGGCGGCAATTGCAACATTTCGTGGTCGGTGTCGATATGCTCGCACAGCGCGCGCCGGAAAATAACCCCAACCCCGTACATTGTATGTACAATCGTCAATACAGGTGGTCGCATGCAATTCGAATGGGATGAAGTAAAGAACCGAAGCAACATCCGCAAACACGGCATCGACTTTACAGACGCAGTGGAAATTTTCAAGCATACGGTTTTGACCGCGGCGGACAGCCGGGAAGACTTCGGAGAGGATCGCTGGATTGCGGTCGGATGGATGCAGTTGATCGTGGCCGTGGTCGTGTACGTCGAGCGTCGCGGAGACACCATCCGGATCATTTCGGCGCGCAAAGCAACCCGCCCCCGAAATCAAGCGCTACGGACATGCGCTCGTACATTGAACCGTTTTACTGCCGCTTGGCGGCAACAGGGAGAGGAGCACATATCATGAGCAAGACCACGAAGACAAAGACGGATTGGAAACGCCTGGAAGCCATGCCGGATTCCAGTAACGACACGAGCGAGATGCCCGAGCTGGGAGACGATTTCTTCCAACGCGCTGAACTACACTCTCCGCCCAAGCAAGCCGTGACCATGCGCCTCGACGCTGACGTCCTGGCCTGGTTCAAGGAACAAGGCCAGGGTTACCAGACGCGGATCAACAAACTTCTTCGCGCTTACATGCTGGCGCAGCAAAAGCAGCACTCGTAAAACCGCGGGGCTGCGGCGGGTGAACGAACCCGTTGCGCAGAAACGCTACTTGAATCCCAGCCGCTTGCGTGCTGCCATCAGGGCGACCAGGCTCACTACCGCGGCAAAGATCAAATAGAAGCTGGGCGCGGCCTTCGATCCCGTCGATGTAATCAGCCACGTGATGATGAACGGCCCAAATCCTCCGAACACCGTCACCGCAATGTTATAAGCCAGCGACATCCCGGTCGTGCGCGTGGCAACCGGAAACATCTCCGATAACAACCCCGGCAACGCTGCGAAATACCCGGTCATCAACACCCCGAGCACTGCTTGAACGACCAGCAGAGTACCAAACGTGGGATGGCCGACCAGCCACGTGAACAGCGGATAGATCAACACGAGCAACAGCACCGCCGAGATCACCATGATCCGGGTTCGGCCGTGGGTATCGGAGAGATGACCTACAAATGGCGAGAGGCCCATCTGGATCGCCCCCGTGAGGAGGATGGCGGAGAACGCCACCGACGGCGCGAGCCCCAACTGCCGGATTGCATACGTGGGCATGAAGAGCACGAGGTAAGTCGCCACCGTGCCCAGCACCACCGTTCCAATGGCGATCAGCAAACGTTCCTTGTTCGACGCGAAGGTGTCGCGCAGAGGGGTGGTGGTGGGAACGGCGGCGAGAAATTCCGGCGTTTCGTCAAGGCGCGTGCGGATGTAGTACGCCACCGGCCCAATCAGCAAGCCGAAGAAGAACGGCACACGCCAGCCCCACGAGCTCATCTGTTCGGGCGAGAGGTTGCCGGTCAGCACCACGCCAAAGATGGCCGCCAGGAGCGTGGTCAACCCTTGGCTCGCGACCTGCCAGCTCGCGAAGAAACCGCGCCGGCCGGGAACATGCTCAGCCAGAAACGCCGTCGCGCTGCCAAACTCGCCGCCAGCCGAAAAGCCCTGCATCAGGCGCGCGAGCACCAGGATCAATGGCGCGGCAACTCCGATTGACGAGTACGTGGGCAAAACGGCAATGATGAACGTACCCATCATCATCAACAGGATGGACAGCGTGAGCGCGGCTTTGCGGCCCGCCTTGTCGGCATACGCGCCAAGCACGATAGCCCCGAGCGGCCGCATGAAAAACGATACGCCGAACGTACCGAGTGTCAGCAGGATGGACACGGAGTCATTGCCCGAAGGGAAAAACAGCTTCGAGATAACGACCGCGAAGAACCCGTAGACCACGAGGTCGAACCATTCGAGTGCGTTGCCTATGGACGCGGCCACCACCGCTCGCCAAGCGGCCGGGCGGCTGATAGGTACTGCTGCTGGCGTACTGCTCATGCATTTCTCCAGTGTCGACGGGAGTTGGTGCAGAGCACTTACTCCCGTCCCATGAAAGGTGGTTCCGTTATTGTCGGTATGACTGGCTGTCAGCAAAGTGCAAACGCTGCCGACTGTGCCACGCCGAAATCCGGATCGAAATGCTCGCAATACCGGGGGCGAAAAAAAACCGCTTCGGTCGGAAGCGGTTTTCTTATCCAGCGGGAAGGAACGTTCGGCTTACTGCCTCACGCCTTCGGCTTGAATATGCAGCGTCGTTTTCATCTTGAAGCCATACGCCTTGCCGTAGTCCACGC
>NZ_FCOK02000079.1 GCF_001544555.2 Caballeronia udeis | reverse complement strand
TGGGGGCAATCGCGATTTTGCCGGGGGTGGGAAACTCGTGGTAATCGAGCGCGGCTTCGCGGAGTTTGGCTTTGGCGTTATCGGCAGGAGTGGTCATGAGAAGAGGCGATAGAGACGGCGATTGGGCATAGACTAACGACTGTCTGTGAGCGCTAGATTGATTCTGTTGACATTAGCCAGCGCCGAAACGCGCGGGACTGTTGGCTGATCGAAATAAATCTACGTTCAGTCCTGCGCGCGAGGTGACTGTTTCGACGCTTTGCTTTCTTAATCGTGCTCGAGCGCTGCCTTTATATGGCTCGTCTACAGTCGACATGAGCTAGGAAAGTTGAAGATGCACTGGCAAAAATCCACTGATCGTCCCAGTTGCCGCCCCTGCGGACTCGGGAAAGTACATGCCAGAGTACGATCCTGTCGTCACCACCATGTCGGGGGTGAGCGTGATGCCGCGTTGGGTGACGTGATTGACCAGCCAAGGCAGCAGGGTCCGTGGGTCGCCGGCCGGATTGACAGCGGATTCCTTCATGATGGGAGCCTGCTCGAACGAAAACTCCAGTACCGGTTCGCTGAATGAATAGTCGGGATCGTAGGGCCTGAATTCTCCAACGATCAAAGCGCCGTGATTTTGGAGGTCGGCCAGTTGCAGCGACTTCTCGACATTTGGCCATGCTTTATACCGGCTGGAAACTACTTCAATCGCCGCGGCCATCGCACCTATCGCGCCGAGCACGTCCTCGGCCACATAAGGAGCGACGCGTGGTTCAAAGGCCCGGTCAAATTTGAATGCGATTTCTAGTTCGAGCCCTAGCGGAACGAAGCGGCGCCTCGACAAACGCGCTCCGCTCGGCATAACGTCGGCTGCGGGCAAAGGCGCGCACTGGGCCGGGCCTCCCGGCGATTTTGCACCCACCTTCCAGCCGCCGATGGTGGCCCTCAATGCGTCCAGTAGCTCATGCTGGATTGCGTAAGCGGCGTGGGCGTCCGCCGGCGCCACAGACGGGGTGTCGACGACAACTCGGTCGACGCGCGCCTGCGCGAGCCGTTGAAACAGTGGAATTTGGTCGGCCATATCAGACACCCATACGTGAAACAGAACCGGCGTTCGGCGCGGTGCCAGTGTCAAACTTGCTTTCGGGCTGCATGCGCAACGCGAGAACGACCCCGATTGCCATGAGCACCATGCTGCCGGCGAATGGCAACTCCCAACTGCCGAAGCGATCGATCAAAAACCCCGAAAGCACCGGCGATATGATTGCAGCCAATGCTGAACCCGTGTTCATCATTCCGCTCGCGGTTCCGGAATATTCGGGTGCGATGTCCATTGGAATCGCCCACATCGGACCAATCGTCATCTCGGCAAAGAAAAAGCCTGCCGCAAGGCATGCAAGCGACACATACAGGTCATGCGTGAACATGAGCGGGATGAGCGCGAGCAATGTAAAGAACATGCAGATTGAAACCATCCAACTACGAGCACGCTTGAGGCTGCGGGTGCGCTCGAAGATCTTGTCCGTTACGATGCCTCCTAAGGTATCGCCGAGGACACCCGCAAAGAACACAGTCGACGCGAAGAGCGCTGACTTTGTCAGGTTGAGATCGTAGCTATGCAGAAAGTATTGCGGGATCCAGCTCAAGAAAAGCCAGAGTGTCCAGCCGTAACAGAAGTAGACGATCGTCACTGGCAGCATTCGCTTAAATAGCCGCGGGAACGGTACCTTGGCGGGCTTTGCCTTCGTTGCCGGAAGAATCTGAAGTTCTGCCGCGGTGATGCGTGGATGGTCCTTAGGGTGCTCGGTAAAGGTAAGCCACCAGATAGCCACCCAAACCAAGCTGATCGCGCCGCTGATGTAAAAGGCTTCACGCCACCCGTACTTCGCCATCACGATGACGATAGCGGCAGGTGCCAGGGCATTGCCCACACGCGCCGCCGCATGCGTAATCCCCTGCGCAAATCCACGCCGCTCTTTGGCAACCCAGCGGGACATTGCAGCGGTCGCGGCTGGAAACGTCGCGCCTTCGCCGAATCCGAGCAGTACGCGTGCCGCGAGCAGTGACGCCAATCCCCCGGCAAAGCCGGTTAAGACAGTTGCGGCTGCCCACAACGTGCCGCAAAACAGGAGCGTGCGCTTGGCGCCGAATCGATCGCTGACCCATCCACCGATTACTTGAAACAGCAGATAGGGATAGGCGAAGGCGGAGAAAACAAGGCCAACTTCCGTGTGCGATAAATGAAACTCTTTCCCAAAACCTGCCGCAGCCGTACTGACGTTGACCCGGTCTAGATACGTAATGAGGTACATAACGCACAGCATGATCAGAACGATACTGGTCGCACTGCTTACACGATATCGTTTCATCGTTTGTCTCGTTTTATGTTTGGCGGTCGTCAGCGTTGACAACCTTTTTGAGGCCGCGTCTACGCGCAGCTCGTCGGGATAATTCGCTTTACGCCGCGTGCTTCAGCGTCCTCTCTTTTGACTCGGAGGCAAGGTACGCCATTGCTACGGGAAGACCGCTCGCAGCCAGTGGAACGCCCGCGATCTGGAGACCCATTTCGCATCCGCCAAGCGTTGCGATAAGCATCAAGTCATTGCAATCGCCCAGGTGCCCAATGCGGAACATGCGGCCTTTCATCTTGCCGAGGCCCATCCCAAGCGACATGTCGAAGCGTTCGTAAATCACTTTGCGCACCCTGTCTGCATCGACGCCTTCAGGCGTCATCACTCCGGTCAGCACCGGACTGTACACAGCAGGATCAGCGCATTGGATAGGCAGACCCCACGCATTGACTGCTCGACGGCAGGCTTCTGCAAGACGGTCGTGGCGAGCAAAGACGTTATCCAGACCTTCCTCCAGGATCATGTCGAGCGCCTCTGACAAGCCATATAAAAGATTTGTGTTCGGCGTGTACGGCCAATAGCCCGTCTTGTTTGACGCCAGAATTTCGTCCCAAGCCCAGAATGCGCGCGGCAGCTTCGCCGTCTTTGAAGCTTCAATTGCCTTTTGCGAAATCGCGTTGAAGCTGATCCCTGGCGGCAACATCAAGCCTTTTTGCGAACCGGATACCGTGACGTCCACGCCCCAGTCATCATGGCGATAGTCAGCGCAGGCTAAACCTGAAATCGTGTCAACCAGAAATAACGCCGGGTGCCCCGCAGCATCGATTGCGCGACGCACTGCTGCAATGTCGGACGTGACGCCAGTGGACGTTTCGTTATGGACGACACAAACGGCCTTGATGGTGTGCTCTTTGTCAGCGCGCAGCCGTTCTTCGATCATCTGCGCGTTGACTCCGCCTCGCCAACCCTCGATCCCGGGCAAGCCGAGAAACTCAGGATTGAGCCCAAGCCGGTCCGCCATCGTCTTCCAAAGCGATGCGAAGTGGCCGGTCTCGAACATCAACACGGTGTCGCCAGGGCTCAACGTATTCGTCAGCGCCGCTTCCCACGCGCCGGTTCCCGACGCCGGGTAAATAATGACCGGCTGCTTCGTTTTGAAGATCTTTTTGATTCCTTCAAGCACCTTCAGACCGAGTGCGCCAAATTCCGGACCACGATGATCGATAGTCGGATAACTCATCGCACGCAGGATGCGGTCGGGAACCGGGCTCGGTCCAGGAATCTGCAGGAAATGGCGTCCGGCGGGGTGGAAGTCCAATTTGATCACGTCGTTTCTCCATTTGTATTTTGCATTCAAAAAACTATACGCCATATCCGATTCCGTGCCAATTCAAATCTCGACTCGTGTTTACCCCGGTAACATCTGGCCTTCACGGTGAGACAGAGTTTGTAGCAACTGGTCAGATGAACTTTGTATGCAACATACAGGCCACGACGGGTTGCATTCTTTGCCCAAGGCGGAGCGACCAACTGGCATTGGGACAGTGCCCGCTGTGGCGCTAAACCATTACTTGAAGCGGTTCCAGAAGACAGAAATGAAAGGACGGATCACACAACGTGGCGTGCTTATCGCCGCATGCTCGGTTGTCGCTTGCCTGCTGGCGGCATGCGGCGGCTCGGATAACAACAATAGTTCGGTGCCGCATCTGGTGACCAATATCGCGGTGCCCAACTCGACGACCCCGGCCTTTAGTTTTGACATCGGTTATGCGGATCAGGGCAAGTATTTCCTGGCCGACCGTAATAACAAGGCCGTCGACGTGGTGGACACAGCCAGCAATAAACTGATTGCGCAGATGACAGGCAGTTTTGCCGGCAATGGCGCGACAACCAGTTCCTCCGGGCCGGATGGTTTAGTCGGGTTGCCCGGTACGAACACGCTTTATGTGGGAGATGTGAATGCCGTCAAGGTCATGAACACGTCAACGCAAACCCTGACGAAGACGATCCCGATCAGCACCACGGGCAACCGCACGGACGAGGGCTGCTTCGATCCGGACGATCACCTGATTGCCATGGCGAATCCTGCGGACTCGCCGCCGTTCCTGACGTTCATCAACACGGACACTCAGGCGGTCGTTTCGCACCTGAACTTCCCCGGCTCCGCGGGTCTCGAAGCATGCGAATACGACGCGGGCACGAGGAGCTTCCTGATCAACAACGACGGCACTGCGGCCAACCCGGATGGCGAACTCGACGTGATTCCGGCGAGCTCGGTCACCGCTGGCCAACCGGCTGTGACCAAGGCGTTTCCCTTGGGTTCGTGCGCGCCGACCGGCCTGGCACTTGGGCCGAACCAGGATGTAATGGTGGGCTGCGATCCGGGCGCGGGCAACCCACTGATCACGCTGATCCTCGATCGCACCAACGGCAGCACGCTGGCCAAATTGCCGTTTGGAGGAGTGGACCAGATCGCCTACGACAAGACGTCCAACCGCTATTTCCTGCCTGCGCGACACTGGACAGCGAACGGTGTGGCTGCGGCGTCGGGCTTTACGCCGCAGATGGCGGTCATAGACGGTACCAGCCGGACGATCATCACTCAACTGGCAGTCGGCACGGGCGCGCATTCGGTTGCGGTCGACGGCCCTTCAGGGCAGGTCTATGTTCCGTTCCAGGCAGGCAGCGGGGCGTTCCCGAACGGCGGTATCTCGGTGTTCACCGTGCGTTGAACGTGGTGAGGCCGTTGCAGCCATGACACCGTGCAACCATGACCCGATCCGCCCGGCCTTGGGTGGTCGGGCGCGAACTGCGAGAGAGCGTGCAAAGTGGGGGAGATCGGTTTCGTCATGCCGCCACGGCTTAGTGCAAAGTTGCACAGCCTGCTCTGTTCGTTGGTCGGTGCCGGCTTGGCGACGCTGCCCAGATGCATTTGCCGTGAAGCGAGGCGGCTATCTCCAGCTCCGAGACGCGATGGGGCGAGAATTCCTGATTAAAAATCGCAACCCTGACTTGCGCCACGCAATGTGCCCCTAGTGAATGGTCGGCAAGCCGACCGGAATGTCCGAAGCGGAACCACGCGTGAGTTCATTTAACGGATCGATGCACTGTCGGCGGCACTGACCGGTTTGCCGGCAAGATCGTGCGTATCTACCTCGACGGTTGTGGAGAGCCCCACGCGCAACGGATGCTCGGCCAGTTCCGCGGGATCCAGCAGCACGAGTACCGGGACACGCTGCACGACCTTGATCCAGTTTCCGGCTGCATTCTCCGGGGGCAGCATCGAAAAGGCGCTGCCTGTTCCCGGCGACAATCCGCCGATCCGGCCGTGAAACTTGACGCTCGAACCATAGAGATCCGAGACGATCGTTGCGGGCTGACCGATCCGCAAATTCCGGACTTGTCCCTCCTTGAAATTTGCCTGTATCCATAGGTGCTTGAGCGGCACGACCGTCATGAGCGGGATACCCGCGTTGACCGGCTGCCCAACCTCGACCGAGCGCTGGGCGATGCTGCCTTCGACCGGCGCAACGATCACGGTCCGCGTCACCGCGACCTGTGCAAGCTTCACTTGCTGCTCTGCCTGGACCACGGCGGGATCGTCTTCTACTCGCCCTGATCCGCTCATCGCGAGGCCACTGGCTAACTGGCTTTGCGCCGAGGCAAGATTCGCCTTTGCGAGCGCGACGGATTCTGCCGCGCGTGCAAATTCTTCCGTCGACACCACTTCAACGCTCGCCCCCGAACGGGCCTTGAGCATCTGTTCGGCAAGCTTCAGTTCGGCCGTGCGGGCGTCGACGGCGGCTGCGTACATCGCGTTCGAATAGGTCGCGCTGCGCGCCTGCCGCTTCGCCTGGACGAGGCGCGCTTGCGCCTGGGTCAGTGCGGCTTGTGTTTCGGTATCGTCGAGTAGCACGAGCGCTTGCCCCGCCTTCACGTATTGCGTATTGCCGACGGTGACTTCACGCACAGTGCCGGCAGCACGAGCGGCAATCGGCACGACATTGCCGCCGACGTACGCATTGTCGGTTTCCTCCACATAGCGGCCGACAGTCCACCAGTGCACGCCCGCAGCTAGCGCGAGCAACAGCGCTGTGCCGAAGAGCAGCAGGAAGAGCCGGTTGCGGCGCATGACTTTTTTAGGGTGCGGCGCCACGGTCGACGTTCGATCGTCAAGCAGGTTTTCTGTACTCATGCGTTAGCTTGACGAAGGAGGAATGGAAGGTGGGCTTTCACGGGATGTCCGGTTGGTGGACTCGGTTGACGAAGGCTTGGTTTGTTGCGCAGGCATCGCTTCGAAGCCACCGCCTAACGAGCGGATCAGCGCGACTTGCGCGTCGCGCCGGCGTGTCGTGAGGTCGATGAGGCGAAGCTGGTCGTCGAGCAGTGCGTTCTGTTGCTGAAGCACCTCGGTCTGGCGGACAAGGCCGCGACGATGCTGGTCCGCTGCGACTGAGACCAAGTGCTCACGCGCGTTCACGATTTCCTGCTGCTCGGCAATCAGGGCGGTGGTGCTGCGTGTTGCCAGGATGGACCGGGCGACGTCGGTCAGTGCTTCATTGAGCGTGCGGTTATACAGGGCGATCATTTCGTCTGCCTGCGCATAGTCGCCGTCGAGCTGGGCGCGCAGGCGGCCGCGCTCGAAGATCGGCAGGGTGACGGCGGGTCCTAGCGCAAAGAATGCCGACGCGCTGGAGAACAGCGAGCTGATAGATAGCGACGACAGTCCGCCCGCTGCCGACAGATTGATGTTCGGATAAAACGATGCACGGGTCACAGCGATCTTCGCCGTCGCGGCTTCAACACGCAGCCGGGCGGCGACTATATCTGGGCGGCGTCCCAGCAGGTCGAGTGGCAGGTTCGGCGGCAGGGCGGTTTCTTCATTGGCACTCGCCAGCGTTGGCCGCTGCAAGGCAAGACCACGTTCGGGACCTGCGCCAACCAGGATGCCGATCTGCAATTGCGTCTGTCTGATTGCATCGTCGATCTGCTGCGCTTGCGCCTGCAATGTGGCTTGCTCTATGCGTGTAGCCTGGATGTCGGAGGTGTTGTCCATGCCTCGCGTCTGGCGCTCGCGCCGGATAAGGTCGAGTTCTGTCGCTACGCGATGCTTGGCGTCGATGAGATCGCGGCGTTCATAGTCTCCGGCGAGGCGTACATACAGCGTGACCAGCGAGGTCACTATCGTGAGTTGGGCCTGTTGCGCATTGACACGCGAGGCGTCGCGCGAAGACAGAAGCGAACGCGTGAGCGCTTCGTTCTTTCCCCACAAATCGAGTTCATAGTTCGCACCGACAATTGCGCTCCCAGGCGACACCCAGGGATCGCTGAACAGGTTGATCGGGACGGTGGTGCCCTGCACATCGACGCTCGCCGCTCCGTTGATTTCAGGCATGCGGGCTTTGTAGGCGGACAGCATGGCGGTGCCTGTCAGTCCCTCGCTCGCACCGAACTGGTCCAGTTGCGATTGGGCCTGCGCGATCCGCGCGCTTGCTATCTGGATGTCGGGATTAGCCGAGCACGCTTCGGCGACTAGCGTATCCAGTTGACTGTCGTGGAACGATGCAACCCAGTTCGTTTGTGGCCATGAGCCGTTGGCGTCCGTTGCTGCGCTCGGAAGCAGTTCAGCCGGCGGCGTGCGCATCGCAAGCGCAGTACGTGGCGTCGTGTCGGCGCAGCCGCCCGATAGAGCGATGAGCGAACCGAGCGCAATCACGCCGATGCGTTTGCAAACCTGCGCGGAGCGAATAGCGTTGATCCTCATCCTTAGCCGCGCGCGATGCGTGCGGCGAGGCGCGGCCGCGTAGTTTCCAGCGGGCCGAGTCGTCCCAGCAGCCCGTCGACCAGACCGCAGCCAATACTCGATAGCTTCGCGCGTTTGTCCGACTCGAACAGAGAGATCTGCAAGACCTGCAGGAGCGTAATGAAATTTGGCACGAGTGCGACCGGAAAGGATTGAAAATACTTGAGGCTCAGGTGCATGCCATTGCGCGCCATGTAGTACCGGCGCATGGGAGGGTGATTCATCGACGTGACGCGTAGCGGTCCCAGCCGATGTTCCCGCTTGTTGCCAATCCGATGCGAGAGCACGAGCCTCGGTTCGACATAAAACTGCACGCCGCGCACCAGCGCGCGCATCGAATAGTCGGTGTCCACATGATCGATGAAGAGGGCTTCGGTGAAGGAGCCTAGTCGTTCATAAGCGAGCCGCGAGATGACAGAACCCGACGATATAAGGAACGAGCAGGGCTGTAAGGCCGCGCCTTCAGGGAACATCAGCGTGCGCACGTAAAAACCATTGCTGTAGAGCTGCGGCAGGAAGCGCTGGGCGTTCTCATCGTAGATTCTCGGACCGATGGCGAAGGCACGTGCTCCGAGCGCGGCGCACGAGGCGCGCATCATCGGAAAATAATTGACGCTCGTGTGCGAGTCCTGATCGAACAGCACGACGGCATCGAGACCTTGCGCGAATAGTCGCTCCAGCCCGCGGTTAAAGGCCCCCGCAATCCCGCCGCGATTGCCGTTGAACACATAGTCAATACCGTGATCGCCAAGGAGGCCGACGTTCGCGGTGTTGGTAGCCGGCGAGTTGTCGACGGCAAGCAACACGCCGCATCGTGCGCGCAGGTCAATCAGGTTGCGCAACTGCCCGGCCGTCGGTTTATAAAGCACCACCAGCGCGCCGAGCGCGGGCGCTTCGCGGGCCGCTTTACTATTCGCGCTATCGACTTTGAAAAGAATGACGTTGGTTGCGGACATGGGAAACGCCTCAGTGCCCGACCCGCGCGGCCGATATGCCGCGCCACGGTCTGGTGGTCCAGATCAATACCGCCAGCGCCAGGCATACAAGGCTCGCAACGTAGAACAGATCGTTGGTCGCCATCATGTATGCCTGCTGCTGTACGACCTGACGGATCGCGGCAAGATTGCGGTCGCCCGCGAGTCCCATGTTCTGCAAGGCGCGGGCGAACTGCCCCGTGCCCAGAGACTCGTGCGTGACCGACTGCGCCAGCGTGCCGTAGTGATGCGCGGCACGGTTATCCCACCACGTGACGCTTAATGCCGTGCCAAGTGCTGCCGACAAGGTCCGTAGAAAATTCGACATGCCCGATGCTGCAGCGAGTTTTTCATCGGAGATGCGCGACAGGGTCACCGCGCTGAGCGGGATGAAAAAGCATGGTAGGCCGATGCCTTGAACGAACGTCGGCGTGACGATTTGCCAGAACGACATGGTCAGCGTGAAATGCGTGTCCCAGTAGAGCACGGCGAAGAACACGAGAAATCCGAACGACGTGACGAAACGCGCGTCTAGCCGGTCAAGGAACAGCCCGATCAACAGGGAAAACACAAGGGCGAGGATGCCCAGAGGCGCGACCGCCATGCCTGCCTGCAAGGCCGTATAACCCATCACGGTTTGCATCCAGAGCGGAAAGATCACGCCGATGATGGAGAAGCTGATCATGCCGAGCGAGACGACGGCAACGCCGAATGAAAACGCGCGATCGCGAAAGAGACTGAGGTCGATGACGGGATACGGCTCAGCCGACTCCCAGATCAGCAGCGACAGCAGCGCGAGCGCGGCAACGATCGAGAGCGTGATGATCAGCGGCGAGTCGAACCAGCCGTGCTCGCGGCCAAGGTCCAGCACACCCTGCAGCGCACCGACGCCGACCACGAGCAACGCTATGCCGATGAGATCCTTGGGCGGCTGTTTCAGACTGGGCGGGTCGCGCCGCAGGAGCGCCGTGCAGGCGGCGAACGCGAACAGTCCGATCGGGAGGTTGATGAAAAAGATCCAGGGCCAGGAAAACTGGTCGATGATCCAGCCGCCCAGCACCGGCCCGAAGATTGGGGCGAGCAGCACGGTCATGGCCCATAACGCGAGTGCAAATATCCGTTTCTCCGGCGCGAAGGAGCGCAACAGGATGGCTTGCGAGAGCGGCACCATGGGGCCTGAGCACAGGCCCTGCATCGCGCGGCACAGGACCAGCATCTCCAGGTTGCTCGCGATGCCGCACAGCAATGAGGTGAGCGTGAACAGCAGCACGGACCAGACGAACAGACGGGCGTCGCCGAAGCGCTGCGACAGCCAGCCGGTCAACGGCACGGCGATCGCTGCCGCCACCGAATACGAACTGATCACCCAGGTCGCTTGAGCATTCGATACCGCGAGGCTCCCCGCAATGGACGGCACGGCAACGTTCGTCACAGTCGAATCGAGTACTTCGATAAACGTGGCGAGCGACAATGCAAAGCTCAGAAGAGCCAGCCATGCCCCTCGCAACGGTGCTGCGCGGGGTCCGACGCTTTCAGGGACATCGCTGCTCAAGGTGTTCATGGAGGCCGGGGCTGTTCACGTAGGGAAGGGCTGCGAATAAGGCAGCGAAGGCTGCACATAGGGCCGTGCGCGGCACTCAGGCCGCGCGTTGGGCACCGAGCCACGCAACGTCTTCGATATATCGTGCCGCCATCTCGCACGCGTCGGGAGACCTGTCGAGAAGCCACCGCACGTGCGCGCAATACCGCGCAACCAGCGGGTCCGTGGTCACGCGCTTGATTGCCGCTGCGAGTGCCCGGCCGCTCGCGGGACCGTCGATGCGCAGCCCGCAACCGCTTTTCGCCACGCGCTGCGCGTTGTCGAACTGATCGTGTGCGAACGGCGTAACGACCTGTGGAATACCCGCCGCGAACGCCAGAGCTGCCGTTCCTATGCCGCCGTGATGAACGATGGCCGCGCAGTGCTGCAACAGCGTGGACATTGGCACAAAATCGCGGGCTGTCAGGTTTGAGTCTTCAGTCCACCGGGCGCGCGCGCCGCGGGAGAGCACGATTGCCCGTACCCCGGTGCGGCGCACGGCTTCATCGACGGCGTCGAAATACGCGCGCTGGTCGATCTGGGTCGAGCCCGGCGTGAAGACGACCGGCCGCGCTCCTGAAGCGATAAACGCTTTTAGTTCGTCATCGATAGCGGCTGTCGACACATCGTTGAACAGTGGAAAACCGGCCATGAGGTGATTGCGCGGCCAGTCCGGCTGAGGTGGGGCGAACCAGTCCGGAAACAGGCACAACACGCCGTCCGGCGAGTGCAACCACTGGCCGAGGATGCGGCTTGCCGGCGGCAATCCGAGCGTTGCCCGCACGTCGTTTAGTGCGGGACCACAGGCCTTGTCGAGCACGCTCGTCTCGATCAGCGCAAGACACTTTGCCCGCACGGCGCGCGGCAGCCAAATGGGCACAGTGAGGCGCTTATGCGTCGGCGGCGCGCTCGCGGAGAGCAGGGTGGAGGGCGAGACCTGCACCGATACATACGGCGTGCCGTGCACTTCCTGCATGAGCCGCGCGGCGAACGCCCAGAGCGATCCGACAAGCACGGTATCGGGTGTCGTGAGCGCAGCGAGTGTATTGAAGTGCGGACGAATGGACGGCGCGATCAGGTTCCACAGCGTCTTGAACGATGTGCGTGGATCCCACAGCGCAGGGTTCAACATGGCACTCG
The DNA here is from genome assembly GCF_001544555.2 of Caballeronia udeis. GTDB lineage: Bacteria > Pseudomonadota > Gammaproteobacteria > Burkholderiales > Burkholderiaceae > Caballeronia > Caballeronia udeis. The sequence continues at coordinate 34,881 of NZ_FCOK02000079.1, read as the reverse complement.
CGTACTCGTCCCAGGTGCCGATCGGCACGAAGACAAAACCGTTGTCTTCGGCCAGTTCCGCAAACTGCGGATGGGTGCAAAACACGATGCGATGCCCGCGCTGCGCCAGCGTGCGCGCAATGCCGATGAACGGATGGACGTCGCCCGCCGATCCAATCGCCGTGATGATGATCTGTGTCATTTGAATGTCTCGCTGGCTCAATACAGCCAGGGCACGAGCGCGCGAACTTCGCGGCGATAGGTGCGATATGGGTTGCCGAAGTAATCCGAGAGCCATCGTTCTTCAACCCGCACTTTGTAGGCGAGCGACGCGAAGATCAGCGCGAAGCCGATGACGCCGCGCGGTTCTCCGCAGACGAGCGCAGAACCTGCGATGGCCAGCAGACAACCGGAATAAATCGGATGGCGGACGAGGGCATAGGGCCCACTGCGCACGAGTTCGTGCCCCTCCTTCAGCGTGACCGATACGCTCCAGTTGGAGCCGAGATGGCGGCGTCCCCAAACAGAAAACAACAGCCCGGCGACGACCACGGCAAGGCCGAGCCAGTGGCGTAAATCGAAGCCGGCATTAGCGCTATTCCATGAAGCCGAAGCGTCCGGCCATACGATCAGCAAGCAGCCCAAGATAAGCGGAATGGACTGCAACGTACGCGAAAGCCGGTCTTCCCGCTTGACGGTCTGCTTGGCCCAGGACGAGGCTTTCATCCAGTAGGCAAGCCACGCGGCCCAGGGTAACAAGATGGCAATCGAATGGTAAATGGTCATGTTCCGCTCCCGAGATCGAGGTTCATATCCGTGCTCGCAAACGTTTGCGCAAACGCCGGTACAACGGTTGCCTCGGCGCGCGGTTGCTCGCCGGCCTGGCCAGTGCCGAAGCAATCCAGCAGTTCTTCGCGCATGGCCGCCGCTTGGGTTCGCCCTTCGAGTTCAAGAAAATGGCCGGTATTCGGCACGCTGACAAATTGCACGTTCGTGACATAACGTGCGAGTGTCCGGATATCCTGGGTGGTCGTGTATTCATCGAGTTCGCCATTCACGAACTTGATCCGGCTCTTTATATTCACGAGCTTATCAACATAACTTTCCGGCTGGAGCGCGAGGATCTGCTCGGCATGAAATGCGACTTGAGCGTGTTGTTCCTTGGGTATGCTCGTCAGATAGCGATAATTCAGGAGTTTCATGATGCGCGGCAGATGCTTTCCGACTGTATCGTTAAGCAAATGGGCGGCTTGCAGATACTCACCAACCTTGAGATGATCGCGCGCACGGGTCACATAATCGACCATGGCGTCATTGAGAAACGGCGAGAATGAACCGATCACAGCGCGTTCCACACTCGTGTTTTCATGCGATAACGCCAGAAGCGACGCTAGACCGCCCCACGAGACGGAATATAGGAATTTCGGCTGAAACCATCGAATAACGTGCAGGAGAATCTCGACCTCGTCGTCCTTGGTCAAGGTCCATTCTTCTGGATTGTGTTGTCGGGACTGGCCCGCGTAAGGCAGGTCGAAGCAAACGACGTTATAGCGTTCGCTCAAGTACTTGATTGTTTGACCGAATGAAGCGGTGGTCGCCAACGCGCCGTTGACTAGAATGACGTTGTCTCGTCCTTCCGCAAAAACGTGCTGCTCGGTCTGTACAAAAAGTGAATTGGGCAAACGGAGTACGGTCTTCCTGATAGACATGAAACCCCCGAACGTGCTCGGAAAATGGATTAATTGTTGTTCTTGTGATCGTGCCCACAGCTTCGCCGGATATTTGCCGGCGGCGAATACCCTTTCTTCAAGCAGTGATTTGACTGGTTAAGCAGGCATACTAAAGCCTGGGCGTAAGATATGATATGAAGGTTCAAAAAACAAATAAAAAATAAAAATTTTTTACATATTGCAACTGTCACATTTTTTAAAGATTTGTAATGTGCAGCGGCTTAACCGTTCAGAAAAAGTTTGAATCAAAAAGGGTTCGATCTATTGGAAAGTTCGGCGCACCGGTTCCAATGGAGAAAAGCGCCGGGCTGATCGATGGATTAAGTCGACGGAGGTTTAAACGTTAGCGACGGCCGTAACCGCGGGGCCAGCCTGACATCGCGAGGAAGCCAGTGCGCGCCTCACACGCGCTCCGTGCAATCAAATACGTTCAGTCGTGAAGACCCATCTTCCCCGGAGTCATGGCCGCGATGCGGACAACGAGCGCGAGGAAGCAATTGGGCGGCCAGGTTTGCAGCATGTACGCTTACCCGACCGGGTAGGCCACGGCCTTCCTCGGTCGAAGGCCTCGAGTGTTTTATGAACTACGGGTTCCGAACTATCCGTGTCGCTGGATGACACCCCGGTCGATACCCCGTCGAAAAGGCTCGTTTCCGTCGGCGGTGGTCAAGGCGTGTCTTTGGCGAGCGCGTTGTCGAGAGCACAAGCCCGTTCAAGAACCTCGTGGCCAACAGTCGACAACGGCGTTCAGATACAGGTTCACTTGTGACGGAAATAGAGCAACTGAGATGTGCGTAAGGCCGTAAGCATAAATGCCGTAGCCGAACCACTCGGTCGGGTCCATACATGTCGCAGTAAGACGGGATAGACGAGCAAATTTGATTGCTATGTATTGCTTATGAAATGAGCGAGTAGAGCTGCTGCGAAAAATAAGCGCGGATTGCGAAAATCTGCGCTGCGGCCGAGGTCATTACGAACGGGATGTCAGCCAGCGCGAGCACCACCTTTCGCGCCGACGTCCATTTCTGGCGTTATTACGTCCGGAACGACCATGTCCGCCCGCTTTTTGCAGTGTCATGCTCGCTAACCGCGGATGCCCGCAATTCGGGTATGGATTTCAAGGGTTCTGGCACTTTATCTCTGTGGCGTACGGCGTCGGTGTTGCACCGCACGTTTGTGAGTTTTGAAACCGACTGTTTCAATGGCGCTGGTCGGATGAAACGACGCGCTCATTGACACCCTTTATTGGGGCGCGTACCTCATTTCCACTCACAATCGCGACGTCTCAAAACACTGTGCCATTCCGAGTGCTGCATATACTCACTGCTTCCAGATTTGCGGTCGTGAGTGGGAAGAGCGCCATCAGGACTGGGCGCGAGGTGAACGGCATCACGACCACTAACGTAGCCTCGGGCGGAGCGGGCAGTGACTCGCGTGACGCCAGCTCCGCCGGTCCGGCGACCTTACTTCATATACACGCTGTTGCGTCCAGAGGGACAGGTGATAAGACGCCCGTACCAGCGAGGTTTTACCCGATACTTTTCCCTAACATACCGTCGATGTGCGTGCTCGATGTAGTGAAATCAACACCAACGAGGTCGAGAAGTGTTTGGGAAGGTTGGGGACGAATGCGATTCCGGCGCTACCCGCTCTCTCGGACATCAAGCAAACAACTGAAAACCATCCTGCTTGTGGATGACGAACTTAGCGTCGTGAACGCGTGGAAGCGTATCCTGCAATTGGAGGGCTATCGAATCGTGACCGCTACCAATGGCCGTGCTGGGCTTGTCGCCGCCAGGGAGGAAAGGCCTGACCTCATCATCACAGACCGGTCAATGCCAATAATGGACGGCGTTAAGTTTTGCATCAACTGAAGGTTGAGCAAGAGCTTGCTCGTATTCCTCTCATTCTCACCAGCGCTGACCCGCTAGGACCTGGCGACGCGGCGCGGTGGGATGAGTTCTGGCAAAAGCCTGTGTCCATCGAGACGATACTGGCATCGCTACTGCGCCTCTTAAGCCCTTAAGCATGACGACTCAGGGCGCTCAGCTTGGTGATCTGAACGCCGGTTCGGCAGGACGCGGCGGGCGGTTCTATGACTGGCGTACCGCTGACCACCTCAACAACAATTGGCCCTTGTCCTGAGGCAAGTCTCGGACACGCCATCGAGGATTCGCCGTGTTCGCTATGAGCAGGGCGCCAGTACGCGGACTCATATGCACCGATGGACTTCTCTATGGGCTTCTCTACGGTATGACAATGACCGCGTTCGCCGAACCGCGATACGAAGGTGAAGCGACCTACGAGAACATAAACCAAAACATGGCGCCGGCCGCGGCCCCCATGGCGGCTGTGGCCAACCATCCCACCACGCGTAACCGCATCGAGATCACGAACTCGCCCATGATCTTCGGATTGACAGCCATAAACATGATCAGTCCCATGATCGGCACCGAGACCACCCCGTTGATAACTGCACTCCAATAGAGCGCCTTGATCGGGTCAATTGGAGTAAAGCCAATAACTATACCCACTATCGTTGATAACACGATGATCCCGTAGAACCGCCTCGCGAGCTGCGGTTTCAGTGCCAGGCTATTACGCCATCTGAATGTTCCAGCCATCGCGTACGCGGCTGACCCGGCCAGCACCGGCAGCGCAAGCAAACCCGTGCCGATGATTCCCAGGCTAAAGAGCAGAAATGCGAATTCGCCTGCAATGGGCTTGAGCGCGCGCGCTGCCTGGGAGGATGTCTGGATGTTCGTAACACCATGAGCGTTTAGCGTCGCCGCCGTGGTCAAAATAATGAAGAAAGCGACCAAGTTCGAGAAGCCCATTCCGATCCACGTATCCATCCGAATGCGTTTAAGGCTCGACGACCCCTGAGCCGGCGCGTTCTTCAAAGCCTTTTGACCGGTCTCGGCGCGCATCTCTTCGACCTCTTGAGACGCCTGCCAGAAAAACAGATAGGGGCTAATGGTCGTCCCGAGGACCGCGACCACCGTCGTAACGTATTCACTCTTCCAGGACCAGTGAGGAAATATCGTCCGAGTGGCTACTGTCTGCCATGGAATTTGCACGACAAAGACTGTCGCCACGTACGCAAAGAGAGCAAGAGTAAGCCACTTCAGCACGTGAACGTAGCTGCGATAGGGGACAAACACCTGCAACAAAACGGATACCAGTCCGAGCCCGATGGTATAGACGCGCGCCGGACCACCCACAACCAGATTGACCGCCGCCCCCATCGCGGTGAGATCGGCTGCGATGTTGATGGTGTTAGCAACGAGAAGCAAGGCTACAGAGCTGTAGAGCAGCCAAGCCGGATAGAAACGTCGGATGTTGGTAGCGAGTCCATGTCCGCTGACTCGCCCCAATCTTGCGCTGATCACCTGGATGGCTACCATCAGCGGGTACGTAATGATGATGGTCCACAGCATGTTGAAACCGAACTGCGCCCCCGCCTGCGAGTAGGTGGCAATACCGCTGGGATCGTCGTCCGCGGCGCCCGTAATCAGGCCGGGCCCTATTTTTTGCAGCCAGGATTGAACTTCCGTATCGGACGTGTCGGACGGGTTGATGTCGATGGACATATAAGGCATCAGTTCGGTTGAACGGCCCGCAATCGGTACGGGGGTGGGCAGCGTGCCTTATAAATCTCGCAAAATATCGAGGGTGAGTTACGTCGTTAGCAGGGCAAATGATTCCGTGTGGGGAGAAGCATCACTCTCAGCTTGCAGGACAAACCCGAATCGATAAATCTGCTCGGATTCCCCGTCTGGATGGGGAGTGGGACACGATGGTTGCCTTCACATCGAATCTCTTTAAAGGGTCATTGGCAACTACTCAGCAAATAGCGTACCGAGGCGCTACGCGCTCGTCCTTCCTCTGGAACTCCCGCTACGAACGGGAGCCCAGTGAAATTTTACTTGCAATCCGAACGAGTTAATGGGGAACTCCATGGGGTATCGAAGCGACTATGCTCTTATCAACAGACCGCAGGCGGTAGTTAAACGCGGCCTTAAATATCAAATAGCGATCTGTCAGCCCGTTCGGAACGGTTTTGGGGCTAATTCTTTCGAGCCGGCGCTGAGACGTTCGTATTCGGCGATCAACTGAGCACCGAATAACAGGAGTGTCGCAAGGGCCTCAAGACTGAAGAGGACTACGATCGCGGTGGTGAGCGATCCATATACGACGCTTACCTGAGAAAGCGTCGCAAAATACCAGACTAGTACGTGACGCGTCGCTTCCCATAGTAAGGTCGCCGCGATCGCGCCGGCCAGAGCGTGCCTGAACGTCGGGCGACCGACTGGGATCACGAGATAGATCGACGTCAACACCAAAATTTCTCCTGCAACTCCGAACAGATATAGCAATGCGCGTGAGGCACCGACAAGAGAGACGTGCCAGCCGAATGCGTCAATGCTGCTGGCGCCGACGGCCTGCAAGGCACTGGAAACGAGCGTGACGAGAAGCACACCCAGGCCCAGCGATAAGCTGTAGCAATAGGGGAGCAGCGCGGAAATTAAGAAATGTCGTCGATGAATCGCCACCCGATGTACAAAGATCACTGACATCGCGTTTTCCAGCACGGTGAACGCCAACGAACTGAAGAAAATCATGGTACAGAGGAGTACCCATCCGATCACCGCACGGTGAGCGAGAAAGTTCGTCAACTCCCGAACAATGGCCTTCGCTTGCCCCGGAACCAGCCACTCGAGCAGATGCGCCAGCGAATCAAGAAGCACCGGTTGGTTGACCAGGTGTGATAGCGCGATCACGACCAGGATGAGTAGCGGGACGATCGAAAGCAGCGCGTAGTAGGCGACCGCACCTGCGAGCAGCATCCCTTGGTTCGCGCGAAACGCTTTCAAGGTTTGCACCACGAACGTCGCCGGATGACCCGCGATGGTCCAAAACGTGCTGCCGTAGATTCGTTGCATAACGCCTCCGTGGTGCAGCCGAACGGGTAGTTTCGGGGCGCCGTGCCGCCGCTCTGGCAACCGACCGTGCTGAGTTCACCTGCCTGCGAGGTCGCGAACCGTTCTCGTGATCCACGCGGCCAGGCCCGCTCGAAACGATGTGACCAGGATTTGCCTCGGTCCGAGGATGACCGATCCGACAAGGAATAGGGCGATTAGCGCCGCATTGGGCGTGCGCAAGAGCACGGGACCGGCATCCCGTGAGACGGGTCCTGCTATTCTGTTTTCTCCAGCGCCTACTTTCGAAAGCCGGCTAGCAGACGAGAGTTCCGCGCGCGTTGCCGCCATGCGTGCGAGTACTGCTGCTTGAGCCTCCATATTTTCGTGTATCCCGCGCTTCATTTGATCGCCTCCTTGACAGACTCAACATCGCGGCGGAGTTCTCGTTGCAAAGTCTGAAATGATTGCCCAGGTCGCTGAGCACGTAAGGCAAGGAAGGCGGCAATCGTCACAACGAGCCAAGTTGTGGCAACGCCCCACACGACCCTGAGGAAATAAGGGGTCCCCCAGGCCGACGCAATGATGGCGATGCAAAGGAAGGAAAGTGTGAAAAGAGCGCCGACCGCCAACGCGACCAGCGCAATCGCTTCGTGCAGCAATCGCGTTTTCGTGTCGGCGAGTTCAATGCGGAACAATTCACCGTAGTCGGCCACTCTCTGAGCACAGAATCGGCCGACATTGCGCCATCGCATGATTTTTGATTGCACCGACATTTAACGCTCCCGCATGATGGTGAATCCGGCAATTCCGCGCGGCCCATTTTAGTGGGCGAGGTGTAGTTTTAGGACGCCGAGGTTCATAGGACCCCTCGGACCGGTACTACGACGGCATTGACCCCATTGACCTAATACGGCCGATCATCAGCGCCCGAGTTCTGCGCATAAGCCCGGGAAGGAACATTTCTGCTGTTCGCCCATATCATGCCGGCTATAAAGCTGACAGCGGCGACGATGCCTAACACCGCAAATGGATTCTCAACCGTACTGTCCCGGAAGAGGCTGGTGGTATCCGCGCAGAGTTGCTGCGCCTTAACGCTTAATTCGCGTGCTTTCCCTGATACCTGCGTGGCCGCGTCGCCAACCACACCGCCTACTGCGTCTTGGACCTTGCCTGCTGCTTCTTTCAACGTACCTTCTGCTGTGTCGGTATCCATGACATCCTCCGGTTGGTTACTCTTTCTCCATCGCACGGGACGTGCCAGCCGCCCCGCCAACGAGGTGCCGAATCAGCGCGGAGAACGCCCAAGCGAGGTGCGCTTAAGCGGCGCGAAGAGCTGCGCAAAATTGCCGAAATGCGGTCGACGCAGCGTTCGGCGAGTGTCGAAATGTCGTCACGGCCTGCTGCAGGGACGGGGTGGGTGGCATCTTTGCCATCGAGACTGTTCGGGTCGGCAAATCCTGCTAACACGCGCGCGACTTGCGGTCGCTCTGGGACTTCGACAAGAACGTTTGTCGGCAGGGGACGGCCGTGGCCGAACAAGCGGAAGCGGCTTTCGGAACGAAGTCTAAGTGGGACGGAAAGCGTTCGCGCTGCGGCGCTTTAAACCGTCCCGGCTGTTGACCGCAATCAGGGTGAGAATCATGCCAGGCATCGAAAGCACACACATGGGCTGTATGCGATCGATTCCCGTGGTAGAGACTCGCGCGAGCTGGGAACCGCCGGTCGACGAAGGGCGTCGCGGCGACGGCATAACACTTCCGTCTCTTGAAGATCGCTCGACCACTTGAGCAAGGAGACAACATCACGAAGCTTTACTATTCGCCTGGCGCTTGCAGCCTAGCAGACCATATTGCAATGCACAAAGTCGACATGACCTTCGACCGGATTCGCGTCGATCTGAAATCCAAGCTGACTGAGACCGGACAAAAATTTGAAGAAACCAATCCGAAGGGTTATGTCCCGACACTTGAGATAGACGATGGGCAGATACTCACGGAAAACGTCGCAATCCTTTCACGGATCGCGCGGCACCAGTCGGCGCTTGCGCCAGTGGGGGAACTGGGCGCGCTGTTCTGGCCGTCGCCAATGTCAGCTGTCGCGTTGATGATGTCGCCCGCGCCGTTCGTGCCCAGCGTCTGGCCGCCCGCGAGCTGGTACGCCTCGACGAAGTACAGGCCCGTTCGCTTCGAGAGGCTGTAGTACTGCGAGAGGGTGAACTGCTGATACGAAGCAGCGCTGGTGATGCCGTTCGCTTCAGTCGCGCGCGTGTAGCTGTAGCCGGCCGCGAGATCGAGCACGGTAAGCGGCTTGTAGTGCAGCACGATACCGCCCGTGTTCCAGATCTGCGTATAGAAGAACTTCGATCCCGAACCTGCGATGTATTGCACGTTCGAGTAGGATGCCGAAATGTCCGGCTCGCCGTTGCTGTTCGACGCGCCAGCGGGTGTGAAGCCCGTCATCTGGCGTCTTGTGACCAACCGCGAAGCGGGCGATACGCATGCGCTCGTCGGACTCGTTGACTGGTACCGCTCTGACTCTGTCGCGGTAAGGACGGAGGGGCGAGCGCAGTACACGGGCCGCGATCGTTTATGAGGCGAGGGAATAGAATTGATGTGCGGCGGACGCGCCAGTCCCTTTGATGCATTTCATTTGCCCCTTGCGGATCATGTGCATCATCTCAATGCCGCCCAGAATGATGCTCGCACAACGAAAATCCTTGAAACCGAGCATGGGCCGGGTTCGGCGTTTGATGGCCCGGTGGTCCTGCTCGATGCGGTTGTTCAGATACTTGACCTGACGGATGCGGATGGGTGTTTCGCGTGCGGCGTTGATGGCCTGGAGGGCGGCCAGATTGGCACCGCTCTTATCCATGTTGACCGTCTGCGCTTTCGCCCGGCCAGACCGGTTACGTGACGCCGGGCCGTAGCCCCGTGTCTAGCGGCTATGCTTCGGCGAACGTGTGGCAGAACGTCGACGCGGCCGTGTCGTACAAAATCGGGCGGGGTAGCATCGGGCTGGTCTACACGAACACCCGCTTCCAGGATATCCGGCGCACCGCTTCCACACCGAACACGGGCAACGCGTTCTTCAACAGCTCCGAAATTGACGGGCGCTATTACGTCACGCCCGCGCTGCTTATCGGCGCGTCGTTCGACTACACGAAAGCACCTCACGCAAAGTATGAGTAGATCGATTTCGGTCCGAACTACTCGCTCTCGAAACGCACGGACCTAAATCTGGTCGGCGTGTGGCAGCGTGCATCGGGTGTCGACTCGACCGGTCATGCGGCGGTCGCGGCAATCCGTACGCTCGGGCAGTCGTCCACTCCGACCCAAGTCGCCGTCAAGCTTTCGTTACGTCACCGCTTCTAAACCTGTAGGAGCTAGGACGGTGCGCGGAGATGTCGGCGGTCGGGGTGAAGGGAATGACTGCTTCGCCTCCCTCGCAAGCGGCCATTGTAAGCGCGCGGTGGCGAAATGGCTCTTGAGATGTCGACAGTGGTTCTACGTGAATCGCTACCTATCTGTTCGCCACGTATGGCCAGACGCTGCCCATTTCGATCTATATTGCGGCGACGGGGTTGTTGAGCCTGGTGTGCGCGTTTTTCCTCGCCGAGACTTTCAAGCGGGATCTGTCAATGAGCCGGAAGACGAAGCGGCCGCAGCGCTGGCCGCATCCTCTGCCGCGCTGAGCGCAAATCGATCCGGCTGTAATGCCGTGTATGATCTGGCCGTTTGAGGCGCCGGAGCGGCGGCCTGCGCGAGGCGGTCGGCGAGTCGCTAACGCGGGTTGAATGGACACCTCGTTTTTTTTTGGCGCGTTGCGGTCTTTTCATGGTGTGAACAAGGTGCGCGTTAATGCGCTGCAGAGAATAAACGCGCACCTTGTTCATCCCCCATTAACGTTGCGAGATTAGTCCCGCAGTACAAATATGCTATCGATCTCAACAGTCAGGCCCATTGGCAACGTATAAACGCCCAGCGCACTACGCGCGGGCAAATTGGGTCCGCCGAACAGGTGAAGCAGGACGTCGCTTGCGCCGTTGGCTACCTTGTAGTGCTCCGCAAAAGACGCGTTGCCCCGGACATACACCGTGAGTCGCAGACATCGTTCGATGTTCTCAAGACCATGAGACTCGTCAATGGAAGCAAGGATCATAAGCATTGTGCGTTGAGCCGCTCGTTGCGCTTCTTCCAAGCTGATGTCGTCACCAACAATCCCGACGATGGGCGCGCCATTTTCAATGGGGCCCAGTCCGGACACGTGCAGCAATTTGCCATATGTGGTGACGGTTTGGTATGTGCCGAGCGGACTCATCGGCGATGGCAACGCAAGTCTTAGTTGTTCAAGACGTTGTGAAAGTGTTGGGTTCATTTTTTCCGTTTATAAAAAGAAGCCTAGAACTTCGTCCGGATACCAATTCGCAGGGCTAACTGTTTATCATTCGATGATGCGCCTGCTTCGTCATAAGAACCGGGCGTACCGATAATGCCCGCAGCGCCCACCAATGCCGCCGGCGTATTGCCGCTGTACGATTTCTCATACGTACCGCTGACGTAGACGTCTGTGCGCTTGGAGAGCGCGTAATCCAGGATGCCGGCCCATATGCCCCATCGGCCCTGTGTGTATACCGCATGCGTATAGCCAAATGCGCTGAGGAGCGCCGGCGACAGGTGGTACAGGGCGCCTGCCTCGTACGCGGTCGCTGTCGATGTCGCACCGTTGGCTTCGCCCGCGAATTTCGCGTGCCTGATCGAAGAAAGCAGGCTTGCCGCTCCGATGTCGTATTTGATGGAGAACTCGAGATTCTTTTGGGAGTTTGCACCAAATGCCGTCTCTGCAACGCTACCACCCGTACCGTTGATATTCATGTAGCCAGCAGCGACAGTCAGATTGCGATGGTCATAGCGCAATCCGAAGTTAGTCATGCGGGGTGCACCGATACCACCACCGAAATGGCCGGCCTGATTGCTGAACGCAAACATGGCGCCGAATTTAAACCCATAAAAAACGGGGCTGTAGTATTTTGCTGCGTTGCTTACTGATTCTCCGGCTGTTCGGTCTGCATCGACGGGTATCGTGTTGTACAGGCCTACATAAGGTCCCAGGGTCTGGTACCCCACCAGTTCCGACATCGGATCATACTGGCGGCCGATTGTCAGGCGGCCCCAACTCGCGTCTTCAAAGCCAATAAAAGCTTGTCGTCCGAATATTGCACCGGATCCCATTGCGCCGGTATTCACATTGAAACCATTCTCCAGCTGGAAGATAGTGGACAGCCCACCGCCTAGATCTTCAACGCCTCTAAAGCCGAAGCGGTCGCCCTGCATGATGCCGGTGTCGACGACATAGTTTGCGTGGCCCTTTTGATTGCTGATGTACGTCAGGCCATTGTCGATGATGCCGTAAAGCGTCGTGCTGCTTTGTGCGTAACTGCCGCTCGAGAACAACGACATCAAGCACGGTAACGCGAATTGTTTGAGCTTCAAGTGTGCGACTCCAGCTGTTTTTGTGAGGGGTGCTCGCCTCGGGCTCCTTGCCGTCGCGAGATCTTTCGAAAGACGCGGTGGTCTTGCCAGCGTGGTGCAACGATATCGCTATTATTTTTGTCGTTCTTGCCGGGTTCTGAACCAGGCCTGTAACATGCGCGAAATCAGCGCTTTACCTACGCGAAGACAAGGGAAGGGGGTCAATCGTGTTGACGATCAGTGCGCAAGATATTCCGTTGAGGGCAGTTCCCGCAGGCGCCGTCAACGCCGACACGACAGACCGGGAAGACTGGTGCTCCATGCTGAGTCAGGCGATCATGCCGGCCTATAGTGTCAGACCGGTGTCCCCGCGGTTCCAGGCCAGCATTCGTGGCCGGCGACTGCCCGGCGGTGGCCTCATCGCGCAAATCGACACGTCCGCCCAGGAGTGGTTTCGCATGGGCCATGCTTCTGTAATCCGCCAGACGGATTCGTTCGTTGCGGTGATGCCGTGTGCCGGCGCCGTATCCATTACGCAGCAGGGACGATGCGTATCGTCACAGCCGGGAGAGATCATTTTCGGTCGCTCAATCTGTTCGAGTTCGGTCCTGAACCGCTTTGACGAAGGCGCGAGCGTCTACTATCTGCGGCTGCCGTTCTCGAGATTTCCCGTTCCCACCAGTCGTAAAAGCGAAGTCTTTATCGAACATTCTTCGGGCGACGACGCCGTGTCCGAGATCTTCATGGGTTGGCTGGCATCGGTGATGAGTCGTATCGACGACGTTCCGGGCACGTCATTGCCGCGGGTCGAGCGCGCGCTTTTCGAGGTGGCCGTGCATCTCTATGAGCGGCGCGCGGATAGGGAAAGCGCGTCGGTTAGTGCGCTGCAATTGCGATATCGCCAGTTACTGGACTTTATCGATCTCTCGCTGAACGATCCCAGCCTTTCCGTGAGCGCGTGCGCGAGGGCGCTCGGCATGTCGTCGCGCTATGTGCACAAGTTGTTCGCCGAGCATGGTCACCTGTATGCCGACTACGTGATGCGCAACCGGCTCGAGCGCATTCGCGAGGACTTGCTGAACGGGGCGTATCGCGGCGACGGTATTTCCACCATCTGCTATCGCTGGGGTTTTAACGACGCCGCACACTTCAGCCGGGTCTTCAAGGAGCGTTATGGCATGACGCCCAGCGCGTTCAGAAACGCGATGCCTGCGAGTGATCTTCGTCACCTACGCGGTAGCTAGCGGCGCCAGCGTATGAGCGCGCGGCACTGCGGGTCATCATGCGCTGCACCGACGCGACCGCCATTGACTACCACCTGAGATGGTGCGCTCAAGCGGAGGTGCAGGCGTTGTGGACGAAGCTAGCTACTTTCTGGTTGGCGATATGTGCTAGCTCGCAGTCGAAGAGAGAGAAGCCGTGGAATGCGCCGGGGTACACCGCGAGTTCAGCGGCGTTCGTGTAGGAGAGCCAGCGGGCGTGCATGAAAAGGCTATCGTCCAGTACCGGGTCCGTTGTACCGGCGGAGAACAGGGCTGGCGGCAGGTCATGCAACGAATAACAAAGGGGCGATACTTCCGGATCGTTGCGTAGCCCTTCCGGAACGAAACGCTCCATGAGGGTGCGAAAACTGCGTCGCCCGACGAAGCCATTGTCACTGAGCATCACGCTCGGCGTGCCGCGCAAATCGTACGTGCCCTGGAATAGATTGAGTCCCGCGAGTCCGGCGTAGCTGTGCCGATCACGCAGTCTCAACGCGGCGCTGACCGAAAGATAGGCGCCGGCTGATTCGCCGCCGATCACGATCCGCTCAACGCCGAATTCTCCGGCACACGAGCGCACCAGCCAGAATGCGGCCGCTTCCGCGTCGGCGACAGCGGCAGGATACGGGTGTTCCGGGGCGAGCCGGTAGTCGACGCTCAGAACGATGACTTGTGCATCGTGCGCCAGCCGGTTGAGCATCGCATCTTGGCCCCGTGCCGAACCGGTGCAGAACCCGCCACCATGCAAGTGGAGGTAGACGCCAGCCGGTGAGGCGCTGTTCGACGGGATGAACTTGCGGATGAGGATTGGTCCGCCGGGGCCATCGATCGAAAAATTCTCGGCGTTGAGCGGCAAGTCGTTGGTTCCGAGTTCCAGCAATCCGCTGCCCGGCCCGCGCGAGCGCTCTATGTCCAGCGACAGTTCCCAGCGCGCCGGGGCATCACTGAACTTTTTCGCAATTTTGTCGGCCAGGGCGCGGATCTCATCGTCTACCGCTGCGAGCTCGAAGCGTTGCGGCGATAGGTCAAAACTTTGTGGCATGCATTTGTCCTTGTTCGGAAGTTCGGAAAGCGGAAGCGAGCAATGGCTGCTGGTGAAACAAGACCGGCGCGGGGCGCACGGGACCTCTGAGAACAATACGATGACTTTGGCGCAACGGCTTGCCGTGAACTGCACGCGGCTATAACGACAGGGAATGCCATGGAATCCGTCTTGCAGCGCATAAAGTGCTCGAGTGCGCCATCGACGATATTTAGCGCGTATCCTGACGTTCGATAAACGAGACGGCGCTCACGATGAAACCCAATCAGCTACGTACTTTTCTTGCTGTTGTCGAACAGCAGAGCATCCGCGGCGCCGCGCGCCTTCTCAGCGTTTCGCAGCCGGCGGTGACCAACGCCATGCGTGAATTGGAGGCTGACCTGGGGGTCGTCCTGCTGGAGCGCAGCGTCTCGGGCGTCCGGCTTACGCCCTACGGGCAGGCGTTCGAACCGCGCGCGCGCTTCCTGCTCTCGGAGATGCGGCGTACCCGCGAGGAACTCGATGAGATCCGCGAAGGCAATGTGGGCCGCGTCTCGCTGGCGGCTTCCACGTCGGTAGCGCTGACCCTGCTGCCGAGCGCGTTTCGCGAATTTCGCAGCTTGTCTCCCGGCATCGACGTGCGCCTGAGCGAGGCTTCGCTGCCCACCTCGCTAGCCAAGTTGCGTGACGGAAGTGTGGATATCATCGTGTCGCAAATGATGGAGCCTTCGCAAAGCGAGTTCCATATCACGCCACTGTACTCGAGTCCGCTGGTCGTGGCGGTGCGCTCAGGGCATTCGCTGGCCAGAAGCCGCAGCTTGCGTGAGCTCAGTGACGCGGAATGGCTGCTGCCCTACGACAGGGAGACGGCGCCGCATTTGCTTGAACTACTGTTCGCAGCCCAAGGTGCGACGCTGCCCAAACGCATCGTGCAATGCACGTCGACGGCGATGGGTCTGCGGCTGGTCGGTACCCAGGATCTGATCGGCGTGTTCCTCGAAACGTTGGCCCAAACGGAATTCAAGCACTACGGTATCAAGCGGCTCAAACTGAGAGAGCCGTTGCAGGCGCTAGTGATTTGCATTATCACTCGCCGCGACAGCCAACTCACGCCGGCAGCGCAGCGATTCTTCGACTGCATCAGGCGGCAAGCGCTGCTGGCGCCGGTCTCATCGCCGGACGCCGCAAGCCTCGTGTCCTGAAGCGCCAGCGATTGCTTATCGCCGCCAACAAATTCTTGTCTTTTCCGTGGATTTTGGCGCTCATACGATCATCGCTGGTCAATCGCAGCGCTCGGCAATCACAACGTATAAGGCAGGGATTTATGGCTTCGTCCGACATCGAAGGGAAAAAGCGTTTAAGCAAAAACAAGGCTATTGCCGCGATCACAATCGGCAATGCATTGGAATTCTTTGATTTCACCGTCTACGGGTTTATGACCAGCGTGATCGGGAAAATCTTTTTCCCGTCGATGAGCGCCTATAACCAGCTACTGCTGACCGTCGCGTCCTTTGGCGTTGGGTTCTTGATGCGGCCGCTGGGAGGGATTGTGATCGGCGCGTATGCGGACCGTGCCGGACGTAAGAAAGCAATGGGCCTGACTATCACGCTGATGGCACTGGGTTGCGTGATGATGGCCTTTGCGCCGACGCCAGCTCAGACCGGCATTAGTGCTCCTCTCATCATCGTCGCCGCACGCTTGATCCAAGGCTTTTCCGCCGGCGGTGAAGTGGGCGCATCGACTACGCTGCTGGTCGAATATGCCAGCGCTAATGAGCGCGCTTACATGGGCAGCTGGCAAATTGCCAGCCAGGGCCTCGGTGTGATGGTCGGCGCGCTCTTCTCCGGGCTACTGGTCACGGTGCTTTCGCCTACGGCGCTGCAAAGCTGGGGCTGGCGCTTGCCTTTCGTGGCCGGTTTGCTCATAGCGCCGGTCGGCATGTTTATCCGCCGCCAACTGGACGAATCCGGTACCGTCTCGGTCGAGCGAGCGGGCCGCCGGGACAGCCCTCTCAAGCTGGTTTTGCGTGACCACTGGCAGTCAGTCGTGCTGGCCAGCTTGATGTTCATTTCCGGCACGGTCGGAGTCTACGTCATCGCCTTCTACATGCCGACGTTTGCAGCGAGAGAACTGGGTTTGCCGGTTCAGGTGGGCCTCTGGGCGGGCGTGCTATTCGGTGCCGTAAATTTTGTGCTGGCACCGTACTCAGGGCGGCTCGCAGATCGCTTCGGCCGCAAGCCCGTTATCGTCTGGTCGCGCGTCCTGCTGATCATGGTGCTCTTTCCCGGCTTTCACTGGTTGCTCGCCGTACCAAGTCCGGCCCGGCTATATACGTTGGTCGGCGTGCTCAGCGTGCTCGCAACGACCCAGACACCGGCCCTGCTGGTGATGTTGACCGAGATGTTTCCGAAGGAAGTGCGGGCCACCGGCCTGTCGTTCGTCTACAGCACGGTAGTGGCTGTATTCAGCGGCTTCTCGCCGTTTGTGGTGACGTGGCTGGTCCATCAATCGGGCAACAAGCTGGCGCCTGCCTGGTATTTGCTGGGGATCACGGTGATCTCCGCCATTGTGATGCTGTGGATACGCGACCGTACGGGTGAGACGCTCGACGCCGCAGACGGGGCTGATGCGATCGAGCACGGCTCCAAGTCGCAAGGACGTAAAACCGGTATTGCCTGAATAGACAATTGCCAGAATCGATAACCTTCCTAACAAACGACAGGAATCCTAATATGACGAGAGCCGTGCATTATTTCTCCGACAGCTACGCGCATGCGCGCCGGCAGTTTCGCGACGCCGCGAAGCTACGTGGCGCCGCCATCGAAAGCTACATACTGGAAGGTCACCGCGGCATTGCCGGCGAGGAACTGGCGACCGACGTGGTTCGCATCGGTGCGGACGACGCACCCAATTTGCTTGTCATCACATCGGCGACCCACGGGGTAGAGGGCTATTGTGGTTCGGGCTGCCAGGTTGCGCTGCTGCACGACGACGAGTTGCTGGAACGATTAAAGCCAGCCGGCGTCGCGGTGCTGTTGGTGCACGCTATCAACCCCTATGGCTTCTCTTACTGGCATCGTACCAACGAAGACAACATCGACGTCAACCGCAACTTCATCGATTTCGACAAAGATGCGCCGGTCAATGTCCGCTACGCTGAGCTTGAGGCGCACCTGATTCCCGCCGCTTGGCCGCCTTCGGCCGAAAACGAAGCCTTCCTGACAGACTACGCGGCTAGGCAGGGCCATGCTATCTATGCGAATGCGGTCGGCGGAGGCCAGTATAGTTCGGCGACGGGCATGTTTCACGGCGGAACTTTTCAGACATGGAGCAATCGCACGGCGCGCCGTATTCTTCGCCAGTATGGCGCAGCCGCTGAGCGACTCGGCTGGATCGACGTCCATACGGGCCTGGGTCCGAGCGGTCATTGCGAAAAGGTCTTTGTCGGTGACATGTCGGAATATGAGCGGGCCCGCGCCTGGTGGGGCGCCGATGTGTTTGCTCCGCTCAAGGGAGACTCCGTGATGTTCGAAATAGAAGGTCCGTTGGTAAGTATTCCGAAGCAGGAATGTCCTGACGCAGAGTCGACTACCATCGCGCTCGAGTACGGCACCATTCCCTTCGAAGAAATGCTCACCGGGCTGCGCGGTGACCATTGGCTGCGCCGCCATCCGGACGCAGACGAGGCGCTCAAGGTTGGTATCAAGCGAGGCATTCTTGATGGGTTCTACACTAACGACGATGAATGGAAAGCCTCGGTACTAGCGCAGTTCCGCGTGGCAGTCCTCCAAGCGGTGCAAGGTTTGCAGGACCGCACCCGGGGCTAAGGTTCGAGAAACGGCTTCGGATGGCCTCGGCGTGCCCACTGGTTCGACGCCGAGGCCAATTATTTTCGGACGACGCCATCGCTAGCGCGTCAAACGGATGCAACCGCAGACCAGGCTGCCAAAAGCCTACTTAGCTAACAACTGGTTGCGGGTTTTCCGATGGGGCCAAATTTGTCTGCGAGCATCGTTGGGACTCGGTTTTGACGCTGTTCGCAGCCGAACCACGACCGTCGGGTGCCGGTGATTTTCATCGACCGGCGCGTTGCGGACGATGCCAGCGCTTGGTCAGTCTGTGGTAGTCACTTCGTAATGGGGCGCGACGTAGCGTTATGTTTACTCGAACGCGGCTATCGGTGCTTCGCATTTATGCAGGGAGTCCAACACTTCCATCATCACGGAGCGACAGGCGGGATTCCTCGCCGGGCTCGCAGAGGCCCGGCTGCGTCGTCAGGAGATCATGGCCGAGACCTCGTTTGCGTCCTTAGCAGCATTCGTCTTCTCGGCATGGCGAAAGGACTGCGCACTGTTCGAAGTTGCTATGAAGACAATAGCGCTATTGGCAGAGTCCGTGCATACCCTAAGCCGTTAGAATAAAATTAAATTTTCTTTGACTTGCGAAAAGAAATAATATTTCATGGAGGCATTACTAAAACACGGAGACTGCTGTGTCACACCGATTTGCTGCCACCTACCTGATCGAAACGTCGCTGAACCCGCAAGACGCAGCTGCTGAAATGGCGGGTGAGTCGTCGACCGCCACGTTTGTCGCCATCCCTGGCGAACGAGCGTCGATTGCAGAACGTCACGGCGCGCGAATCGACGCGATTCAGGAGCTCGAGACTCCACCGGTTGGCTCGAACCGCTCGGCCGCGGCGATCCGCCGCTGCCATGTGACCCTGTCGTGGCCGCTTGAAAACACGGGTACGTCCCTGCCGAACATGCTCGCCACGGCGGCAGGCAATATCTTCGACGTGCAGTCGGTCAGCGCGCTGCGTCTCGTCGACATCCACTTGCCCGCCGTCCTTGCGGACGCCTATGCGGGACCGCAGTTCGGCGTGGAGGGGACGCGGCGCATGGCGCAGGTGGTTGACGGGCCGCTTATCGGAACCATCGTCAAGCCGAGCGTCGGCCTGACGCCTCAAGAGACGGCAGAGCTGGTGGGGCGTCTTGCCGAAGGCGGCATCGACTTCATCAAGGATGATGAGCTCATGGCGGACCCGCCTCATTGCCCGTTCGACAAGCGAGTGGACGCTGTCCTCGATGTGCTACGCCGTTACACGCAGCGCACGGGGCGCGAGGTGATGTACGCGTTCAATATCACTGGTGAAATGGATGACATGCTGCGCCGCCACGACAAAGTGCTCGCATCGGGTGGCAACTGCGTGATGGTCAGTCTTAACTGGATCGGCTTGCCGGCGCTCGCGTATCTGCGGCGGCATTCACAGTTGCCCATTCACGGACACCGCAACGGTTTCGGCACGATGAGCCGCTCGCCGGAATTCGGCGTCGATTTCCAGGCCTGGCACAAGTTCTTCCGTATCGCGGGCGCCGATCACATTCATGTGAACGGGCTCGACAACAAGTTCTACGAGTCGAATGAATCGGTGGCGCGCTCCGCGCAGGCCTGCGTTTCCCCAGTCTTTGCCGACGGTGGCCCGGCGTGGCCCGTCGTGCCGGTGTTTTCGTCGAAGCAGACTGTCTGGCAGGCCCTCGATACTTACCGCGTCATGAAGTCGACGGATCTGATCTACGCCTGCGGCGGTGGCATCCTTGGCCACCCGGACGGTATCGCGGCAGGAGTGGACAGCATTAGGGCGGCGTGGACGGCGGCGATCGAAGGCGTGTCCCTGGACGAATATGCGCGTGCACGACCATCGCTGGCACGTGCACTCGGCGCGTTCGCGGCCTGAGCGTCATGCGGGTAACCTCAACCCAGGAACGACTGGACGGCGCTCCATTCGCTTTCTACGGCGACGACTTCACCGGCGCAGCAGCCAACCTTCTCGAATTCCATCGCAAAGGGATGCGCGGGATGTTGTTCGTGCAGACGCCGAGCCGGGAACTTTGGGCGCAGGCAACCAAAGATCTCGATGTGGCGGGAGTAGCCGGCATCGCCCGTTCGCTGCCGCCGCCGGCGATGGTGGCTGAGATCAGACCGGCTTTCGAATTGTTCAAGGCGGCGGGCGCCCGCATCGTGCAATACAAGATTTGCGCGACCTTCGATTCATCGCCGGCTCAAGGCAGTTTCGGCGCCGTGCTGGAACTCGCGCAGCAATGCTTCGGATCGCAAAACGTGCCTATCGTTGCGGCGCATCCGAATTTCGGCCGCTACACCGCATTCGGTAATCACTTTGCGGCGTATCGCGGCGACGTATACCGGCTCGACCGGCATCCGAGCATGGCCAGCCATCCTGCAACGCCAATGCACGAGGCCGACCTGCGAACGCATCTCGCGCGGCAGACCACTTTGCCTGTCGGACTGTGTGACTTCACTATGTTGCGCAGTAAGTCCATCGACGAACTTGTCGCGCGGCTTGCCGAGCACGGCGCGATGACGGCCACGGTATTCGATGCTCTGGAAGATGCCGACCTGCGCAAGATCGCTCACGCCATCTGGGACGCGTCCGCACATCGGCCAATGTTCACGCTGGCGTCGCATGGACTGGCGGCTGGGCTTGCCGCGCATCTTGGCGAGGAGCCGGCCGCAGGCGCGCAGGGTACGCCGCAACGCCCGGTTGACAGCATCGTGGTGTTGTCCGGCAGCTGTACACCTCATACGGCTGCGCAAATCGATTATGCCAAGGCACAAGGCTGGCGCACGGTGCGACTGTCGCTGGAAGAACTTGCCGCGCGCGGCGAAGATGAATTTGCCGACATGCTCGCGTTGGATGTATGCGAATCGCTGGCCCGCAAGCAAAGCATTGTGATTTATACGGCAGCCGGTCCCGATGACGCGACCCTCCGCGCGGGAAGCACCGTGTTCGAGCGGATGCGGGCGGAGTCGTCAGCCGTGATTGGCGGTCTGTACGGCACGGTGCTGCGTCGCGTTGCAGCTCGGCGGCGTCTATCTCGCTTCGTGGTTGCGGGTGGCGATACCTCCAGCCAGACCATGCGCCGCCTGGGCATCGACGCGCTCAGTGTGGACGCGATCAACCCCGAATCGCAGGACGCGTTAATGCATATCCACGCCGCCGATCCCGCGCTGAACGGCGCGCAGGTGCTGCTCAAAGCCGGCCAGAACGGCGCCGACAATCATTTCGTGCTGGCCCGTGAGGGGCGGCAATGGCGCTGAACATCTGGCATCGGCGCTGCGTGCAGCGAGTTAAGAAACCGGGCGTCAACGCCCGCCAACAGGAGACATTGCAATGAAACTCACCCAGGCGCAGATCGACCAATACAACGATAGCGGCTTCCTGGTCCTGCCCGACGTGTTTTCGGCCGGCGAAGTGGACGTACTGCGGCGAGAGGCTGCCGACATCACGCAGGTGCAGCGCCCGGAGATCTGGCGCGAGAAGAACGGCGCGCCGCGCACGGCTTTCGGCTGCCATAAGTATAGCGACGTATTTCGCACGCTGTCGTTCGATGCACGACTAGTACAGCCGGTGGAGCAACTGATCGGGGAGTCGCTTTACATCCATCAGTTCAAGGTGAATCCGAAGGTTGCCTTCGACGGCGACACGTTCCCGTGGCATCAGGACTTCGTCACGTGGCATGAGGACGACGGCATGCCGGAAGCGCGTGCGATGAACATTGCCATCTTCCTTGATGACGTATTCACGACAAACGGCGCGCTGATGTTTGTGCCGGGCAGTCACAAGCTTGGCATGATCCCGACGTCGCCCAAGGAAAACAACCGTCGCTGGATGGACCTCGGGCGCGTGGAAGAGATCGTTCGTACCGGCAGCGATATCGAAGTGGCAACCGGACGCGCGGGCAGCGTGCTGATGTTTCATGGCAACGCGGTGCATGGGTCAGCAGGCAACATGACACCCCTGCCGCGCCGCATCGTCTATGTGACCTACAGCGCGGTATCCAACGCGATCCGTAAGCCCACGCGACCCGAGTTCATCGCGCACCAGACATTCGAGCCAGTGCATGCCGTGCCGCCCGATGCGTTTGCGGAGTATGCAAACAGCCTACATGGCTGACGGCCCGAACGCGACACCTTCATAACAAAGCGCCTCAGGCGCATCAGGAGACGACGATGGACCAGCACACGAAGTATCCCGTCGACGCAAGGCGGCGTTTGATGCTCAAAGCAAGCGTGGCCGGCGGTGTGACGGCGGGTTTCGCTGCCATCCTGCCGCGCGGAGTTCGCGCAGCAGAATTTACGTACAAGTTCGCTACTGCGCTCGATGCGCAGCATCCGCTGAACCTGCGCGCGAGCGAGGCGCTCGAACGAATCCGCGCAGCGACGAACGGGCGTGTGGATATCCGGCTATTCCCGGCCAACCAGCTCGGCTCCGATGCCGACACGCTGTCGCAGACGCGTAGCGGCGCCGTGGAATTCATGACGCTCGGGCACGGCAATCTGGGCAATTACGTCAAGTCCTCAGGGATCGCGAGCGTCGGTTTCGCGTTCACGAATTACGACCAGGTCTGGAAGGCGATGGACGGCCCACTGGGCGCAAAGATTCGCGACGACATCAGCCGCACCGGCCGTATCGTCGCGGTCGGCGGCTTGTGGGACAACGGCTTCAGGCAGGTGACGTCGTCGTCGCGACCGGTGCGTACGCCTGCCGATCTCGCGGGTCTGAAGCTGCGTGTGCCCCCGAACCCGGCCTACACCGCGCTGTTCAACGCCCTTGGCGCAGGGCCGACGCCGCTCAACTACAACGAGCTCTACAGCGCGTTGCAGACCCGGGTGGTCGACGGTCAGGAAAACCCGCTAGCGCTTATCAATACGGGCAAGTTCTACGAAGTGCAGAAATACTGCGGCCTCACGAACCATATCTGGGACGGCTTCTGGACGCTTGCCAACCAAGACGCGTGGAACCGGTTGCCGCCAGATCTGCAGAAGATCGTGGCGGCGGAACTGGCGCGCTCCGTGCAGGAACAGCGCACGGATATTGCCGCGCTCAGCAAGAGTCTCCAGGCGGATTTGTCGAAGAAAGGGCTGCAGTTCTCCCAAGTCGATCCCGCCGCATTCCGCAGCGCGCTCGCGAAGACGCGGTTCTACGCCGACATGCAGGAAAAATTCGGCAACGAGAACTGGTCGCTGCTTGAACAGGCGGTCGGCAAGCTGGGGTGACGTTCGTCACGCACGCGGATGGAGCACAGGAGACACCGATGGAAACCGATATAACCCGAACCGTGCCGTGTCCGGCGCCGGTAGACAATGTGATAGCGAGACTGGAAGGCGCCTTGATATGGACGGTCGAGGCGGTCGCCGCGATGCTCGTGCTTGGTGAGGTCGTGCTGCTTTTCAGCGGCGTAGTCTCGCGCTACGCGCTGCATCGGCCGCTCGACTGGTCGGACGAACTGGCGTCGCTGCTGTTCCTGTGGCTCGCCATGTTGGGCGCTGTGATCGCGTTCTGGCGCGGCAACCATATGCGCATGACGGCGCTCGTGGACCGCGTAAGCCCGGCCACGCGCGCGTTCTTCGATGTCTTCGCGATTGCGGCGTCGCTCGGCTTCCTGCTGCTGATCCTTAAGCCAGCGTTCGGGTACGCGTATCACGAAGCCGATGTCACGACTCCGGCGCTGGAACTGTCCTCGTTGTGGCGCGCGGCCGCCATGCCGGCGGGCGCCGCGTTGATGGCGCTGTCAGCGCTGCTGCAACTGATTCGCGTGGCGAACTGGCGCATGGTGCTGTCGGCCGTGTTGCTGGTGGCGGCCATCGGTACGGTCCTCGGGCTGGCGCAGCCGTTGCTCCTGCAGCTCGGGAACTACAACCTTGTGGTCTTCTTTGTCGGCATTGTGACGCTGACCGTGCTGGCGGGCGTGCCGATCGCATTCGCGTTCGGCCTGGCAACGTTCAGCTACCTTGCGCTGACGACGTCCATACCGCTCACCGTGGTGGTGGGGCGGATGGACGAGGGCATGTCGCACGTGATGTTGCTAGCGGTCCCGCTCTTCGTATTCGTGGGACAGTTGATGGAGATGACCGGCATCGCGCGCGCGATGGTTGCGTTCCTCGCCAACCTGCTCGGGCACGTGCGCGGTGGCTTGTCGTATGTACTGATCGGCGCGATGTATTTGTTGTCGGGAATTTCGGGATCGAAGGCCGCGGACATGGCCGCGGTCGCGCCCGTCCTGTTTCCAGAAATGCAAAAGCGCGGCTCCGACCCAGGCGATCTCACCGCGCTGCTCGCCGCGACCGGCGCTCAGACGGAGACTGTGCCGCCAGGCATCGTGCTGATCACCATCGGCTCGGTGACGGGGGTGTCGATCACTTCGCTCTTCATTGGCGGCCTGCTGCCGGCGGTAACGCTCGGACTGGCGCTATGCGGGGTGGTTTGGCTGCGCAGTCGCAAGGAGGCGAAGGTGCACGGAGCGCGGGCAGCATGGCGGGTGATCGGCCGCAGCTTCGTTGCAGCGCTGCCGGCGCTCCTGCTGCCCCTCGTGATTCGCACGGCGGTTGTGGAGGGGGTGGCAACGGCAACTGAAGTCTCGACCATCGGCGTGGTGTATGCCGCGCTGGTCGGGCTCCTGATATATCGCCAGTTCGACTGGCGCAGGCTCAAACCCATGCTCGTCGACACGTCCGCGCTCTCAGGCTCGATTCTGCTCATCATCGGTACCGCGACCAGCATGGCGTGGGCGCTCACGCAGTCCGGTTTCTCGCAGGACCTTGCTTACGCGATGTCGCATCTGCCGGGGGGTGCGCCGGCCTTCATGCTTGTTTCCGTGATCGCGTTCATTGTGCTGGGCAGCGTCCTGGAAGGCATCCCCGCCATTGTGCTGTTCGGGCCGCTGCTCTTTCCTGTCGCGCGAATGCTGGGTGTCAACGAGGTCCAGTACGCGATGGTGGTGGTCCTGGCGATGGGAGTGGGTTTGTTCGCGCCGCCTTTCGGAGTGGGATACTACATGGCATGCGCAATCGGGCGTGTCGACCCATCGCTCGCGATGCGACGCATCTGGGGCTATCTTGGAGCGCTGATCGTTGGCCTCGCCGTCGTAGCAGCGGTGCCCTGGGTATCAACGGTGTTCCTGTAACGCTTGCCAACCATTAAGACGCCTGAATCCATGACCTCTGCCAACGGAACCCTCGCGGTGATACGCGAGCGCCTGCCCGAACTGAATCCCGCGCTGCGGCGGATCGGCACGTACATCGTGCGCTCGCCCGCGCAGGCCAAATCGATGACCATTCGCGAGATGGCGGAGAAATGCGGCGTGTCTGAGGCTACGGTGACGCGTTTTGTCAAAGAGTTCAGTCTCGATAGCTTCCAGCAGATGAAAATCTCGTTGGCCGAGGAGCTATCGCGCCGGCGCGAACAGCTGCCGGCGAGCGAGACGCGCGAGATCTACGACCATATCAAGCCGGGAGACTCCCTCGACATCGTCATGCGCAAGGTGCACGGCGCGTTACGCGAGACGCTCGACCAAACCATGGCAAAGCTGCGGCCGGAGGTGGTGGCGCAAGTCGTGGAGGCACTGAGCGCCTGCGAATATGTCGTTTTCTTCGCGACCGGTACCTCTGCACTGGCAGCGGAAAACGGCGTGGTGCGCTTTTTTCGGGTCGGCAAAAAGTGTATCTTTTATCGCGATCAAAGCATCCAGCAGTTTGCGTCGATCAATCTCGATTCGAAATGTGTGGTGTTCGGTATCAGCAATTCGGGACGTACCAAGACGACCGTGCGCGCGTTGCAGGTCGCGCGCGAACAGGGCGCTCATACTATCTGCATCACGTCGTTTCCATCATCGCCCATCACGCGCTACGCCGATATTTCGCTCATCACTGCGGAGCAGGCGGACGCTATCGACCGGCCCGAAGCGCCTGAATCCACGACCGCTAAGATTGGGCAAATAGCCGTTTTGGATGTGCTGTATTCGGCATACGCCGTTCACCATCATCAAGACGCGCTACATGTGCTCGCTGAAACCGATCGTTACGTCGAGGAAGGGAAAGTTTAGCGATTGCAATGCCGTTCGCGAGAGTCGTAATTTAGGCACTGCCAACTCTGTCTGAGAGCGCATAACTTATCGTTCGCGATTCGTCGAGGATCGATCAAGATATAACGAAGCAGGAGGTACGCAGCATCGTAGCGGTAGTGGCACTGCTGGGTGCGGTGCCTGTGCCAGCGCCGCCATGCCGACCAGGCCGACTCGTACTCAAATGAAGTGAGCACCGCACCATAAGAGGCGGCACAGTAGCCGTAGCGTTGTTATAAGGGTCTCTGCCGTCATACGGCACGATGCGCCTTAGGAGAGTCACAATGAACTGGAACCTGCCGTCACTGGCTGCGCTGCGCATCCTGGAGGCGTCGGCGCGACACGGCAGTTTTACACGTGCGGCGCGCGAACTTCATGTTACCCAGAGCGCGGTGAGCCGCCAGATTCACCTCCTCGAGGAATCTCTGAACGTCCGGCTCTTCGAGCGCTCGCAGCAGCGCATTACGCTCACCCCCGCCGGCGCCGAATATCTGGATAAAATCCGCGGCCCGCTGGATCAACTCCAGAAGGCGACGCTCGAACTCGTCACTGGAGAGAGCAGTGCTGGCGTTCTCAACGTAGCGACGCCGCCCGCGTTCGGCATGCGCTGGCTGGTCCCCCGGCTGCCTCGCTTTCAGCGGCTCCATCCCGAGATCGTCATCAGTCTTGTCACCCGTAACGCGGTCTTCGATTTCTCGACGGAAGAGATCGATGCCGCTTTTCATTACGGTAACGACGACTGGCCGAATGTAGCGTCCATGCTGCTGACGGGCGACAAACTCGTGCTGGTGGCCGCGCGATCGTATCTAGGTCGCATCGCGCCGATCCGGTGCCCAGCGGATGTGGTGAACGCCGTGAAGCTGCAGCCGATACGGCGGCCCAACCTGTGGCGCGACTGGTTGGCCGCGGCGGATGTCGATGAGCCGAATCCGTGGGCGGGGCCGCGCTTCGAACACTATTACCTGATCGTCGAGGCCGCCGTGGCTGGCCTTGGACTGGCCATCCTTCCGCGCGTGATCGTGGCCGACGACTTGGAGCTCGGCCGGCTCTTGAATCCACTGGACGTAGAGTTCGACAGCACGGACTGCTATCGCCTGGTGTATCCGCCGAGCAATGAGAATGACGTCAAGCTATGCGCATTTCGCAACTGGCTCAAGACGGAATCGGCAGGTCCGTAAAAGCTGTGTTTTCCTGACTATCCACTTCGAAACCGGTGTCGAGTCTGAACGATCGTCATGCGCTTCACGCTAGTCAGGACACGATCCGCTGAGTCCGATGAAGGCCATGACGAATCGTCATGGCGTGACAACTTTATATCGTTTGCTGCGTCCCGACTGTCCACTGAAAATCAGATAACGGACTGGCTCAGATATTCAGATGCCGGTTCGCTCGACATCCACAACAGGTCGAATCCGCGGGGCTGCGTGGTCATTTAGAAGACCGCCGCGCGATTTATCGAAGGAGACAGTATGACAATCACGGTACGCCGCATAGGGCCGGGCTTTGCCGCCGAAATTTCCGGTGTGGATCTTTCGACACCATTGTCGGAGGACAACTGGGAGCGCATCTACCAGGCGTTTCTGGAACACAAGGTTATTGCTTTTCACGATCAGGCGTTGTCAGCGGCCGAGTTTCACAAATTTGGCGAGCGCTTCGGAACGATCGAACCGCACACGGTGGAGATGTATCGCCATGCGGAACGCCCCGGCATCACGCTTCTTTCCAACCGCACCGAACTCGGCAGGCCGAAAGGCATCAAGGACGCGGGTTCGCACTGGCATTCGGACTACTCGTACAAGGCCGTGCCGGCTAAGGCGACCATGCTGTATGCGCTTGAAACGCCCGATGAGGGCGGCGACACGCTGTTCGGCGATCTCGCCGCGGCCTACCAGGCACTTCCCAAGGCTACGAAGGCAAGCCTTCATGGTCTGCAGGCGCGGCATCACTACCGCTGGGACGAGAACCGTAACCATCCCGAAGGTCGCTGGCGCTTACTCACTCAGACCGAACGTGACCAGACGCCCGAAGTGGTGCATCCCGTTGTGCGTCGCCATCCCGAGACCGGCGAGCTATCGATTTTCGTATTCCCGGGCCTGACTTCCGGCGTGAAGGGCATCGTGGGCAAGGCGCCAGGCGAGAGCCGTGCACTGTTGCAGGGGCTCTATGAGCACTGCGATCAAGCCGCTTTTCACTTCCGCTACAAGTGGCGCAAGGGCGATGTCCTCGTCTGGGACAACCGCGCGACGATGCATTGCGCCACGACTGACAAGCTGGCACCGGACCAGTTCCGCTCGATGTGGCGTATCAACACGACGGGAACGGCGCCTGTTCCGGGCTGACCGAGGGTGGCGCCTTTGTACCAGACCGGGCGGCGCGTCTTCGACGCCGATCTGCCCGGCCACTACAAGAAACCAGAGACGACCGGCGGACCCCACGGCCGCCCAGGAGACAACGCAATGAGTCTGAGTCCCACGCAGGCCATCCCTGCACAGGCGTCGCAGCGACGCGACGAGCCGCAGAAGTTCCAGATCTCAACGGTATGGACGGCTTTCTTCGGCTTTTTCATCGACGTCTACGACCTATATCTCCCGGTGATGATCCTGGCGCCGGCGTACCTGTATTTCAAGCCGCCTCAGCTCGTATCGCCGCTGCTGGATTCCTTCATCTTCGCGGCGGCCTTGCTCGGGCGTCCGGCGGGCGCGTTGTTCTTCGGCTATTTCGCCGATCGCCTGGGCCGCAAGCGTGTGGCGTCGGTGACGATGGCCGGTGCGGGCGCAGCCGTCCTGCTGACCGCGTTTATGCCGGGCTATCAGAGCATCGGCATCGCGTCCATCGTCGGGCTGATCGTATTGCGCTTCCTGACCGGTTTTTTCGCGGGCGGCCAGTACACGGGCGCCGTGACCCTCGCTATGGAAACCTGTCCGAATTCACGACGCGGCTTCTATGGCGGCCTTATCGGATCGAGTTCGAATCTGTCGTTCATCGTGATGTCGCTGCTCGGGTTGCTGCTGTTCCATCTGCTGCCGCCCGCAGGACTTGACTCGCCCTACGTGCAATGGGGCTGGCGCATTCCCTTCGTGCTCGGCGCGGCACTCGCATTCGGGTTTCGCAATTACATGACGCGGCACGTGGAGGAGTCGCGGCGCTGGCTGGCATCCGGTGGAGGCAGAACGTCGTTCGCCGCACTCTTCACCGGCGTGCAGGTCGGCAGTCTCGTGCAGGGCTTCGTGCTGATGAACGGCTTGTGGCTCTCCTACATGGTTCCGGCCGTGATCGTTCCAAGTCTGCTGCGTACTATCGTCAAGCTGAGCGCCATGCAAGTGACGACGATCATGCTCTTGGCGAGCGCAATCGCCTTCTTCGGGTTCGTTCTGGGCGGCGTTGTCAGCGACAGGATCGGACGGCGCGCGGCGTTTCTATCGCAGGGAATCGCGGCAACCGTCATCGCGCCCGTCCTTGTATATGCACTGGTTAGGCTTCCAGGCGATCAACTGGTCCTTGCCGGCGCGCTGGAATCGATCTCCTTCTTCCTGGTCGGACTGGTCTGGGGCTCCGGTCCGCACAGTTACCTCAACGAACGGTTTCATACCGGTAACCGTTCGGCGGGCTACGGCATTGCGTTCAGCTTCGCGATCATCCTGCCCTCGTTTTTCGGCGTCTATCAGCACTGGCTGTCGGCAATTATGCCGATGCGAGACACAGCGCCGCTCTTGCTCGTGATCGGCGGCCTCGTGGTGGTGATCGCGGCGTTCATGGGGCCTGAAACACGCAAGACCAATTACGTGGACCAGTGACGCGCACGAAAGCGCGTGTATCGCGCGAACCCTGAAACGACGCATGACGGTTCATCATTCTTCGGAGGCTCTCTTGGATAGCAGGAAAAAAACTCGAACCGGTGGCGAAGTCCTGGTGGACGCACTGCGCATCAACGGCGTGGACCGGATCTTCTGCGTCCCGGGGGAGAGTTATCTCGCGGTGCTCGATGCGCTTCACGACGCGGGCGATGACGTCGACCTCGTCGTCTGCCGGCAGGAGGGCGGTGCCTCGTATATGGCGGAGGCCTACGGCAAGCTGATGGGCAAGCCAGGCATCTGTTTCGTCACACGGGGGCCGGGGGCCACCAATGCTTCGGTGGGCGTGCATACTGCGTTCCAGGATTCCACACCGATGATTCTCTTCATCGGGCAGGTAGCGCGCGAACAGTCGGATCGAGAGGCGTTCCAGGAAATCGACTATCGGCGCATGTTCGGCCAGCTCGCCAAGTGGGTCGTTCAGATCGACGATGCGACGAGGATTCCCGAACTCGTCGGGCAGGCGTTTCACCGCGCGGTGAATGGCCGGCCAGGCCCAGTGGTTGTCGCGTTACCGGAGGATATGTTGACCGATGCCGTTGATGTCGCCGATGCCCGCGCTTATACGCGGGTCGAAGCAAGCCCCGCCGATGCGCAGATGGAGCAGGTACGCGCGCTGCTCTCGGGTGCCGAACGGCCGCTGATGATCCTGGGCGGTGGCGGCTGGGACGCTGCTGCGGTGGACGATATCCGGCGCTTCGCGGCATTGTCCGACTTGCCCGTCGCAACGTCGTTTCGCTGCCAGGATCTCTTCGATAACACTCATCCGAACTACGCCGGTGACCTGGGGCCTGCTGCGGCGCCCTTGCTGATGCAGCGTATAAGGGACGCGGACGTGCTGCTGGTGGTGGGCGCACGCCTCGGTGAAATGACGACCGCCGGTTACACATTGGTGGACGTACCGGTTCCAAGGCAGCGTTTAATCCACGTGCATCCGGGCATCGACGAATTGGGACGCGTCTATCAGGCGGATGTTCCGATCAATAGCGGCATGAAAGCCTTCGCGGCGAAGGCATGTGCCCTGGGCCGGATCGAACGCGCGGCGTCAGTGTGGACCGAAGGCGCTCACGCCGATTACTTCGCGCATCTCTCGAACCGCGGCCAAGGGCCATCACCGGGTGCCGTACAGATGGCGGAAATCATGCAGTGGCTGCGTGGTCGTCTGCCCGCCGACGCCATTCTGACAAACGGTGCCGGCAACTATTCCGCGTGGTTGCATCGCTTCTATCAGTACCGGTCGTTTCGCTCCCAACTCGCACCGACCAATGGCTCGATGGGCTATGGAGTGCCAGCGGCGATCGCGGCAAAGCTCACGGCGCCACAACGCATGGTCGTGTGCTTTGCCGGCGATGGCTGCTTCCTGATGAACGGACAGGAACTGGCAACCGCCGTTCACTATCGCGCCAACGCAATCTTTATCGTCATGAACAACGGCATGTACGGGACCATTCGCATGCATCAGGAGCGAAGCTATCCGGGCCGGGTCAGTGGGACCGCGCTGACAAATCCGGACTTCGCGGTGCTGGCGAGCGCGTACGGGCTGCATGGCGAATGTGTCGATACCACGGCGGACTTCGCCCCGGCGTTCGAGCGTGCGGCTGCTTCTGGCCGGCCTTCGTTGATCGAGATCCGGGTCGATCCCGAAGCGCTCACGCCACGCATGAGCCTGACTGAAATAAGTGAGCAGGCTTTGGCGCAACTGGCGCGGTGAGACAAATGTACGCGGTGCCGGGCCAGCGTTAATTCACGGGCACCACATGCGATTTAATTCGACCTTGAGGGAGAGCTTTGATGGACTTTGGCTTGAGTGGCAAAACCGCACTTGTATGTGGCGCGAGCAAGGGACTCGGCTTGGCCTGCGCCCGCGCGCTTGCGGCAGAGGGCGTCGGTCTGGTTATCGTTGCGCGAGGTGCCGATGCGCTTCAGGATGCTGTCCGCGAGTTGCGCAGCCTCGGCTCCGGCGTGGTCGTCGCTGTCGCTAGCGACATAACGACGCCAGCCGGGCGACAGGATGCGCTGGCGGCCGCAGCGCAACTTCCGCGCGGCGCGCCGGGGCAATTCGATATCGTTGTCACGAATGCGGGCGGACCGCCGCCCGGCAACTTCCGGGACTGGAATATAGAGGACTGGATGCAGGCGATCAACGCGAACATGCTGAGTGCGATCGAATTGATCCGCGCTACAGTCGACGGCATGATCGAGCGCCGCTGGGGGCGTATTGTCAACATCACCAGCGCGGCGGTGAAGGCGCCGAACAGCTATCTGGGCTTATCGAATGGCGCGCGCTCGGGGCTGACCGGCTTCGTCGCGGGTGTCGCGCGTGAGGTCGCGCCGCATGGGGTGACGATCAACAATTTGCTGCCCGGCAGCTTCGATACCGACCGGTTGCGCGGCAATTTGCAAATCTTGGCGACGAAAACAGGAGTCTCCGTCGATGCGGCCCGCGAGGCACGTCTGCGCGAATTGCCACCCGGTCGATTCGGCCATCCGGACGAATTCGGCGCCGCGTGCGCATTCCTATGCAGCGTTCAGGCCGGCTATGTCAATGCACAGAACCTTCTGCTGGACGGCGGGGCGTATCCGGGAACGTTTTGAAAGTGAATGTCAAGAACGCTCTGTTCCCGTGGCAAACCGGGCGGTTTTGTCGCGTTAAGGCGGGAGGGTGTTGTCAAGTTATCCGGTTGACCGAGTAGGATGGCGCGGTGAAGAAATCGAAGTCGCTCTATCACGGTCACCGTTTCCCTGCCGGTGTCATCGGTTGCGCCGTGCGCTAGTATTTTCGCTTCCAGTTGAGCCTGCGCGACGTCGAAGTATTCCTCTTTGAGTGCAGCGTGATTGACGTACACCCCGAAGGAAGTCCCGTCGGGACCAGCCGATCCGGTACCGGTGTGACAAAGTCGGCGCGGGCTTTGCGAGCCGAGTGAAAGCGACCCGATGCAAGCCAAGCGGCACGTGGCATCACGACGAGATATTCGTACGTTGCGCGGTGAGCCTACCTGTTGTGGCGTGCGGTTGAGGTTGTCATGCTGCCGCAGAGGTCCGCTTGGATAGAGCGGAGAATGAATCGGAAGAGCGGGAAGTGGTCGCCCGCTATTTGGCGGCGACAATGATTGGGTCCAGTGTGAACGTGTTCGTCGCTGGCTTTATCGGGTCGCCCGCGATGAGCCTGATCCCGGGCGTCGAGCGGAACAACAAAGGTACAATGCAGGCCGATCTGGCGCGGGGGTTTGGCTACCGTTGCGGCAGAGGCTCGCGCAGAGGAAGGGCAGCGGGTGTTATACGGCGTGCGCCCCGAGCATTGCGCGATCGGTGCAATCGTTGCAAGCGACCTGCCGATGGAGATTGCTGGGTTTTGTCGCAGCAAGGCTCGCGGACGAAAGATGATCGATATGCAAAGTACTACTTACGTTGCCGGTTCGTAGAATTGATCGGCGGCGGATGGATGGGTTATGCGAGCGCACTTCATCTGTCCTTTGGCGATCATATGCATGGCTTCAATGCCGCCAAGAAGAATCCGGGCGCAGCGAAAAGTCTTGAACCCCAGCATGGATCGGGTGCGCCGCTTGATCGCCCGATGGTCCTGCTCGACGAGGTTGTTGAGATATTTAGACTGGCGCATCTTGATAGGCGCTTCACGATCAGCATTGATAGCTTCGAGTGCAGCGAGATTGGCACCGCTTTTGTCGATGGTCACCGTCTCGGGGACGCCGTTCTGAGCGATCGATTTCTCAAAGTAACGCCGGGCTGCAGTCTTG
Organism: Caballeronia udeis; assembly: GCF_001544555.2. Lineage (GTDB taxonomy): Bacteria > Pseudomonadota > Gammaproteobacteria > Burkholderiales > Burkholderiaceae > Caballeronia > Caballeronia udeis. Next base: position 968 of record NZ_FCOK02000079.1, on the reverse strand, counting down.
TCCCGATGGGCGCGCAGCAGGAAGTCGATGGTGTTGCCGTCCTTGTCGACGGCAGTAGAGTAAGAGGCAGGGCGTAGTCGAGCCATTTCCCTGCCTCTGCTCCCCGGTAGGGTCGAGCACTGGCGCGCACCCCCGGTAGGTGCCGGTGGTGATTCCACCGCTTTCGCGATGGCCCGCAGTCCGGTAACCATGGTCACGTTTCCAGCCCCGCCACGTCGAACGCAGCTTGCCGGTTTCCGGCACTACGCTCTCCTGTTTGCTTCACCCCAAGGGTTATGACACCTATCACGCTGGGGACGCTTTCGGCGCGGCAGTTCGACGAACCCGATAGACCCGCCGAAGTGGAATAGCCGTATCGGTCAGATTTCGGCTATCCATGCTGCCTTCACCTTTCCGGTTGCAGGCTCGGCCTTCGGAGTTTTTTTTCGAGGCCACTTCCACGTTCACTGTTGTTACGGCCCGATGACTCGCGCATTCCCCAAGGAAATGCACGTCGATAGGCTTCAAGGTCTTGGTTTCCCGCCACCCTGCTATCCAAGCTACGGGCCTTCTGACTCTTACCCCGGCAGGTCTGTCTCCTGCTGAACACGCCAGCCTTCGCTGGACACACAACCGGACGTGCACCTCTCAGCGCATGCGGCTCTCCATCCAGGAGTCGCTCAAAGCGAAGACAATCTACCGCAGGAGCCAGCGAGCATCCGTTGATCTCTACGCGGCATCTCATCAGTTTGCTTTGCATTTCAGTGATTATCAAAGGTCTTCACCTCACTACGGTCAGTTAATTAACCAAGCAAACCACTTCAACTGCCTCCCTTCGCCATGTAGCCGGCTTTCCCGACCTCGGACTACTACGGAGGCTCCGCCAGCCTGCACATCATCGGGGGCACACTCCCTTAAAGGCCAGTTCAAAAAGAGCTCGGAAGGGCTGTTTACTTTTCCACGAAACGGTTAACCTTGGATACCTGAAC
>NZ_FCOK02000078.1 GCF_001544555.2 Caballeronia udeis | reverse complement strand
TATCAAGGACCCGACGCAGAACATTGTGTGGGTCCCGCCGGAAGGTGGCGGCGGACCCAACTATCCGAATATGTGATTGTTCGGATTTGAGGCTTCAGGAAATGGCGCCAGTTCGTATGCTCAGAACCGGCGCCATTTTATTTGGCGATATGCGCGGCAATATGAGGCGTTGCCGTCACCACGTCGCCGTTCTGCGCGCGATGCCGCAACGCATGATCGATCAACACGAGTGCGAGAAGCGCTTCAGCGATTGGCGTCGCCCGGATGCCAACGCACGGATCGTGGCGGCCGAAGGTTTCGACCGTCGCGGAATGACCGGCTTTATCGATGGATTCGCGCGGCGTGCGGATGCTTGACGTCGGTTTGATCGCGATCGATACAGTGATGTCCTGACCGCTCGAAATACCGCCCAGCACGCCGCCGGCATTGTTCGCCGCGAACCCCTCAGGCGTCATTTCGTCGCCGTGAACCGAGCCGCGCTGCGCGACGCTCGCGAACCCCGCGCCAATTTCAACACCTTTCACCGCGTTGATGCCCATCATCGCTTTCGCGATGTCGGCGTCGAGGCGGTCGTAAAGCGGCTCGCCCAGCCCGGCCGGCACGCCCGTCGCCATCACGCCGATGCGCGCGCCGATCGAATCGCCATCCTTGCGCAGCGCGTCCATGTACTCCTCGAGGCGCGGCACGATTTCCGCGTTCGGCGCGAAAAACGGATTCTCCCGGACGTGTTCCCACGCAACGAACGGAATAGGGATTTCGCCGAGCGCGCTCATGAACCCGCGTGTTTCGATACCCATGCGCTCACGCAGCCATTTCTTTGCTACAGCACCGGCGGCCACGGTCGGCGCCGTCAACCGCGCTGATGACCGCCCACCGCCGCGATAATCGCGGATACCGTACTTCTGCCAGTAGGTGTAATCGGCATGCCCGGGACGAAACGTCTCGGCGATATTGCCGTAATCCTTGCTGCGCTGATCCGTATTCCGGATCAGCAACGCGATCGGCGTGCCGGTTGTTTTACCTTCGAACACGCCCGAGAGAATTTCGACCTGGTCGGCTTCCTGACGCTGCGTCACATGCCGCGACGTACCCGGTTTGCGTCGATCCAGTTCGATCTGGATATCCGCCTCCGAGAGTTCCATTCCCGGCGGGCAGCCGTCGATCACGCAGCCAATCGCGGGACCGTGCGACTCGCCGAAGTTCGTGACGGTGAAAAGCGTACCGAGTGTATTGCCGGACATGAGCGTCGTCCTGAAAAAAGCGAAAGAGCCAATATTATGCCAGCCGGGCGCGCTTTGAGCCCCCTTGAGCCTTCTTGAACCGGCTCTCCAGGGCTTATTTGCGGGCGCCTCGCAGTGTGGTGACCACCTCTTGCAGATGTTCCGGCGTGGCATCGGCAGGATCGATTGGCTCGCCTACCGCCAGCGTCAGGCGGCTCATCACGCCGCGTTGAACGGGACGCGGCCAGCGATTGTCGTCATGGCGTGAAAAAACGCTGCCCCAGAGACCGCGTAAAGCAATGGGTACAACCGGGGCGCAATGGCGCCGGAGAATTTCCGTGATGCCATGGCGGAACGGATTGATATCGCCGGTCCGGGTGAGCTTGCCCTCCGGGAAGATGCACACCAGATCGCCGTCGGCGAGCGCGCGGCCGCAGGCATCGTAGGCTTTTTCCAGCAGTTTTGCGTCTTCGTGAGCCGGTGCAATCGGAATGGCCTTGACGTGACGGAACAGCCAGCCGACCAGCGGCGAGCGGAAAATCCGGTGATCCATCACGAAGCGAATTGGCCGCGGACTTTCCGACATGATCACGATGGCATCGACGAAACTGACGTGATTGCAGACCAGCACAGCCGCCCCGTGCTCAGGAATGCGCTCGGCGTTCACCAGCCTGATCCGGTAGAACGTATGCACGAGAATCCAGGCAAGAAAGCGCAGCAGGAACTCGGGCACAAGCGAATAGATATACGCGGCCACCACGATATTCAGCAACGCCGTGGTGAGAAACAGTCCGGGAATACCCACGCCCGCCGACGTCAGGCCGACCGCCATCAACGCCGACACGATCATGAAAAACGAGTTGAGGATGTTGTTCGCGGCAATGATGCGCGCGCGGTGCGTCGGCTGGCTGCGCGACTGGATCAGCGCGTAGAGCGGCACGCTGTAGAAACCGCCGAACATGGCGAGCAGGAACAGGTCGGCCAGGATGCGCCAGTGCACGCCCATTTGAAGAAACTCGCCGACGCCCATCAGATGACCCGCCGGCGCGATGCGGTGACTGGCAAAAAACAGGTCAATGGCGAAAACGCTGATACCGATCGATCCGAGCGGCACGAGGCCGATTTCGACACGGCGTTTCGAGAGCTTTTCACACATCAGCGAACCGATGCCGATACCAATCGAAAACGTGCCGAGCAGCACGGTCACGACGTCCGGATTCGCCGACAGGACGTCCTTCGCGAAGTTGAAGAACGACGTGAGAAACGTCGCGCCGACAAACCACAGCCACGAAATCCCGAGCAGGCTCAGGAACACGGTCCGGTCCTGACGAGCGAGCGCGAGGTTGCGCCACGTCTCGCTGAACGGGTTCCAGTTGATCTTGAGATCGGGCTGCAGCGCCGCGGTTTTCGGTACGAAACCCGACGCGACACGCCCGATCAGCGCAACTGTCACGCAGCACACGGCAAGCAGCATGGCGCCGTGCTCGGTCAACCCGGCCGCCGCGCCGCCAATGATCGTCCCGATCAGGATGGCGACGAACGTCCCCATTTCGACCAGTCCGTTGCCACCAACAAGCTCCGACGGCTGGAGATGCTGCGGCAGATACGCGTATTTCACCGGACCAAAGATGGTCGAATGGACACCCATGAGGAACGTGCAGGCGTACAACAACGGCGCGCTGTGCAGCATGAAACCCGCGCCGCCGATCAGCATCACCACGATTTCGAACGTCTTCACGAAGCGCGTGAGCGTGGCCTTGTCGTATTTATCGGCGACCTGGCCTGATGTCGCGGAAAAAAGCACAAAGGGGATGATGAAGATGGCGGAGATCAGGAAAGCGGCGGTTTTCGGATCGACACCTGAAAAGCGGGCGGCCTGAAACGTGACCAGCGATGTAAAGCCGACCTTGAAGACGTTGTCGTTGAGCGCGCCGAGAAATTGCGTCCAGAAGAACGGCGCAAAACGACGTTCGCGCAACAGGCGAAACTGACTGTCGCCATGTTGGGCGCCGGCCTTTTTCGCTCGGGTCGATGCAGATGTTTCGCTCATGGATTATTGGAATTGGTAGCTGAGAGAGGATGGATCCGTTGAAGGTACGAAAAAAATGCGCGCCGCTCGGGCGCGCATTTTATGCGTGACGTTGTAATGCGCTTCGACCGGGTCAGCGCGAATCGCGCGACGCCCCGGTCAACGCGCTTCTTCCTGCTGCTCCGGCCAGTCACGGATATAGGCCTTGAGCATCTTGTTCTCGAAACCCTGCTCTTCCACCACGGCCTTGGCCACGTCGTAGAAAGAAATCACACCCATCAACACGTTCTTTTCCATGACCGGCAAGTAACGAACGTGATGCTCAAGCATCATGCGACGCACCTCGTTCACGTCCGTTTCCGGCGTGCACGTGATGGGGTGATCGTCCATGACCTTGCGGATAGTGGAGGTGCCCACGCTGCCGCCGTTCTCGCTCAGCGTGAGGATGATCTCGCGGAACGTGAGCATGCCGGCGAGATCGCCGTATTCGATCACCACAAGTGAACCAATGTCGTGTGACGCCATTGTGTTGATTGCTTCGTGCAGCGGCGTATCGGGTGTTACCGTGAAGAGCGCGTTGCCCTTGACGTTCAAAATGTCGCTGACTCGCATGATTGTCTCCTCGCGAAAAGCCTGAATATCTGTCGATCCTAGCGGAAAGGCAGTTAAAAAGAAAGCGCGCAAGAACCCCGTGTTTTGTCTGCAAAAGCACGCGGGGCGGGCTTTTGCACCGGGTCGGAGCATACCGCGCCAAGGCTGCCCTTGCGCGGCACGGTGCCGCATCGGGCAAACGCCGGCGCTGGCGTCTACCCCAAGTTTATCGGGCCACACCCGATGTTACGATAATTGACTCTTTTCCCATGGTAGCCCGTCCACGATGCCCGCCAACCGCTTCGACACGCTCGTGCTGCACGCCGGCGCAGCGCCCGACCCTGCCACCGGCGCCCGCGCCACGCCGATCTACCAGACCACGTCGTTCTCGTTTCGCGACACCGACCACGCTGCGTCGCTCTTCAACATGGAGCGCTCAGGACACGTTTATTCACGTATTTCGAACCCGACCGTCGCCGTATTCGAGGAGCGCGTAGCCGCGCTGGAAGGCGGTGCGGGGGCAATTGGCACGGCCAGCGGGCAGGCCGCGCTGCATCTGGCGATCGCTACGCTGATGGGCGCGGGTTCGCACGTGGTCGCGTCAAGCGCGCTGTACGGCGGCTCGCACAACCTGCTGCATTACACGATGCGGCGCTTCGGGATCGACACCACGTTCGTGCCGCCGCACGATCCCGACGCTTGGCGCGCTGCCATCCGGCCCAACACGCGGCTGCTGTTCGGGGAAACGCTGGGGAACCCCGGTCTCGACGTGCTCGATATTGAGACGATTGCCGGGATCGCGCATTCGAACCACCTGCCATTGCTGGTGGATTCGACCTTCACCACACCCTATTTGCTGCGCCCCTTTGATCATGGCGCCGACTTCGTCTACCACTCGGCGACCAAATTCCTGGGTGGCCACGGCACGACGATTGGCGGCGTGCTGGTGGACGGCGGCACGTTCGACTTCGCCGTCACGGATCTTTTCCCCGAGTTCACCGAACCCTACGACGGTTTTCACGGCATGGTCTTCGCCGAAGAAAGCACCGTTGCGCCGTTCCTGCTGCGCGCCCGCCGCGAAGGGTTGCGTGACTTCGGAGCCTGCCTGCATCCGCAAGCTGCATGGCAACTCCTGCAGGGTATTGAAACCTTGCCGTTGCGGATGGACCGGCACGTCGCCAACACACGCAAGGTGGTTGAATTCCTGCTCGCTCACCCTGCCGTGGAAGGCGTGGCTTATCCGGAACTCGAGAGCCATCGCGACTACGCGCTCGCTCAGCGCCTGCTGCCGCGTGGCGCGGGCGCCGTATTCAGCTTCGACCTGCGTGGCGACGTAGCGGCAGCGCGGCGCTTCATTGAAGCGTTGACGCTGTTCTCGCACCTTGCGAACGTTGGCGATGCGCGCTCGCTCGTCATCCACCCCGCTTCAACCACCCATTTCCGCATGGATGCCGCGGCCCTCGCCGCAGCGGGCATTGCGCCGGGACGTATCCGGCTGTCGATCGGCCTGGAAGATCCTGACGACCTCATCGATGACCTCAAACGCGGCCTCAAGGCGTCGCAGAAGGCTTCGTCAAGCGCTGCGCGCAGCAGCGACGGGAGCCGCGCATGATGCTCGAAGTCGAGGGCGCTTCAGCCTACACCTACACCGGCGGCCACCCGTTCGAGCCGGATCGTCCGGTAGCCGTGTTCGTGCATGGAGCCAAGCACGATCACAGTGTCTGGGCTCTGCAGACACGCTACTTTGCCCATCACGGCCTGAACGTGCTTGCCGTCGACCTTCCCGGTCACAACCGCAGCGCAGGCCCGGCGCGGCGAAGCATTGCAGCGCTCGCGGACTGGCTTGTCGCTGTGCTGGATGCCGCCAAGGTCAAGGAAGCCATGCTGATCGGCCATAGCATGGGCTCTCTGATAGCGCTCGATTGCGCCGCGCGCTATCCGTTACGCGTCACACGTCTTGCGCTGCTCGCCACTGCCTTTCCGATGACCGTCTCCGACGCCCTTCTCGATGCCGCGCTCAATCGCGAACCCGAGGCCATCGACATGGTCAACCAGTGGTCGCACTCGTCAATCGCCGCCAAGCCGTCGTGCCCCGCGCCGGGCTTCTGGCTGCATGGCGCCAACCAGCGCCTGATGGAGCGCGTGGCCGCACTTGGCGAGCCCCATCTCTTCCATACCGATTTCAGCGCCTGCAACGCATATGCGGACGGACTTGAACGGGCGGCGGCGCTACGTTGCCCGGTACAGATCATTACGGGCCGCCTTGATGCCATGACGCCGCCCCGCGCCAGTCGCGCGCTGACCGATGCGATGAAGCAAGCGGATGTCTCTGTCGAAACAGTCATGCTGGACGCCGGGCATGCACTGATGAGCGAGCAACCCGATGCGACCCTCGCCGCGTTATTCAGTTTCGCGACGCGGCCGGTTTAGGTGACGGATCGCTTTGCGGTACATGCGGTACATGAACCAAGCTCATCAACCAAGCTTACCCGCCCTCTCCTCACTCCGCTATTAGCCGGATGGGAGGGGCTGTCCAGCTGTTTCCGGATCAGAAGTAAACGCAGTTGCACAGCGGGCTCAATCGCCGGAGAATGAATGCTGCCGAGCCAATGCTGCAACCTGCTCGAAGGAGACTGTCATGGCCCAAACCACGCATTCCGATCACTTCGCGAGCTTCGCCGAGTTCTATCCTTACTACCTCGAAGAGCACCGTAACGTGGTGTCACGCCGGCTGCACTTCATCGGTTCGCTGGGCGTAATTGGCTGTCTTGCAATGGCTATCGCCACCGGCGACTGGCTCTGGCTTCCCGCTGCGGTTATTTGCGGCTACGGCTTCGCCTGGGTCGGCCATTTCTTCTTCGAGAAAAACCGCCCGGCGACCTTTCGCCATCCGCTCTACAGCCTGATGGGCGACTGGGTCATGTTCAAGGACATCTGCATCGGCAGGATTTCGCTTTAACGCGCTTCGGGACGCCAGGCGCTTCAGGCGGGTTGATGTGGCATGGACGTCACCCCTTGCGCCGCGCGAGCACCTTCCTGGCGAGAGGCCGCGCGCGCCGCCAGCAGCGTAGCCAGCGTGACTTCGAGTTTCTCGTTGCTCAGCGCGTTCATCAATGCGGCACGGTCAATGTGCGAGGAATCGAGGCGTAACTGATAATCCAGCTCTTCGCGCTCGATCACGAACAAATCGAAGAGGCTCGACACTGTGATCTGTTGCGGATTGGCGATCAGCACATAGCGCGGCACCCTGAGATTCTCCAGCCTCGCAATCCATTCCAGAGAGTCGAGCTTGCGAACCAGGCGCATGGAGGTATCCATGTCACACCGCAGCATCCGTGCAAGCTCGAGGCCGGTGTAACCCGGCAACCCGGCTTCACGCGCCTCCGCAAGTCGAGCGAGCAATTCGAGAGCATCGAGCAGATCGCTCCCCGGAAAATCGTTTCGATGAAACTGGCCGATCCGGATTGCCGGCAACGCCGACGTGAGCATCGCGCCGATGAGCGTGATCATCCAACACAAATAGACCCATAAGAGGAACACGGGCAACGCCGCAAATGCACCGTACACAGCGGTGTATGTCGGAATACGCCGCACGTAATAACCGAAACCGCGCTTCGCCAGTTCGAACGCGATAGCCGCGACGAGTCCGCCAACCAGTGCATCGCGCCACTCGACTTTGCAGTTTGGCAGGAACACATAGAGCATCGAGAACGCAAGCACCGTGAACGGCAGCGATGCGCTGGCCAGCGTCCACTCGACCACCGGCGGCAGGAGATTATGTGAGCCGGCAAATGCAACGGACTGTGCAAACAGGTACGACGAGATCGACAAGCTCACGCCGAACAGAATAGGACCGAGCGTGATGATGGCCCAATACACCAGGACGCGTTGAGCGAACGGCCGCGATTTGCGCACGCGCCAGATCACGTTGAACGCGGATTCGACCGTCATCATGGTCATCACCGACGTGACGAACAAGATGATCATGCCGACCGTGGTCAGCCCCTTCGCCTTCGACGCAAACTGGTTCAGGTACTTGAATATCTGGCTGTTGATCTGCGAGGGCATCAGGTGCGCGGCCAGAAAATCCTGTAACGACATCTGGAACGAAGCGAAGATGGGAAACGCCGTGAAGAGCGCGAACGCAACCGTCGCAAGCGGCACGAGCGACAGCACGGTGGTAAATGTCAGGCTGCCGGCCACCTGAGGCACGCGATCCTCGCCCGTACGACGTGCAACGAAGCTGGCAAGCCGCTTCGCTGTGTCGAGATCGATGGGAAACTTCAGCAAGAATCTCTCTCCTTGAAACACTGCAACAGATCCGCGGCGCGGCTTGAATGGCGGGCTGAAGCATGCCGAACGCACGCCGAAATACACCCCAAAACCCCCGCCCACGTACCCGATCCTTATAATACCCGTTCACCGAAAAGGCTCATGAACGACATTCTCGTGCTCTACTACAGCCGCAACGGCGCCACCCGCGCACTCGCCCAGGCGATTGCTCAAGGCGTCGACAGCGTACCCGGCATGCAGGCGCGCGTGCGCACCGTGCCTCCTGTATCCACTGTTTGCGAAGCCACGCAGCCGGATATTCCCGCCGACGGCCCGCCCTATGCCGAAGTGCGCGACCTGGAAGAATGCGCCGGGCTAGCGCTCGGGTCGCCCACGCGGTTCGGCAACATGGCGGCCCCGCTGAAATACTTCCTCGACGGCACCTCGCCCCAATGGCTGTCCGGCGCGCTGGCAGGCAAACCCGCCAGCGTCTTCACCTCCACGGGCAGCCTGCATGGCGGACAGGAAACCACCCTGCTTTCCATGATGCTGCCCTTGCTTCACCACGGCATGCTGATCGTAGGCATTCCGTACACCGAGACGAAGCTGACCACCACGCAAACCGGAGGCACGCCTTATGGAGCGTCCCATTTCGCGCGTGCTGAAACGGCCGACATCGGCATCTCCGCCGATGAGAAAGCATTAGCCATGGCGCTCGGCGCACGTCTGGCCAAGACGGCGCTCACGCTTCAGCGCGGCGCCTGATTGATGACCACCACCCCCGTCATGGAAGCAGCCGGCACGCAAGCGGGCTTTGCGCGAGGCGCACTGTTCAGCCTGATTGCGCTGATTGCGTTGTCGCTTGCGTGGGAGCTTTGGCTCGCGCCGCTGCGCCCGGGCGGCTCCGCGCTTGCGCTCAAGGCCGTCCCGCTGCTGTTCTCGCTGCGCGGCACGTTCCGTCGCAACGTGTACACGCTGCAATGGGCATCAATGCTCGTGCTGCTGTACTTTGCCGAAGGCATTGTGCGCGGCATGACCGACGGCGGATTGTCAGCGCGCCTTGGCTGGCTCGAAGCGCTGCTTGCCCTTGCGTTCTTCGTCTGCGCGCTTGGCTTTGTCGCACCGTTCAAACGCGCTGCACGCGCCGCTAAGCGAGCGAAGGCCGCTGCAGCGGCGACCACTTCAGCGCCAGACTCAACGCCCGGCGGCAATCATTTGTAGCACGGAATAGTCAGCGTCAACGAGACCTATGCCATCAGGCCAGGGTTCGCCCGGTTCAACCTTGCGCGATACTGTGTCATCCGTCGCCCACGCCACCGCCATTGAAACTCATGACCGCATCCGACCGTTCACGTTACTTCGTTGAAGCCTGCATCGAGGCGATCGGCGCCGCCCATGTGCTGACAGACGCCCATGACACCGCGCCGTTTCTCACGGACTGGCGCAAGCGCTATCACGGCCAGACATGCGCCGTACTGCTTCCCGGCACTACCGAACAGGTCGCGAAGATGGTGCAACTCGCCCGGGAACATCGGGTCCCTATCGTGCCGCAGGGCGGCAACACGGGCCATTCCGGCGGGGCAACGCCAGACGCCAGCGGCACGCAGGTGGTCATCAGCCTGCGCAGGCTGAACCGGATTCGCGACATCGATCCGCTCAACAACACCATCACGGTGGAAGCCGGCGTGATCCTCGCCGATATCCAGGCACGCGCCGAAGAGGAACAGCGGCTCTTTGCGCTCAGCCTCGCGGCCGAGGGCAGTTGCACGATCGGCGGCAATCTTTCAACTAACGCCGGCGGTACCGCCGTTCTGCGATATGGCAACACGCGCGAACTGTGCCTCGGGCTGGAAGTGGTCACTCCGCAAGGTGAAATTTGGGACGGTTTGCGCGGGCTGCGCAAGGACAACACCGGCTACGACCTGCGCGACCTGTACATCGGAGCGGAAGGAACGCTCGGCATCATCACCGCCGCCGTGATGAAACTGCATCCGGCGCCGGTCGCGCGCGTGACGGCGCTCGCGGCCCTCGCCTCACCGCAGGCCGCGCTCGATTTCCTTGCTACCGCACAGCGTTACGCAGGGCCGTTGCTGACCGGCTTCGAACTGATGTCGGATTTTTCGCTTCATCTCGTGACCACGCATTTCCCGCAGATGCGTTACCCCTTCAGCGAAAAACACGGCCAGACCGTGCTGCTCGAATTGTCGGATAGCGAGAGCGAAGAGCACGGCCGCGGGTTGTTCGAACGGCTGATGGAACATGCAATAGAGCAAGGACTGGTCGAGGATGCAGTCGTTGCGGAGAGCTTGTCGCAGTCGCGGGCGTTCTGGAATCTGCGCGAACATATCCCGCTCGCTCAGGCCGTGGAAGGACTCAATATCAAGCACGATATCGCGGTGCCCATTTCCCGCGTCGGGCATTTCATCGAAGCAACCGACGCGCTCATGGCCCGGGCCATTCCAGGCGTACGCATGGTGACCTTCGGCCATCTTGGCGATGGCAATCTGCATTACAACGTGCAGGCGCCGGAAGGCGTAGATCCAGAACGCTTCCTGGCGGAATTCCAGGCACCGGTCAACGCGCTGGTCTACGAAAGCGCGCACGCACATCGCGGCAGTATCAGCGCCGAGCACGGCTTAGGGCAATTGAAGGTGGACGAAGCAATGCACTACAAGTCACCGGTGGAAATACGGCTCATGCGCGCACTCAAGACAGCATTCGACCCCGAGAACCTGATGAATCCGGCCAAGGTCCTGCCGGACATGCGTGCACCGGGTGCGTCGCACGCGTCGTCGTAAATGTACGTAGTAGCGTTGAGGAGATAAGTGCCGTGAAGATTCGCGTTCTGTCCGACCTGCATCTCGAACACGACGAGCCGCTCGCCATTCCCTACGCAGAGGCGGATCTCGTCGTGCTGGCGGGCGACATCCACAATCATGCGGAGGGTCTGCGCTGGGCGGCTGAAAACTTCGGTTCGCAGGTACCCGTTGTTTATGTGCCAGGCAACCACGAGTATTACGACGGCGAATTCGGTGCGCTCGAAAGCGCAATGCAGGACGCCGCGCGCAGCTTGCCCAATGTGCATTTCCTGAACAACACCACCCTCACCGACCGCTACGGCAAATGGCGCGTGCTCGGCACTACTTTGTGGACGGATTTCGCGCTGTTCGGCGCTGGCGATGAGGCAATGCGCGAGTCCATCGAAGCGGCCGAGCGTGTGATGCTCGACTTCCGCGGCGTGATCCAGGTTGCATGGCCGGAGCCCGAAGACGAACCGCGCTCGTTTAGTCCCGGAGACTCACTGGCGCTGCATGAGCAGGCTCGGGCATGGCTGGAAGATGAGCTGGCAAAGCCCTTCGACGGCAAGACGATTGTTGTGACCCATCACGCGCCGCTCAGACAAAGTCTGGCTGAAAAGTTTGCGACGGACCGGGCATCGGCGGGTTTTGTGAGCGATCTGCCCTCGCTCGTGCGTGCACCGGTTGCGCTGTGGGTTCACGGCCACACGCATACCGCGTTCGACTACGTTGCAGAGGGAACGCGCGTGATCTGTAATCCGCGCGGGTATCGCGACCGGCGCACGGGTGCGCCTGAAAATCCGTCGTTCGAATGGGACAAAGTGGTTGAGATCTGAGCGGCCAGGCGCAATGAATCTCTAAAACGCGTTTCCGGTATGGGTACGCAGCGGTAGCGTACTGCCGAAAAGAACACTAACCGGTCATGACGCAAACAACCGGCCTATCAGCGTTATGGGTAAAAAGGGTAAAAACACCCGTTCCAGGCCAAGAAATCTCAGGCGCCGGAGGGGGTTCAGAATCGGTTCAGATGCGGTTTACCCGGCGCAGGGTTAAAACCCACTGCGCCAACTGCAAAAAACAGAAAGACCGATAAATCGGTCTTTTTTTGCTCAACGATCCGACGAATCGCGCGATTGACGGTTTTTACGCTCGTCGATACGGATCGGGATCAGGCGCGCGCGTTTTGCATTCTCGCGGGCCGTACGCAGCAGTTCGCGGGTGGCGGGCACGGCGATCAGAGCCAGCAGTACGTAGATGGCGATCATCAGCGGCGTATTCATAACTTCCTCGGATATTGTCAAATCGGTAAAAGTGAATCGGTGAAGCTAAAGCGCAAACTACAAGCTATCAACATGCGGCCGAAATAACTGTAAGCAAGTGTTGCGTCGCGGCAAATGACAGAAAACGCTATCAGCTTATCCTCATTCTCCTGCTCACAAGCTTACGACGCCACAAATTCCTGCAGTGATTTTTCATCGGCGGCGAGTGCGGCAGGCAACTCAGCCCGCAAATACTCCACCCATGTCCGGATTTTCGCATCCAGGTACTGACGCGACGGATACAGCGCAAACACATTGAGCATCTGCATGGTGTACTGCGGCAAAACGCGCACCAAGGTCCCTGCACGCAATGCAGGCAACGCTGACGACGTGGGCAATATCCCCACGCCCATGCCTTCGCTGATTGCCACGGCCATGGCCTCAGCCACATTCACCGTGAAGGTCGCCGGTCCAAGCGTGACGGTTTCCTGCCCGTTCGGGCCGTCAAAGGTCCATTTGTTCGGAGGAAACGCAGGCGTTATGAGTTGCAAGCACGTATGCCGCACCAGATCCGACAAGACATGCGGCACGCCGTGCTCCTGAATATAAGCAGGCGACGCGCAGGCAATGCTGAAGGCGGTTCCCAGGCGTTGGGAAACCAGCCCTGAATCGGGCAGTTCGGTGCCAAGCACCATGGACACGTCAAAACCTTCATCCAGCAGGTCCGGCACACGCTGCGCAAGCGTCAGGTCGATCTGAACCGACGGATGCAGCCTCTGGTAGCTCGAAATCATCGGCACGATGTAATGCTGGCCGATCCCCGCCATGGTGTGCATCTTGAGCTTGCCGGACGGGCGCGCGTGAGCGTCACCGGCTTCGGCTTCGGCCTGATCCACGTACGCCAGGATTTGCTCGCAACGCTGCAGATAGCGCTCGCCCGCCTCGGTCAGCGCGATCCGGCGCGTGGTCCGGTTGAGCAAGCGAGTGCGCAAATGTGCTTCGAGATCGGAGACGGCGCGCGATGCATAGGCCGTGGTCGTGTTCAGGTGCTGAGCCGCGGCGGTGAAGCTGCCGGCTTCAACAACCCGCGAAAACACGCGCATGTTTTGAAGCGTATCCATGAGCCTTGAGTCTCGTTCGAGTAATGCCGCAGTGTTGCCGCATTGTTTCGTTATGGGCAACGGTGATTACCTCATAACCGGTAACAATGCTTTGCATTTTTACCGGTTACTCGCCAATCAGGGCAAAAATATAATTCTGGTCTGTGTCTCAAACCATTTTGAGAAATAATTTTGCTAGTTCGCACGATCAGAAAGACCATCATTCCGATGGTTCTTACATTTATTTTAACAATAGCAGGCTGCGCGAGCACTAAAAACGTCGGTCCCGAAGATACTCTCAAGGACGCGTCTTCGCTCGATGCCGGCGCGACGCTGCGCGCGGCTAACGCCGACGCTGCCTGGCCGGCGTCCACATGGTGGCGCGCCTACAACGATCCGCAGCTCGATGCGTGGGTCGCACGTGCGCAGGCCGGGAATCCGACGCTGGCGCTGGCCGCCGCGCGAGTACGCGAAGCCCGTTCGATGGCCGGGGTAGCGCAAGCTGCCCTCGCGCCTCAAGTCGATGGATCGCTGGCGATCAATCGCCAGCAGTGGCCGGAAAACGGCTACTACGGCCCTGGCACGTTCAACAACGTCAACACCTGGGACAACACAGGCGCGCTCCAACTTTCGTACAACCTCGACCTCTGGGGCCGCGACGGCAACGCGGCGAAACGCGCGCTGGACGCCACTCACGCCCGCGCCGCCGATGCCCGCGCCGCGCAACTCGAACTCGAAGCGAACGTGGTGCGCGGGTACATTGGTTTATCGCAGGGATTTGCGTTGCGCGACATCGCCCAATCCACGCTCGAACAGCAGCAGAAAATCGCGGCGCGGGCGCGTCGGCGGCTGCAAGGCGGGATCGGCACGCAGCTTGAAGTCGCCCAGGCGGAAGCGTCGTTGCCGGACTACGAGCGTCAGGTGGAGACCTACGAGGAAGCCATCGCGCTCTCCCGCAACCAGCTTGCGGCGCTTGCCGGCGCGGGGCCGGGAGCAGGTGATTCGATCACGCGTCCCGTGCTGTCGCTGGCAACGCCGCTTGGCTTGCCGTCGGCCTTGCCTGCTGAACTGATTGGACGTCGCCCGGATGTGGTGGCGGCACGCTGGACGGTCGCGGCTCAGGCGCGCGGTATCGATGTCGCCAAGGCGCAGTTCTATCCGAACATCAACTTGATGGCGTCGCTTACGCAAATGTCCGCGGGCGGCGCGCTGCTGACGTTCCTTAGCGGCAACGGCAGCGGCTGGACTGCGGGACCTGCGCTGACACTGCCCATTTTCGAAGGCGGCCGGCTGCGCTCGCAACTTGGGGCGGCGTCGGCGCAATACGACCAGGCTATCGATTACTACAACGCAACGCTCGTTGCGGCGTTGCGCGATGTCGCCGATCAGGTCGTGCGGCTCCAGTCGCTCGATCGCCAGCTCGACGCGTCGGGCCGTTCGGTCGCGGCTGCGCAGAAGAGTTATCGGCTGGCTGACGAGGGGTATAAGCGCGGCTTGACCGATTACCTGAACGTGCTGGTCGCACAGACGCAATTGCTGCGCGCTCAGGACGGCGAGGCGCGGGTTCGTGCTGAACGGCTCGCGGTGTATGCGACGTTCTCGGCGGCGCTGGGTGGCGGCATCGACAGTTCCACCGACAGCCCCGCGGACACGCAGATGAAACCCGCGAAACATATCGGGCCGTTCGCGGAGCACAAAGACGCGTCGGCCGGCAACCGGAGCGAGTGAGCATGTCGACGCCCTCCTCCACTCTGAACCGTCCTCATCCGCTGCTCGCAGACTGGGCGGCTACCGACGGCCTCGCGTGGGTCTACATCTTCAAGACGATACTGGCAGCGTTCCTCGCGCTGTGGATCGCGATGCGTCTGGACCTGCCGCAACCCCGCACCGCGATGACGACGGTGTTTATCGTGATGCAGCCGCAAAGCGGCATGGTGCTGGCGAAAAGCTTTTACCGGTTCTGCGGGACGCTCGTCGGCCTTGTAGTGATGCTCGCGCTGATCAGCCTGTTCTCGCAGCAACCGGTTATGTTCTTGTCGGCGACAGCGCTGTGGGTCGGTATCTGCACGGCGGGCGCGGCGCGTAACCGCAACTTCCGTTCGTACGGTTTCGTGCTGTCGGGTTATACGGCCGCGCTCATTGGGATTCCGGCCGCGCAGCATGCGGACGCCGCCTTTCTATCCGCGATGACGCGCGTAGCCGAGGTATCGTTAGGGATCCTGTGTTCGGGTACGGTCGGTGCGCTCGTGTTTCCACGCCTTGCCGGCGCACAGGTCCGGGCCACCGTGCGGCGGCGTTTCACCGCGTTCGTGGATTACGTGTCGAACGTGTTGGGCGGGGGTATCGAACGCTCGCAGATCGAGCGCATCAACGCGGCGTTCGTCGCGGACGTCGTCGGGCTCGAGGCTGCACGCAGCGTGGCCGTATTCGAAGATCCCGACACGCGCATGCGCAGCGGCCGGGTCGCGCGGCTGAACGGCGAGTTCATGAGCGTATCCACGCGCTTTCACGCCCTGCATCAGTTGATGAACCGGCTGCGCGTCAACGGCGCATCCACGACGGTCGACGCGCTGGAACCGTATTTCCGCGAAGTCGCGCCCTTGCTGAGCGCAGCGGGCGCGCCGGTGGAGAAAGCCGCCGATGCCGCCCACGCCGCCGCGCAACTCGACACATTCAAAGCCGCGCTGCCCAAGCGTATCCGCGCAACGCGGCGCGCGCTCGATCCGGCAATCGACCTGCTCGAATTCGATACCGCTGCGGAACTGCTGTATCGCTTCGTGGACGACCTGCATGCCTACACGCTGACTTATGCGTCGCTGGCGGTGCCCTCGCACGAACGCGAGCACCGCATCACGCGTTATGTCCCGAAGACCAGCCTGCTGGCGGCCGGCATTTCCGGCCTGCGCGCGTTCGTCGTGATCCTGGTCCTGAGCGGCTTCTGGATCATGTCGGCATGGCCTAGCGGCGGCACGGCCGTGCTCGACGCGGCAGCGGTGATTGCCCTTGCGTCGTCATCGCCGCGTCCTACGCAAATGGCCTTCCAGATGGCGGCAGGCACCGCCCTCGCGACTCTCGCGGGCATGATCGTGGTGTTTGCGCTGTATCCGCGTATCGATGGTTTTTTGCTGCTGTCGGCTGCGCTCCTGCCGTTCCTGATGCTTGGCGTTTATATCAGCACGCGGCCCGGCATGACGGGCGTTGGCGTCGGTTACTGCATCTTCTTCTGCTTCCTCGCCGGTCCCGACAATGTCATTCAGTACGACCCGTCAGGCTTTATCAACGACGCCATTGCGCTCGTCCTTTCCATGCTTGTCTGTTCAATGGCCTTTGCGGTGCTGCTGCCCACCGACGCGCCTTGGCTGCGCCGTCTGCTGATGCTTGAACTGCGGCGGCAAGTGGTAACGGCGAGCAAGGGCAGCCTGACCCGGCTTGCCATGCGTTTCGAAAGCGGTACACGCGACCTGCTTTCGCAGATCGATGCGCTCGCGGCCGGTCGGGAGGATCTGCAACGCGAAGCATTGCGCTGGCTGTTCGCGGTGCTTGAAGTAGGTCACGCGGTGATTGATCTGCGCACCGAGCTGAGCCGCTCTGGCACAACGGCAGACACGACAACGCGAGCGTCCATCATGCAGGCGCTGCACCAGGTAGCACGTCTCTTCGATCGCCCCACCCCTCGACGTTTCGACGCGGCGTTGTCAGCGACCACGCTGGCTATCGACGATCTGCGGGCGCAGCTCGATACGGTGCACGAGCGTTGCGAAGAACGCCATCGCCTGCAACGCATGTCGAGTCATCTGCATTTTATTCGTACGGCGTTGCTTGATCCGCAATCGCCGTTAGGCCATCTCGGCCAGAGTGAACTCCCGCCCCAAGGAGCGCCCCATGCCGCGTGATATCGCCATTCTCGATGCCTATGTTCCAACGATCCTGCTGCTGTTTATCGCGGGTGGCTTGCTGACCTGGTTCATCGACCGGCTGCTGGCACTGACGGGGTTGTATCGCGTGGTGTGGCATCCGTCGCTCTTTCGCGCGTGTCTGCTCGTGTGTAGCTGCGGCCTGCTCGGGCTTGCGGTGTATCGCTGAATATTGTTGAAGGACTAAAACCGCATCATGATCATCAGGAAAATTTTCGGCATCTTCATGACCGCGCTCATCTTCTGCGCGGCCATCTTGATCGGACGCGTGCTGTGGGTGCATTACATGGACCAGCCGTGGACCCGCGACGGCCGCGTGCGCGCCGACGTCATCAACGTCGCGCCCGATGTCTCGGGCGCGGTCGTGACCATGCCGGTCGCCGATAACCAGTTCGTGCACAAAGGCGATCTGCTGATGGAGATCGATCCGTCGCATTACAGGATTGCCGTCGAACAGGCGCAGGCCACCGTTGCCGCACGCCAGGCGGATTTGCGCATGCGTCGCGACGACGCCGCGCGCCGGGCCGATCTGGACAATGAGGTGGTATCGAAGGAATCACGCGATAACGCCAGCCAGGCCGCATCCGGCGCCGCCGCGAACTTGCAGCAGGCGCAGGCAGCGCTCGACGCCGCCGAACTCAACCTGGCGCGCACCAAGGTGTTTGCGCCGGTGGACGGCTACGTGACGAACCTGAACGTGCATCGCGGCGACTATGCGACGACGGGCTCGGCAAAGCTCGCTATCGTCGATAGTCATTCATTCTGGGTCTACGGATATTTCGAGGAAACGAAGCTGCCGCGTGTGCGTATTGGCGACAAGGCCGAGATGCAGCTGATGAGCGGCGGCGTGTTGAAGGGCCATGTGCAGAGTATTTCGCGCGGTATCTATGACCGCGATAATCCGCAAAGCCGCGAACTGCTCGCCGATGTAAACCCCACGTTCAACTGGGTCCGGCTCGCGCAGCGCGTGCCGGTGCGGATTCATATCGACGAGGTTCCGGCGGACGTTGTCCTGGCCGCGGGGACAACGTGCACGGTGGTCGTGGAGCCTACCGGCAAGCCAAGCAATTCATAGCGAGTTGAACGTTTCCTCAGTCGTATCAATGACCATGAGCCCTGCTCTCAAGCCCGGCTTCACAGTCGGGTTCGGAAACACGATACGCTCCTCGTCGCGCAGCACTTCATACTTGTAATCGCCATCCTCAGCGAGCACGGTGCCGCGCGCAAACGGCGTGAAGTTCGCTACATCACCGGCTACGTGGAGCTTGAACTGCTCGCTCTGTTTATCGATTTGTCCGACGACCGTGAATACCTTCAGCGTATTGTTCGGCGCTGCTGGCGCAAGCCCCGCGATCAGCCGCCGTAACGCAGCGTCGGACGCAACGAAGCGGGACAGATCGTTGTGCCCGAACGCGCGCACCTTGCCAAGCTCCAGCGTGCACGCGAGCGCGCCTGATTGCTCCGCCGTGAAATGCGTGAACGTGTTCGACTTCTCCTTGTGCAGCAACACCGCCGACAACCCTGCGTCCCGCAACCAGTCGAACATCACGCGTGACAGCGGCGCGCCCGTGTACGGCAACAACGCAAACTGCTCGAACACTGACGGGCGGATGGCCGTGTGCATGTCGATGTGCCACTTCGCGTGAGTCGAGTCGGTATCGGCATCGGCATCGGCATCGGCAAAAAACGCCCGCGTCACGTTCTCCAGTTCCGCCGCACGCGGCGATTCATGACTCTCCGCGAGTTGAAGATAGCGCCCGTTGAACAGCCGGTTGAGATCGTCATCGCGATACCGGCTGGCCGCACGCATTGCGTCGATGTTGCCAAAAATAACCAGCACGCGGCTCTTCAACGCCGCCTTGCCGCTCGCGATATCTGCGACAAGCATCGACAGCATTTCGATCGGAGCGGTTTCATCGCCGTGAATCCCGGCCGATGCCACCACGCTTTGCAGCACCGCACCTTCAGGCTCAAAACGAACGATGCCATCGCCGAGCCACGTCCACTTCACGCCACTCGGCAACCGGCCTTCCGTCAGCGCGGGCTTTTTTCCATCGAGTACAAAGTCGAGAAAGTTCGCGAACATGGCCGGCTCAACGCTGGAAGTCATAGATGGCGCCCAGCTTCAGAATGCCGGTCAACGCGTCAAGCGCCGCACGTGATTCATCGAGCAGTTTCAGGTCGGCGAGGTCCCCGGGTGCAATGCGGTCGCGATAGTGCGTGTCGATCCAGGCATCGAGTTGCACGAACAACGTGTCGTTCATCCACACGCCCGGATTCACGGCAACGCGCTCCGCATCGTTCAACACCACGCGCAGGCGCAGGCAAGCGGGACCGCCGCCGTTCTTCATGCTTTCCCGAAGATCGAAGACGAGGACGTCGTCAATGGACGTGCTACGTGCCTGCAACGAATCGAGGTACCTGGCGACACGTGCGTTCTCCCGGCACTCCTGCGGCACGACCAGCACCTGCCGGCCGTCGGGCCGTGTCAACAACTGGCTGTTGAACAGATACGACGATACAGCGTCGGCTACGCTGACTTCGTCTTCCGGCACTTCGATAGCGGTGAACGCGCCGCCATGCGTTTCAAGTTTCGCGCGAAGCTGGTCGTACACGCTGGCCTGATCCAGGAACGCGCGTTGATGGCAAAACAGCGTGTTACGGTTGCCCACGGCAATCACGTCGTTATGAAACACGCCTGCATCGATCACGTCGGGGAGCTGTTGCGCGAAGACAGTGGCATCGTCGGAAAGGCCATGAAGACGCGCAACCGCGCGGCTTGCTTCCAGCGTCTGACGTGCTGGAAAGCGCTTCGGTTCAGCCGAACCCTGACCGTATTCGCTGCGTCCATAGACAAAAAACTCCACGCCCTTCTCGCCGTACTCATTGCAAAAACGCGTGTGGTTGGCCGCGCCTTCATCGCCCAGTGCGGGCGTACCCGGCAGCGCGTGATGAATCCTGAAATGCTTCTCGTCGGAGAAAATGGCCGAGAGCGAACGGCGCGTTTCTTCATGCTCGATCGCACGATGCAACTTCGTGCTGAGATTGGCCGGTGTGAAATGCACGCGGTTGTCATTGGTATCCGCCGATGGGCTAACCGTCGCTGCGTTCGCGGTCCACATCGCCGAAGCGGAACTCGCAGCAGCCAGCAATTCCGGCGCTTCTCGCGCAGCGCGTTCGACTACCGTAGCGTCGTCGCCGGTGAAACCAAGGCTGCGCAGCAACTTGAGCGAGGGCCGCTCCAGCGGCGGCAGCACGCCCTGGTGGAATCCAAGGTCGGCCAGCTGCTTCATCTTGCGCAGGCCCTGCTTCGCCGCGGCCTTCGGATTGGCGGCCGACTTCTCGTTGTTGCGCGACGCGACATTGCCGAACGACAGCCCCGCGTAGTTATGCGTCGGGCCGACCAGCCCGTCGAAGTTCGCTTCGAATGCTTGCATCGTGGTTCCTCAGAACTGAAGGCCGGGCGAGACGCTCGCGGGCATGTGCAACTGGGTGCTTTCGACCGATGCCATAGGATACGAGCAATAATCGGCTGCGTAAAATGCGCTCGGCCGCTGGTTGCCCGAGCGTCCGATACCACCGAACGGCGCCGCCGATGACGCGCCGTTCGTCGGCCGGTTCCAGTTCACAATGCCGGCGCGAATCGTGTGCTGGAAATGGGTCCACGCGGCTTCGTCGTCGGCCAGCAAGCCCGCGGACAAACCAAACGCGGTGTCGTTGGCGCGCTCTATCGCCTGGTCAAAGCTGCTGTAGCGCGTGAGTTGCAGCATCGGGCCGAAATGTTCTTCGTCGGGGACGTTGCGTGCATTCGTCACGTCGATGATCGCCGGCGTAACGAACCCAAGGTGTGCCGAACGTTGTGTCATTTGAAGCAAGGGCTTGCCGCCCGCTTCGATCAACTGCGTCTGCGCCCGCACCAGCTTCGCGGCGGCGCGCGCCGAGATCACGGCGCCCATGAACGGTTGCGGGTCGGCGTCGAAGACGCCGGTTTTTATCTTCGAGGTCACGTCGATCAAGCGCGTGGTGAACTGTTCGCCGAATGCGTTATCCGGAACGAACAACCGGCGGGCGCACGTGCAGCGCTGCCCTGCCGACAAATACGCCGACTGGATCGTGTGATGCACGGCGGCATCAATATCCGCGACCTCAGCCACGACGAGCGGATTGTTGCCGCCCATTTCAAGCGCGAGCACGATCTCCGGACGACCGCCGAATTGCCGGTGCAGCAACGTGCCGGTATCCGAGCTGCCGGTAAAGAACAAACCGTCGATCTGCCGATGATTCGCTAGCGCAATGCCGGTGTCCTTCTCGCCTTGCACGAGATTCAACACGCCGGCAGGCAAGCCGGCGTGCGCCCACAAATCCACCGTCAGCGCAGCCACGGCCGGCGCGAATTCCGATGGCTTGAACACAACCGTATTACCCGCGATCAACGCCGGAACAATATGCCCGTTCGGCAAATGTCCGGGGAAGTTATACGGCCCGAACACGGCCACGACGCCATGCGGACGATGCCGAAGTACCGCTATGCCATCGGCCATTTCCTGGCGCTTCTCGCCGGTGCGTTCATGGTATGACTTGACGGAGATGTCGACTTTGGCGGCCATTGTCGCGACTTCGGTCCGCGCTTCCCACAACGGCTTGCCGGTCTCGAGACCAATAGTGTGAGCCAGCGTTTCCTTGTGCTCGGTCAGCAGCGCCGCGAAACGCCGCGTGATCGCAATGCGTTCGTCGAGCGTCAACGCGGACCACGCAGCGAACGCGCGTCGCGCTGACAGCACGGCCTGGTCAACGTCCTGAGCCGCTGCGCTCGCCCCTTCCCACACCACGTTGCCGTTGCCCGGATTGCGCGATGCGAACGGTGCGCCGGTGCCCTCGCTCCACGTTCCGTCGATAAACAATTGAGTCGAAATCTTCGTCATGTTCGTTATCCTTAACTTGCGTTCCTGGCGCGTGGTTGCGATGCCAGCACACGCACCGTATCACCGGCTTGTACGCGCAGCGCCGCGGCTTCTTCCGGGGTCAGCAGAAAGAAACCGTCTTCGGGCACGCCGAAGGTTGCGCCACAGCGGAAGTCGTCAAGCGATGTATTCGATACCAGGCTGCGAGCCTCGCCGTGCCCGGCACGCTCACCCACGCGCACCGTCACCAGCACGCTCTCGCGCACCGTACGCAGGTCGGCTACGTGACATTCGAGGACGGGACCGGCATCGAAGATATCGACATGATTTTCGTAGCGCAGACCTTCAGTTTCGAGCATCTTGCGCGCGGGCATGGTGTCGCGATGCGTCAACCCGACCGCCGCTTGCGCGTCTTCCGGCAGCATCGCGAGATAGACCGGATACCGCGGCATCAACTCGGCGAGGAACGACTTCTTGCCGTGCGAGCTGAGATAGTCGGCGGCGTTGAAATCGATCTGGTAAAAGTGCGATCCGACCGCCTGCCAGAATGGCGACGCGCCGCTTTCATCGAAGTGACCGCGCAGTTCAGCACACAGGCGTTCCGGGAAACGCTCGCGGAATTGCGCGATAAACATGAAGCGCGAACGTGACAGCAAACCGCCCACGCCCGCCGTGCGATATCGCGGGCTCAGGAACAGCGAGCAGACTTCCGCGTAACCTGTCAGATCGTGCGAGATGTTGAGCAGCGACATCTTGGTCCACACGCCGAGATCCCGGCTGGCATGCACGACTGTCGAAACCCGATAGTTATAAAACGGCTGCTCCAGCCCGACCTCGGTTTCAATACCGCACACACCGGCAATATCGCCTGTCGCGGTGTCTTCCATCGCGAACAGATACCCTGCTTCGAACGCTTCAGCTTCATCGGCGAGGGTGCGTCGTGCCCGTTCAACACGCGCGGTCAGCGCATCGCGATCCGGCTTGAAGGTGGTGAGTCCCGGTCCGGTCTCGTGCGCGAGCGCGACGAGCGCGTCGACATCTCCAGGCTGCACGCAGCGGACAACGATCATTGCAATTCTCCCGAAGCCTGATGAAGCGGCACACAACGCACCGTATCGGAATCTTTCACGCTTAAAACCTTGCAGAGTTCCGCGGACAGCGGTGCACCGGTCGCGCGCGAGGAAGGCAGATTGACTAAAGCGCATCGAAACGCGTGCGCGCCGCCCGCTGCAATCAGGTACGGCGTACCCGACGTGCCCGTGTCATCCTGCGCGGTCCGCACGGCGCGAACTTCGTTCGCCAGCACGGACGCACTGCGATCCACCGCGACGGTCAGGACCGGACCGGCATCGAAGATATCGACGAAACGATCCGGCTCGAAACCTTCTTCAAGGTGGATGTCATACGCGAGCAACGCACCGTCGTCCGGCTCGCCCAGCACTCTTTGCGCTTCAGGCGGCAACAGCGGCACGTAGAGCGGATAACTCGGCATCACCTCTGCAATAAACGTACGGCTCCGGCCGCCCGATTCCAGCTCGACCTGCTCAAAGTCGCGGCCGAAGAACTTGCGCCCGACCGCTTCCCAGAACGGCGATACACCCGCTTCGTCGGTGACGCCGAGCATCAGCGAGAAGACGTCGTCGGAGAAACGCTTGCGGTTCGCGGCCACGTACATCATGCGGGCACGCGAGAGCAGATGCGCGGCAGCATCGTGCGTGGCTTCGCGCACCGATGGGTCAATGTAGAAACCCGTCAGGCGGCTCTTGCCCGTGAGTTCATGCGACATGGTGAGCGCGTGGATCTTGCGGTTCACCTTGAGTTCACGCGACGCGTGAATCAGTGCGTCATTGCGGAACGCGTAGAACGGCTCGGAATATCCCGCCGACGCGACAATACTCGACGTGCCAAGCAGCTCGCCCGTCGCCGTTTCCTCGAGCACGAACAGATAAAACTCCTCGCCCGGAAACTCGACTTCCGCGCGAAACGAGTCTTCGGAGAGCGCAACGCGCGTTTCCAGCACATGACGGTCACGCGGCAGCGAATGCAGCACCGGATGCGCGGCATTCGCCATCCGTTCGAGCGCGTCGAGATCGGCGAGTCTTGCGGGGCGGACGATTAACATCGGCGGTTCCGTTGGTTTAGAGAAGATGCCGAAGTGCGCACGTTCAATGCGCCACGTCGGCGATAGCCTTTTCGATGCGCGCGAAACCTTCGTCGAGATCGGCCATCGGCATGATCAGGGACGGTGCGAAACGCAGCACGTTTGGCCCCGCAATCAGCATGATCACACCGTGTTTCGCGGCGGCGTTGAGCACGTCCTTCGCGCGGTCCTTGTAGGCATCGGCGAGTTCGGCGCCGATCAGGAGACCCTTGCCGCGAATCTCCTTGAACACGGAGAAACGCTCATCGATTCGCTTCAGATGCGCCTTGATCGCAACGCTGCGCTGCTGCACGCCTTCGAGCACGGCAGGGTCGCTGATCAATTCAACCACCTTGTCCGCAATAGCCGCGCCCAGCGGATTGCCGCCGTATGTCGTGCCGTGCACGCCGACCTTGAAATGCGCGGCGATCTTGTCCGTGGTCAGCATCGCGCCGATCGGGAAGCCGTTGCCAAGCGCCTTCGCGGTCGTGAGGATGTCCGGCGTCACGCCGTAGCCCATGTACGCGTAGAACGAGCCGGTACGGCCCACGCCCGTTTGTACCTCGTCAAAAATCAGCAGTGCGCCGTGCTGGTCGCAGGCTTCGCGCAGACCCTGGAGGAACGCGGGATCGGCGGGCAACACGCCGCCTTCGCCCTGCACCGGCTCGACAATCACCGCGCAGGTTTGCGGACCAATTGCAGCACGGGCGGCGGCCAGGTCGTTATAGGGAAGATGCGTGATGCCTTGCGGCGTCGGGCCGAAGCCTTCGGCATATTTCGGCTGGCCGCCCACGCTGACGGTGAACAGCGTCCGGCCGTGGAACGACTGCGTGAACGAAATGATTTCGACTTTCTGCGGACCGGTGTTGTCGATAGCGTAACGGCGCGCGAGTTTCAGCGCGGCTTCGTTCGCTTCGGCGCCGGAATTCGCGAAGAACGCGCGGTCGGCGAAGGTGAGATTGGTCAAGCGAGTTGCAAGCCGCAGCACGGGCTCGTTGGTATAGCCGTTGCCGATATGCCAGAGCTTCTGGCCTTGATCGTGGAGCACTTTCAGCAGTTCGGGATGCGCATGACCCAGCGCCGTCACCGCGATACCGCCGGCGAAATCGACATAGTCACGGCCTTCCGTATCCCACACGCGCGAACCGAGTCCGCGATCCGGCACGAAATTCGCCGGGGAGAAAAGAGGCACCATCACTTCGTCGAACGTACCGCGCGTTACCTTGAGATCCGTCATGAATCGCTCCTTTGCCTGTTCGGGTAGTCAGCTTATGTTCCAGCTTATGTTCCAGACTTACACATCGTTATCAGATGGTAGGCGCGCGCGGGCGCCGCGTCTTGCGGGAACGCGACAAGGTTTCATGGTATTCCAGGGCATTTACGTTTGTAAGTCAGTCGCAAGACACCGGCGTCCGGCCTGCCGCTGCATATTGCACGGGATCGCTCCGCCAGGGTCTCGCAGCCATGCCGGAGCCCGCGCTGATGAGTCCAGCCTTACTTGAGACTACCGGACAGGAATTGCCGCAGCCGCTCGCTATTGGGCGTGCTCAGGACGTCAGCCGGCGCGCCCTCTTCTTCGGTGCGGCCCTGATGCAGAAACATCACATGATTCGATACATTGCGCGCAAAGCCCATCTCGTGCGTCACGACGATCATCGTGCGGCCTTCTTCGGCCAGCTTCTGCATCACTTTCAGCACTTCTCCCACCAGCTCGGGATCGAGCGCGGAGGTGGGTTCATCGAAGAGCATCACGTCGGGATGCATGGCAAGCGCCCGGGCAATGGCGACCCGCTGCTGCTGCCCGCCGGACAGATGTGACGGATATTGCTTCTCCACCTTCGGCGCCAGCCCGACCTTCTCCAGGCATTCGCGGGCGCGTTCGCTCGCCTCCTTCTTCGACAACCCCAGCACGTGCATGGGCGCTTCCATGACGTTTTCAATCGACGTCATGTGCGCCCACAAATTGAAGTGCTGGAACACCATCGCGAGCTTCGTGCGCACGCGCTGCAACTGCTTGTGGTCCGCGACTTCGAGATTGCCCATGCGATCGGTTTTCGTGCGCACCGGCTCGCCGTCGACGATGATCTCGCCGGCGTTCGGCCGTTCCAGGAAGTTGATGCAGCGCAGGAAAGTACTTTTGCCCGAGCCGCTTGACCCGATGATGCTGATCACATCGCCGGCGTTGGCTGCTAGCGAGACGCCCTTGAGCACCTCGTTCTCGCCGAAGCGCTTGTGGATATCGCGTGCGACGAGTTTGACCGCGGCGTTCTGCGCGGCGGCCGATGCAGCATTTTGTGCGGATGAGTCCAACGCGTTCTCCCCGGAAAGTGGGTCTGGCCGGTCTGAAACCCGGCCCTCTGTCGATCATGGCTGCGGATTCTACCGAAAGCTGCCGGCGGGCAGGCATAGGGACAAACGCCCTCGCCCGGCCGCCGAACCAATGGTCAATGCTCAGTCCTTTGCGGCGGGCACGGGCGTGGGCATCACGGCCCGCACTTGCTGCGCCACGCCGCCATTGGCTATCGCAACCTCGGGACTGGTTTGCAGCATCGGCAGGAATTGGGCGTCGAAAGCGGCGTTGCGGCCCTTCGCACCGAACATGGCCGTGACCGCGTGCGCCATGTCTACACGGGCGTCGGGCGTGGCGTCTTTGTCGTCGATGGAGTCGAGTACGTCGTCGAGCGCCGCGATCAGCGTGGACAGCGGGCCAAGCCATTTATAAGCGCTGCCGTTGATCACGATCTGCAGGAACTCTCCGGGCGACACCGCGCCGAATTCGGCTTCGTGACGGGTGCGCAATTCGTCGAGAATGCTACGGTGCAGCGCCAGCAGCGGATGGCGCACGTCCTTGAGAAACGCGGTCGCGACCGGGTCGGTCATCCTGGTGGTCATGGTCATTGCCCTGAGGTGGAAAATGAGCCAAGCCTACACCGTCGCGAGACCACGCCCTACATAGCGAATAAAATCCGGCGCTGTCAGTGGCGCGGAAAAGAGCCAGCCTTGCCCGAATTGGGCGCCGCGCGTGCGCAGGTAACACGCCTGTTCCTCCCGCTCGATCCCTTCGGCCACCACCTGGACTTGCAGCGTCAACGCCATGTCGATAATGTGTGACGCCACGCTGCTGGACGCCGCGTCCTGGCCAACGGTATCGACGAAAGACTTGTCGATCTTCAACGCGTCCACGTGGAAATTCTGCAGGTGCGAAAGGCTCGAATAACCCGTCCCGAAGTCGTCGATATACACCGGATGGCCCGCGTCGCGGAACGCCTGGATCACTTCCTTGGCGGCGTCGGCGTCGAGAAAACAGCGCTCGGTCGCCTCGATCCGGATCTGCTGCGGCGCAATGTTCGCGGCCGCAAGCGCCGGCGTCAGCCGCTCCAGGAACCGCCGCGAAGTCAGGTCCGGCGCGCTCAGGTTGATCGACACGTAGAGCTCGCTGTACTGCTGCAGGAACTCGCCGAGTTCGAGCAGGATAGTGTCGAATACCTGGTCCGTGATGGCCTGGATCAGGCCGCGATGCTCCGCGAGCGGAATGAAGTGATCGGGGCGCACGATCCGGTTCTGGTGCTTCCAGCGGACAAGCGCTTCAGCGCCAATACAGCGGCGCGTGGCAAGGTCGACAATCGGCTGATACGCGACGATGAACTGATGCCTGCGCACGGCGTCGCTAAGCTGGCCGACCGGCGAGAGACGGCGCACCATCAACAGGCCCAGCCACGCGGAGAGCGCCAGGCCGCCCGCCACGCCCGCCAGCAGCCAGGTCCAGGGCAACGCGCGCAGGCGTTCGCCGAAGGTCGCGTCCGACGTGTTCACGACGTTTGCCGCGCTTGCCGCCTTCGCTGATTCGTAGCCGCGACGGGCCGTGTTGGGGTTCGGGAGCATCGCCATGGCGGCGAATCCGGGTACCGGAAACTGGACAAACAGCCTGGACGTTGCGGGCACCGACGTGTTGCCGATCAAGCGGATTGCACCGGTGTCGACCATGTGCACGACATAGCTCTCGAGCGCGGCGGCTTCCCGGGCTGTGGCGACACGTTCGTCCACGCCCGGCGCAAACAGCACGCACAATACCCCCGGCAGCAAAGCGGCGATCAGCACGATGCCCGCCAGGAACGCTACGCGCCCGCTGTGTCTGAACGTGATCATCGTGGGCATTTCATTTCGCGACGCCTTTGCGCCGGATACGCGCTGCATAATAGTTTTGAATGAGGCACCTGATGACATCTGCTGCGTCGTGCGCGGTTTCGTCAAGGCTGGGTTGCTCGCGCCGTTAGTTCGTGGTCCGGTTGTTCGTGCCGTCAATCGTGTCCACATGGCTGACAACCGTATCCCTGTTTTACATCTTGCCTTGCCTGGGTCCGGGGTTAGTTCCGGATCGATGTGGCGTCGCCCCGGCAAACGACTCAGTTTAGCGGCGGGGTGCACCGGGCTTCAATGCTTCGCGGCCCGGGAATTGCCTGCTTTGGTGGGCTGGCGCACGCCGGCTCGATGCTTTTCCCGCGCGAATGCGCAGACGTCTGGCAAATGGCGGATGAGTCCGATACTCGTGAGAAAATCGAACCTGCGGATGATGACCTTTCTCATCATCCGCTCATCGTCCGATCGTCGTCCGATCAACGCCAAAACCATGGAGGCACTCAATGGCATTGAACGAAGCCAGCGCTCTCACAATCCGCGACGCGAAAGCCGCCGATTTCGATACGATCACCCGCATTTACGCCCACTACGTGCAGCATGCGCTGGCGACCTTCGAGGAAATGCCACCGGACGCCGACGAAATGCGTCGCCGGCACGCTTCAATCACCGGTGCAGGCCTGCCTTACCTCGTGGCTGAAATGGATGGCGTGGTGGTGGGTTACACGTATGCGACCGCGTATCGGCCGAGGTCGGCGTATCGGCACACGATCGAGGATTCGGTGTACATAGCCGATGGCTTCGGCGGCCGCGGTCTCGGTCTCGCACTGCTGACGGCGCTGATCGAACGTTGCGATGCGGGACCGTGGCGCGAACTCGTGGCGGTGATTGGCAACAGCGGCAATGCCGGGTCGATCGCGCTGCATGCACGCCTTGGATTCGAGCATGTCGGCGTGCTGCGCAAGGTGGGCTACAAACACGGCCAATGGGTGGACACGGTGCTCATGCAACGGTCGCTCGGCGAAGACAAGGCGTTGATTCCGCAGAAATGAGGCACGCTATCAGGCGCTCGCGGATCATCTCGGGATAGTTCGCGGCCGCAGCGTCCTTTGGCCATACCATTGCATCACGACCTTCCGGTCGCCTCTCTTACAGTCTGAGCTTTAGTTGCCCACTTACACCCTCGCTGCCGCCGTCAGTGCCGAAATCGACATTCGCAAAAGCCGTTTTATCGCACTGGCAATACCCGTCGCCGATCGCGCCGCTGCAATGCTCGAACTCGATACGCTGCGCGCCCTGCACCCCGGTGCCACGCATGTCTGCTGGGCGCTGCTGGCGGGCGGCGAATCCGGCATGTCGGACGATGGCGAGCCTTCCGGCACCGCCGGCCGGCCGATCCTGGAGGTGCTGCGCCACCATGAAGTGGACGGCGTGCTGGCTGCCGTCGTGCGCTACTACGGCGGTATCAAACTCGGCGCGGGCGGTCTGGTGCGCGCTTACACCGACGCCATTGCAACCGCGATGCAACTGGCCGAACGCATCGAACGCGTGCCGCTCGGCCTGCTGGAAGTGGAAGTGGATTACGCCGACGAAGCGCGGGTGCGGCGCTGGGTTGAACAGGAAGGCCATGCACTCGATGAACCCGGCTACGGCATGACCGTCCGCCTGTCAATCCGGATGCCGCTTGCCGTGCGCGATCAGGCGGCTGACATTATCCGTGACCTGACCCACGGCCGTGCGGCCATTGCCAAAACGCCCTGAGTGAGCATCATGAGCACCGCCGACCATCCACCGTCTTTCACGATCACGCTGCTGCCGTCGGGGCGCAGCTTCGCGTCGACCGGGCAGACCACGATCCTCGAAGCCGCCGCGCTTGACCGGCTGCGCTTGTCGAGTTCGTGCCGCAACGGCACGTGCCGCGCGTGCCTGTGCCGCCTGGTCGATGGCACGGTGCAGTATCGGATCGACTGGCCGGGTCTGAGTGCGGACGAAAAAGCCGACGGCTGGATTCTTCCGTGCGTGGCACTTCCCACGTCCGACCTGATTGTCGATCAAGTGGATTTCCTCGAAATTCCAAATTCCACCGACACAAAACCGGGTCGCGGCCGGGGCTTTTGACGTTTCGAATTGGGCTCGGTGCACCTTTGCGCAAACAGCCGATAACCGTAAGCCGCCACCCGGGTAATCCGGGATTGTTGTCTTTTATCAAAGACATACGATGGCATTC
The DNA here is from genome assembly GCF_001544555.2 of Caballeronia udeis. GTDB lineage: Bacteria > Pseudomonadota > Gammaproteobacteria > Burkholderiales > Burkholderiaceae > Caballeronia > Caballeronia udeis. Next base: position 17,087 of record NZ_FCOK02000078.1, on the reverse strand, counting down.
CCGAGCGGCGAAGTGCGTCCCATTGTTCACCAGCCTGTAATTAAGGCTCCAAAAAGTGTACAATTGTGTTTTGCCCAATTTTCTGGCAGGGCCAGACCAACTGAGATATCAATGACTAAAGTATTGTTGAAAGAGAACGAGCCTTTCGACGTCGCCATGCGCCGTTTCCGTCGCACCGTCGAACGTACCGGCCTGATTCAGGAACTGAAGTCGCGTATGGCTTATGAAAAGCCGACCACCGAGCGCAAGCGCAAGAAAGCTGCTGCTGTTGCTCGCCTGCGCAAGCAGATCCGTCGCGCGCAGTTGCCCAAGAAATTCTATTGATGGTGTTGTACGTCTGAACGGCGGCTTGCAGGTCGACCCGGTTCGATCGAAGCGCCGAATAAGCCGGGGGCGTGTTGGAACCGTCCCGGATACAGGCCGGACTCTCAGTACCAGCCCTTGCGCCCCAGCCCGGCGGTTGATTTGCGGCTCGATTAGCCGATCAATTCAAGGTGCAGCGAACTGAATCGACTGCGCCCACACATCCAGAATTCGAAAGCCTGCATGATTCATATCGTGCGGGCTTTTTGCGCTTGCCTTGCTTGAATTCAACTCGATGAATTCAACTGAGTAAATTCAGCCGCACAATGAATTCAGCCGCATAAATTCAACCACATAAATTCAACCACATAAATTCATACGTCCGCTCGACGCATGCATGATGCTTCCATGCGCGCTGCACGACTGCTTATCAAAGCGTCTTCGCGCCATTCGCAGCCGTAAACGCATAAAGCCCGGATAGACCGGGCTTTATGCGTTGAATCTCTGGTTGCGGGGGTAGGATTTGAACCTACGACCTTCGGGTTATGAGCCCGACGAGCTGCCAGACTGCTCCACCCCGCGAAAAAGATTATAGCGCTAAGGGTATGTCAGGTCAAACCGAATCGAAGAATATTGATGATGAGTGTGAGTGCGTTGACGTCATTGCAGCGATGCCGGCTTCGCCGGAGCGAACGGATCAGTGCCAGACCGTACCGCGTCCACACAACGCCTATGTTCTCGTGACAGGCGATTCAACAACGGCAGCAGGATGATTGCCACTGCTGCCCCGCCTGCCGCAAGCCAGCCGAGCCCAAAAAAGAGCTTGGTATAAAGCGGCAGGGATTGCAGCGAATCGAGATCGTTCGACGGCATGCGCGCGAAGTTGGCGACCACACTGCCCAGGTATTGCGACACCCCCGTCGCGACGTAATACGCTCCCATCATGAAACCGCTCATGCGTGCGGGCACGTAGTGGGCGATCACCGCGAGGCCGAGTCCGGACACCAGCAGTTCGCCGAGCGAATATAGCCCGTAGCCTCCGACCATGAACCACGAAGACACGCGGCCATCAACCGCATAACGGCCGCTGAAAGCGAACACAAAAAAGCCCAGCGCGACCACCATGAAACCCAGTGCGTACTTCACCGCAATGGGAATGTCGTGGCCGCTATTCGCGAGCCTCGCATACGCGATCGCGAGAAAGGGACTCAGCAGCATGATCCAGAGCGGATTCAACGCCTGGAATTGCGCCGCGCTCCATGAGAACAGGGTCACGTTGAAGAACGTGAATGACGCATTCACGTTGCGCAGCGCGAACAAGGTCAGTGACGTGGACATCTGCTGATAAAAGATGAAGAACAAGATGACCTGCAACGTAAGGATTAACGCGGCAAGCAGGCCGGCGCGTTCGCTTCGATCACTTTTCAGCAGCATCCAGCCGAAGATGGCAAGTACGACGAGACCCGCTCCGTACACGCAGATTGCCGCCACGCGCTCGTTCTGCAGCACGAATACCGTCGCAAGGCCCAGGGCCACCGCCCCCGCCACGACCGCACCAAAGTACCCCCAGTTCATGGGTTCATCGTCAGGGGCCGAACCAATGCGCCCGACCGTCCTGCGCATCAGCATGAAATTGACCAGCCCGAGCACCATTCCGGCGAAACATACGGCAAAGGCTGTGTGCCAGCCCCAGTGATCCTTGATCCACGGCGTTGCGAGCATTGAAATGGTCGAGCCGATATTGACCGACATGTAGTAGATGGTGAACGCGCTGTCGAGGCGTGCGTCGTCGCCCTCGTAAATGCGCCGCACGAGATTCGCCGCGTTCGCCTTGAAGAGGCCGTTGCCGACCACGATCACCCCAAGCGCCGCATACAGGTAGCCCAATGAATCGAACGGAATGGAGAGCATCAGATAACCCGATGCCAGAACACACGCGCCGAAGATCATCGTGCGGCGCGCACCCAGCACCTTGTCGCCGATCCATCCGCCGATTGCCGGCGCGGAGAACACGAGCGCGGTGAACGCGCCCCATGTTAGGTTCGCGTGGGAATCGGCGAAACCGAGCTTGTCGATCATGAACAGAACGAGCAACGCGGCCATGCCGTAATAGCCGAAACGCTCCCACATCTCGATCAGGAAAACGGTCGTGAACGAGCGCGTCTGAGACGTGCCGGACGGATGTGGTGTCATGGGTATGTCCGATAAGGTGAAACGCTCGCTGCATCAAAGCCCGACAGCTGACAAGGGGAAAAACAATGCGGGAGATTCATTAATACAGGAGTCCGATACATGTAGAGTCGCGATTATCACAGCACCGCCTGAAAATGTGTGACAAAGGCTTGCACATACAGCGTTCAGTTTTTTGACACTAAAGCGGGAACTGGAAATTGAACGATGCGCCGGAGCGCTTTTACGACGCTATTGTTTGATTCGCGTCAACTCTCATTCTGATTGGATCGATTTTTGTTTTATGCATTCTTTATATTATTTCGCATAACGATCTATTTGTTGAAATCGTCCTCGTCGTCAGCCTTTCTGAAACTCGTGGTAACTTTATGTCCTCAATTAACCTTCAGGTTGCATGGACATGAACACGATCAAGGCGATTCTCACCGGTCATACACGCGGCCTCGGTGCGGCGCTCGCCCACCTCATGCAGTCACGCGGCATTGCGGTGCTCGGGGTGTCGCGTACCGGCAGCAACACACCCGCCTCGCCCCTGCTGCAGGAAGTCGAACTCGATCTCGCAAATCCCGCTGCGCTCGGCGGATGGCTCGAAACTGAAACGCTCGCCCGGTTTATCGATGGTGCGCATACCGTGCTGCTGATCAACAACGCCGGCATGCTGCAGCCGGTGGGCGGAATTGAAGGGCAGAATGTGAGCGCGATCGGGCGCGCGGTGAGCCTGAACGTGGCAGCGCCGTTGATGTTGGCAGCGGCAGTGGCAGCCGCAAGCCCGACGGCTTCCGACCGACGGATCGTACATATCTCGAGCGGCGCGGCGCGTAACCCGTACCCTGGCTGGAGCATCTATTGCGCGACCAAGGCGGCGCTCGATCATCATGCCCGCGCAGTCGCGCTGGATAACAACCGGGCGTTGCGAGTGTCCAGCGTCGCGCCAGGTGTTGTCGATACGGACATGCAAGCCGAGATTCGCGGCACGGGTCTCGAGCATTTCCCGTTGCGGGAAAAATTCGATGACCTCAAACGCAACGGCCAGCTTTCTACACCGGCCGACGCTGCACGAAAAGTACTCGACTACGCGTTGGGCGATACGTTCGGCGACTCGCCCGTGGTAGACGTACGCGACCTGTCCTGAGGATCTGCATGGGCGCCGCCGCGAATGGCGTGCTGCGACAGCGCGTCGGCGGCTGCGTTGCGGGCGCGCGGAATCCACTGCAGGCGAACATCGGCGAGTTGCGCGATCAGACTGCGTGCCTGCGTGGCGTATGAACTTAGCGCGGGCGCGCTGCTGGCTTCGTCCCGAAGCACGTCTTCAATCACGACCTGACTGTCGCCGTGGATCACCAGTCTGGCCGGCGCCGGCCTGCGGGACACGGCCGCTTCGAGCACCGCGATCAGCGCAAGATATTCCGCCTCGCAGCTGTCGCCATGGCCGGCCAGCGTACTGATCTTCACAACGTCGCCGTCCGGGCTCTCCAGCACACCGCCAATGCCAATCTTGCCGGGATTCGGATGCGCCGAACCGTCGAACCACGCGTGCCATGCCGCGGCATCGCGAATGGCGGGTCGCACCTTTCCGGCCTCGCGCGCGGCCGCCCGCGCTTGCTCACGGTGGCCTCGCGCGTGTTCTGTTGCGGCCCTTTCCCGATGTCGCGCGCTCACAAGCTCCGCGAGCGTCTGCGCGCCGGCGGCTTTTTCCAGTGTCCGGGTCAAAGCGGCGTGGGCAGAGAGCGAGGTGAGCTTCGACAACCGCCGGCTCATCGTGCGCTCCTTCTTGTAGGCAATCAGCAATAGCTCTTCGAACTCGAACATGCCGGGCGTTAAAGTGATCGAATGCGGAGCTTAACAAGTTTTTTGCAGCGCGCCCGAAATTGGCGGCGCTGAGGCGCCGGGCCATGTCACGAGATCACGCGCCTATGGCGATGACGCCGCGATCACCACGCTGGCGCGCCGATTCTCCAATCCCCGGGCGTCGCTTCGTCCGCTCAGATCGGGCCCTCCGGCTGTCGAAGCGATTCGTGCCTCCACCTCAACCTGCTGATGCGCCGACAGCGTGTCGCTTGCATTGATCGCAAGCGAATCATCGAGAACAATTGTCGTGGGAAGTGCGCCCGCAGCCAACCGGCGTTCGGCGAGCAACGTGTTCGTTGAGTTCGTCGTAGCCGGGACGTCCTCTGTACGAGCCTCCACAATCACTGCCGCGTCGGAGGCGACGTGCGCGTCATCGGCCATTCGAATGTCCACGGTGACCGCACTCAAGCTCACCGCCTCGTCGATATTCTTGCGCACCTGGACGGCCATCGGCGAATCGGTCTTGAGCGTCGCGAGCAGCCGGTGCCAATAGCCGATCGCGCCGGAGTAGCTCCGCGCCTGGAACGCCGCCGATGCCGCCAACGCAAGCGCTTTAGGATCAGCGGGATCGATGGCGAGTGCCGCGGCGATTTCCTCCTCCGCACGTCCCTCGAGACGGCCGTCGTTCGCGCTGCCGATAGCATCGGCAAAATCGGCCCGCAGCGGCGCATCACGCGGCTCGAGCGCGACCGCCTTCGCGTAGGCCGCGACCGCGTCCGCCGGCCGCTCGAGCACCGAATAGGAGCGCGCGAGCGTGGCCCAGCCGGCGGCATCGCGGGAATCTGGCGCATGATCACGCAAACGAAACGCAAGCCGCGACACCATCATCTCCACCGAGAACGACGACATGTCGTGCGAGACGCCTATCGAGTCGTCCAGCTTGAGCGCAGCCGGTTGCCCCAGCTTCAGATACAGCAGACACGCAACGCTCGGGAAAAATGCGATCAGCAACGCACAGGTTACAGCGCGTGCAACTGCGCTCGGCGTGGACCGGCGAGCGCGCGACGGCGTAGCGGAGGTGTCGCCAAGCACGCGCTGTTCGATATCGCCACGCAGGCTTGCATACTGATCCTGCGACAACGCGCCGGTACGCAGATCGGCAGCGGCCTCCGCCAATTCCCGCCGATACAGCGACACGGTCAACGCCCGGGCCTTAGGCGCACCGGTTGCACTTTCCTCCTGCATTAACGGCACGATCGCGCACAAGATAGCCGCGATCAACATCACGGCGGCAATGATCCAGAAGGTGATCATGACCGGGTTCCAAGCAGACGTCGGGCGCGTTGCCGCTGGAGGTCGGTGAGCGGTGGCGCTGTGAGATTCCTACGGTGGATAACAATGCCGATGAGCACGCCGAAGGCAAGCGCAAGGAGCACAAATGGACCGAGCCACAGCACCCAGGTCAGCGTCTTGAACGGCGGATCGTAAAGAACGAAATCTCCATAACGCGTGACCATGTACTCGCGAATCTGCGCATCGGTTGCGCCCTGCTGCACTTGCTCGTGAATGTTCATACGCAGATCGGCGGCGAGATCGGCGGTGGAATCCGCGATGGTTTCGTTCTGGCACACGAGGCAACGAAAGCTCGACTCGAGCCGGCGGATGCGCGCAGCGACTTCAGGGTTGCCGCTGGCAGTCTCGATGATTCCCGCACTCGTACTGGCGCTGCCCTCGCCCTTTACCGACACGCACCACAGCACGACCAGCAACCCGACCACGATCCTATTCATCGCTACCCTCGCCCTGAAGCGTGCGTACCAGCGGGAGTATCTGGGTATCGAGCGCGGCTTGCGTCAGCGGTCCCGAACGTTTGAAGCGGATCACGCCACGCCGGTCGACAATAAACGTTTCCGGCACGCCATACACGCCATAGTCGATACCTGTCTGCCCCGAGTGATCCACCATCGTGGCGATATACGGATCGCCCGCCTGCTTGAGCCATTGCTGCGCCGCGTCGGGATTGTCCTTGTAGTCGAGTCCGTAGATCGGCACGATATTCCTGCGCGCGAGCGCCACGAGCGCCGCATGTTCATCACGGCACGACTCGCACCACGACGCCCACACGTTCATCACCCACACCTGGCCGCGCAACGCTTCCGGCGACAACCGCCGGTCGGCGGCATCGAGACGTGGCAGGTCGAACGCGGGTGCCTGCTTGCCGATGAACGTCGACGGCAGGCGTCTTGGATCGTTGGATAGCGACGCCGCCAACACCACGCTCAAGCCGGCGAAGAAAATCAGCGGGAGCAGGAAGCGTTTCATGATCCCGTCTCCTTTACGTTCGCCGCCGCAATCGCCGCTTGAGTCCGAACCCTTGCGCGAACCGCGCTCGACGCAAGCTCTCGCTTCTCCCGCTTCTCCCGCTTCTCTCGCACGGCTAGCCGATACCGACGGTCGCTCGCCGCCAACACGCCGCCAAACGCCATCAACAGGCAACCGGCCCAGATCCAGTCGACGAACGGCTTGATCTGCACGCGCACCGTCCATGCGGTGTTGCTGTTTTCAGCTGCGTCGCCGAGTGCGACGTAGAGATCGCGGAACAGACCCCGGTTGACGGCAGCTTCGGTCATTGTCGTTTTCTGCACAGGGAAGAAACGTTTCTCCGGGTGCATCAACGCAACCACGCGTCCTTCGCGGCTCACGATCACGTTCGCTCGCAACGCGCGATAGTTCGGACCGGCGATCTCCTTCGTGCCGTCGAAGCGGAAGCTGTAGCCGCCCGCTTCAATCGATTGCCCGGTATCGAGCCTGGCGTCGCCAGCGGTTTCATAACCTTTGACCAGCGTCACCCCGGCGATAAAAATCCCGATGCCGAAGTGCGCAACCAGCATGCCGTAGAAGCCGCGCGGCACATGGAAGAATCGCATGATCCAAGGTCCATGCTGCTCTCCTATACGTCCGGCCACCGCAGTGAGCATGCTCGCCGCGCACCACACAGCCAGCAGCATGCCCAACGCGACCAGTGGCTTCCACTCGCCCGTGAGCCACGGCAACACGGCCGCCGAGGCCACACTGACCAGCGCCGCCCAGCACAAACGCACGGCGATGTCAGGCAAGCGCGCGGACTTCCATCGAGCGATCGGTCCAATGCCCATCAGGAACACGGCGGGCGTCATCAACGGCACGAAGACCGTGTCGAAATACGGCGCACCCACGGAAATTTTCCCGAGCCCGAGCACGTCGAGCAGGAGCGGATACAGCGTACCGAGCAGCACGGAAGCGGCTGCGACCATCAACAACACGTTATTCGATAACAGCAGCGACTCACGCGATACCAGCGCGAACCCCGGACCCAGTCCGATCTTCGGTGCGCGCCATGCGAACAGCGTCAATGCGCCACCGGTCACTATCGACAGGAACACGAGGATGAAAATGCCGCGCGTGGGATCGCTGGCGAATGCATGCACCGACGTAACGACTCCCGAGCGTACGAGGAACGTGCCAAGCAGGCTCAACGAAAACGCGCAGATCGCAAGCAGCACGGTCCATGCGCGAAAACTGCCGCGTTTGTCCGTGACGGCGAGCGAGTGCATCAGCGCGGTGCCGACAAGCCACGGCATGAACGACGCGTTCTCCACCGGGTCCCAGAACCACCATCCGCCCCAACCCAGTTCGTAATATGCCCAGCCGCTGCCGAGCATGATGCCAAGCGTAAGGAAGGTCCACGCGGCCGTGGTCCAGGGGCGTGACCAACGCGCCCAGGCGGCGTCGAGCTCACCTGACAACAACGCCGAGACGGCAAACGAAAACGCTACGGCGAAGCCGACATACCCCATGTAAAGAATGGGTGGATGCGACACCATGCCCGGGTCTTGCAACAACGGGTTGAGATCGCGGCCGTCCATGGCAGGCGGCAAGAGGCGCGTGAACGGATTGGAAGTCCAGAGCAGGAACAGCAGGAAACCCACGTTGATCCAGCTCATCACGCCGAGCACGCGCGCGACCATTGGCATGGGAAGCTGTTTGCTGAATACGGATACCGCCATCATCCACCACGTCAGCAGCACGATCCAGAGCAGCAGTGAACCTTCATGACCACCCCAGACGGCCGCCAAGCGGTAGATGAGCGGCAGCATCGAATTGGAGTTCGAGGCGACATACACCACCGAGAAATCGTTGCCCATGAACGAAACCGCCAGACAGGCGAATGCCATCGTGACGAACCCGCATTGGGCTCTTGCAAGCGGCCAGGCGCTTCGCATCCAGCCGGTAATCCCTCGAGCAGCACCGACAAGCGGCAACACGCCGGTCGTGACCGCGAGCAGCAGCGCGACGATCAACGCGAACTGGCCGAGTTCGGGGATCATCGGGCGACTCCCGCAGGAGTGCGTACGCTGTCGGACACCCGCAGCGTGGAACGCGTGCGTTTGATGGCTTCGGCGGCATCCGGCGGCATGTAGTTCTCGTCGTGTTTGGCGAGCACCTGATCCGCCAGGAACACACCGTCCGGCAACAACCTGCCCTGCGCCACCACCCCCTTGCCTTCGCGAAACAGGTCAGGCAGCACGCCGCGATACAGCACCGGGATCTCGCGTGCCGTATCGGTGATCATGAAACGCACGGTCAGCCCGCCGGCATCGCGTTCTACCGAACCGCGCGCAACCAGACCGCCTACGCGCAGTCGTGCTGCGTGTTTCATGTTCCCCGAGACGAGCTGCGTAGGCGTGACGAAAAACATCACGTTAGCGTTGAACGCGTTCAACACGAGCGCCGCTGCGCCGCCGAGCGCCACAAGCCCGGCGGCGACGCCGCACGCGCGCCGCGTGCGCCCCTTCACGGTTTCTCCGTCAATGTGCTGCCGCGCGGGCGCGACTGGCCCTCATGCCCGCGCCTGCGCTGCCGTCTGTTCGAACCAACGGTGATCGCAATCTCGATGGCAAGCACGAGGAAAGTGATATCAAACGCAACCCACAGGTACCAGAGATCGCCGTCACCACCGGTCAAGCTGTTCATGATGTTCATCACGCTGCCCCTCGTTCATCGATAATCCGCCGCACCCGCACAAGCGCCATCGCAATCGCGTAACACCAGAACGCCAGCGTCATCACGACGAGGCCGGCGAGCATCGTGCTGTCCATTGATACCCCGCTGCCGAACGAAAGCGATGCACCCTGATGCAGCGTGTACCACCACTGCACCGAGAAATAGATCACGGGCACGTTGACTACGCCAACGATCGCCAGCACGGCGCATGCGCGATCGGCACGGCGGATGTCGTCGATGGCGCCATGCAGCGAAATAAAGCCCAGGTACAGGAACAGAAGGATCAGTTCAGACGTGAGCCGGGCGTCCCAGACCCACCATGCGCCCCATGTCGGGCGGCCCCACAACGCGCCCGTTGCCAGCGCGAGGACCGTGAAGAGCGCGCCGGTCGGAGCGATCGCCCGAGCCATCATTGCGGAGAGACGTGCGTTGAGGATCAGGCCTAGTGCCGCATAGACCGCCATCACGACGTACAGCAGCATCGACATCCAGGCCGCCGGCACATGCAAGAACATGATGCGATATACGTCACCCTGCACAGCGTCAGTGGGTGCGACGAACAGCGCAATCTGGATGCCCGGCATCACGAGTAACAACGCGGCAATCGCGAAGCCGGGAATCATTTTCCCAGCCAGGCGATAAAACGGTCTCGGCGATGCATAGCGCAACCAGCCGGTCAGCGCGATAGATGAGCCCATGATCGATGTGTCCTCATTGCGCCGATTCATTCGGTGGAGATACGTAACGCCGCGGCCGTCGCGAGCGGACACAGTGTGAGCGCCGCCAGCAAGCTCGCACCAAGCAATGAAAAATTGGCCTCTGACCAGACGCCCGCACGTGATGGATCAGCGGCGTTGGCGCCGAAAATCAGCACCGGCGTTTCGAGCGGAAGCACCAATACCGCGAGCAGCATGCCGCCGCCTCGTACACCGAGCGTCAGCGCTGCGCCCATTGAGCCGATGAGACTAAGAACAGGTGTCCCCAGCAATAATGCGGCCGTCAGGCGGCAGACGGCATCGAAGGAAACGCCGTATTGAAGCGCCAGGACAGGTGCAAGCAGCACCAGTGCGAAACCGCTCGTGAGCCAGTGAGCACCGATCTTCGCCATGACGATGGTTAGCAGCGAGCGCGGCGAAAGCAGCATCTGGTCCAGCGCGCCATCGGCGAAATCAGGGCCGAATAAACGCCCGAGCGAAAGCATCGCTGCGAACAGCGCGGTCACCCACAACACGCCCGGCGCGATTGCCCGTAGCAGCGCCGGGTCCGCCCCGACCGCAAGCGGAAACAGGCTCGCTGCGATCACGAAAAACAGCAGGCAGACGAGCGCGGCGGTGCGTCGCCGCCACGTCAGGGCCAGTTCGCGCTGGAAGATGCCGGCCGTCAGTCGGAACATCGGCCGCTCGGTTCGAAGTAAAGATTGCGTGTGGCGGAAGGCGCGGTGGCAATGAGCTTGTGCGTAGTCATCAAGACGATTCCGCCGCGTTCGATATGTCCCGCGATACAGCGCTCGAGCACGCCGGAGGACTCCGCGTCGAGTGCGGCGGCGGGTTCGTCAAGCAACCACAGCGGCTTGTGTTCCAGCAGCAGCCGCGAGATGGCGAGCCGGCGCTTTTGCCCCTGCGACAGGCCACGCACGATCGCATGCCGGTAGCGATCGAGCCCCACGCTCTTGAGCGCTTCCTCCTCGACCTCCACACGCTCTTCGGCAACCTCGCCGAGCACCGAACTGAAACTGAGGTTCTCTGCGGCGGTCAGGTCGTCGCTAATACCGTTCAGATGCCCGAGATACGCAAGCGATTGCCGCCACACGTCGGGACGGGCGTGGGCGTCCTTGCCACGCCATCGCACCGTGCCCGCGCTTGGTTGCAACAGCCCTGCGAGCACGCGCAGCAGCGTGGTCTTGCCGCTGCCGTTAGGGCCATGGATCTGCAGCACCTGACCGGCCCCGACGTCGAACGCGATGTCTTTGAAGAGCATCTGTCCGGCGCGGTCGAAGGCCAGCTTGTCAACGGATAGAAGTGCGTCGCCAGAGCTTGCCGGCGAGCGTTCCGACGGAACAAACGAGTTCTGATTCATCGATAGACCTCTCAATTTGAACGCGCTTCGCGCAACTGTTGATCCCGCATTGCCTGAGTCATGTTTGGCAATTCGTGTGCAATATCCTTGTGGCAATCAATACACGTCTTCTCGCCCGTAGCTAGAAAGCGCTGGTGCGCGTTCTGCGCACGCGGGCTCTGGCGCGTGAAGTCCATGGACTCGAAAGAGTGGCAATTGCGGCACTCGAGCGAATTGTTCGCTTTCAGGCGGCGCCACTCGTGTTCGGCGAGTTCGAGCCGTTTGTCGTGGAACTTCTCGCGCGTGTCGACCGAGCCGAACACCTTCGCCCACACTTCCTTCGACGCCTGCATCTTTCTCGCAATCTTGTCCGTCCAGTTGTGCGGCACATGGCAATCCGAGCAAATGGCACGCACGCCGCTACGGTTGCTGTAGTGGATCGTGCTCTTCAGTTCGGCGAAGGTGTTGTCGTGCATCTCATGGCAACTGGTGCAAAACGCTTCCGTGCTGGTCACTTCCAGCGCCGTGTTGAACGCTCCCCAGAACACCACGCCCGCGATAAAACCGCCGAGCGTCAGGAAGCCCAGGCTGTAGTAGGTGCTCGGGCGGTTGATCGTCTGCCAGTAGCGCTTTATCAGGCCGAACATCGCACGCTCCTATTTCTTCCCGGCCGCGTTCGGCCCAGCAGGCCCGGGCGCAACGCGCACATCTTCCGCATCCTTGAACGTGTTGCCGACAAGCGGCTTCGCATCGGCTTGCGGGACATGACACTGCGTGCAGAAATAGCGCCGTGGCGAGAGGCTTCCGAGCGTGGCGTTGTCTCGCGTGAGGTAGTGCGACACGCCGATGGGCACGGCTCCACTCTCGGCCGCGCGGCTCCTCGCATGGCACGCAAGGCAGCGGTTGGCGTTCTTGTCGAGTTGATAGCCGTCGATCTTGTGCGGGATCGTCGGCGGCTGCTGTGCATAAGCGCGGCCACGGATGACATCCTTGTTTTCGATAGGTGCAATCAGCGGCGGTTTCGCCTCTTCATCGATCGGCGTGGTGCCGCGCATGGCGTCGTGAAACGGCTCGGCGGGAATCACCGGTTGCGTCGACGCCGCATGGGAAAAAACACAAAGACTTGCTGCAACCACCACGGTCCACGCTCGCATGGCCGCCTCCTCAGACTCTGACAATCTTGACGGCACACTTCTTGTAGTCGGTCTGCAGCGAGATCGGGTCGGTGGCGTCGAGCGTCACCTTGTTGATCAACTGACTTGCGTCGAACCACGGGACGAACACGAGGCCGCGCGGCGGTTTGTCACGACCGCGTGTTTCGACCCGCGTGCGGATAAAACTGCGCCGCGACATCACCTTGATTTCATCGCCACGGCGCAGGCCGAGCGTTTTTGCGTCATCCGGATGCATGAAACAGACGGCGTTCGGGAACGCCCGATACAACTCCGGCACACGCCGGGTCATTGACCCGGAATGCCAGTGCTCAAGCACACGTCCTGTTGCGAGCCAGAACGGAAAATCCTTGTCCGGTGCTTCGGCCGGCGGTTCGTACGGCAGCGCGAAAATCACCGCTCGGCCGTCCTTGTTGCCGTAGAACTGATAACCGGTACCCGCCTTTACGTAGGGATCCGATCCCTCCTTGTAGCGCCAGCGTGTCTCCTTGCCGTCGACTACCGGCCAACGCAAACCGCGCGCTTCGTGATAAGCGTCGAACGGGGCAAGATCGTGACCATGACCACGGCCGAAGGTCGCGTATTCCTCGAAAAGCCCCTTCTGCACATAAAAACCAAAGGCCTTAGACTCATCATTCTGGTAATTCGGATTGCTATCTTTATTTGGAAATTTGTCGACTTGTCCGTTGCGATAGAGCACATCGAATAGCGTCTTGCCCTTCAACCCCGGGCTTTTCGCAATCAACTCGGGCGGCCAGACTTCCTCGACCTTGAAGTGCTTCGAGAACTCCATCAATTGCCATAGGTCGGAGCGCGCGCCGGTGGGCGCTTCCACCAGCTGGTGCCAGAACTGCGTCCGGCGCTCGGCGTTGCCGTACGCACCTTCCTTCTCGACCCACATCGCCGCGGGCAGGATCAGGTCGGCGGATACCGCCGTGGCGGTCGGATACACATCCGACACCACAATGAAGTTCTCAGGGTTCCGATATCCCGGCAGCGTTTCTTCATTCAGGTTCGCGCCTGCCTGGACGTTGTTGTTGCACATCACCCAATACGCGTTCAGCTTGCCATCCTTCAGCATGCGGTTCTGCATCACCGCGTGATAGCCGGGCTTCTCGGGAATCGTGCCCGCCGGCAGCCGCCAGATCTGTTCTGCGTGCGCCCTGTGCTCGGGGTTCGTGACCACCATGTCCGCCGGCAGCCGATGCGAAAATGTCCCCACTTCCCGCGCCGTGCCGCACGCCGACGGTTGCCCGGTCAGCGAGAACGGACTGTTGCCCGGCGTGGCGATCTTGCCGGTCAGCAGATGCAGGTTATAGATCATGTTGTTCGCCCACGTGCCGCGCGTGTGCTGGTTGAAACCCATGGTCCAGAACGACATCACCTTGATGTCCGGATTGGCATAAAGCTCCGCAAGCTGGTCGAGCTTTGCCTTCGGCACGCCCGAAAGCTTCGTCACATAATCCGCGTCGTACTTCGAGACGAAATGCGCGAACGCGTCGAAATCCATCGGCTTCGAACCATTCGGATCGCCCGCGTTCTTGGCGGCTTTCTGCAACGGATGATCAGGGCGGAGCCCGTAACCAATATCCGCGTTGCCTTCGTTGAACGTCACGTGCTTCGCAACAAAGTCCTTGTTCACGCGATTCGTCTTGATGATCACGTTCGCGATGTAGTTCATGATCGCGAGGTCGGACTGCGGCGTGAAGATCACCCGATAGTCGGCGAGATCAAAGCTGCGATGCTCGAACGTGGACAGCACCGCCACCGTCGTCTTCGGGACGCTCAGCTTGCGGTCCGTCACGCGGGTCCACAGGATCGGATGCATCTCCGACATGTTCGATCCCCAGAGCACGAAGGCGTCGGCTTGCTCGATGTCGTCGTAGCAGCCCATGGGTTCGTCCATGCCGAAGGTGCGCATGAAACCCGTCACCGCCGACGCCATGCAATGCCGCGCGTTCGGATCGAGATTGTTGGTGCGAAACCCTGCCCTTCATGAGCTTCACGGCCGCGTAGCCTTCGAACACTGTCCACTGGCCCGAGCCGAACATGCCGACCGCGGTCGGCCCCTTCTCTTTCAGCACTCGCTTGAATTGTTCGGCCATCGTGCTGAAGGCCTGGTCCCACGAAACCGGGGTGAACTCACCGTCCTTCGCGTACTTGCCGTCCTTCATGCGCAGCAGCGGCGTGGTGAGACGGTCCTCGCCGTACATGATCTTCGAGAGGAAATAACCCTTCACGCAATTCAGGCCGCGGTTCACTTCGGCCAGCGGGTCGCCCTGCGTCGCCACGACCCTGCCCGCTTTCACGCCCACGGTTGCGCCGCATCCTGTCCCGCAGAAGCGGCATGGCGCTTTCGACCAGGTGACGTCAGCTTCCGCTATCGCGACAGCGGCCTTGTTCGCGCCAGCGGCGATAACGGGCAAAACGACACCGGCCGCCGACGCAGCGGTAGCCGCTGCCGTCTGTTTAATAAAGCTTCGACGCGTCAGGCTCATCGCGAATCTCCTGGTCGAGCGCTTCGATATCCTCGTGATGCTGATAAACGAGTGATGCTGAATAAACGCCTGGAAGCGCGTGAATGGCATTCAGTTGATGGACAATGTCAACTGAGCGGCGCGCCTCCAGCGTCACGATTATTTTTCCCTCGGGACTTGTCATGTGAATCTCTGAACCCGGCAGAAGTGAAATTGCCTGCTTGATATTTTCAAGATTCGATTGACTCGCATGCACGACGATTCCCGCGATATGTGCTTCGGGAATTGAAACGAATTCAACGAATGCATTTTTCAGACGTGCAGACATGAGTCGGCTCCTGCCGCTTTCAATTACATGAAACGAATTAATCCGCGCGTTAGTGTTAGTCAGTGAGGCGGACCGCCGATCAGCATTTGATAGAACCACACGCTGAAGCCATAAATGGCAACGAACATGATGGTTAATACAGGAACCATGATAATGGTCCGGAAGAGGAAGCTCCGGAGCTCTTCCGTCTTTCGAAGGCGAGTTTCAGTTTCCGTCACGATTATGAAATACGAGAGGCGTTCCGATTAAGAACCGGTTTTTTGAGATGCTCTGGGAGTGATTGTTGGCGCACGCAGGGAAAGCGTCAAGGGATTTATTATTTTGTGGACACACAGGAAACGAGCGATTGTTGCAGTTAAAACGGACTAATAAAAGTAAGCATCTTTATATCTATATTTATAGAAACTCAACCGAAATACCCTGCAATCCAGAACCTCGATCCTTGAAAATCAAGTGACGAGCGCGCCGCGAAATGTTATTAACCAATGCTTGAATAAACAAAGGCAGCGCGCGGCTGCCTTTGTCGCAAAAACACCTACCTCACCCTCATCCCCGCTTCGGAATATCCAGCCCTCTCACCACCGCCGGCCTGGCGACGAACGCATCGAGTGCACGCCTGACATTCGGGAAATTCTCGATGCCCACCAGCCCGCCCGCGTCATAGAACCCGATCAGGTTGCGGATCCACGGAAAACTCACTATGTCGGCGATCGTGTAGTCGTTGCCCATGATCCACTTGCGCTCGGCCAGCCGCTGCTCGACCACGCCCAACAGACGCTTCGACTCGGCGACATAGCGGTCGCGAGGGCGCTTGTCTTCGTACTCCTTGCCGGCGAATCGGTGAAAGAAACCAACCTGGCCGAACATCGGGCCAATACCGCCCATCTGGAACATCACCCACTGGATGGTCTCGTAGCGGCCCGCTGCATCTTGCGGGATGAACTGGCCGGTTTTGTCGGCGAGATAGATCAGGATGGCGCCCGATTCGAAGAGCGCGAGCGGCTTGCCGCCCGGGCCATTGGGATCGATGATCGCCGGAATCTTGTTGTTCGGGTTCAGCGATAAAAACGCCGGCGACATCTGGTCGTTGGTCTCGAAGCTCACCAGATGCGGCTCGTACGGCAGCCCGGTCTCCTCCAGCATGATCGAGACCTTCACGCCGTTGGGCGTCGGCAGCGAATAGAGCTGAATCCGGTCGGGATGCTGCGCAGGCCATTTTGCCGTGATGGGGAAAGCGGACAAGTCGGTCATGGATATCCTTTTGAACGTTCAGACTTTAAGACTCTGGAAGAGCGTGCTCGGCGATACAAGGCGACGGCTCGCCTGATCGGGCGTTGGGTTGTCCGGGTGTACAGGACGACAAATATAGACATTCCGGGGGCGTTTGTCTTTTCACGCGGCACCGCGACGCGGCCAGATCGGATCGGATCGATAAAGAAGCGTTAACATGGTGGTTATATCGAATGTCGAATACACCGCATGCGGCTACGCGCAATTGCACCGAATACAAACAGAGCTGGAGTTACCCATGAGTCAGATGATCAAGCGAAACGGATTACAGGTTGCAGCCGAGCTCAGCCAGTACGTCGATGATGAAGCGCTGTCGGGCATCGGCATTGAGAGCGAAGCGTTCTGGAAAGGTTTCGACGCCCTTGTCCACGACCTCGCGCCGAAGAACCGCGCGCTGCTCGCCGAACGCGACCGGCTGCAAACGGAGCTGGACCAGTGGCA
>NZ_FCOK02000077.1 GCF_001544555.2 Caballeronia udeis | reverse complement strand
CTGGATCACCAACGGGTTCATTCCATCGTCGCGTGGCCGTGGATGATTGATTCACTATTGAATTAGAAATGGAATAACGCGCCGCGGTTCAGGCCAGGATTTTTATTTCGCCTGCAAGTTAAAAGGAATTGATCAGTCGATTGCCTTTACTCTGGAAACTTTTTTGAACCGCGGGTTATCAGACGCACGAGGGTCGCAGACAGTTCTGTGCGACGGAACTGTAAGTAATGGGGGCTAAGCTGGTTGCGTCGCCCCTCATCGTCCTTCATCGGTAATTTTGCCGCGGTTGTCGATGCAGATACTTCACCTCTTGAAAGGAGACGAGCGTAATGACGCAGCATTCCCGAAGTTCGATATATCGCCGGTTGGGCATGGTCGCTATCGCGGTCGCCGCTGCAGCGTCCGTGCTGCCGGCGCAAGCGCAACACCGTGACGATCGCGGCGGCCACGGTGGATACTATGGCGGTCAAGGCTATAACCATGGGGGTTATCGAGGCGGCGGCGGGGGCGGAGGAGGCGGTGGCCTGCTTGTCGGCGCGCTGCTGGGTGTTGTTGCGGGCGCAGCTATTGCGGGGGCCGCGACACAGGCACCCCCTCCTGTCGTGTATTCGGCACCGCCACCCCCGCCCCCGCCCGGCGTAGCTTATTACCCGAATAGTTATCCTCCGGGCTATTGACGCTGGCAACCCTGCTGATAGCTCACTAGCCGGCGGCACGACCCTGACGCGCCCTGATAAAACGTCGCGAATCCAACAACTCAATTAAAACTCCCAACATGAAACTCTCTCCTCGTATTGCTGTTGCGCCTGCATTGCTGGCGCTTGCCTGCTTCACGACTTCCGCATGGGCACAGGCCTCGGCGGCAAGCGATTCAACCGCCGCGCCTTCTGCGGCTGCGTCAGCGCCCGTCAGCCGTGCGCAAAAGCATGCGGATTTTGTGGAGAAGCGAATCAACGATCTGCACGCTGAAATGAAAATCACGAGTCAGCAAGCGCCGCAATGGGATGCCTTTGCGCAAACCATGCGCGACAACGCGGCCAAGACCGACCAGGCTTTCCGTGATCGGGCGCACAAGCTGCCCTCGGACAGTGCGGACGACGCCATGAAGTCCTACGCCGAGTTGGCCCAGTTGCATGCCGATAACATGCAGAAGCTGGCCGCGTCGTTCAGCGCCCTTTACGCCACGCTGTCCGACGAGCAGAAGAAGATTGCTGACCCGCTGTTCCGGAATGAGCAAGGCAAGAGGCACGCAGGATCGCGCAAACATAAGCCTGCGGCGTCCGCGCCCGCACCGGCCTCGAACTAACGTTCCATTGTTCTATGGCGCGAGCCCCTGGCCGGCACGGCGGGGTTGATGCCCACGATCCGGGCGGGTCTGGCGCCGATATTGTAAAGCGGGCTTGAGACCCGTTGTTGAAATGGTGCAAGCTGCGCCGCGGGCCGTCTCGCGGAAGCGTTCGCTCAAAGCGAAAAAAAAGGGCTGGGCGCCTGAGCGCCCAGCCTTATAGACCCATCGCGTTTCATGCAGGTTTGGTCGCCCCTGCTGCTATTTCCCGAACATCAGGTCAGGTCGCGCCCACCGGTTTCATCGAGCATGGAAACGGCGATCAGCGAAATGATCACGCATACGATCATGTACCACGCGGGGGCCATCGTATTGCCGGTGACCTTGATAAGCCAGGCAACCACCAGTTGCGCCGAGCCGCCAAACACCGACACCGCCACCGCATACGCACTCGCCAGATAACCCGCACGCGCGTGCTTCGGAAAGTTCTCCGGCATGAGTGCATAGGCGGGTGCGGAACCCATTGTGTAGAACAGCATCAGCAGCACGATCAACGCCACCATGACCGGCAACGAGGGGAACTGGTTCATCAGCCAGAACGCCGGATAAAGCAGCACGATCAGCGCAATGCGCCCCACCAGGATCAGTGGCTTGCGGCGTTGCATCTTGTCGGATAACGCGCCCCAGATCGGACACAGTGTCAGCGAAACGATCGCCGCGAAGATCGACACGAGCATGGAAAGCTTGGCCGGCATCTTCAGGTACTGGATTGAATAGGTCGGGATGTAGTACATGAGTACATAGGTCGCCACCGTCATGCCCATGATGGCGAAGACCGTCAGGAACCACTTGCGCACGAGACCCGGCTCCAGGCTGGACCCGGCAGCCCTGGCCTGCTTCGGCGGCTCTTCCACAATGTGCCGGCGCAGATACACGCCAACCGGCATGATGAGCGTGCCGATCAGGAACGGCACGCGCCATCCCCAGTCAAGCAGTTGTTCACCGCTTAACTGGTAAGTCAGCAATGCAGCAATACCCGAGCCCATCAGCGCGGCGGCGCCTTGACTCGCCAGCTGCCAGCTAGCCCGAAAACCGCGGCCCTTAGCCGAACCCGTCTCGAGCAGCGTCGCGGTGGCGGCGCCGAATTCGCCGCCCTGCGCGAAGCCTTGCAGCAGGCGAGCGAAGATGATCAAGGCCGGTGCGGCAAGGCCAATGCTTGCATAAGTCGGCGCCAGGCCGATCATGGCCGAGCCGATCGCCATCAGGAAAATGGTCAGGGTCAGCGCGGCACGCCGGCCACGTTTGTCCGCATAGTGACCCAGCACGAAGCCGCCGACCGGACGCGCGACAAAGCCAATCGCAAACGCGGACAGCGCGAGCAGCGTGGAGATAACCGGATCGTGCGCCGGGAAGAAAAGCTTGGCGATCGTAAGCGCGAAAAAGCTATAGACGGTGAAGTCGAAAAACTCGAGCAGATTGCCGATGATCGCGGCAATCACGATCTTGCTTTGCGAAACGGCTTTAGCGGGCTGGGCTGTAATGACTGACATGGAAGTCCCGTGAATGCTTGGGTCTTGCGCACGGCTAAGCGCGATGCCGAGGCATCGCGCAATGTGCAAACTTTAATGGCTACCGAACTGCTATTGATTCACCGGCTTGAAGCCTACTGCGACCTGCTGCGCGAGGAAACGCTCGACCAGGCGGGTCCAGTAGGCGGCGCCGACGGTGAGGTTGTCGTCGTTGAAGTCGTAGGACGCGTTATGCAGCATCGGCGCGCCTTCGCCGTTGCCCAGGCGCAGGAAACATCCCGGCTTCTTCTGCAGGTAATAAGCGAAATCTTCACTGCCTGCGATCGGGCCGAAGTTATCGACAACGCGGTCGTCACCTACCAGTTCGCGCGCCACTTGCAACGCCAGTTCCGTTTCGGCCTGGCTGTTGATCACGACCGGATAACCCGGCACGTATTCAATCTCCGCGCGTGCGCCATACGCGCTCGCCTGAGCCTCCGTCAGCGCGCGGATACGTGCTTCGAGCAGCTTGCGCACAGCGGGGTCGAACGAGCGGACGCTGATCTGCAAGCGCGCCGATTCGGGAATCACGTTGGCAGCATACCCCGCGTTGAATGCGCCGACCGTGACCACGGCCGTTTGCATGGGGTCGATACTGCGCGCGACCACCGTTTGCAGCGCGGTCACCAGACCCGCGCCGATCACGACCGGGTCCACGGCAAGATGCGGGCGCGCCGCGTGGCCACCGCGGCCGTGAATGGTGATGTTGACCGTATCCGATGCCGCCATGAAGGGACCGCTGCGGAACATGAACGTGCCCGTGGGATAGCCGGGATGATTGTGCAGGCCGAAGATTGCCTCGCAGGGGAAACGCTCGAACAGGCCGTCGGCAATCATTCGCATGGCGCCGCTGTCCGCGCCGATCTCTTCGGCAGGCTGGAACACGAGATGAACGGTGCCGTTGAATGCACGCGTGCGGGCGAGGTGGCGCGCGGCGCCCAGGACCATGGTGGTGTGACCGTCGTGACCGCAGGCGTGCATCAGGCCCGCGTTGCGGCTGGCGTATGGCAAGCCGGTTTCTTCAGGAATCGGCAACGCGTCCATGTCGGCGCGCACGGCTACGGCGCGCTTGCCCGTACCTGCCGTGAGCGACGCGACCATGCCGGTTCCGCCCAGGCCGCGCGTCACCTTGTAACCCCAGCTTTCCAGGTTATGCGCAACGAGGTCGGAGGTTTGAAACTCCCTGTACGCAAGCTCCGGATTTTGATGTAGCCGATGACGGATCGCGCTTAGTTCATCGCGGAGATCCGTGGTGTCGTCTAGCGAGCAAAAAGCCTGGGTGTTTTCCATGGTCGTGGGTGTCTCTCTGTAAGAAATCTGATGGGCGAGTATTCTGCTTCAAAATCTGCTAATCAATGACGTTCCCTGGCCGATAATGTTGACCTGCATGTCAACAGACAACGATATGGCCAAAGACAATACGCCTGCCCGGGAGAATCTGCTTAGCGCCCGGAGCCTGCGATATTTGCACGAAATCGACCTGCACGGAGGCGTGCGTGCTGCCGCTGACGCGCTAGCCATCAACGGCTCCGTGATCAGCCGGCAAGTGGCGCACTCGAACGCGATCACGGCGTGGTGCTGCTGGAGCGGCGCGGCAGGCGCGCGGTGCTGACCGAGATCGGGCTAAGCCTTGTCGAACATTTCCGCGAGAGTTGCCGTCGCGACGCGGACATGCTGGCACAACTGGAAGATTTCAGAAGCCTGCGGCGCGGACGGCTGGGGATTGGCGTGGGCGAGGGATTCGTCGAGAACCTGCTGGCCACTGTGCTGGAGGGTTTCAGCTTGCAGTTTCCTGACATCGTGGTGGAACTGCGTAGTGGCGCGACATCTGAAATCATCGCGATGGTGCGCAACGACGACGTCGATCTTGGCTTGTGCGCGGGCGGCGGCAGCGATCCCGCCATACGTTCCCGAACCTTCCGGGCGGCGCAATTCTGTGCGCTCGTCAGTCCGCGGCATGCGTTGGCGGGTGAGCGGCGCATTCGCTTTGAGCAGTTGCGCGATCAGCGGCTGATCTTCATGCCCGAGCGTTTTGGCGCGCAGCAATACCTTGACGCCATCATTCGTGCAGAGCGGCTCAACCTGACGCTGTCGTACCGCTGCGATCTTTTCTCGGCTGCCCAGGCCATTGCTGCAGCGGGACTGGGCGTGGCATTCATGTCGACGGACGCGGCGCGGCAATATCTCGAAGCGGGGCGTCTGGTTGCACTTGAACTGGAGCATCCGATCGCACGCGAATTCAGCAGCCAGGCAATACGGCGCGTTGGCCGGCGCCTTTCTCCCGCTGCTGAATTTCTGTGGCGCCATCTTGTGGAGGCGATGCAGCGGCGATGGGCCGCTACATCGCCAAAGCAAGGTGAATGACGGCGGCGAGCGTCGCTTAAGCGGCGCGGATTGAACGGCCTGGATCATTGCGCTGCAGTACAAGAATGCGCGAAAGCAGTTCGTCGCGATCCATGTAACAGCCTCGCAGAAAGCGTTTTCCGCTCGCCTGATCGAAGGCCTTGCGAGCATGCATGATCCGGCGATTATCGAAGCACCACATCTGGCCCGCTTCCAACCTGTGACTCACGATGAATCGCGAATCCCGGGTAAGCGCGGAAAAGTGCCGGTATGCACGATAGAAAGCGCCCATCTCGGAGGCTGGCAAGTTGAAGGGGGCACGAAGCCAGTTCGCCAGCCGGATTTCACTCACCTCGCCGCGCGAGTCGAGGCCGATGATAGGTGCATAACTTCGATAGTCACTCTGCGGCGCCTTGTTCCAGAACTCCACCGGGTGCTGACACAGCAGGCGGAAGTCTTCGGGTGAACCTGCTCGTAAAGCCGCCGCGATCGCGAATCCGTCCACGAAGGTACTTTCTCCGCCGGTGGCGTCATTGATCAGGCAATGGAGGAACTGCAAACCGGGTTGAAGCTCCCGGGTCGGCAGGTCGGTATGTGCCGGTAATTCGAGGGCCGTGTAGGCATTGCTGTCGACTGCTTCAACCTTCGTCCTGACTTCGAAGGTCATGCCGAAATTGCTCTCGCGAATAAACGATATGCGCTTCGCCACTGTTTCCACCGCCTTGTCGGTTTCAGGCATGCCGGTGAGCAGGGTCAATCCAACGTCACGCGCTGCAAGCAGCCAGTCGAGCAGGACACGGTCCGATGACATCACGGACGCGTAGTCGAATGTCGGGATCGCCAGCTTGCTGTCCCACGGCCGAACGCTGCGCAGCCGGTCTGCACGCTCGCTGCGGGACGTTTCATCGTAGGCATGGGAACGCAACCAGCCGGCCTCGTACGTGCTGCGATGACCGTCGCTCCAGTGCACATTCAGCCCACCAGTGACATCAAGGGAAACGCTCCCGGCCGCCAGGTTCTCAGGAGCGTCCACTACCTCGAACATCTGTTCCCGGGTAGCAGGATGGACGCATTGGGGACACGGGCAATTGTCGCGCAGCCATAGAAAATGGTAGCTGCTGATCCGGTCATCGTCCCAGGTTGTCTCCACGCTGTCGGTCAGGAGTTTGACAGTCTGAAGACGATGAGTCGATTTGAAGGTTCTCCAGTCTGCGGAGAATGTTTCGTTGGCCGGGCTTGCAGCTGCGTTCATGTATATCTCCATGTCATGTGGTGCGTTCGTCGGGGTCGGGTTGCTGCCTGCATGCCCAGATCTTCGGCCGCTTGATTAGATACGTTATCCTGATTGATATTGATTTTTCAATTTTCCGGTGCGTCGCGCTGATCCGCTAGTGATTCAACGTCCCACCCACTCTACGGTTCCTGTTCCAGACTAAATAATAAAAATGCGACCTTGATTGCTAATTTTGCGACAATCGATCATTAACGCATGTCGGAGTGTCCGCCTCATGAGCGAACTCATTGTTTTCCTGCTGATGCCCGGTTTTTCGCTGCTCGACTTCGCAGCCATAGCTGAACCGTTGCGCTCCGCCAACCGGCTTGGCGGAGACCTGTATCGCTGGAAGGTGCTGAGTGCGGACGGACATCCGGTGCAGGCAAGCAACGGTATGTCGATGGCGGTGGACGGCCCCTTGGCCACGCTTGAGGCGGCCTCGATCCTGTTCGTGGTCGCGGCGTACGATCCCCTGGCGTATCTCGACCGAACGCTCAGGCACTGGCTGAAACGGCAGGCGACCGCGGGAATCATTCTTGGCGGCGTGGACACCGGCGCCTTCGTGTTAGCGGAGGCCGGATTGCTGCAGGGATTTCGCGTGACGGTTCACTGGGAGACGGTCGCGGCTTTTGTCGAGCGTTATCCGGCGTTGCGCGTCAGCCGCGAGATCTTCGAGATCGACCGTCAGCGGATCACGTCGGCCGGGGGCACGGCATCAATGGACCTGATGCTTGAATTGATTGCGCGACGTCATGGGCGGGATCTTGCGATCCGGGTGGCCGACCAGTTCGTGCTGGGGCAGATTCGCCCGCAGAAAAACCTGCAGCGCGCGGCGCTCGTTGAGCGTTATGGCGTGAACAACACCCGGCTGCTGTCGGCCATTGCGCAGATGGAGCAGCACATTGAAACACCCGTGGCGATCGATCTGCTGGCCCTGAATGTCGGCATCACTCGCCGGCAACTCGAGCGGCTTTTCCAGGCCGGCATGGACGAGTCGCCGGCCGGATTCTATTTGAACCTGCGACTGGAACGAGGCCGCCAACTGCTGCAGCAAACGGACCTCTCCATCATGGAAGTCAGTCTTGCAAGCGGGTTCGAGTCGTCTTCTTATTTTGCGCGTTGTTATAAGAAACGCTTTCAACGGTCGCCGCGCGAAGACCGGCACGCCAGAGCGGGAACCATGAACCCGTAAGCCATGGGACGCTCAAGCCACTTGAGCCACATCGCGCAGGAACACGGGAAGATCGGTGGCCAATGGCGTGACACCTGCCTGATACATCATGTCGCCGACAAACCCCCGGTGATAGGTGCCGTGATTGACCACGTGCAGAATCATTTCATTGCAGGTCATGACACCCTCGCCACCGCCAATAAACTTGAAGTGGATCGACCGGTCGAGATCCTCGGCGGATAGACCCTCCGCAAAATCGACATACCACTGGTCCATGGTCCGGACTGTGTTCCACAGTTCATCGAGGGATGGATGAGTGGGTGTATTGCGTGCCGAGTAACCATGGTCGCGTCCTTGAAGATGCGCCTGGAACACGGCGTCTATGACGTAGATGTGGTTCAGCGTGTGCACCATGTTTCCGAAGCGCGTCTGCCGTGGACGGATAACCTCTTCATAAGGCATGTCCTTCAGCATGGAGAAGATGAGATCGTTGGCCCAGGCTTTGTAGTGGGTCAGCATTCGAACGGTCTTGTTGGCGGCAGTCATGGTTCGCTTCCATGGAGGGAATCAGATGGCATGGCATTCGGCGGAATAACAGCTTCAGATTATCCGCTAAGGAATCGGCCCACCATATACAGTGACTGGGTGAACCGCCGGATCAGTTCCAGCCAGGCGCGGCGAACCGGCACCCGCTTCAGAGCGGCACGGCATCATGAAACTTGCCGTAGTCGAGATGCGTCTCACCGTCCCGCTCGAACATCAGGTCGACGTAGGCATGCTGCCAGAGGATCAATTCCGGCGCCCATGCATAACGTGCCTGCATAGGCTGCGCCGTCGTTTCGTCCAGGCCTTCCACCATCAGCATCAGCTCGGCGTTGCTCGCCTTGAGCGACTCGAGCGTCTGGCCAAAGAGCGGACTTTCTTCATCGATGACATGCATGAGGCTCCACCCGAGCAGGAAGATCGGATGCTGTTCGCGGATCAGCGGGAGGTCATGCACTTTACGAAGATAAAACCCTTCAGGACTGGTCTCCGAACGCATCAGCCGCATCTTGGCCTTCGCTTCCACAATCACGTTCTGACGCGCATTGGCGGCGCGGACCATGAGTGTCATCCGGCCGTCGATAGGACGCACCACTGCCCGCTTGGCGAACAGGATGCGCGCGTGAGGTCGCGAAAACCGCGCGAAGATCATGCCGGTCGTCAACGCAATGCCTGACATCCCGACGAAGATCTCGAGCGTGGCAACGCTGTGGCCGTAGATGGTATCCGGGTGCATGTCGCCGTAACCAACCGTTGCAAGCGTCTCCACGCTGAAGAAGAATGCGCCTAGCAGACCCGGGGGAGACTGGTTTGCAATAGCGTGATGTCCCAGCAGGTACAGCAACGCGAACCCGAAGTTGAGCAGCAGGAAGAGCAGGGCAGCGACCGCGAAGAACAGCGGCCATCCGACCGTCAGTGCGATGTGATAGATGTCCTGCCAGAAGTAGGTCCTGAGGCCGTGCGTGATGACATGGCGGTCTTCACCGAGCGCCAGCCGGCGATGCGGTCCCCCAGGCTCGTATGCCTCATCGGATGGCGGCTGCGTGGTATTGGATGGCATCGTTGAAATGGCTCTATAAAGGGGAGGCGGGACAACTCAAGCGCCACACGCGCGGATGTTCAACCCGCGTGGGTCTTATACAAGTTTCGTGAAGCCGTCGGCGCTCCAGCGTTCGCTCCCTACGCCGTGATGAACGAAGAAGAGGCCATCGGGATCATACCGATCCTTGACCGCGAGCAGCCTGCTGTAATTCGAGCCCCAGAAAGCCCGCTGCCAATCCGCGTTGAAGAAATTGCTTTCGGAGACGTAAGAACCCGGGTCCGGAACCAGCTTGCGCACTTCGTCCATCGCGCGCCCGATGGACTGCGCGCTCCTGCGCGCCAACTCGCTATCCGGCTCATGGCCTTGAATGCCCGGATAGGCGGGCGGACCCTCCGCCCCGGATATAAGCAGCGCAAAGGCGTCCAGCGCGGCCGGGTTCATGGCGGTGTCCCTTGCTGCAGCGAGGGCTTCGCCCGGCGCACCCGCCAGGCCCTTGTTGACGTGCAGCGACACGCTCCATTGGCGGCTTGCGGCAAACAGCGTGTCGGCGAGAGCTTGACGCTGGTCATCTTGCAGCAAGGCCGCAGGGAGCCAGGCGGACTCGTAGCCGTGCAGCACTTGCCCCGCCTCTCCCCGATTACCCGTCCAGAAGATATTGTCCTTGGGTGAGTCCGGCCGGTCGTCGGTGCTCATGAAACCAAGGAGCCTCTTGAACAGCGTGGGAGCCCAGAAACTGCGGGCCGAGAGGGCGGCGATCTTCAATGGCGAGAACTCGACCTTGAAGTCGTCAGGGGATGCGTCAAGCGTATCCATGAATGGTTGCCATACCGCTTGTGCTTCGCTGCGGCTGAGTCCCTGGAACACCATCGAGATCTTGAGGACGTTGTTGCGGCGCAGCGTGATCTGTTCGCCCCAGTGCGGGTTCAGCAGGTTCTGCCGATAGAAGTCGATGATCACGCCAATCAACCGGCGGAACGCAGGCGCCGACGTGGCCTTGATCGTCATGTTCACCGCGCCGAAGGTCTCGGGCAGTTCGTGGACCCGCAGCGTGAGCCGGGTGACCACGCCCAGGCTGCCACCACCGCCGCCTTTCAGCCCCCAGAACAAGTCGGGATTCGTGCAGGCATTGGCGATCCGGACCACACCGTCCGCCGTGACGACTTCGGCTTCGAGAAGACTTCCCGCGGCCATTCCGTAGGCTTTTGAAAAGCTGCCGAACCCGCCGCTCTGGATCAGGCCGGCCACGCCGACCGTCATGCAGCCGCCGCCTTGCACGTAGCCGCCTGCCTGCGTGGTGACCGCATCGTAGACGTGCGCCCAGAGCGCGCCGGCCCCGACAGTCACTGCCCGCACCGGTGATGCGTGACCCTCGCATCCCGCGCCGACAAATGCTTCCCGCAGGGTGATGTCGTTCATTTTTCGTGTCCAGACCAGCAGGG
This sequence comes from Caballeronia udeis, assembly GCF_001544555.2. Taxonomy (GTDB): domain Bacteria; phylum Pseudomonadota; class Gammaproteobacteria; order Burkholderiales; family Burkholderiaceae; genus Caballeronia; species Caballeronia udeis. The sequence goes on along the minus strand of NZ_FCOK02000077.1, from coordinate 38,059 downwards.
AGTCCGGCGCATTCGATGTGCCTTGATAGCTGTGGCCACCGCCCTTCACAACCAGCCGCAGATTGTTCTGGCGTGCGAAGTTGACGGCGACGACGACGTCGTTTGTATTGCGCGCAGCCACCGCATAGACGCTGGGTTTCGATGTCCACGCGTCAACCCAGCCGAGGTTTTGTGTCAGGCCGACTTCGTCGCCCAGGAAATAGGGGTTCTTGAGTTCCCTGAACAGTTGCTGGCAGTCGGCGCTATCGGGCGAGTTCCGGCAAGCCAGCAAGGGCGAATGGACTTTGACGAGTGCATCGCCGACTTGCTGGCCCAGTTCGTTCCACTGTGCCTCGGATGGCCAGCCCGGATCCCCGGGACGCACGCGCGCACCCGTACCGGATGCTGCCGAGGTGACCACTGGTTTCCCGACGCCCGATAAAAATGAAAATCCGGCTGCGAACTGCAAAAGATGCCGGCGTTTCCGGGACGGCGGTTGGGTCGAAGGTTTCATCGGTGGCCGTGAAATCTCAGAGTGGTCGCAACCGTGAAGTTATCCCGCCTGGCTACTGTTGTGCACGCTCTACGCCACGAAAATCGTTTTCCGCGTCGATCATGCGGCGCTTGAGCAACGGTACATTGTTCACCACTCGCAAACCGGTGCGCATTGCGCCTAACGCTACGCGCCCGACCACCGGCCGATGTATCGCACCGCTGGCGTCGAACTGTTTGCGTGACTCCGCTACTGCGTGGAAGCCATATTCGCGCATCTGCGCCTCGTAACCGGCGAGCGCGTCGTGGTCCGATAGCTCACCGCGTTGAGCCGCGCCCAAGCGGGCGGCCAGCAGGGCAGCGTCACGCAGCGCGGTGTTGGCGCCCACTCCCCGGCCCGGCGTCATCAGGTGCACCGCGTCGCCCAGGACGGTGACGTTGGTGGTGGGCCACGCGCCGACGGGGACCGAGGTGCGGACATCGACGGCAAAGGTGGTGCCCGGATCAGACGCGCGGATCAGCGCGCGCAGATTCGGATGCCAGCCGTCGGTGATCTCGGTGGCCAGCGCGAGCAGCGCGGGTTGGCCGAGGGCTTTGGGATTAGCCGGCAGGTTATGCAGCGCGCCCCATACGCCCCACATCAGATAGTCGCGGGTGTTGTCGAAGAGCAGGCCGGGCCAGCGCGCGATCAGCTCGGCGTTGCTGCTGCCGACGCCTTCCTTGGGACCGTCCGCGCTCCACGGGAACTCCATCACATGCACGATGGCGCCGAAGCCCTTCGGTGCGTTGATCAGCGTGATGCCGTCCAGCACCTTCGGCGGCAGCAGCGCGCGCGATGCCTCGCTCATTGGCACCTTGGCCGCGATGCTGACAATGCCGGTGTTGTCCAGCCGCGCTTCGGGCAGCAGTTGCCGGCGCACCTTCGAGCGCGCTCCATCCGCCCCGATCAGCAGGTCAGCGGTGGCTTGCGTGCCGTCGTCGAAGAACGCGGTCACGCTGCCGTTCGCGTGCTGCTCGTACCGGGTGAACGTCTTGTCAAAGTGGATGTGCTGTTCCAGTCCGGTCATCAGCACTTGCCGCAGCGTCATCCGGCTCACGGATTTGCCGCCGCCCATGGACTCCTCGTCGAGCGTGACTGACAACAACTCGGTTAATCGTTCCGTCAGGACGTTGAAATGACGAGGCGTACGCGCGCATGTGGCGACGAAGGTAGCGAACAGATCGGGCGGCAAACAGGCCTTTAGCGATGCAACACCATGCGCATTGATGCCCACGCGATAACCCTGCAAACCATCGGTCCGTGTCCGGTCGCGTTCATAGAGGGTCACGTTGATGCCCGCCTGCTTCAGGCCATGCGCGAGGCATAAGCCCCCCGTGCCGGCGCCGATGATGATGACGTTCATGGGTTCGCGGTTCACGTTTTCGTCTCCTTGCCCGTGGTGGGCGTGTTCAGTTTGTACGAGCTCGCGTCGGCGGGCAGCACAAAGCGTTGTGCGATTTCCTCCAGCCACGCCGGGCTCCAGGTAAGGGCGCCGGCCTTCAGGTCGGTGGCCACGCTGCGCACCCAATCCAGTTCGGCCACGAGTTTGGCGCGAATCAATTCGCCCTCGAGCAGGAATAAACGCGGCACTTGTACGGCTTGGGCGTGCTTGTCTACCGCGTCAACGCGAGCCAGTTCGCGCTCCAGCGCACCGATGCGTGTAACGAGTTGCCGGCACACATCCTCCGGCGTCAGTACGGGCAGAAATGAAAGCGCTGCCGGGAAGGCCGGAAACTCGTGCGCAGGTTGAGCGAGCTGTTCGCGCAGCCAGAGCCGGGCAGTATCGCGGCCCGCCTCGGTGATTTCGTAGACCGTGCGCTCAGGGAATGCACCATCGCGCTCGGTCTCGCGCACGGCTATCAGGTCGCCGCGCATCAAACGGTCGATCGTTTGATAAAGGCTGTTGCGTTGACTGACATTGATGACCTCGTTCTTGCCGCGCGCCTTGATGAGTTGCTGCATCCGGTAGGGATGCATGGGCGCTTCAGTCAGCATGGCAAGAACGGCGAGGGCAACCGGGGAATAGCGGGTCATGGATATCGATTAGTCTTAATATGTCTAGTCATAATATAACTAGTTTTTCGAGATTGGCAAGTGCGAAGTTGAACGCAATGGATGGGTGGGGGAGCGAATGACGTGACAGGTTCCGGGTGAAAACTCCCCGGACCTGCGTGACGTTAAGTGTGATGAAAGACTGCGGAACCGGATGCCTATCTTTGCCGGCTTGAGCTATGTGCTGGGCTGTCGCTTAAGGGACGCTAAGAGAAACGGCTACCTCGAATACTTAGAAGGAAACGCAAGCGTGGCTCTTGATCCGAAGCACGGACTCCTGGCTAAAGCGCGACTTGTAGTCGTCGGCGATTGCACGCACTGCAGCTTCGCCAGGCGCGTCGTCGGGATGTACCAGGCTGAGCACAAACGAGGCTTCGTGGACGATGGTGTTATCGGCACCCTTCCATTGTCCTGATGCCTGCCAGACCGTCAGCCCTTGAGGGAACCGGGGTGTCACCGAGGTTCGCAGGAACTCCGCCCACTCTGCGGGTGTAACAACGCCAGCCGGTTTGGCCGTGCCGAAAACCATCACGTCGTCGACTGCGCGTTCCTCGCCGGGCGCGCAACGGCTTTCCTGCACCGCGGCACATCCATACATGGCAAACATGGAAGCGAGGACCGCCGCGGTTCGAAGGCGAGACAAGGGCAACGTTGTCATTATTTGCGCAGGTTAATGGGCACCATGGAAGTACAGGCTTGGCGACTACTACTGGCCGGCCGCTGCCCAGAGTAAAGAGAGACCGGATGACAGCATGAGTCCGTCAACCAGCAATTTGAATGTCGATGGCGCCATGCGGACGACGATCGACTTGGCGAAAAATGATCCGGTCATGAGCGCGGCTCCCGCGATCAGCCCCTGGAACACGACACCCGCCGGCAGCGCGCCAAACTCCTTGAACGCGGCGATCTTCGTGCCGTACACAGCGAGTGATCCGGCGGCTTCGGTGGCGAGGAAAGCGCCTCGTTCAAGACCGTAAGAGGTGAAAACAGGCACTGTGATCGGACCCGTGGAGACAACAATGCCGGTCAAGAATCCGACCGGGCCGCCGATCAGCGTGAGGTGCAAAAGGCTGAACTTTACCGAGCGCCGCGCAAGCCATCGCCGGGTGGGGATCATGGCTACAAAGAATACGCCCAGGGCTATTTCGACAGCCCGGGCAGGCAACGCCAACAGCGTGTGAACCCCAAGCGCCGCGCCCGGAATTGCCGTCAGGCAATAGGCGCCGCACGCACGCCAGTCGATCTCTCTCCACCACGCGACGACCTTGCCGAGATTCCCCATGATCGCGCCAATCGCCATGATGGGGACAGCCTGCTGGGGACCAAAGAAGATCACGAGAACCGGCATCAGCATCATGGACGATCCCGTGCCAATGATGCCGCTCAACATGCCGGCTGCCACGCCGACGACTAAAACAAGGACGTATTCCATAGCTCGCGTCTCTTTGGAGATTATTTGAATGCGCGACGTTGAAGAAATGGGGCTAGCCGGTATTGCGCACGCCGTATGGTACGTGAACTTTTCGCGCCTCGCGGCCAGCGGCACAATGCCGGAAAGCGCTTGACTTAGAGTGCGCTCTAAGTCCTGCCATGCTCCATGTCGAAACGAGAATGCAGCCATGAAGATAGGTGACATCGCCGAAGCGCGGGGTCACCCAAGCGGACATGCGCGAAACCTCAATCTGATTGCTCAAGCCCGCGTCGATCAGGCAATCACAAGCGCGGGCGCGGGCGTTACAACCGGCCGCGCAATCTCGAGAAAAGCGTTAAGCGCGGTGCTCGCGTACACGTCACGGCGACGCACGAACAACGTGTCCACGCGGGCATCTTCCGGCGCGACATCATGCACCGCCACGCGGCCTTCACGCCACGCCGCGGCGACTACGCCTTTCGGCAATAGCGTCACGCCAACGCCCGCGGCCACACAACCGATCATGGCGTCGAGCGAGCCGAATTCCAGCGGCGTGCTGACCTGCAAGCCATGCCGCGTCAGCACGCTATCAAGCCGTGCCCTATACGAACATCCGGTCCGGAAGACGATAGTCTTCACGTTGCCCGAATGCGCAAGCTCGGCAATCGAGCGAATGTGACGCGCTGTCACGAGCACCATTTCCTCTCGAAAGATGGCCTCGGTGGACAGGTCTTCGTGATGCACCGGCCCCGCGACAAACGCGCCGTCGAGCCGATACTGCAGGACGTCGTCTGTCAGGCTCGCCGTGGTGCCGGTGCGCACCACCATGTCCACTTGCGGATAGGCCAGCGCAAACGACGCGAGCACAGTCGGCATGCGCAGTGCGGCGGTGGTTTCCAGTGCGCCGATAATCAACGGTCCACGCGGGACACCGTCGTCCCTGACGGCGCTGCGTGCGTCGTCGAGCAACCGTGCCATCTGTCTGGAGAAAGGCAATAGCCTGCGGCCCGCAGCCGTCAGCTCAACGCCGCGGTGGTGCCGGTGAAAGAGCGGTGCGCCCAGTTCCTCCTCCAGCAGCCGAACCCGCGCCGTTACGTTCGATTGAACAGTATGAAGCTCAAGCGCCGCGCGATTCATGCTGCCGTTTCGCGCAACCGACTCGAATATGCGTAAATCGGCAGCGTCCATGTCGACCTTCGATATCGGGAAAAGTGATAGCAATTATCACATCAAAGCGCCGCTCGTTTCATGAAAGCTTGCTAAGCTTTGCGCTGCTGACAGCGTGGACTGAGCGCTGTCCTGAAGCCGGAATCAAGCGGTTCCATTGAGAAGCAACGCGCGCACTGACGCACGCTTATTCAGGCAGGCTTTAAACCTCGATGCAGCCGGGCTGCGCTCAGGGTCAAACCGAGTGCAACGGATGGATCCAGGGTACTCACGCACCGCGATCATCATCAAGGAGAAAAGAGCATGGGCACGTGGCGCGATCGTCGGATTCTCGACTTGTTTGGTATTGAAGCACCTATTGTTCTAGGGCCCATGGCAGGTCCCGGTACGCCCGAATTGGCCATAGCTGTGGGCGAAGCGGGCGGCCTGGGATCGCTGCCTTGCGCGCTGCTCAGCGTGGAGCAGGCGCGTGACGGCGTTGCGCTGATCCGGTCTAAAACCCGTGCCCCGATCAACCTCAATTTCTTCTGTCATGTTCCGCCGCAAGCCGATGCAGCGCGCAGCATGGCATGGCGCGCGCGTCTGGCGGAGTATTACGTCGAGTATGGACTCGATCCCGAAGTCACGCCGCCCGCGGCAGGCCGTCGCCCGTTCGACAACGACTTCTGCGCGATCGTGGAGGAATTCAAACCCGAGGTCGTGAGCTTTCATTTCGGACTGCCAGATAAAAACCTGTTCGATCGCGTGAGAGCGACCGGCGCGAAAATCATAGCGGCGGCAACAACCGTGGCGGAAGCGCGCTGGCTCGAGGCGCATGGATGTGACGCCGTGATCGCGATGGGTGTTGAAGCAGGCGGGCATCGCGGAAACTTCCTGACGCAGGACTATGCCGCGCAGGTCGGCACCTTTGCGCTGGTGCCGCAAGTGGTCGACGCCGTCTCTGTTCCCGTGATCGCCGCAGGCGGCATAACCGACGCGCGGGGGATTGTCGCTGCGCTCGCACTGGGCGCATCGGCTGTGCAGATGGGGACCGCGTATCTGTTTTGTCCCGAGGCGAAGGTACCCGAGGTGCATCGTATTGCGCTGCGCGAGTCCCAGGATGACTCCACCGTGCTGACGAACATATTCACGGGCCGGCCGGCGCGCGGCATCATCAATCGGGCAATCCGTGAACTAGGTCCGCTGTCCACTGTGGCACCCGCCTTTCCGCTTGCGGGCGCCGCGCTTGCGCCGCTCAAGGCCAAGGCCGAGCAGGCAGGCAAGGGCGACTTCACGAGCCTGTGGTCGGGGCAGGCGGCGCGGCTTGGGCGTGAACTGCCGGCGGCCGAATTGACGCGAGTGTTGATCAGCGAAGCGCTGGCGAGGATGGCGCAGGCGTGAAGCACTGCGGTGGGGTTCGCGTGACGTGTTTGGTGCGATGAGCGTCACCCGTTCATCGCTGCCTCAAGCACGGCAAACACACGCGGGTCAGTCGATTGGGCGACGTTGAAACGCAGGAACCGGCTTGCGGACTGCGCAACGCTGAACGCATTGCCCGGTGCGAGGATGACGTTTTCGGCCAGTGCCCGCCGGGCCACGTCCGTGGCTTCCAGTCCTTCAGGTAGCGTGCACCAGAGAAACAGGCCGCCTCGCGGCTCGATCCATGGTTCGACGCCAAGCGTTTGCAGCCGCACGCTTGTTTGTCCCATCGAACGGGATAAACGCTCTCGCAAGCTCTCCATGTGCTTTCTGTAGGTGCCGTCTTTCAGCACGCCGAGAATGAGCTCGGCAGAAAGACGTCCCCCGCCGAATGACGTGGCAATCTTCAAATCGATCAATCGCTCGACCCAGTCGTGCCGGGCCGCGATGAAACCGCAGCGCACCGACGCCGAGAGACTCTTTGAAAAGCTGCCTATATGGACCACTCGCTCCAGGCCGTCGAAGGCTGCCAGGCGAGGGGCGGATTCGTGCTCGAAGTCACCGAAGATATCGTCTTCAATAATGGTCAGGCCCGACTGGTCCGCGAGCTTGAGAAGCCTATGTGCGACAACCGGAGACAGCGTGGCGCCCGTTGGATTGTGAAGCGCCGAGTTGGTGATGTAGAGACGCGGCCGATGCTCCGCGAGGGCTTTTGCGAACAGGTCGATATCAGGGCCTGCCGGCGTGTACGGAACGCTGACGACCTTGGCCCGGTGAGCGCGCAGCAACGCGAGGAAATTGAAATAGCAGGGGTCGTCGACGACTACTGTATCGCCGGGTTCGAGCAGCAGGCGGCATAACAGGTCGATCGCTTGCGTGCCGGATTCGGTGAGGATGATCTGGTCAGGCGCGGCTTCAATGCCGCGATCCGCCATGCGCCGGGCGAGCAGTTGCCGCAGCGCCGGGTGACCGAGGGACGTGCCGTAGTCGGCCAGCACGGCCCCGTCGGTGCGCGCGACGGATCTCAACGCACGGCGCAGCCCTGCCTCCGGCAGCCACGATGCAGGCAGCCAGCCGCAACCGGGTTTCAGGGCGTTCGCGCCGGCTTCCAGCGATTGTCTCGACACCCAGAACGGATCGACAACGCGGTCCAGGCGCGGGCCCAGTTCGGCAAGCGACAGCGGCGGCAGATGCCCGGTGACGTAAAAGCCCGAGCCGCGGCGTGACTGGATGACCCCTTCGGCAGCGAGGCGATCATAGGCTTCCACCACGGTGGACTTCGAGACTTGCAGGGTTTCAGCGAAGCCCCGGATGGACGGAACCTTGGCGCCCGGCACCAGGGTACGTCCGGCAATCCGCTGTCTGATAGCCAGCATGACGCGTTCGACCAACGTGCCGGCGTCTGTTCCAAGGACCATAGTGTCTTCCATGTGTACTGGTCTTTAACCCATACAGTTTTGCGTAACTGTAGTGCACTGTCTCTGGAAAATCCATGCTTCATGGGCCGATACTGCTAGCTGAAAATAGGGGAGCATGATGGACAAGACGGCAAGCGGATGGATGAACGGTTTCCTCGGGATGCTGATTTTCAGCGGCTCATTGCCCGCGACTCGGGTAGCGGTCGCAGCCTTCGACCCGGTCTTCCTCACGGTCGCGCGAGCGGGAATTGCGGGCTTGCTGGGACTTGCGCTCTTGCTTGTGTTCCGGCAAAAGCGGCCCGAGCGGGGCGACCTGATTTCGCTCGCGGTGGTGGCGTGCGGCGTCGTCATCGGCTTCCCGCTGCTGACCGCCCTTGCGCTCAAGCACATCACCGCTGCTCACTCGGTTGTCTTTGTTGCCTTGCTGCCGCTTTCGACCGCCATCTTCGGGGTGCTGCGCGGAGGCGAACATCCACGCCCGGCGTTCTGGCTGTTTTCCGGGTTCGGCGCGTTGCTCGTAGCGGGTTTTGCGCTGGCCCGGGGGACCGGGGCGTCGCCTGTCGGCGATTCTCTGATGTTCGCGGCCATTGTCGTCTGCGGGCTCGGTTATGCCGAAGGCGGCAGGCTTTCACGCAAGCTCGGCGGCTGGCAGGTGATCTCCTGGGCGCTGGTTTTGTCGCTGCCGATCATGGCGCCGCTGGCGTTGATCACCATGCCGTCGTCGTGGGCGGACGTGGGAGGACCGGCATGGATGGGCCTTGCCTACGTGTCCTTGTTCAGCATGTTGATCGGCTTCGTCTTCTGGTATCGCGGCCTGGCTCAGGGCGGTATTGCGGCGGTGGGGCAGTTGCAATTGCTTCAGCCCTTCTTCGGACTTGTGCTTGCCGCCACGTTGTTGCATGAGCCAGTCGGCTGGCCGATGGTAGCGGTCGCAACGGCCGTGGTGCTGTGCGTGATCGGTGCCAAGCGGTTTGCACGACCGGCGAATGCCGCGTTAGCGCGTTAAGGCATTTTCAGGCTGTCGCCGTGGGTGCGGCACGGCGCGGGTTAAGTGCCGGACGAACGCGGCGGCCGGCCCGGAAAGCCTGCTTTGTGTTTACTCGCCTGCTGCCTGAGCCGCTATTGAACGTCGACGACTATTTTTCCCTTGGTGGTTCCCGCTGTAATAGCCTGATAAGCGAGGTCCGCGCTAGTCAGGTCGAAACTACGGGGATCCACTCTGGGCACCAGTTTTCCTGCTTCGACCAGCCGCGTTGCTATCTGGAGTATTTCTCCATGATGCTCACGGTGCTTGCCGGTGAGCAGCGGCGAGAGCGTGAATACGCCGGAGTAGCTTGCTTCGCGGAATGACAACGGCGCGAGAGCATGAGTCCCCCAGCCTAGCGCGCTCACGACATGCCCGAACTGCCTGACCGCTGCAAATGATGCATCCAGCGTCGCTCCGCCAACCGTGTCGGCGACCAGATCGAAACCTTCTCCGCCCGTGTGCTCTTGAACGTATTGCTCGACCGAGTGTTCTCGATAGTCGATAGCGGTCGCGCCATAACTCGCCATGAGTTCGGCGTCACCTTTGCTCACCGTCGCAAAGACGTGAGCACCCAATGCCTGCGCGAGTTGCACCGAAACGTGTCCGACGCCACCGGCTCCGCCCTGTACAAGCACTGTCTGACCCGCTTGCAACTGCCCCCTGTCCACAATCCCCTGATAAGAAGTGATGAAGCTGAGCGGCAGGGCTGCGGCTTCTTTCATCGACAGGTTGGACGGTTTTAACGCGAGCAGTCGTGCGTCTACTGCTGCGAACTGAGCGAGTGACCCCTGGATGCCGCCAACGCCGCCAGTCATTCCGTACACCTCATCACCCGCCTTGAACTGAGTGACGCCTTGCCCGACTGCTTCGACCACACCCGCCATATCGATACCCAGCACCAGCGGCAGCGGATGTCTGGCATGCGCTGCGCTGCCCGCGCGAATCTTGGTGTCCAGCGGATTCAGGCCGCTCGCCTTGATACGGACCAGCACCTGCCCGGGTTGCACGCCTGGACGAGGAATGTCCGTCAGTTCAAGCGGACCGTTATAGCGGTTCAGAACCAGCGCTTGCATGTTCATGATGTTTAGCCGGGGAATCGAGCGAATTTGCTTGATTCATATTCGTCCATGCAGGAAATTACGTAAATCGACGTTATTGCACGACGACCAAACGTTTATGCATGGGGCAAAATGGACTGGGGCGATGTTCGGATTTTCCTGGCGATTGCCCGCACGGGTTCGCTTGGTGCGGCTGCAAGACAGACCGGTCAGACACAACCGACGATGGGCCGGCGGCTACGGGCACTCGAGGCGGCGGTCGGCCAGACCCTGTTTCAGCGCACCACCGACGGGTTTGTTCTGACGGATGAAGGCGCAGCCGTACTGACGCATGCCGAGCGTATGGAGGAGGACGCGCTCGCGTTCGAGCGCTCGCTGGCCGGCAAGGAACTGCACCTGAGCGGTGTGCTGCGGGTTTCATCGTCGGACTGGTTTGGCATTCATGTCCTGACGCCACTCTTCGCCGAGTTCCTGAGGGCGAATCCGCGCGTGAGCATCGAGCTGGTTACGGATTCACGCCAATTCAGTCTTGCAAGGCGTGACGCGGACCTGCTGTTTCGCATTACGCAGTTCGAAGAAGCCGACGTGATTCAGCGCAAGTTCATGCATATGGACTACGCGCTGTACGGACCGGTCAACATGGTTCCGCCGCAAGCCGGCAACGGTGAGGGTCACCGCCTCGTCACCATGGACAGCGCGTTTGGAACGTTGCCCGACGTCGACTGGGTGAGACGCGTGCTGCCAAAAGCGCAAGTGGCGTTCGGCAGCAACAACCGCGGCGCGCAAGCCCGGATGTGTGCGGAAGGCGGCGGACTAGCGGTCCTCCCTTGCGCGCTGGGCGACAATACGGCCGGCATACACCGCATGGATCTTGGAGACGCGCCACCCGGCCGCGATGTCTGGTTCGGGTACCATCGCGACCTCCGCCGGCTGGGAAGACTGCGGGCGCTCCTTGATCTGGTCATCGAACGATTGGCGAATGTGTGAGTCACGCCCGCCAATAGAGCGCATCTTGTTGAGCCCATCGACTAGGAAGGCGCATACCGGCTACCTCATTCGACTCTCGGGCAAGCCGTTTATTGCATCGTCGATCGATGCTCCCTATATGCCGCTGCAACCGTGCGCAAGGCCTCGCGCGACTTCGAATCCGAGAGACTCGAATGCAGCACAATCTCCGACGAAGGAAGCGCAGGCAGGCCCAGCACCGCGCCGACCTCGACGACACCAAGCGGCGCAACCCGATGCGCGAACGCTCCCACGGCCAGTCCGGCTGACACCGCAGCAGCGACGGCCGCCGTACCTCCACCGATGAACACCTCGGTCCAGGCAATCCCCGCTGCATCCAACCTGCGCGTTGCCACGCTGCGGATTCCACACGATGCCGAGAGCGACGCGAGCCTTAGCGGTCCTCCTTCCCGATGCACAAAGCCGGGCGATGCAAACCAGCCCAGCGGCTCCAGCGCGAGCACCTCGCCGTTGCGGCTATCGTCCTCGCGACGCAGGATCGCAGCGTCAAGCTTGCCGCGCTCGAACGCGTCGAGCAGTTCGCGCGACGATTCGATCTGGACCTCGATCAGCAATGCGGGATCGTAGGCATGCAGCCGCGTGAGCAGTAGCGGCAGGTCGGGACCTGCAACATGGTCACTGATGCCAAGAACAAGGCGCCGTGTGGTACCCGATAGTCCCGCGAGGGCGCGCTCATGCGCCGCGACAAACTCGCGTGCCACATCCAGGAACGCGGCTCCGCGCGCGGACAGCCGCACCCGCCGCGGCGTGCGTTCAATCAGCTTGTGGCCGAGCCGGTCCTCCAGCCGCTTCAGCTTCATGCTGATCGCGGCCTGCGTTGTGTCCATTGCCTCTGCGGCACGCGTGAAGCTCTGAAAGTCCGCGACGAGTGTGAAGGCGCGCACCGCGTCAACATCGAGTGTTGCCATCTTATTCATCTCCAAACGTTATCACTGATATATTCAGACATCCCGTTGAGCTATGAGAAATAGTACCGCATAGTCGTCTTCACCGATCACCGGGCCGGCCGATCCTCGCGCCCCCGTATCCACTCGACGAACGACTACACCCATGAGCACACTCGACAAAGCGCGCCAGCTTTCTTCGCTCGACACGCACACAGCTGACCCACGGCGCTGGCTCGCGCTACCCGTCCTCTTGACGGGGGCGTTCCTTCCGATCCTCGACTTCAACGTTGTCAACCTTGCACTCCCTTCGATCAGGCAGAACCTCGGCGCCACGTCTGGTGAGATCGAATTCATCATCTCGGCGTATGCGGCAACCTACGCAGTTTTCCTCATCACCGGCGGACGGCTCGGAGATCTGTTTGGCCGCAAGCGCATGTTCGTGACCGGCGTTGCCGGCTTCACACTCGCGTCGGCATTGTGCGGATTCGCGCCGTCCGCTTCCGCGCTCGTTGCTGCGCGCATCCTGCAGGGCCTGACCGCGACCGTCATGGCGCCTCAGGTGCTGGCCTCCATCCGCGTATTGTTTCCTCCCGCAGAACAGGGGCGCGCACTCGCGCTCTATGGCGCGACGTTTGGCCTCGGGAACATCTGCGGCCAGGTGCTGGGCGGCGCGCTTGTATCGTTGCATCCGTTGGGATTCACCTGGCAGGCGATCTTCCTGATCAATGTGCCTATCGGTCTCGTGGCATTCGTCGGCGGTCTTGCATTTCTGCGTGACTCGCGGGCCGAGCACGCGCAACGGCTGGACATTGGCGGCGTTGTGCTGCTCTCGGTTGCCCTGGGGCTCCTGGTCTATCCGCTCGTAGAAGGACGGGAAACCGGCTGGCCGATGTGGATTATCGCGATGCTCGTCGCAGCGCCGTTTGCCTTCACGCTATTTGTGCGCTTCGAAACGCGCCTGGCCGCGAGGGGTGGTTCGCCCCTTGTCGAATTCGCGCTCTTCCGCGAAGCGGGTTTCGCGGTCGGCGTCGCCATGGCATTCGCGTTGTATACGCTCTCGTCGTTCTACCTGACCTTCTCCGTGTACCTGCAAGGAGGGCTGCATCTCTCGCCGCTGCAAGCGGGGTTGGCGACGTTGCCGTACGCCGTCCCCTATTTCCTCGCGTCCCTTGCCTCCGCTCATGTCATGGCACGGCTTGGCAAGTTCGCACTGACGGTCGGCTTCGCCCTGCAGGCGGTCGGGTTCGGTGTCGCGCTCCTTGCGGTGGCAGGAACGCTGGCAGGCAGGCTTGATATCGGTCTCGCGATCGCCGGGCTGGGGTTTGGCACGGTCATGCCGTCGGTCATCAAGGCGGTGATCGGCGGGGTCGCGCCGAAGCATGCGGGCCTTGCTTCCGGAATTGTCATCTCGACATTTCAGATCGCGTCGGCGCTTGGCGTTGCGGTCATCGGCGGCGTGTTTTATACCGAGCTTGGCGCTGGTCGCGGAGCAGCCGCGTTCGGTCACGCATTTGCCGTCGCGCTCGGCTGCAACGTGGTGTTGCTGGTTGTTGGCGGAGTGCTTTCACTATTCCTGCCCGATCAACGGCACGCGCTTGCAAAAGCGGCTTCTACGGGAGTGAGCCGCGGCTAAGCGCGTCCGGTTTGGTCCTGGCTCTTCAGAGATGCACGCCTGCCGATTCCGAATAAAAATGAACGACCGCTGTATTTCGAAAGCGGTCTTGTTGCAGCGCTCGATATTCGTGTTCCAAGACCTTACGATCAAAGGTCGAGATCGCCGACTAGTCGGATAACCTGATGGTCCGCTGTAACCTGATGCCGTGGCGCTTTAGCTTCGCGTAGAGCGCCGGCTTGGACACGGAGAGCATGGTCGCGCAGCGGGTCATATTGAACCCGCAAGCGCTCAGTGCATGTTCGATAGCCAGGCGTTCTGCCTCTGCAAGTGACACGACGCCCACGGGGTCAGCCTTGTCGAGGCTGCCGCTTTTCTGATCGAGTCCCCGAGTGCCGGCTATCAACGCACTGACGTCGCTGATATAAGGGTCGTCGTGCAAATTCATCGCCCGTTCTACGAAGTTCTCGAGCTCACGAACATTGCCTGGCCACCTGTACTTGATCAGTTGCTGCATTGCACCCGGTGAGAAGCCGTATATGTTCTTTCGCAGCAACGCGGCGTACTTGGCTACGAAAAAGCTCGCAAGAACGGGTATGTCGTCAACGCGTTGCCGCAGTGGCGGAATCAGGATATCAATGACATTGCAGCGGTAATAGAGATCCTCGCGGAACGTCTTGTCGTGGACCATCGCTTGCAAGTCGCGATTGCTCGCGCAGATAATCCGCACGTCGATCCGTATGCCTCGCGTGTCGCCCAGCCGGGTTACCTCGCGCTCCTGCAAGACGCGCAGCAGCTTTGCCTGAACGTCCAGCGGCAATTCCGAGATTTCATCGAGAAACACGGTTCCGCCGTCGGCTGATTCGAACTTGCCTGGCCGGCCTTCCCGCGTCGCACCCGTAAAGCTTCCGGGCAAGTGGCCGAAAAGCTCGCTTTCGATCAGGTCGTGCGGTAACGCAGCGCAATTGATCGCGACAAATGGATGCCCTTGCCGCTCGCTCTCGTTATGGATCGCCTGCGCAAACACCTCTTTGCCAACACCGCTTTCTCCGCTTATCAGTAAGTTCGCTGCGCCCCGTGCGGCCTTCCGCGCGGACGCCACCGCGTTCAGCAGTCCAGCACTCTGACCGACAATATTCTCGAACGTGTAGCGCGCATGATTGCCGGCATACTTGCCGACGATCTTGCGAATGCGCTTGAATTCGCGGAACGTATTGACGACCGACACCACCCGGCCGCACGCATTTTTAATAGGAATCGCCGTATCAAGCAGATGAAGATGACGCGCCGGCGAATCGATGATGAGTTCCCGGTCGACGTAGCCCACGCCCGTGGAGAAGATCGGGCCGATGATCGGCTGAAAATCGATGAGCTTCTCCAAAGGCTGGCCGATCGCCTGCACCGGGTCGATGCCAAGAATGCGCCCAGCGACGGTATTGGCATGACGCACGACGCCGCCGCGTGCCACCACCATCAGGCCATCTCCAATGTGATCGATGATCGCCCTCTGCTCGTCGATCAGCGTTTCGTGTGCTGCGAGCTCGGCATGGCGTTGCACCACGACTTCCAGGACGCTTTGCAGCAGGCCGCAGATTGTGGCGAGATCCGGTCGGTCCAATGATCCGCCGCTCGACACAAATATAACGATCCGTTCTGCGCCACAGACAAAACGCGTCGCGCACGCTGAGCCGATCTCGACGGGTTGTGTATCAATGGTCCCGCTTTCCACCAGCGCACGGATGGTGCTTTCGTCCTGCGCCGAAAGCGCGAACGCCGGATCGAGCGGTACGCCTCTGCCGTCGAGCACTCGCACAAGGATGTCGGAATGCGACGCTACGCGATCGCGCGCTTCCTGCCAGGCCGGATCGGCCAGCGCAGCCACGAGCGCATGAACCTCGACACCTGTTTGATGGCCTTCCCTGTTCATGATCGAACTCACGATGGTTGTTCCCCAGAGAAGGTACCAACGGCAAAAAAGTTCGTCGCGTACAACATGCGCTGCATTCAAAAAAAGACCGCCTCGACAGCGGTCAGGAGATTGGCCCCTGTCTTAAGCCTTTACTGCGCAGCCAGCGGTTCCAGTTTTCCGCCGGTCAATCGATACACGGTCACTGGCGCATGAACCCAGTCGCCATGCTCGTCGAACTTGACCGGCCCGAGCATGCTGTCGAAAGCCGACTCGCTCATTACCTTGGAAAACACCGGCGCTGACGTTGAATTTGCCTTCTGCATGGCCTGCGCAATCACCAGAGTAGCCGCATAGAATGCCGGCGCGTAGGTGTCGACATCGGCACCGAATGTGCTCTTGAACTTTTCGCGAAACGTCTTGCCGGCCGGCAGATTATCTAGCGGTTCTCCGCCCTGGGCGCAGAACATCCGGTTATCGAGCGCATTGTTCGACAACTTGGCAAATTCCGGCGAGCAGATTCCGTCTCCACCGACCAGCGCTGCCTTCATTCCCAGGTCGTTCATCTGACGGGCGAGATACGCGGCTTGTGCATAGTAGCCGCCATAAAAAACAACCTGCGGATTCTCGGCCTTGATGCGGGTCAGGATGCCCTTGAAGTCGGTACTTTTATCGGTGCCGTATTCACGGGCCACGACGTTCAGGCCATCTTTCCCGGCCTGCTTGACGAATACGTCGGCCACACCCGAGCCGTAGGCGGTCCTGTCGTCGATCACGGCAACCTGTTTGGCCTTAAGCGCCTTGGCCGCATAGTCAGCCATGCGCGCGCCCATCTCGTTGTCGTTCGTGGCGAGCCGGAACACATAGGGAAACCCGAGCGCGGTCAGCGCGGGATTGGACGATGCACCCGTGATCATGACGACGTGCGCGTCGTTGTAGACCCGCGCGGCTGGAATGCTGACGCCCGAGTTGTAATGGCCGATGACTGCCACCACGCCCTCATCGACGAGTTGCTGCGCAACATTCACGCCTACCTTTGGATCAGCCTGGTCGTCGACAGAAACCAGTTCGAACGTCACCGGCTGCCCTCCGACGCTGATCTTCTTCGCATTGAGTTCGTTGATGGCGAGTTGCACACCGCGTTCGTCGTCCTTGCCGCTTTGTGCCTGGCTACCCGTCAGCGGTCCAGCGTGTCCGATCTTTACGATGGTATCCGCCGATACCGGCGCCGCTCCCGCCAGGCCGAGGCCCGACACGACCGACATTGCGACCAGCGAGCGTGCTATTTTCATCATCATTCCCCGAGGTTGATATTGCGAAGCGATTGCAAGAGATCCCGTACGGGCGACAGGTCTGAAAACTCGTAGTCGGGACGCGGCTGCCATGTGCCAAGCGATTCGCCACCGCGATTGATCCATGCGACCTGCATGCCCAGGGGCTTCGCCCCGTCGATGTCCGCCCAGCTCGCGAGAGAGCAATGCAACACGTCAGACGCGGGCACGCCCAGCCGGTCCAGCGCCAGCGCGAAGATTGCCTGTGAAGGCTTGTACGCCTTCGCCATCTCGGCGGTCGTCACGTGTTCGAAGTAGCGGGTCAGGCGGCTGCGTTGCCACAGATCGCTGTCCATGTTTGTGATCGGCATCAGCGGAAAATGCGCGCTGGCCCATTCGAGAAACGGTATTGCGTCGCCGTGAGCCGGCGACGATTCCACCAGGTGCGTGAGGAAGAGATCGGTCAACGAGGCCAGGTTCTGGTTCCGCAATGCGCCCGGCTCGAGGGCATCGAGGCAGTCTCGCATTGCCGCCTCGGCAACATCCCGATACCGCTGATAAGCCCCGCCCCGATAGAGCCGCACATTGCGGATGTCCCAATCCAGGTAAATGTCGCCGGCACTCTTTGCCGTTTCCACGCCGAGCCGTGCAAGCACCGTCTCCATGCCGCGCGTGCCACCCATGTCCACATCCACGAGTGTGCCGAAGTAGTCGAACGTCAGGGCCTGGATCTTCATGGCGATTTTCTCTTTGCAAATGCGCTGACCCGCTGTGCGGCATCCGGATTCTTGAATGCGTCGATGGTCGCTTCGGCTTCGAGATCGAGACTATGAGCAAGCGTGGTTGACAGGTCGCGGTTCACGAGCCGCTTGAGCTTCGATACGGACAGTCGCGAAAGGCCCGCCACGCGTTGCGCGAGTTCGATCGAGGTGCCCACGAGCAATTCGCGCGTGACGACCCGATTGACGATACCCATCGCGTGCAGTTGCTGCGCGCTGTGCCGCTCACCCAGGAGCCATAATTCCATCGCGCGCTGATAACCGACTGCCTGTGGCAGGAGCCAGGTGACGCCACCCGTGACGAACTGGCCCCAGGCCATCTCCGGGAAAAAGCAAACGAGATCGTCGGCCGCGACGACCAGATCGCAATTCAGCAGCCACTCGAAGCCACCGCCCACCGCGAATCCGTGGATCGCACCAATGACTGGCTTGTCGTTGAACATGAGATCCCGCGTGATGCGCTGAATGCGGTCAATGTGACTTCGGATACTGGCATCGCTTTCCGTTTGTTGATCGAATTCCTTCAGGTCATCGCCTGCGCAGAACGCACGGCCTTCACCTGCAATGACGATTGCATGAACGGCTGCGTCATCATTGACCTGCTTCAGCGCGTGATGAAAGTCCTCAAGCAGGTCACCGCTGATCGCGTTGAGCCGCTCGGGCCGGTTAAGCGTCACGACGCTTACGGCTCCGTGTCTGACAATCGTTACGTAGCTCATTTCGGCATCCTCTCGATCCAGCGGGTTTTTCCTTCCGTGCGTGGAAAGTGTTCGAAGGGGACCATGGTCACGATGGCGGTTGAGCCAACGCGAGTGCGGATGGCCGCTTCGATTTCAGCGGCAGCGTCCGGCCAGCGACCGGCGGACACGCCTTCGGCCGCTTCCACGGTCATGGCAATGCGGTCATAGGGCCCGTCACCCTTGAGCATGATCCGGAACATGCCGGAACTGAGGTGCGGCAAAGACTCCACGGCCACCCGTACCGCACTCGGGAATACGTTGACGCCACGCACGTTGAACATGTCGTCGGTGCGACCGGTTACGCGAAAACGCCATGCGGTCCGACCGTCAGGACCAGGGTCCGTACCGGTGACCGTGACCACATCCCGGGTGCGATAACGGACGAGCGGCTGGCACTCCTTGCGCAGATGCGTGCAGACGAGTTCTCCAACGGTCCCTTCGATGATCGGCAGGCGCTGCAGCGTCGCGGGATCGATGACTTCTGCGAAAACAACATCGCTTGCGTGAAACAGCAGGTCATTGGTCCAGTCCGTCTGGCCACCGAGAATGCTCAGGATTTCGGATAAGCCGAAGTTCGCGTTGCGTACCTTGAATCCCCATTTCTCTTCCATGCTCGCACGCAGGTCCGGATTGTCGAGCCCGGCCTCGCCGCCAAAGAGGCCGAGGGTGAGCTTCAGATCACGTGGTCCCACGCCATCCAGCTCGCGCAAGACCTGCTCAATGAGACCGGGATAGGACGGCGTGCACGAGATGGCGTTGATGCCGAGTCTCAGGATTGAATCAATCAGCAAGCGCGTATTTCCAACGCCGAACGGGATCACCGTGGCGCCCGCTGCTTCAAGGATGGTGTGATCCGTGAAGCCGCCTGTCCACATGCAGTAGTTGAGGCAATGCACGACGCGATCGGTCGGCCGCAGTCCTGCCGCCCACATGGACCGTGCGCCGGCGCGAGCGACCCATTGGGAATCGCGTGCACTATTGCCCAGGACGAGCGGGCTGCCGGTCGTCCCCGATGTCTTGTGCAGACGAGACACCGATGCTTCACCGCACGCCGCGTAGTCGCCGTATGGCGAAGCGTTCTCCTGGCTGACCCGGAGTTCGTCCTTTTCCGTAAAGGGAAGCTCGGCAAGTGAATCCAGCGTCACCTCGTGGTCTATCCACTTTGCAAGCTTGCTGCGGTAGAACGCGGACATTGATCGGATGTAGTCCCATTGCCTGGTCCACAGGCCGTCCTGGAGGGCACGCACGTCGGGCAATGGCAATGTTTCGAATTGCTCGTCGAGATAAACGGCCGAGGACGGCCGCACCGAATGCAAATCCATGAATCAACCTTTTTGTGATTGGGATGGCGGAAACGGAGGGCTTATGCGATGCGGCGCCGCTCGGCGCGTTGCTCGATCTGGACGTGATCGACAATGGCTCGGGCGTGTCTTGCTCTTGCGACTATTCCCGCAGGATCAGCCGCTTCGACATCGAACCAGTAGAGCGCGCCTTCGACCTTGCTGAGCGTCGCGGTCGCGCTCACCAGGACATCGAGCGCGGTAGGTTGGGTATGCGACATGTCCGTGTTCACCCCTACCGACAGCTGCCCCTCGCTGAGCGCGGATACCATGGCTTTCGCGCACGCGCGCTCCATCAGCCCGAGCAAGGCTGGCGTTGATAGCACATGGGGGTAGTGTTCGACTTCGGTCTCAGCAAATGCCGATGCAAGATCTGCGTCGCGCACGTGCATGGAGACGGTTGCTGTCAAGCCGGCTTCGAGCATGAATCCTCCGTTAAGACGAAGGAGTAATTGCAAGGCCCGTGCCAATTTCCAGGAGCCTTATGGGGTAAGGCTTCTGGAAATTTTCATGCGTGAAGTCGGCCGGAGGTGGAAAGCAACGGAACGTTTGATTTCGTTACTGGCGTTAATTTTCTTAACGCTTCGATAGCGATGTCTGAAACGGATCGCCTGCGCGGCCCCGAGTGACGCGCTACGCCACCTTGCCGTTGCGGCACACGGTTGCGTCGGGCTGCAGTTGCGCCAGATGTCGCAGAAGTTTTGTCACCATCCAGACGACACCGAACGCGAGGATCACGAAGAACACCGCGAGCGGCGTCAGGACCTGGACCGACAAGAAGCCGGCGAGTCCCATCATCGCGGATGACACGAGCAGCAGTGCACACCCGAGGATCGCGCTCGTCAGGCCCGCGATGTGCGGGAACAGGGAATTGCCCTTGGCCATCAACGTCGGATACATCGCGCCTGCGCAGAACCCCATCACGAGCACGGGTGTCGCGAGCGTCCATACGCGCAGGCCGACCGTCAGCGCAAGCAGCAGCATCGCAATCGAAGCGGCCGCCATCACGCGAGCACCGATGTACAGCCGCTGCTCCGCGGTCGGCAGACGCGGGCCGTGCACACGGTTCGACAGGCCGCCCAGGAAATACATCATCCCGATGCCGAGCGCGAGGTAGCCGAAATAGGTCGGTGGCTTGTGCAGCGTGTTCTGCACCATGAACGGTCCGATGATGTTGAATACGAGCAAGATGCTGTAGCACAGGCCCTGTGCGAGGAAGCAGCTCTGGAACACCGGGCTCGAGAGCACCTTGCCCGCGTTCGTTATCAGGGTGCGCGGCTCCAGGCGCACCGGGCGCAGCAACGTTTCGCGATAACGCCAGAGCACCGCCCACATTACAAGCGAATAGACGAGCAGGAAGACGAGGCAGGCCTGCCAGCCGAACCACGTCTGCAGGTGGGCGCCAATCACGGGCGCCACGATCGGCGCAAGCCCCCACGCGATTGCCATGTAGGTGAACGCATGCATCAGCGTCTGCCCGGAGAATGAGTCGGTGATGATCGCCTTCGCGAGCAGGTTGGTGGCGGCGATGCCTAAGCCCTGCAGACAACGGGCGAGGAGGAAGGTCTCCAGATTCGGCGCCGCGAGCGACAGCAGGCAGCCGATCGTGAAAATGACAAGGCCGAAAGCCAGCACGCGCTTGCGCCCGTATGCATCGGCTACAGGCCCGAGGACGAGTTGGCCTAGCGCGTAAGCCGCCATGTAGCCGGAAACGCTCGACTGGATTGCCTGAGGCGAAGTCGCGAAGAAACGCGCCATCGCGGGTAGCGCGGGCACGTAGATGTCGATCGCGAGTTGCCCGGCGGAGGCGAACAGGCAGATCAGGAACAGCAGGAAGCGCGGTGAGTTTGGTGTAGACGCGAGAGGGGCGGGGCGGTCGGGGATAGTGTGGTTCATGAAAGCATCGAAGAGGCGAATTCGGTGATGCGGTATCGCGGTATCGGCCCGTTCGAATATCGAACACGGCGCAGCTTGGCAGCATCGCCGCGTATTGTGCCTGCCGTCCCGCGTTTTCGACACGATGCCCTTTGCGTGCGCATGTTTGATAGCTGCGTGGGACGTCGTTTTGTGGTGGACTACCGCTCTGCGCGGTCGGGTGTAGCCGGACCCGGAGCGGGCGTTGAATCTGTCCGATAGCAGCCATTCGTCAATCAGGGTTCATGCCTTTCCTTGACGCATTTGCCCACGCGCACGACGCCTCTGGAAAGGCACAAGACGGCATCAAACTACTTGGTCCGTAATCCGAACGTGGGCATCGGTGATATGGAACCCATGCTTCTCGATGTCATCGAGACACTCTCCCGGGTCAACGCCCGGGTTCGGTCTGTCCCGGCTTAGCTCCACTGACTTAAATGAAACCCAAGGCGCGAACCTTGCCGGCAGATTCACCCCCGTGGCGTCTGCCGTAACGCCGAACACACGACCGGGTCCCCGAAAAATATAGACAAGCATTTCGTTTACTCCTGCGATGGACGAATACTTTGTACGCATTGTCAATGATTCGGGCCGCAGGGTCGAATGTCAGTTCCCGGCTGGTTTTTGTCTGACGCGGTCGGCTCGGTTCGTGTGAGAAGCGGACACATTCGCCAGACACGACCTCGATCGGACGCTCGCTACGCACGATTTCAACGTCCCTTCTGCCCCGAAGTTGTTATCGATCCTGGATCCAGTGCACCGTTACGCGCCGACCTGATGCACGTCGAAGCCGTGCCGCTGCCCGGCAGCGGGCCGCAAACCGCCAGTCGGTTCCAGGGCTGGCGTTACTCATCCCCTCACATCAGGGTTGGCGTTTGCCGCGGCCACCATCGGGTTTGCCAGCCGGCGTACGTGAACCCGCAACTGGCTTGCTGGCGGGTTTGCTGCGTGGCTTTTGCACGCTGAATGGGTTTGCGCTTACGAAGCTTGTGCCTTTACCCTCGGCCGCAGCGCGCTGAACCGCAGGCTTGCGATTGTTTTCGCCACTTTGCGAGCGCAGTTTTTTGCTGAGCACCTGCATGGCGCCCGGCGCAGCCGGTGGTATTTTCGGCATTTTCGGCTTCTTAGGCTTTTTGGGTTTCTTGATGATCTGTCCCGTCGCGCTAGTTTGCGGCACGCGGTGTTCGGCTTCGAAACCCGCCTCTTCTTCACGGGGCAGCGTTTGCCGGATCAGCGCTTCAATCGCGGCCAGTTGCGGCGCTTCATCGGCACACACGAGGGATACCGCCACGCCGCTGGCGCCCGCGCGGCCGGTACGGCCAATACGGTGCACATAGTCTTGCGCCACGATCGGCAGATCAACGTTGATCACCAGCGGCAGGTCGTCGATATCCAGCCCGCGCGCAGCCACATCGGTGGCTACCAGCATATGTACTTCGCCCGTCTTGAAGCGCTCCAGCGCACGCAGGCGCGCGGGTTGCGGTTTGTCGCCGTGGATGGTGTCGACCGCATAGCCCGCTTCATCCAGCATGGCCGCCAGGTAATCCACGCCGTTGCGGGTTTTGACGAACACCAGCGCGTGCTCCCAGTTGTTCTGAGCCACAAGGTGCATGAAGAGGTCAGGCTTGTTCTTTTTATCCACCGGCACCACCCACTGCTTGATCTTGCTGGCCGTGGCATTGGCCGCGCCGACGCTGATGTTGACCGGGCCGCGGAGAATGGCCGCCGCCATGGCGCGGATATCATCGGTAAACGTAGCAGAGAACAGCAGGGTCTGGCGCTGAGCGGGCAACGCAGCAAAGACGGCGTTGAGTTCGCGCGCAAAGCCCAGATCCAGCATGCGGTCGGCTTCATCCAGTACCAGCGTTTGCACTTGATCGAACTGCACCGCGTTCTGGCGATTGAGATCCAGCAAACGGCCCGGCGTGGCAACGAGCACATCCACGCCTTTGCGCAACGTCATCATCTGCGGGTTGATACTCACACCGCCGTAGGCGGCCAGAAATCGTAAGTCGAGGCCTTTGCCGTAATCGATAAAGCTTTGCAGCACTTGTTCGGCCAGTTCACGCGTGGGCACCAGCACCAGAACACGCGCGCGGTTGCTGGACACCGCCGGGCCGTGCTCCACCAGCCGTTGCAACAGCGGCAACGCAAAACCCGCCGTTTTGCCAGTGCCGGTCTGTGCCGCAGCCATGACGTCCCGGCCACTGAGCACAGCAGGGATCGCCTTGGCCTGCACCGGCGTAGGTGTCTGGTAATTGAGGTCCTGCACATTACGCAGCAAGGGATCAATCAGGCCAAGCGAGGCAAAAGACATTGGCGTATTCCGGGATAAAGCCGCAATTCTAGCGTTACCGCCTGATTGCGCCGCGCCGCGTAGCGTGGCGCGGGGTCTGAGCCGTGTCAGCGCGGGGCTTGCAACCTCGCGCGGCAAACGCAACGGCCAATCTAACTTTTCGCCGATAACAGCTCGCCGCGCTTGCACTGCAGGAACCGGCGCACGGCCGGATCGCGCTCGAGTCCGATCGCGAGATCGTACGCGCCGAGCGCTTCGGCCGTCGCGCCGGCACGCGCGAGCAGATTGGCACGCGCGGCCCAGTACGGCTGGTAGTCGACCAGCCGCGGATCGTCCGCGTACGGCTCGAGCGCGTCGAGCGCCGCCTGCGGGCCATCCCGTTCCGCCAGCGCGAGCGCGCGGTTCACCGCAACCACCGGCGACGCTGCAATCGCGAGCAGCGCATCATAAAGTTGCACGATCTCGTTCCAGTTCGGGCGATGCGTCCGGCAGCGGTAGACGTGCGCCGACTGCAAAGCGGCCTCGAGCTGAAAGCGTCCGATTGCGTTGAATGCGCTCGCGCGCCGCAGCAGTGCGCTGGCTGCGTCGATCATCGGCGCATCCCATGTCGCCGGATCCTGAGCCGACAGTGGCACGTAGTCGCCGGCCGCATCGCGCCGTGCATCGCGCCGCGCCTGCGCATACAGCATCAGCGCGAGCAGCCCCAGCGTCTCTGGCTCCTCGGGCAGGAGTTCGACGAGCAGGTGCGCAAGAAACAGCGCCTCGCCGGCGAGATCGCGCCGCTCGGTATCGCCGCCGACCGGATCGGTCCACCCTTCCGCATACGCCGCATAGACCGTTTCCAGCACCGCAGCGAGCCGGCCGGGCAACTCCTCGCGCTCGGGGACGCTGAACGGGATACCCGCTTCGCGGATCTTGTTCTTCGCCCGCACGAGGCGCTTGCTCATCGCGGCCGGCGACATCAGGAACGCGGACGCAATCGTCTTCGCTTCGAGCCCCAGCACCACCTGCAGCATCAGCGGCGTGCGAATCGCGGCCTCGAGGGCAGGGTGCGTGCACGCGAACAGTAGCGCGAGCCGCCGGTCGGGCAACAGGCCTGCTTCATGCTCGTCGATCTCGTCGGCGAGGATCGCGAGCTGGTTCACCACTTCGTCGCCGACACGGCGATGACGCACGCCATCGAGCGCCCGGCGGCGCGCAACCGTCATCAGCCACGCTTCGGGATTCGCGGGGCAGCCTCGCTTCGGCCAGTCCGCGAGCGCGGCCGCGAACGCGTCGGCCAGCGCGTCCTCGGCCGCCGCGACGTCGCGCGTGCGCATCGCCAGCAGCGCGACGAGCTTGCCATAACTGCGGCGCGCGACCACCTCGGCGATCGAATGCGCGGCGGCGCCAGCGTCAGGGCCGCCGCCGGACGGACTCATGCAGCAGATGGCGCGTCGTACGGGGCAGTCCAGGCCGGGCGCACTTCCATGAGGCCGTGCGCCGCGCCGGGACAACGCGACGCCCACGCGATGGCCGCGTCCAGGTTGGGCACGTCGATCAGGTAGTAGCCGGCGAGCTGCTCTTTCGAATCGGAATACGGTCCGTCAAGCACCTGCGGCTTGCCGTCGACGAGCCGCACCGTGGTGGCCGTGCTCGTGTGCTGCAGCCGGTTGGCGCCCACCAGCACCTCGGCTTTTTTCAACGATTCGGTGTACGCCTGGTAGGCGGCAACCCCTTGCTGCCGCTCGCTGTCGGTCATCTGGTTCCAGCCGTTTTCTTCCGAATAGATCATCAATAGGTATTGCATATGAGCCTCCGTCATGGGGTTAAGGCGGGTGAATTACATCGGGCCGCCATCACAATGACGCGCGGGCCGCATGCTGACGGACACGCGGCGTCGAAAAAATCGAGAACGACGCACCGGCTTTAATCGTCCGCCTCTGTCGAACCCTGCGCGTGGCCACTTCGGGCGAGCCCGCCAGCCCCTCTGTGCGGCTATCAATTTCCCCGCACCATTGCAGATCGCATTAAAGCGCGTTTCCCGTAGGTATAGCAGCAATCCCGGCGAGGATATCTGACTTTCAACTGCTCAAGTCTTGACACCCACAAAGGTTTGATCGGCTGAATTCACCCGAAGCGGCTTTTCAGGTTTCTCAAAAGCGGTTCACCTCTTCGGCCACGTCGCGATGATGCAGGGGCCGTTGCAAGCGCTCATCGAGAGCCGCGGGACCGTCGTCAACGTCAGAGACTCGTGTGGACCCTGGCGCTCTCATGTAATGCAGGAGCAATTCGACGCCATTCTTTGCCTTGTGCCGCTATCGGCGTTGACTGGCGCCTCGCTTAGGGCAGTGTGTCGAAGAAGAGATAAACGGCGGCTATGCGACCTTCCCGGGCAACGATGAAGTCAGTTCCAGCGTAAGCCGGAGCCTCACCCGGACGGCCGGATACCCACCGGATCCGTCCGCCATCGCCCGACAGATCGGGCTCGGCGATTGGCTGGTACTGGAAGTCAGGGTGAGTCGCCTTGATCACGCCCGCGATCCGATCGATCTCGTCGCGGCCGCGGTGGGTGCCGGTGTTGGGGTCATGGAACACGCAATCCTCGGTGAAAATTTCGTCGATGAGCGCGCGCCGGCGCACGGGATCGTTCTCACCGAAGACGTCGAGATTGCGTCTCAGCAGGATCGGAATACTGTTGGACATTGGCTGCCTCCTTAAGGCAAGTAGTTGTCTCTCAAATGTCTACCACTGGAAATCGATGCTAGGGATTACTGAGCAAGTGCCACGGTCTTTGCGATGCCTCTGGCGACCGCGGGTCGAGCGGAGATGTCGGCGTACCATCGAGCGACGAATGGGAACTTGTCGAGGGTTGCGCCGACCGTCTGATGGCGCCACACCCACCCGAAATGGGCGATGTCCGCAATACTGTAGGCGTCACCTGCAACGTACTGTTGATACTCAAGGCCGTGATTGAGCACGCCCAGCGTCCGGTCAACCTCCGATAGCGCGCGCTTGGGCCTCGGGTTGGGGCAACGACTGAATCGCGACCAGAAATGCCTGGAGGAACGCCGGGCTAAGGCCGGACGCGTGGAAGAAGAGTTGCTCGAAGACCTTGCCCCGGTGAGGGCCATTCTTCGGAAGAAGTTGTCCCGTCTTCTCAGCAAGGTAGACCAGGATTGCGGCGGATTCGCTGAGGACCACATCACCGTCTCCGAGAACGGAACGGTCGATGAGAACGGGGATTTTCGCGTTGGGATTCATCGCCTTGAAGGCGTCGGTCTTCTGCTCGCCCTGGCGCAGGTTGACGGGAACGAGCCGATAGTCGAGCTCCATCTCTTCCAATGCAATCGGGACTTTGACGCTGTTGGGCGTGGGGAATGCGAGAACTTCAATCATTGGCGTATTTTTTCCTTCGAGTCTGGGTCCCATGCACAGCTGCGGGGTGAGACAAATCTACGGCGGCATGCTATTTTTCGAAATAGAAATGAATGAAAACCATCGTTGCAGAATTGTCGATGTCAAAGCTCCCCGATTTCGAAGGGCTCGCGATGTTCGCGAAGGTCGCCGAAGAAGGTTCGTTCGCTGCGGCGGCCACGGCCATGGGTGTCTCGGTCGCCACGGTCTCCCGGGCCGTTACCCGGCTGGAAGAGCGGCTGGGAGGCCGACTGTTCAACCGTACATCCCGACGACTTGCACTCACGGACTATGGCCACACACTCGCCGAACGAGCGGCGAAAATCTATGCCGACGCCGAGGAGACAGAGGATTTCGCCCGTGAGACCTCAAGCCGGCCGCGTGGTCTCGTCAAGCTCGCTGCGCCGCTCACGTTTGGCGCTCGGTGGGTTGCCCCGCTGCTGCCGGAATTTTTCCGGACCTACCCGGATATTTCCGTGGATCTTCATCTCACGGATGTCCATGCCGATCTGATCGGGGAAGGCTTCGATGCCGCCCTGCGCATCGCCATCATGGAAGACTCATCTCTCGTCGCGCGTCACATTGCACACGTGCGCCGGTTTGTCGTCGCATCCCCCGCCTACCTGGCTCGCTATGGTCGTCCGCAGCACCCACAAGATCTGGGCGCCCATCCGTGTCTTACCTACACGAACAGGAGTAAGCGCGACGTTTGGCGCTTTACCCGCAAAAGTGGCGAGGAATGCGCGGTTACACCAACCGGGGCGTTGCGAGGAACGAGCGTGGAAGCTCTGCTGCCCACGGTCCTCGCGGGACTTGCCATCACTGAACTCCCTGAATTTGTTGCGTCGCAGTACTTTTCCGACAATCAGCTTGAACCGATTTTGACTGACTGGCGCTTGCCCGAAGGCGGCCTTTATTTCGTCACGCCCACTGCCCGCGCACGGCCGGCAAAGGTTAGCGCCCTGGCCGACTTCTTCATTGCTAAGCTGACCACGGCAGATTGGGGCGCA
The DNA here is from genome assembly GCF_001544555.2 of Caballeronia udeis. Taxonomy (GTDB): domain Bacteria; phylum Pseudomonadota; class Gammaproteobacteria; order Burkholderiales; family Burkholderiaceae; genus Caballeronia; species Caballeronia udeis. Next base: position 9,840 of record NZ_FCOK02000077.1, on the reverse strand, counting down.
AAGTGATGGCGTATCGCAGCGAATATCTCGAGATAGTGCAGGCTAGCAGAGCATATGGCGTTGCAAGAACACGCTTAACCATCTGCATTGAGACTGCACCGAACGGCACTATCTAAAAATTTGTCTTATCAGTGTATTGGTGGGCGGATGATTGACAACTCTTTCGAGAAGCCACATCCGGCGATGCGTTACACTCGGTAAGCCGAAGGAATGCGCGCTTACCGATTCACTTCCTTTAACGAGTCGGAATCTGCTGCGAATAACTGTTTCGCCAGATTTAAAGTCTGATGATCTATGTAAGATATCGTTAATATCAAGGTCTGGCCCGGTTTGGCTGAGTGTGGTATTTGTATCTTATTGACGCGCGACGTGATTGTTCCGATGCGTCCCGGCGCGATGCGCGTACACTAGCCGCTGTTTTAGAGAAGAGGCCCGCGGGGGAATCCCCTCCGCGCGCATGCAGCACCTCTTTGATCGCCCACTGATGCGGCATGCTGCCGGTCACGGCGTCGCGGCTACTGAAGACTCTGACGAAGGTCGCAGACCGGAACGCCGCTAATTCGGCAGCCATCGGTCTTGCAGGCGTAGCCTGTTCGCCAAGCGGACAGACTGCCTGAGGCCTCGCGGCGCACCAGCCATTAAAAAGCGATTGCCTCTGCGCCAACCCATGTTGAGCAATACGCTGTTGAATACTCATATAACTTCAAAGAACGATTTTTATCATGCAAACGGAAATGCCCACCCTTAAAGAACTGCTGGCGCAACGCGAAGCGCTTCAGGACCAGTTGAACGTCGCCCGACAGCGCCAGGCCGAAATCGTCCTCGCTGAAATAGTCGCCAAGATGGGCGAATACAAGATCTCGCTCGCTGAACTGATGGGACACAAGAATCCAGTCAAGGCGCCTGCCGCCGTTGCCGCGACAACCGCAGCGCCAAAATATCGTGACGCAGTGAGCGGTGCGACCTGGTCCGGACGTGGCCGGGCTCCTCATTGGATCGCCGACAAAAACCGCGATGAGTTCCTGGTAAATGCCTGAACGGGTGTCTCTGCGCGGCGGATCGGCGTATCGGCACGCCATAGCGTGACGCAAACAATCCGCGCTTATGGGATCCGATCGATCCCGGATGAAAGAACTTGAGCGGCGCTTAAGACCCAGTTGAAGCCGAATTGATGCCATCGCCCGTTGTCGAAAAAGCGGGCGGGTTGCGCGTCGCATGTTCGGATAGACAAGATACCTCACGCGATTCAGCATTGACGCATTAAGCGAGATGCGAGCTATACTCAAGCAGTTGCATATGCATCTGATTTTTGCGCTGCCTACGTTCTACCGGTGCTAAGAGGGTGCTTAATTGCGGTAAAGCAACGGCGTTGGGTTCCCTCGCTGCTAATCGACTATGGAATGTCATGTTCACGGACTGCTACTGCACACAATTCCGTCGCTCGGCAAACGCTTTGACGAGCGTCTACGACGACGCGCTCCGACCGATTGGATTAAAAATCACGCAATTCTCGCTTCTCCGTGCGCTTGAGCGTCTTGGATCGGCGACCTTCACCGAGATCGCGGTGGAAGCAGCCCTGGATAAGACCACTATCTCGAGAAACCTCAAGGTCCTGATCGATGCCGGCTGGGTCAAGGTTGGCAGCGAAGAAGACGCCCGCTTCAAGGTTGCCACCCTGAGCAAGGAAGGTTTGAAAATGCTCCGGCGTGCGGAGCCTCACTGGCAAGTTGCGCAGAAGCAGGTTGAGAGCGAGGTTCGAAAGTTCATGAAGGGACCAGCTAGCAAACGGCTGTTGGAGGCGCTCGAAACGCTTCAGGGTGTAGGGCGGGAGGGTTGACGCTCGTGGCAGTTTCGATCTGACGGGTAAACACGTGTATCTGATCAGTGCCGCAAACAATAAGATATAGATACAACTATCAAGCCGGATTTTCTTCACTCAACTAGTTGTAGCTGCAACTGTACGTTATTTCCAACAATCTGCTGCAATGTGGTTGTATATGCAACAGATTGGATGAAAAAACGAAAGCGTGATTTTATTGCTCAAGGAGGGGCTATATGCCGACCTATATTGTTTCCGCGGCCAGCGGCCGCCTGTCTGCCAATGCCAAACAACGTATTGCGGAAGAGATTACCCGGATTCACAATCAGGCGACCGGCGCTCAGTCTTTCTTCGCGCAGGTGATATTCAACGAGGTGCAGCAAGGCAACCACTTTATAGGTGGAAATCCGCTTCGCTCGGAACAAATTTTTGTGCACGGACATATTCGCGCGGGTCGCAGCGCTGAGCGCAAGCGGGAGTTGCTCGAGGGCATTGTCGACGCGATTTCGAAAACCACGTCCGTCGCCAAACGATACGTCTGGGCATACCTGTCTGAATTGCCTCCGGCACAGATGGTCGAATACGGCCATGTTCTACCGGAACCCGGTTCTGAACAAAGCTGGCTTTCGTCGCTGCCTGCGGAAGACCGTGACTACTTGCAAAGCATCTGAAAAGCAGGTCTGATGCACGCGGCACCGCGTCCACGCCAAAGAGGCCGATCGATTCACGTTCAACGTGAACAGTGATCGATCGCTTGTACAAGTGAATCCTGCAATGCCGGATCCTGGAAAAAAGCTTCGAGGGAACGGTGTTCGTCGTTTGCGAACGCCTGAAGGCAACGTGCATTATTGGCGCGGCTGCTTGAGACAGAGCAGGAAGGTGCGACCAGCAGCGCCGCTAGTCCAACGATGACCATGGCGGCGCCGGTGACTCGCACCTGCGACCCTTTCCACCCCACATGCTTTTCAGCCACGGCCATGCCCGGCAACTCGTTATCCATTTTATGAGCTCCATTATGATTAGCAAGACAACTATTTGCCTTTAAAAAAAGCCGTTGGACTTACACCAACGCCTTCCTCACGCCGTGCATGGATGTGACAGCCGACTCGAACAACTCCGGGCCGATCTTTGCGCGCAAGGTCCGGGCAATCCTGGCGCTGGCATTGTTGATTGGCCGATCGAGCGCCAGACCGGCGGGCGTTGCATGGACTGCCCACTCCCGGCCATCTTCCTTGGCTTGACGGCGTTCGACTAATTGCTTTTCGCAGAGACTGTCGATAAGCCTGGTTGCAGTAGGGCGCGCTATGCCCAGGATCTCGGCCACCTGACTGCTGAGACAACCGGGCGTAGCCAGCACGACCCGGAGCACAAATCCCTGCGGCGGCGTCAACCCGAATTCTGCATAGGCGGCCGTCCACTCCCGCTCTACAAGACGGGCGAGGGCAGCGGAATTGAAGTAAAGGCAGTGATCGAACATGACCACATTAAAACACACGATAGTTAGCAAGGCAATTAATTGAGAGGTGGTTGTTCCAGTGGATTACCGCGCGGAAATCGTGGTGCGGGCGGTAGGCGGAAGGGAGTCCCGCCCCACGCCTGGCTACCCGCTAATGCGTTGCGTGGCCGCTCATCTGTCGGATATCTCACGGCCTGGCACATGCGGATGGCTGCGCGCCGGTCAAGCTGACCAAGCGCGGGAAGCGAGACGATTTCCGTCGTCGCGCAGAGGCTCGGATACGAATCCGGGCTGGCGTTCAGCCGGGCATTCAAACGTCATAGGAGATATCCGCCCGGCGCGTCGCGCGTGTTGCTCAAAAGGGCCCTAAGCGCGAGCGCACGGACGCTCAATCAGAACGATCAGAGTTGCTTGAAGGATTGAAGCCCGCGATCTGGGCGACCTGTGCATCGCCGGCCGCTTTCTGGAACACGCCCAGCACATACACTGATGTCCTCTTGGACAACGCATATTCAGCCGTCAGGTTGCTTTACGGCGCGTACTTTCTGTGCCGAAAACGCATTTCCGTCGTATTTCCATCGATACCTATTTGCAAATCGGGATTTCTTGGTTTGTGATGGTTTCCCGTGCCGTTACTCTCCTCAGCTATTGCAGCCGATTCACTGCTACCTGGTCGATAATGTCGAGACGTGCTTGAGCGGCCAAAAACCACTTCCCTTTAAAAAACGACAGTTCAACTGAGGTCATCATCCCCATGGGAATCGCAAAATCAATCAAGGCATGGGGCGCCGCGGCGCTCGTCCTGACCATTTCCAACGCTTCCATTGCTTATGCCGCGGACTCGGTCACCGTGGCGTCGAAGATCGACACGGAGGGCAATCTGCTGGGGAACATGATTGCGCAGGTGCTGAAGTCGCATGGCATTGCGGTCTCCGACAAGATCGGCCTCGGGACCACGCCGATCGTGCGCAAGGCCATCACGACCGGCGAAATCGACATCTATCCGGAATACACCGGCAACGCCGCGTTCTTCTTCAACAAGGCCGACGACCCGCTCTGGAAGAATGCGGTCCAAGGCTATGAAGAAGCCTCCAAGCTCGACTACGCGGCCAACAAGATCGTCTGGCTGACGCCGGCGCCGGCCAACAACACCTGGGCCGTAGCCCTGCTGGGAACCGTGGCGAAAGCCAACAAGGTCAAGACGTTCGAGGACTTCGGCAAGTGGGTGTCGGCGGGCGGTCAGGTCAAGCTCGCGGCATCGGCGGAGTTCGTCAATACCGCTGCCGCGCTGCCGTCGTTCGAAAAGACCTATGCGTTCAAGCTGAAACCTGAACAACTGCTCGTGCTCTCGGGCGGGGATACAGCGGCGACGATCAAGGCGGCCGCCGAGCAAACCGACAAGGTCAACGCCGCCATGGTCTACGGCACGGACGGCGGCATAGCGGCCGCGGGCCTGGTCGTGCTGGAGGACAACAAGAACGTGCAACCCGTCTACGCGCCCACGCCGGTGATCCGCGAGAGCGTGCTGAAAGCGCACCCGGAGATTGCCGGCTACCTCAAGCCGGTATTTGCCAGTCTTGACCTGAAGACCCTTCAGACGTTGAACGGCCGCATTCAGGTCAACGGCGAGCCGGCTGCAGCGGTGGCGGCGAGCTATCTGAAATCCAAGGGCTTCGTTAAATGATTGCCGGGACCGGGTCCGACGCACGGGACGATGCACGCACCCATGAGACACCGGCCGCAGCCGTTGCGCAGGAGGGTGCGGGCGCCTTGCGTATCGACAAGGTCGGTTCGCTGATTGCTGCGCTGGCCTTGTTCGCGCTGGTGTTCGAACCGTTCGTGACGTTTCGGGCGAACCGGATCGTGTCGGGCAAAGGTCTCGGGTTCACCGACATCTTCCCCGCCGGGCAGGCGTGGGCGTTTCTTGCGGTGCTCGCCGCGGGGGCGCTGTTCGCGTTGCTGCGCAGCCGCCCGACGCTTCGGTTTGCGGTCGGCGTGATCCTGCTCCTGACGCTTTGCGTGTTGCTCGGCCTTGTGCCCGCGCATCTCGTCACCGCCGACAACCCGTTGGCGCGGGTGTCGCCCGCCGGTGGTTTCTGGATCCTGTTCTTCGCGTTTTCGGTGCTGGTGACCGACGCTATCGCGAAGCTATCGTTCGGGCCGGTGCAGGATCTCCTCGCGCTTGCACTGGCCGCGGCCGCGACAGCCGCCATCCTGAGCAGCGGACTCTGGAGCGGGCTGTCGGTCATGCAGGAGTACGCGAATCACGCCGATACCTTCTGGCTCGAAGCAGCCCGCCACGTTGAACTCGTCGCGGGGTCGGTTGCGGCGGCGGTCCTGATCGGCGTGCCGCTGGGCGTAGCGTGTGCGAAGTTGCCGGCGTTGCGTGCTGTCACGTTGCCGGTGCTCAACATTGTCCAGACCATTCCGAGTATCGCGATGTACGGGTTGATGATGGTTCCGCTAGCGCTACTTGCCGCCCGGTTCCCGCTGCTCGGTTCGCTGGGCATTCGCGGCATTGGTGTTGCGCCTGCGGGAATTGCGTTGTTCCTCTATTCGCTGCTGCCGGTCGCGGCAAGCGTCGTGGTGGGTTTTACGCAGCTTCCGCACGAGAGTGTTGAAGCGGCTGCGGCCATGGGCATGACGCCGCGCCAGCGGCTCTTTGCGATCGAATTGCCGCTTGCGTTGCCTGTCATCCTGACGGGTGTGCGCATCGTGCTGGTCCAGAACATCGGGCTCGCGACCGTGGCTGCGTTGATCGGCGGGGGCGGTTTCGGCACCTTTGTTTTCCAGGGTCTCGGACAAGCAGCCACTGATCTCGCGCTGCTCGGCGCCGTGCCGACCATCGCGCTCGGTCTTGCCGCGGCAATCGTGTTCAACGCCGTCACCGAACTCGCTAAAAGACGCCACTAACGGACGTCACTAACGGTCGTCACTAAAGGACGCCATGTATGATCGAAATCGAAAAAATCAGCCGGCGTTTCGGCGATATCGTCGCTGTTGACGATGTCTCGCTCACTATCGAACGCAGCACCATCACCGCGTTTGTCGGCACGTCCGGCAGCGGCAAGTCCACGCTGTTGCGCATGATCAACCGCCTGATCGCGCCCACGAGCGGCACCATCCGCATCGACGGGCGCGACACAGCAACGTTGCCGGCCGAGGTTCTGCGGCGCGGGATTGGTTATGTGATCCAGGGTAACGGCCTGTTTCCGCATTGGACGGTGGCCCGCAATATCGCAACCGTTCCGCGCTTGCTGGGGTGGAGTGCGGCCAGGATCGACGAGCGTGTGCGCGAGTTGCTGGCGCTCTTCAATCTCGACGCCGATGCCTACCTCGACAAGTATCCTCATCAGCTTTCCGGCGGTCAGCAGCAGCGTGTGGGCGTGGCCCGGGCGCTGGCCGCGGAGCCTGCAATCCTGCTGATGGACGAGCCGTTCGGCGCACTCGATCCCATCATTCGCGGCAAGGCACAGGAAGACTTGCTCGCGCTTCAGCGGCGTCTGGGAATCACGGTCGTGATCGTTACGCATGACATGGAAGAGGCGTTGCATCTGGGCGACCGCATTGTGGTGATGGACGGCGGCCGTGTGCTTCAGGCCGCTACGCCTGCCGAGATCTTGCAGCGGCCCGCCCCGGGTTTTGTCGAGCGCTTGGTGGCAGGCGTCGACAGGCCGTTCCGGCTGCTGTCGCTGATTCCTGTCAGTGAAATCGCCGAAGCCGGTGCCGCCGAAGGTAACCCCATTGCCGGCACGCAAAGCCTTCGTGACGCCCTGTCCGAGTTGCTTTGGCGTGGCGCGCAGAGCTTGCCGGTTGCATCGGCGGACGGTGCCGTGCAGCGGCGTATTTCGCTCGCATCCATCCTGGCGCGCGCCGAGAGGTCCGCATGAAATCAGCCGCCTGGATAGCGCGCATCTTCGCGCTTGCCGTGCTGCTTGCGCTGCTGTTCAAGCCGCACGTGTTCCAGCCGCTGCTTGCACCGCTGGCTGAAAACGGCGCGCCGGTACTCTATGACCGGGCGAGCCTGCTGGACCTCACGCTTGCGCATCTCGCGCTCGTGGCGGGCGCCAGTCTGGTGGGCGCGGTGATTGCGTTGCTTGCCGGGATTTTCGTGACGCGCGAGGCGGGTGCGGAATTCCTGCCGCTCGCGCGTAGCGTGGTGAATATCGGGCAGACGTTTCCGCCGGTGGTCGTGCTCGCGCTTGCGGTGCCGGTGGTCGGGTTTGGTGTCAAGCCAACCCTGGTCGCATTGATTCTCTACGGTCTCCTGCCTATCTTTGAAAGCACGATAACGGGCCTGAAGGAGATTCCGTCCGCGACTATCGACGCGGCGCGAGGCATGGGCATGAGTGCGACGCGGCAATTGCTCACTGTCGAACTGCCGCTCGCGCTGCCGGTGATACTCGCGGGCCTGCGCCTGTCTGTGGTGATCAACCTGGGGACTGCGACCATTGGTTCGACCGTGGCGGCGAAGGGGCTGGGAGACGTCATCATTGCCGGCCTGCAGACCTCGAATACGGCATTTATCCTGCAGGGAGGGGTGATCGTCGGATTGCTTGCCGTGCTGATCTATGACGCGATGGGTCTTGCCGGGAGATTGGCTTCAAGACATGTGCCGGACGCTGCGGCGAGTGGTGCTTAGCCTGACAACCCGTCTACGGGTCCTGGCGAAAAACAATCGCGACGCTTGTTTGCAATGACGCTCCTCAGCTAAACCTGAAGCTGAAAGCTGACCGGAGCCGGTCGGCTTTCAGCGTGCGGATTTTCCAGTTACTTCTTGAACCTGTTGCGCACGGCGTCGGCTGCTTCGCCGACCTTCGACTGGACCTTGCCCGCGATTTTCTCGGCGGCGCCTTCAGCTTGCGTCATCTTGTTGCCCGTGACCTTGCCGATCGCTTCCTTGACGGAGCCGGTCACTTGCTTGACTGCGCCTTCAACCCGGTTCTTGTCCATGACGTTTTTCCTTTGGAGAGCTTGCGTTATCAACGTGCTAAAAGTACGTCGACCGATAAGTGACTTTGCACACCTTCAACCCGGCGAACGCTTGCAATTGTGCTCATTCAGTTCAATGGTCGACAGTCGCAAATGCATCAGTCGGGCCAGTGCATTTGAAGTGCCGCCGCGCCTTGTATCGCCGTGTATAACCGTGTCAACGGACAAACCATACAAAACCTGCCAAGCGCTGGAATCAAGGCGCACAATTCGTTCCCGGGGTGGACTGTGATCCTCGGCAATACTCTGGCCTGGTCCGTCATGCCGTTCAGTTAAGGTTCATTGAAAAAATGCCGCGCCTGGAGTTCGAGCGCGGCTTTTCTGTTTTTGGAAATCAATCGTCTCCGCTTGGGCCAGATCCATGAAGGTCTCAAGTCGACCCCTATGCGCAGATCGCAACCATGCACACATGCCGTGAGATCCGCGGTACCGGCCCAGAAACTGAATGGCAGGTTTTCGCGCGACTACGGTTGCTCAAATAGTCTGACTTCCGGTCTCTTAGACCGGCACCGGCCTGCGCAATGAATTCAATTCGATAATACTTGAAATGTCGAATTAGATGCTATATGTTCCGGGCATGGACTCTAATCTCGTTGTACGCGCCCTGAGCGCGCTCGCCCATGAATCGCGTCTCGCGATCTTCCGCCTGCTGGTCGTCGCCGGGCCGGACGGCATGGCTGCTGGTGAAATCGCGAAGCAGCTGGGGCTCTCTCCTTCAAGCCTGTCATTTCACCTCAAGGATCTGTCGCATGCAGACCTGGTGAAGCCACGGCAAGAAAGCCGCTTCATCATCTACACCGCGAATTTTGACGCGATGACAGACCTGATCGGCTTCCTGACGGAGAACTGCTGTTCCGGCGCGACCTGTGCCGCGAGCGATCTTCCCAACTGCTGCTGAAAGGCCTGCCGAGGAATCAGATGAGCAGCACTGACACGGCGGTTGCCGGCGCACGACCGGCGATCGGATTTTTCGCGCGCTACCTGACAGTCTGGGTCGCCCTTTGCATCGTGGGCGGCATTCTGCTCGGGCAGGTGCTTCCCGAGCTCTTTCAGGCGATCGGCCGCATGGAAGTGGCACAGGTCAATCTCCCGGTCGGCGTGCTCATCTGGGTGATGATCATTCCGATGCTGGTCAAGATTGATTTTGCCGCGATGACGCAGGTCAAGAGCCAGTGGCGTGGAATAGGCGTCACGCTGTTTGTGAACTGGCTCGTCAAACCGTTCTCGATGGCGTTGCTCGGCTGGATCTTCATCCGCCATGTGTTCGCGCCGTGGCTTCCCGCGGAGCAACTCGACAGCTACATTGCCGGCTTGATCCTGCTGGCCGCAGCCCCTTGCACAGCCATGGTGTTCGTCTGGTCGCAGCTCTGCAAAGGCGATCCGTATTTCACGTTATCGCAAGTGGCGCTGAACGACGCCATCATGATCGTGGCCTTCGCGCCGCTGGTCGCCTTGTTGCTCGGTTTGTCGGCCATTACGGTGCCGTGGGATACGCTGATTATTTCGGTCAGCCTCTACATCATCATCCCGGTCATCCTCGCTCAACTGCTGCGCCGAATGCTGATGGCGAAGG
>NZ_FCOK02000076.1 GCF_001544555.2 Caballeronia udeis | reverse complement strand
GCCCACCAGTGAGCACTTCCGCAAGCTTCGAGGGCTACTCGACCAGCAGGACGTTGGGCAAGAAACGCAATTAAATCGTCGCGTCCGAACCGGCGGTTGGCTATCTCGCCAGTTAGCGCGTCGACCCAGTACATCTGGAACACCCGCTTTGCAACATCCAGTCCATATGTCGTAGCATTCATTTAGGGCCTCCGTTCCTCAAGTGGTTGTGTCGCAACTCCACTTTGGCACATTGATGCCGTTCGGTTCTGGAGGCCCTCCATCAAGCCCACTTCCCCGAAGGGAGGGCGGTGTCCATTCCATCTCGGCGGTGGTCGGCAACACGATGTCATAGCCATTCCTGACGCCCGCCTGCGCCGCCAGCGCAACGACCTTGTCGAGGGCCATCGTGGCGTCGGCGGTGTGCGCGGAGCTGTGCGGAACGTACGTAGCGCCCACTGCCCACGGTGTCTGCGGCAACGGCAGATCGTCCATCTTCATGCCGGCCATCGATGGATCGGCCATGTTCATCGCAGGCTTCGCGGAATGCACATGCGCCTTCCCCCACGCTCCTTGCGGATAGCCAAGCTGCGCGGACGTCGCCAACGCCTTGAATTGCTTGCCCCACGTGCTCGACCATGGCAGCCCGCTCAGCACAAAAAACAATGCGCCAAGCGCGAGCCATGCACCGCCGACCGCGTGCAATTCACGCCACCAGACACGGCCTTTCGACGACGACAACCGTGGCACGAACCGGCCACCCTTCTGACGCGCCTTCGGCCACCACAATGCAATGCCTGTTCCGATCATCACCAGCGTCCAGCAGCCCGCCAGTTCCATCAGGATCTCGCCGGTCTTGCCCAGCATCAAGCCGCGATGCAAATTGCGAATCTGCTTCATCAACCGGTTCTCGACGCTCAGCCTGCCCAGCACCTCACCGGTGTAGGGATCGAGATAGACGCTTTCACTCGATCCGGGTTTCAGGCGGAACACGAATTCGGCGCTGCGACGCGGGTCGGTGTTGATGACCGCCGTGGTCGCCACGGCGTCGTGCGGTTCAGCGGCGGTCGCTTTCGCCAGCAAGACTTGCTGGCTCAGACGCGGCTCGGTACGGGCATCGACGATCATGCGGTCGTGACACAGCAGCGGTTCGATCTGCGGCTGGAAACAGTACAGCGTGCCGGTGATCGCGAGGACCAGCAGCAGCGGCATGACAAACAAGCCGGCATAGAAATGCCAGCGCCATAACAACCGATGCCGCGCCGCCAGGCGGGCGTCAGAAAGAGATGCGGATTGCATATGAGGTGTCCTTCTATAAGTTGACTGCGGACCCGGAAGACCCAAGAGCCCCGAAACGACCGTCAGATCCCGATCCGGCCTTCGACATAAACCGTCCGGCCCGCGTAAGGATGGAACACGTAATAACGGTGATCGAAAAGGTTATCCACGCCGATGCCGAGCTCGGTTCGCTTCGTAGGACGGAAGGTGAATTTGGCGTCGACGACCATGTACGTGCTCGTGCCGCCGTAGGTGTTCGGATTGGTATCGGTATTGGTGAGCGTGTTGTATTCGCGGCCCGAATAACGCGCGGCGATCGTGACGGCGCTCTGGCTGGTCGCGCGCCAGGTCGCGGCCACATTCGCGCGCCACAACGGGATGCGATAGAAGTACTTGCCCACCGACGCCGGATTGCCGCTGTTCGCGATGATCTTCGATTGCGTGTAGGCCAGCCCCGCTGTGAGGTCCAGGCCGCAAATCAGCACGTCCTGCCCTTCGTAGCTTGTCTCGATGCCGCGCGAACGTACCTTGTCGATGTTCTGAAAGTTCGTGATGTTCGGAATCACGGTGGTGTTCGTCTGGCTAAACAACGTGTTTTTCACATCGTCCTGAAACAGCGTGAATCGATATACGCCGTTACCGTGTTGCCACTCGGCTGTCAGTTCCTTCGAGAGATCGTCTTCCGGCTTCAGGTTGGGGTTGTTATTGACGATCGACAAACCCGTGATCTGCCCTTGAAACAATTCGCCGACGGTTGGGAAGCGATACGCCCGTCCTATCGATGCACGCAGCAACAGGTCTTGCGTGACATCGAAGGACAGCGAGGCCTTCGGCGACCAGTGGCTCTGGCTGACTTCAGCGTAGTTCAGCGAGGTAGATCCAACCGCCCGCGTGCCGTCATACGCGTTCCAGTTCTCGTAGCGCGCGCCGTAGGTGAATTTCCAGCGCGGCAGGAACCGCCATGCGTCCTGCGCGTACACGGCTTGCGTCTCCGTGCGTCCGCCGAATGCGTTGGCAAATGTTGTCCCGCCGCCGTCGCGCCAGGTGGGCGTGTTGTAGGTTTCGTTGTCGAGGAAATAGTTGTCGTAGTGATAGCCGAACGACAGCCAGTGCGCGCCCAGACCGGCGGCGGGCGTGGCCGGTGTCCAGGACGTGCGCAGGTCGAGTGTTTTCCAGCCGGTGCCGTCGCCGAATGCGATCGTTCCCGCGCCATTGCCCGGCGCCCCTGAATTCGCGGTGCGTGCAATGCTCTGCGTGATATCGAAATACGACGCTACAGCTTCCGCGTTCCAGCCGGATGCGTGGCGCGTTTTCAGTGACAACCCGTACAGGAAGTTTTCGCTGGCTCCCTGGCTCGGCGCAAACGTTGCAGCAGGTACGTTGTATTCGTAGCCGCCCATATTCACGAGGCCGCTATAGACCGGGTTGCCGGCAGCATCGCGGAGAAATGACTGGGTGTCGCTGTTGTACTTCTGATGCCAGTAACCGAGCGTGAAGCCGGCTTGCAAAGTGGGCGTGAGGTCGTACGCGAGCGTCAGCTTGAACTGGTCCTGGAAGATGCGCTCAATGCCTTCCGATGTCACGCCCAGCACCGCAGTGCGGTTGTTGTTCTGGTCGTTGTAGAAATACGCGCCGGTCACCGGACGATCGGTCGCCTTCGCCGGCATTGCCGACGCCGCCAGCGTCGCGAGTTGCAGCGGCTGGCCCGTGTTTTCCAGATGATCGACACCGATCAGCCAGGACAGGTCGCCGTTTTTATCGCCAATGGACGCCGACGAATTCGTGCCGTTGAAACTACGATTCACGCCGAACAGATTGAAGTGCTGGCTGAACGCCTGCACGTGGGCATCGGCTTCGAACTTCTCCGGCATGCGGGTGGTGATGGCCACCGTCGCGCCGATCGAGTTGCCGGGATACAGCGCCGAATACGGACCGTAGATCACGTCGGTGCGCTCGATGTCGTCGGCGAAAACCATCGACCAGCGGGGCGCGAACGTGAACGTATTGCCAAGGAAATTGCTGAGCAGCAATCCGTCGGCGTAAACCAGCCCGCGCGCCGTTTGCGAATTGCTCGTGCCGCGCACGGCAATGGGCGAATTCACATCGCCGATAAACCGCTTGCGCACCGCCATGTTCGGCACGTACTTCAGCACGTCTTCGGGTGTGACCACGTTCCAGTATTGCGCCTGCTCGGCGGTGACAGTTGCGGTCGTGGCGGGAAGGTTCGGATCGAGCGGCGAACGCACCGATGAACCCGCGGTGCTCGTGACAACAACCGGGGCGAGCTGGACGGCATCGGCGTCGCGACGATCGGGCGTACTTTCCGATGTTGCAACGGCGGGCGCGGCAAGCACAAAGACCGGCGCCATCAGGGAAAGCGGCAAGCAGGCATGGCGATGAAATGCCAAACGACGAAACGTGAACGCGCGCGAACGCACGGCGGCACGGCAGCCTGACGGCTGCCGTGCTCGCTTGAGGAGCTTGAGCATCGAAGAAATCCTGAATAAGTGGACGCAACCGTCCGGCCACGAGCGCTTAAACGGCGCGCGTAATCACGGCAAACAGCCAGAGCAGTCGATACGGACGAACTTCAGGAAACGACGGGCGGCGCGCGCGGAGACGCGGCATTGAACGACTTGACGTGAACGACTTGCGTAACCGGCACGGCGGCCAGGCGCGTGACGCGTTCGACCCGCAGCAGCGTGGCAGGCTGGGCGGACGCCAGCGGCATGTTGTGCGCAAGCAGGCCGCAATACGAACAGGCGTCGAACGAATCGGCGCCGGCCATGTGATTGCCCGCTGGCTCGTGGTTTTCCACCGCCGCATGCGGCGTGGAAGAAAGCGCGGATGGAACGATCTGCGCGAGGGCATCGGCGGAACAGATCGCCGTTTGCGGATCGACACCCTGCTGACGCGACGCCAGCGTCTGGCTAATCACCGGCGCGACAATAGCCAGCCACATGGCGGCCATGCCGAGCCATGCAACGAGGCGATTGCGCGAGGTGCGATTCATCGGGGTGACTTCAGCCGCGGATGGACAAACGAGAATGAGAGGCGATTGTAAGCACGTCGTTCGTGCCACGCAATGCGGTTCGGGGTATCAGGCGGAAGTTTCAGGTTGTATCGACGAATCGACTGATCGACAGCGGATGTTCGATGTTTTGGCTTCATCCGCATCCGGCCGGTTCTGCCTGCCATCCCGGCGAGTCCGTCCACGTGCATATTGCGCATGGAGACATTGGACATCGATTCGGTTAGAATGCCGGGCTTGGCGCGACGCACACCCCTGCGTCGCCGGGAAATCCGCTTTCCCGAAGTTGCAAAAGCGCGGTAGATGGTACGAGGGGTACGAGGTGGTTGGGCACGGATTGCATGTTTCCCCTCCCTTCCGAACCCGCTTTAAACTAGCCGCATAAACGCGCGTGAGTGGCGAAATTGGTAGACGCACCAGGTTTAGGTCCTGACGGCAGCAATGTCGTGTCGGTTCGAGTCCGACCTCACGCACCAAGCTGAAAACGAAGCCTCGCTGAAAACAGCGAGGCTTCGTCATTTGTGCGGCCGGTTTTTTGGCCGATGATGCCGCCGCCCGGTTCAAGCGGCTCGCTGCGTCAGCACTTCATCTATCAACCCATACTCCCGCGCCTGATCCGCCGACATGAAATTATCGCGGTCGGTGTCCGCAGCAATCTGCTCCACGCTCTTCCCCGTGCGCTCCGCCATGATCCCGTTCAGGCGCCGGCGCGAATACAGCACTTCTTCGGCCTGGATGGCGATATCGGCAGCCGTGCCCTGCGAGCCGCCCGAAGGCTGGTGGATCATGATGCGCGCGTTGGGTAACGCAAACCGCTTGCCCTTCGCACCCGCGGTCAGCAGGAACGTCCCCATGCTCGCGGCGAATCCGGTGCACAGCGTGGACACGTCCGGCCGGATGAACTGCATGGTGTCGAAGATCGCCATGCCGTCGTAGACCGAACCACCCGGCGAATTGATGTACAGCGCAATGTCCTTCTCGGGGTTGTCGGCTTCGAGAAACAGCAGTTGCGCGACAACCAGGCTCGCCGTCTGGTCCGTCACCGGTCCCACCAGGAAGATGATGCGTTCGCGCAGCAGCCGCGAATAGACGTCGTAGGCGCGTTCGCCGCGTCCGGTGTGTTCAATGACAGTTGGCACGAGGCCGAGGTTGTGGGGATTCGTGTGGGGACTCATTTCGCTGCGGTTCCTTTGTTTTTGCCGATATCGCTTGAGCGTGGAGGCGAAGATGCATGCCTCAGCCGATATGACGCACGAGGTCGTCCGTGCGTGACGCCCGTTCACGCGATATATTTTTGCCTGGGGCTGTCACATTCGCGTGGCGCCAGCCGTCAGGCCGTTACAGAGTGAAAGCACGTCATTGAGGGGACCTTGCATGACTGGTGATACGGGTATCGATCGCGACACGGCGCAACTCGCCCTCTTCGAGGCGTCGCGCGCACGGCTGTTTTCGCTGGCTTACCGGATCCTCGGTGCGCGCGCGGACGCCGAGGACGTCGTTCAGGACACGTTCGTGAAATGGCATCTGCATCAGCGCACAGCGGGTATCGCGGGAGACAATGCGCTGGACGCGCCCGCAGCCTGGCTTGCAATCGTCACAAAACGTACCGCTATCGACCGCTTGCGGCGTCTGAAACATGAAGCGCCTTTGCCCGGGGGGATCGACAATGTCGACGGGTTCAATGCCATCGATCACGCTCCATCGGCCCAGACGCTTGCGGAACAGGCATCGGATTTATCGTACGGAATGCGCCGCGTGCTCGACCGGCTGTCGGCGGAGGAACGGGCGGCGTTCCTGCTGCGCGAAGCGTTCGAGGCGGACTATGCGAGCATCGCGAAGATCCTTAACCGGAGCGCCGCGCATTGCCGGCAAATGGTTCATCGCGCGAAAGGCCGGGTGCGTGACGATCGGGAAAACAAGGACACAGCGCATACGGTCCATCGCGAGCACGCAATTGAGCCCGCAATCGAGTCATTACTCGATGCAATCGCGCGCCAGGATGTCAGCGCGCTGGTCGCGTTGACGCTTGCCACGGCGCCGGAGTTTGCTCCAGCCACTCCTGTAGCCGCGGCGGCAATCGCCGAGCAGCAGGCTGCCCGGCTGACACACGCATTGATCACGCGGCTGCGGATGGGCCGCATCGACTTGCGCCCGACCGTCATCGGCGAGCGCACGTCCTCCCTCGTGCTCGCCTGACGCGTTCGTGCAGACGCCGCGGTGCAGCGGCGGGGAAACGCCTGCACGGGGCCGCCGGCCAAGCCGCAAACGAATTCTTTCGCTCGAACCGTCTCGTGTATCCTGAAAACTGGTGCCTGGAGAGTCCAGCCACCTCGATCAAGGATCCACAATGGCTTTCAACCATCAGGCCGCGACAGTCGCGGTAAGGTCGCGGAGCAGGCTCACCAGCGGCCTCCTGCCTGTTGGTCTTCGCTCAAGCGGTGGCATCAGGTGAACGAGCCACAACGCTTTACCGTCCGGCACACAAGCGTCTACCGGTATTCAGAACCGGTGGATTTCGGCGAGCATCGAATGTTGTTCCGGCCGAGGTCCAGCCACGACCTGCGCCTCGTGACCATGCAACTGAAGATCACGCCGGAACCGGCGCGCCTGCGCTGGCTGCACGATATCTTCGACAACTCGGTGGCCGTCGCCACGTTCGATAGCCAGGCGACGGAGTTGACGTTCGAAAGCGAAGTCACGCTCGAGCATTTCGAAGCGCCGCACCCGGACTACGCGCTCGAGCGTTACGCCG
Source organism: Caballeronia udeis (assembly GCF_001544555.2). GTDB lineage: Bacteria > Pseudomonadota > Gammaproteobacteria > Burkholderiales > Burkholderiaceae > Caballeronia > Caballeronia udeis. The sequence goes on along the minus strand of NZ_FCOK02000076.1, from coordinate 43,261 downwards.
CCACGTTTCCGTTTGCGTATACGAATGAGGAAGCGTCGGATCTGGTGAACGCGCGGAACCGGCCGGAACCGGATGGCGATGTCGATGCCTGGGCCAACCGTTTCGTCACGCCCGGCGAACCCATGGGTACGATGGCGCTGCTGCGCAAGATCAACCAGGCGATCAACGACGACTTCAAGTACGTCCGCCGCACGGAAAAAGGGGTGAATCGCCCCGCCGACACGTTGCGCCTGCGCACCGGCAGTTGCCGGGACTTCGCCGTGTTCATGATGGATGCGGTGCGCTCGCTCGGCCTGGCAGCGCGGTTCGTCAGCGGCTACATCTTCGTGCCTGAATTGGACACCCCGGTGGACACTCCGCTGGAAACCACGCGCGGCGGCGGCGCCACGCACGCGTGGCTGCAAATTTATCTTCCCGGCGCTGGCTGGGTCGATTTCGACCCGACCAACAGCCTGATTGGCAACCGTCATCTCATCCGCGTCGCGGTTGCATGGGACCACCATCAGGCCCTCCCGCTATGGGGAACCTGGAACGGCGAGCCCGGCTCGTTCCGCAGCCTCGATGTCGAGGTCAGCGTGACCGAAAACCGCTGATGTCCTCTTCCATAGAAAGGCCACTCCCATGAAACTCCGCGTTGGTTACGAGCTGGTCTACGAGTGTCTGCAGCCGACACCCATGCTTCTCATGCTGAACACGCATTTTTCGTTCGCGCCCCAGGTCCTGCTCGCCGACCTGCTGGTGGTCAACCCACCGGTGCCGATCTCGCAGTATCGCGATGGCTTCGGCAACCTGTGCAGCCGGATTGTCGCGCCCGAAGGCCAGATAGCGCTGTCGACGTCGGCGTTGCTCGAGGTGCCGGCGGAATATGAAAAACCCGGGCCGGATGGCGAACAGCATCCGGTCGAAAACCTGCCCAACGAATGCCTGGTGTTCTTGCTTGGCAGCCGATATTGCGAAACGGACCTGCTGTCGGACTTCGCGTGGAAAACGTTCGGCAACACACCGCTGGGACGCCCGCGAGTACAGGCTATCTGCGACTTCGTGCATAACCACATTGTGTTCAATTATGCGCACGCGCGGCCGACCAAGACCGCGTGGGAAGCCTATAACGAGCGTCAGGGCGTATGCCGCGACTTCGCGCACCTGGCCGTCACGCTGTGCCGCGCGATGAACATTCCGGCGCGCTATTGCACGGGGTATATCAGCGACGCCGGCATGCCGCCGCCTTATACCGCGATGGATTTCGCGGCGTGGTTCGAGGCTTTTATCGGCGGAAGCTGGCAGACCTTCGACGCGCGCAACAACGTCCCGCGAATGGGCCGCGTGTTGATGGCGCGAGGCCGCGATGCCGCCGATGTCGCAATCAGCAATACGTTCGGTCCCACCAAGCTGCTCAAATTCGATGTAATTTGCCAGGCGCAGTAACAAGCGCGTTTACTTCGGATATCAAACTGAGATCGCGCCGCACGGAACAGGCCCGCACCACCCTGTGGCGGCACCTGTTCCGCCCCGCCTTGCAGCACATTCCCATCCGGGGGATAATTCAGGCTGAACATCGCGTGTAGTGAGTCAGCGCAGTGAACCAGATTCGTGCTGCACCGAAAAGAAAACGCTGCATCCTCCCTTACCTGTCCAGTCTCCAGAACACGTGCGAGCCATTGAGTTTCAATGGCTTTTTTTCTGGCCTGGACTGATCGGCTTACGCCGTCATCACCTTCCATTGCCGTGAACTTCGACGACTACTGCCAGCAAAAAGCCGCGCCCGATGGCTCCAGCACGTACTACGCCCTGCGCCGTGCGCCCTCTGCCAGACAGCCGCTTCTGACAGCGTTCTACGCATTGCGCCGGGAGCTGGAAGACACCGTCAAGGAAACCAGCGACCCTACCATTGGCCGCACCAAACACGCCTGGTGGCAAAAGGAACTGGCCAGCCTGTTCGGTGGCGAACCCGCCCATCCGGTGACGAAGGCGATCGCCGCGCATCGGGCGAACACCCCGGTTCTCGACGAGCAAGGGCGGACGTCGATCGAAAACCTGGTCGACGGCTTCAGCATGGACCTCGATCAGGCGCGTTATCTTGACTGGACGGGTTTGCGGCGTTATCTGGACAACGTCGGCGGCGCGTTTGCCCTGATCGTCGCCCGCGCGAGCGCACGCCGTCCGGATGATGCACCGGGCTGGGCCAATTCGCTTGGCACGGCGTTGATGCTGGCGGAGCGTATAGCGGAAATCGGCGACGACGCGCGCCACGGCCGCATTTATATTCCTATCGATGAAATGCAGCGCTTCAATGTCACCGCTGCCGATCTCATCAACCGCAAATACAGCGATGCATTCACTGACCTCATGCGCTTCCAGACCGGCCGGGCACGCGAAGCGCTCAAGCAGTCACTGGACGCTATCCCCCCGGACGAACGCGCGACCCAGCGTGTGTTGCGGACGCAAGCGGCTTTATCGCTGGCCTTGCTCGACGAAATAGAACGCGAAAACTTCCAGGTGCTTCATCAGCGGATTACGCTGACACCTATCCGCAAACTGTGGATCAGTTGGCGCGTCCGATAAGTCCGGGGAGTCCGGTTGGGTGGCCCCGCTTCCTGACGCGCCGAGCCTCAAGCCCGCAGCAAAGGCAGCGTCTCGAACTTCTGCCCGAGGACCGCGGTGGAATTCATTCCCCACCAGGGCCCAAGCACGGTCGCGTACATCTGCCTGAAGTCCACGCCCACCGGCAAATTGCCGTTCCCGTCCAGCCTTGCCAATTCCGGCGCCACACCATGAAGGCCGCCATTCACACGGCCGCCCATCACGAAATGCGGCGCGACCGTGCCGTGATCCGTGCCGTTACTCTGGTTCTCGCGGGGCCGCCGGCCAAACTCGGCATAGGTCATGATGAGCGTCTCGTTCCATCGGCCCAGTTCGACCAGCGCCGAGCGCATCGCAACCATTCCGTCCGATAGCTGCTTGAGCAACGCCGCCTGCTGACCCGGCTGGTTCTGATGGGTATCGAAACCATTGAGCGTCAGCCGGATCACCGCGACGCCCTGCCCCGTCTGCGGCACGCCAGCAGGGGTATCGGTCGCGGCAAGCACTTGCATGGCCGTCTTGATCGAGGTGCCGAATGCACCGCCCGGAAATTGCGTCTTGAGCGCGAACTGGCCGGCACGCGGACGCAACCGGTCGGCCGCCTTCACGATCTCGTTTTCCACATCCAGGATATGCGCGAGCGCGGGGTTGCGTTCCTTCAGCGATATCGGCGTCGCAAGCCGCGCCTGTTTCTCGAACTGCGCGGGATTCACGAGTGCGACGGCACGAGCGCCGTTCGCAAGCGGCCCCATTTCAGCGCTACCGATCACCACGGCGTCGGCAGCGAATCCTGCCGGCACGGGCTGCGCGCGGAACGTGCGCGTGAGCCAGCCTTCGTGCAGATATTGATCCGAGCGCGAGCCGGTATCCCAGATCTCGATGGACCGGAAATGCGAGAGATTCGGTTGCGGATAACTGACGCCCTGCACGATCGCGAGTTGCCGGTCTTTCCAGAGTGGCATCAATGGCTGCATGGCGGGATGAAGACCCGTGCGCTGGTCGAGCTGGATGACCTGTTCGCGCTTGATACCAATCCCTGGGCGCAACGTGGCGTATGCGGGGTCGGAGAACGGAATCACCGTGTTCAGGCCGTCGTTGCCGCCCTTTAGTTCGACCAGGATCAGGACGTTGCCGTACCCGCTCGAACGCATCTCGACCGGGTGCGGGCTTGCTGCCGCAAATGCCGAGGGCGCAAGCGCGAAGGCGCCGGCTGCACCGGTCATCGAAAGGAAGTCGCGTCGGTTCATGGGGCCGCCTATTTCAACTGGTACGCAGGGTCCATCAGCAAGGCCCGCAGATAGGCGCTGCTGGTAACGTCGGGTTCGATGGCGTCGGCGGGAGAGACCGCCAGCACCGCGCGCTGCAATTGCAATTGCATCGACAGATTGGGACGGGCGTCCGGCGTCGTGTTGTATTGCGCGAGCCATGCATCGAGATCGAAGCGCAAGCCCGCATGCGGCCGCTGCATCGCTGCAGGTTTCATGGCGGCAGCTGTCATCATGTTCGGCGTTGGACCTGACATCGAGCCTGACATAGCGCTCGTCTTCGGATTGGCCGCCGCGGGACGCATGCCATGCGCTTCGGTCGCGCGGAACAACTGTTCGATGAACTGCTTGCGCGCGAGCAGCGTGGTGCTGTTGATCCAGTTTTCACCGCCCGGCCAGCCCTTCACGTTCGGCGGATAAAAGAGATTTTCGCCGAAATTGCGCACCTGGACGGCGAGCGCTGTTGTGTCCTGATCGCCATAACCCAGATCGAATCCGCGCACGGCACCAACCACGAATTCCGCGGGTGACTTGACCAGCACGCCACGGTTGCGCTCATCCCAGAACGCCTCCGATAAAAACAGGCCCCGCAACGCTGTCTTGATGCCGTAATGAGACTCGCGAAAACGCTCGGCGATCGGCGCTATCTGAGCCGGGTCCGGCGTATCGGAGATGAACTCGCGCCATAGTTCGGTCGTGATGAAGGTCGCCGTTTCCGGTTGAGCCAGGAGGATGTCGAGAACCTGGTCGCCATCAAAATTGCCCATCTTGCCGAGGACGGTCTTATCGCCGTCATCGTGGATCTTCGGATTGAATTGATAAGCCAGCGTTTCCGGATCCAGCGTCCAGCCGGTGTAGGCCCGCGCGGCTTCGGTTACGTCACGCTGTGAGTAATGTCCCTCGCCCAGCGTGAACAGCTCCATGACCTCGCGTGCGAAGTTCTCGTTCGGCCGGCCTTTGCGGCTGCCGGCGCCATCGAGGTATTGCAGCATGGCCGGATCTTTCGAGACCGCGTGGAGCAAGTCGCCGAAATTGCCGAGCGCGTCGCGGCGCAGCAGCGCGTTCTGCCGGAACATGAGCTGCGGATAGTGAGTCTTGTCTTCGCCGGACGGAAAATGATCGTGCCAGAAGAGCGTCATGCGCTCGGTGAGCGGCGAGCGCGTGGTCACCATTTCCCGTACCCACCAGCCGCGCAACTCTTCGTAGCGACGGCTTTGTTCGCGCTGGTCGTCACGGCGCTCGTCCTGCGTCCACGCACGGCGCACTTCAACCGATGGGATCGGCTCCGTGACCCACGCGGGAGGCGGGGTGGCGGCTTCAGTTCGGGCACCTGCAAGCAATGCATCAACAGCCTGCTCGCGTGTCATGCCAATGTACGGGGCGACCTCGCTCGCGTTTGCTTCGAAGCCGGTGCGGGTTAGCAGGAAGCGGGCGTCGGTAGCATCGAGCGGATCGGCATCGACCGCCGCCGCTTCCATTGGATGCAGGTTGCGCATCCGGCGCGGGGTGTTGGTTTGCGCTGCCTGAGCTGTCAGCGCGCTGGTTAGCATCAAACATAACGCGACGAACAACGTGGCAATACTCACACCGCGCCCGCGCCGATCCAGCGAACCGGGAGCAACGTGAAAGTCAGGAAACCTGGAGGGTTGCATTGAGGAGCGAATCCGGTGGCCGCGCTATGTCATTCAACGGCGCGCTACCGGGGCCCGTTGACCGCCGTTATCACTTCGGCATCCGGTTAGCGCCGGAAGGCCGCTGGCCTTGGCCGGAAGTTTGGCCGCATACGGGCGATGCGCTTACGCCAAGCCGCAGACGCCGAACCTCAGCGCTTATAAAGGTCCCTGACCGCTTCCTCGATATGCTGGCGCAGCAGCCGCCGCTCATCTGCGGTCATCACGCCGTGCCGCGGAGGCCGCTCGGGCGGTTGCGGATCGCTTTGCGGCGCGGGCATGGCCGGCATGGCTTGCTGCAGTTCACGATTGCCGTTGAGCGGCTTTTGCATGCGATGCTGAGCGCGCATGAACCCGCCATCGAAGTGCTTCTTTGGCCGTTGCGAGTTGAAATCGGAACTGGCGCCCTCTGGACTCGAATACCGGGACGCAGAGGATGAAGACGGAGATGAAGACAACGAGGAATCGGGACGATCGAACGCCGACGAACTGCGATTGGAGGATTGTGATGGTTGCGCAAGAGCGGTGCGCGCGGCAAACACGGCGTAAAACGCGCTAGCGATCAGCGTTAGTCGGATGATGCGCTTGGTGCGCACAGGTATGCGCCGCCGCGCTCCCTTCATGTTGTTCCCTTCGTTGCTCGACAACCGGACAGTCTCAGGCTCTTTGGCGTGTTTGCGTGTCATGCCAGAATCGACGGTTAATGCCGCCATGATACTGACGCGCAATCATTGTACTAATGGAGTATCCACCGAATGACGGGCTTAGGTAAAGGAGTGTACGCATAGAACCTTTATGTCGTGCCACACTCGCCGTAAATTTTGTAACTATCTGTTACCTTAGAAATCAGTCAAACTCGCACGTCTTTCTAATCGCGCTAAGATGCCGTCATGGAAACCAAAAATCCCTCAAAAATACTCGTAGTCGACGACGACCCCCGTTTGCGCGATCTTTTGCGACGTTATCTCGGCGAACAGGGCTTCAACGTCTATGTCGCTGAAAATGCGCCGTCGATGAACAAGCTCTGGGTTCGAGAACGTTTCGACCTGCTCGTGCTCGACCTGATGTTGCCGGGGGAAGACGGACTGTCGATCTGCCGCCGTCTGCGTGGCAGCAACGACCGTACGCCCATCATCATGCTCACCGCGAAAGGCGAGGACGTCGACCGTATCGTGGGCCTGGAAATGGGCGCGGACGACTATTTGCCAAAGCCGTTCAACCCTCGCGAACTCGTCGCGCGGATTCATGCGGTGCTGCGTCGCCAGTCACCGTCCGAACTGCCCGGAGCGCCGTCCGAAACCACCGAAGTCTTCGAATTCGGCGAATTCGCGCTGAATCTCGCCACCCGCACGCTCACCAAGAACGGCCAGGAAATCCCGCTGACCACCGGCGAATTCTCGGTGCTGAAAGTATTCGCGCGGCATCCGCGTGCACCGCTGTCGCGTGAAAAGCTGATGGAACTGGCGCGCGGCCGTGAATATGAAGTCTTCGACCGCAGTCTCGATGTGCAGATCTCAAGATTGCGCAAGCTGATCGAGCCGGACCCAAGCAGCCCGCGCTTCATCCAGACGGTGTGGGGTCTGGGGTACGTCTTCATCCCCGACGGCGCAGCCTGATTGAGTCCTGATCGAGTTCTGGCAAGCGCGCCCCGTGCGCGCCACAAGAGAAGAGCATCAACGAACCATGCGGATTGACAGGCGGCTACTGACGCTCGCGTTCGGCGGCCTGTTCTGGCGGACCTTCGCCTTGATCGCGTTGCTGATTGCGGTCAGCATCGCCGCGTGGTTTCAGAGCTTCCGGGTGATCGAACGCGAACCGCGCGCGCAGCGCGTGGCGCTGCAGCTCGTCGCGGTCGTCAAGCTCACGCGTACCGCCCTCCTTTATTCTGATCCGGATCTTCGCCGCGCTCTGCTGCAGGATCTGGAGAGCAATGAAGGGGTGCGCGTATACCCGCGCGAAACTACCGATAAATATCGCCTACAGCCCGACGAGTCGCTGAACCGGCTGATCGAGCACGACGTGCGCGGCCGGCTTGGCAACGACACGGTAATCGCGCAATCCGTCAACGATATCCCGGGCGTCTGGATCAGCTTCAAGATTGACGATGACGATTACTGGGTGGCGCTCGACCGCGATCAACTCGATAACGTCACGGGCCTCCAATGGGCCGGCTGGGGCGTCTTTGCGCTCGCGCTGTCGCTATTCGGCGCGGCGTTCATCACCAGTCTCGTGAACCGGCCGTTCGCGCGGCTGGCGCTGGCGGCCCGCAGGGTTGGCTCAGGACAATCGCCCGAACCCTTGCCCGAGCGCGGCATGGGCGTGGCCGCCGAAACCAATCGCAGTTTCAACCAGATGGTGCAGGACCTCGAACAGCTCGACGCCGACCGGGCGTTGATGCTGGCCGGCATCTCGCACGACCTGCGCACGCCGCTCGCGCGTTTGCGGCTCGAAACCGAAATGAGCCCTTCCGACGAAGCGACGAAACTTGCGATGGTCGATGACATCGAACAGATGGACATGATCATCGGGCGCTTCCTCGACTACGCCCGGCCGATGCAACGGATGGCCGAAGCCGTCGATCTCTCGCTGATCGGCGGCGAAATGGCCTCGCGTTTCTACGCGGAAGACGGCGTGCTGATGAAAACCGACCTGGCCCAGGGCGCGATCATTGAAGGAGATCCGACCGACGTTCGGCGGGTGATCGGCAACCTGCTCGAGAACGCGCGCAAATACGGGCGCAGCGCAATGGACGATATCGCCCGCATCACGCTGCAAACGCGGGTCAGTCACGGGCGCGTGGAGTTGTCGGTGATGGATGAAGGGCGCGGCATTCCCGAAGATCAGGTCGCGTTGATTACGCGGCCGTTCTACCGCGTTGATACGGCGCGCACGCAGGCCAACGGCACCGGGCTCGGCATGGCAATCGTGCAACGGCTCGTCACCCGGCAGCGCGGCACGCTGCGCCTGCGCAACCGCCATCCGCATGCGGGGTTTGAGGTGACCATCGACTTCCCGGCGATGGAAAAACGCACCTTCCGCTAAGCCGATCGTTTCAAAAAAAAGCTATCGGTCCATTCGTTAAAAGCTATCCGGACCGTTAGTCAAAATCTATTGAAGTCGATAATTAATAGAGTTATGATAAGGGTCGTTCAACGCAAGCATCAGCTTCTCACGTGAGTTTGATGTTGCGTCATGTGAGCGTTACAGCGATCAGCTAGTCTTGATTTTCTCTTCCAACGAACACAGGAGTATCCATATGAAGACCGTGGGCGATAAAGTTGAAGCGTTTACCGTTACTGCTGCAAAGCCGGGTTTCAACCATCACGAAGAAAATGGCGTGTCGGCGTTTGAAGACATCACCGAACAGTCGTTCCCTGGCAAGTGGAAGATCCTGTACTTCTACCCGAAGGATTTCACGTTCGTCTGCCCGACGGAAATCGTCGAATTCGCCAAGCTGAACAGCGATTTCGCCGATCGCGACGCCGTGTTGCTCGGCGGCAGCGTGGACAACGAATTCGTGAAGCTGGCATGGCGCCGGGAACACAAGGACCTGAACAAGCTGAACCACTATGCGTTCGGCGACGTGAAGGGCGAGCTGATCGACCAGCTCGGCATCCGCGACAAGGAAGCAGGCGTGGCGCTGCGCGCAACGTTTGTTATCGACCCGGACAACGTGATTCAACACGTCTCGGTGAACAACCTGAACGTGGGCCGTAATCCGGAAGAAATCCTGCGTATTCTCGACGGCCTGCAAACGGACGAACTGTGCCCGTGCAATCGTGCTGTCGGCGGTTCGACGCTGTAAGTCATATCGGCGAGGCCTTCTTGGCTTGCGCCTCAGCCCGTCAGCTTTCCGAGTCAAACTCGAGCCGGCGGGCTTTTTTATCGCTGATCAGATAGGAGAAATTTATGGAATTCCTCGCATCGATTAAAGAACTCATTCCCGATTACGCAAAAGACATTCGCCTGAACGTGGACGGCACGATTGCGCGTTCATCGCTGGAAGGCAATGACGCGGTAGGCGTGGCATTGGCCGCTGCTTATGCCGCAAAGGCTACGAAGATTGTCGCGCTGATCCGCGCGGCGGGCGTTTTGTCAGCCGAGGAAACGAATGGCGCGTTGACCGCTGCCGCGTTGATGGGCATGAACAACGTCTGGTATCCGTACCTGGAAATGGCCGATAACGCCGACCTGAAGACGCAGCCCGCTGCGTTGCGGATGAATGCGTATGCGACCCACGGCGGGGTCGACAAGCGGCGCTTCGAGATGTATGCGCTGGCCGCATCGATTGTGGGGAAATGCCACTTTTGCGTGAAGTCGCACTATGAGAACCTCGTTGGCGAGGGAATGAGCACGACGCAATTGCGGGATGTGGGACGAATTGCCGCAGTGATCAACGCCGCTCAACTGGCGATTACCGCCGAAGGGAATTAAGCCGGTTCAGGTTCAAGCTTGCAAAAACGCCACGTTTAAAACGTGGCGTTTTCATGTGCGTCTTTATGCGTGCGTTCAGGCGTCGATACCCGTGCGCATCAGCAGCACGGCAGCCTGCGCCTCGATACCCTCTTTACGCCCCAGATACCCCAGTTTCTCATTCGTCTTGGCTTTCACATTCACGCGAGTCAGCGGTAATTCGAGATCCTCGGCAATATTCGCCCGGATCGCTTCAATGAACGGCGCAAGCTTCGGCGCCTGCGCAATCACCGTCGAATCGACATTCATGATCGCGAAGCCGGCTTCCGAGACTCTTGAAAAAGCCTCGCGCAACAGTACCCGGCTATCCGCCCCGGCAAAGTCCGCATCGGTATCCGGGAAATGCCGGCCGATATCGCCCATGGCCGCGGCGCCGAACAGCGCATCCGTAATCGCGTGCAGCAACACGTCGGCATCCGAATGCCCGAGCAGCCCGCGCTCGTAGGGAATGCTCACCCCGCCAATAATCAGCGGCCGGCCTTCGACCAGTTGGTGAACGTCGTAGCCTTGTCCGATTCTGAAATCCATCGATAGTCCTAGATTAGTGAGCGAGTGGGCAACTGCATCAAACCGCTGAATCAAACACCGCCGAGCATAGCCGACGCAAGTGCGAAATCTTCCGGATACGTGACCTTGAAATTGCGCAGACTACCCTGAATCAGCCGCGGTGCATGGCCTAGCCACTCCATGGCGCTGGCTTCATCGGTGAGATCGTGACCGTCCTGTTGCGCCCGCGTGATCGCGTCACGCAACATGCCCAACCGGAACATCTGCGGCGTCTGCGCCTGCCACAAGCCGTTACGCGACTCCGTGCGGGCAATGCGCCCTTCCACATGCGCCGTGCCTTCAGCCTCGATGCGCTTGAGCGTGTCAGCCACCGGTAGCGCCAGGATGCCCCCCACAGGATCGTTCTTCAACTCAGCCACCAGCCTGCGGATCATCTCCGGCGTGAGCCCGGGGCGCGCCGCGTCATGCACGAGCACCCAGTCGTCGTCGCGCGCACCAAAACCGGTCAGCGCGGCAAGGCCATTAAACACCGACGCTTGCCGCGTCGTGCCGCCGCAGCGTTGCACGGCGAAGCGCAAGCCCGCGAAACGGCGGTCATCGAAATGATGATCACCCGGCGCCAGCACGACCAGCGTCTGGGCAAATTCGGAACAGGCGTCAAAAGCGGCGAGCGAATAACGCAGCATCGGATGGCGGCCGACAGTCTGGTATTGCTTCGGCATGGGTGCACCGGAACGGCTGCCGGAACCGGCGCACGGGATAAGGGCGAACAGGCGGGAGGTCACGAGTTGAAAACGCCCAAGTCAAAGTGAAGCCCGGATTTTATAATAGGTCCATCGCGACCATGCCGGTCCCGCGTGCACTTTCGCACGCGAACGGTTCCCCGCACACTTTATGCCTTCAAAAGCCGTCAGTTTGCAGTCAACGTCCCCTATCGCACTTGTCAAAGCCGGTCAGCGCTTTGCCTTCGATGGCGCCACCGGTTCCTCCGACGCCCTCGCCCTGGCACGCTACCACCTGGCTTTTCGCGAAAAAGTCCCGTTATTGGTCGTGATGTGCGCGAGCGCGGTCGATTCGCAACGCCTCGCCGTCGAAATTCCGTTTTTCGCGCCGGACGCCCGCGTGAGGCTCCTGCCCGACTGGGAAACGCTGCCCTACGACACGTTTTCTCCGCACCAGGACCTGGTTTCGGCACGGCTGGCAACGCTGCACGACCTGGGCGAAGGCCGCTGCGACATCCTGCTCGTGCCCGCGACCACCGCGCTGTATCGAATGCCGCCGGCATCGTTTCTCGCCGCGTATACGTTTTCGTTCACGCAGGGCGAGCGGCTAAACGAGGCAAAACTGAAGGGCCAGTTGACGCTCGCGGGCTACGAGCATGTGAGTCAGGTAGTGCGCCCCGGCGAATATTGCGTGCGTGGTTCGCTCCTCGACCTGTACCCGATGGGCTCGCCGCTGCCGTACCGGATCGATTTGTTCGACGACCAGGTCGATTCCATCCGCGCCTTCGATCCCGACACGCAGCGCAGCCTCTACCCGGTCCGCGACGTGCGCCTGCTGCCGGGCCGCGAATTTCCCTTCGATGAACCCGCGCGCACCGCTTTCCGCAGCCGCTGGCGCGAAGTGTTCGAGGGCGATCCAAGCCGTTCATCGATTTACAAGGACATCGGCAATGGCGTGCCGGCAGCGGGCATTGAGTATTACCTGCCGCTGTTCTTCGACGAAACCGCCACGCTGTTCCATTACCTGCCGCAAGACGCGCAACTGGCGTTCGTCGGCGACATGGACGCAGCCATCAAGCGCTTCACTAACGACACGCGGCAGCGCTACAACTTCTTGTCGCATGACCGCGAGCGGCCGCTGCTCGAACCGCAGCGCCTGTTTCTCAGCGACGACGACTTTTTCTCGTTCGCCAAGCCGTTCGCGCAAATCAAGTTCCCGGCCGCGCCCGAGGGCGGCTGGGCAGTGCCGTTGCCGGGTCTTGCCATCGACCGCCATGCCGAAGAGCCGTTGCTCGCGTTGCGCCACTATCTGGAGCAGACGCCGAATCGCGTGTTGTTCGCAACCGAATCCGCCGGCCGCCGCGAGACGATCCAGCAACTGCTCTCCGATAACGGCCTGCGCGCGTCGCTGGACGATACCTTCCAGCAATGGCTCACCGGCGACGCGAAATTCTCGCTCGGCGTAGCACCGCTCGCGAACGGCTTTGCGCTGCCCGGCGAAGGCATCTCGATCATCACGGAGACTGAGCTGTACGGACAGCTCACGCGTCGCGCCGGACGGCGTCGCCAAGAGCAGGCGAGCAACGTCGATTCGATGGTGCGCGACCTCTCAGAGCTTAAGATCGGCGATCCGGTCGTGCATACGCAGCATGGGATCGGGCGCTATATGGGCCTGGTATCGATGGATCTGGGCGAAGGCGAAACCGAGTTCCTGCATCTCGAATACCAGAACGAAAGCAAGCTGTACGTTCCGGTCGCCCAGTTGCACGTGATCTCGCGCTACAGCGGCGCGGACCCGGAAAGCGCGCCGTTGCACGCGCTCGGTTCCGGCCAGTGGGACAAAGCGAAGCGCAAGGCTGCACAGCAAATCCGCGATACCGCAGCCGAGCTGCTCAATCTGTACGCACGTCGCGCGCTGCGCCAGGGCCATGCGTTCCCGCTTGAACCGCGCGACTATGCGAAGTTTGCGGAAAGCTTCGGCTTCGAGGAAACGCCCGACCAGGCCGCGGCAATTACCGCTGTCATCGGCGACATGACCAGCGGCAAGCCGATGGACCGGCTGGTTTGCGGCGATGTGGGTTTCGGCAAGACGGAAGTGGCGTTGCGGGCGGCGTTTATCGCGGTGCTGGGTGGCAAACAGGTTGCGATTCTTTCCCCGACCACCCTGCTCGCTGAACAACACACGAACACCTTCACCGACCGTTTCGCCGACTGGCCCGTGAAGATCGCCGAATTGTCGCGCTTCAAGAGCACGAAGGAAGTGGCGGCATCGATTGCGGCGATCAATGAAGGCACGATCGATATCGTCATCGGTACGCACAAGCTGCTCTCCACCGACGTCGTGTTCAAGCGGCTCGGGCTGGTGATCATCGACGAGGAGCATCGTTTCGGCGTGCGTCAGAAGGAAGCGTTGAAGGCGCTGCGCGCGGAAGTCGATGTGCTCACGCTCACCGCCACGCCAATCCCGCGCACGCTCGGCATGGCGCTGGAAGGGTTGCGTGACTTCTCGATCATCGCCACCGCGCCGCAAAAGCGCCTCGCGATCAAGACCTTCGTTCGACGCGAAGAAGACGGCGTGATCCGCGAGGCGATGCTGCGGGAACTGAAGCGCGGCGGACAGGTTTATTTCCTGCACAACGAAGTCGAGACGATCGACAACCGGCGCGCCATGCTCGAAGCACTGGTGCCCGAAGCGCGCATTGCGGTCGCGCACGGGCAAATGCATGAGCGCGAACTCGAACGGGTGATGCGCGATTTCGTCGGCCAGCGCGCGAATGTGCTGCTGTGCACGACGATTATCGAAACGGGGATCGACGTGCCGAGCGCAAACACGATCCTGATTCATCGCTCCGATAAATTCGGCCTCGCGCAATTGCATCAGTTGCGTGGACGCGTCGGGCGTTCGCACCATCAGGCCTACGCGTATTTGCTGGTTCACGATCCGGCCGCGCTTACGAAGCAGGCGCAGCGGCGGCTGGAAGCGATCCAGCAAATGGAAGAGCTCGGCTCGGGCTTCTATCTCGCGATGCACGATCTGGAGATTCGCGGCACAGGCGAAGTACTTGGCGACAAACAATCGGGCGAAATCCACGAGATCGGCTTCCAGCTGTACACCGACATGCTCAACGACGCCGTGAGGGCGCTGAAGGAAGGCCGCGAGCCCGATCTGAACGCACCGCTTGCCGCCACCACCGAGATCAATCTGCACGCACCGGCCATCCTTCCCGCCGATTATTGCGGCGACGTGCAGGAACGTTTGTCGCTGTATAAGCGCATGGCGAACTGCGAGACGAGTGATGCCATCGACAGCATCCTGGAAGAGCTGATCGACCGTTTCGGCAAGCTGCCGCCCCAGGCGAGCGCGCTGGTCGAAACGCATAAGCTGCGCCTTGCGGCCAAACCGCTGGGCATCATGAAGATCGACGCGGCCGAGCATGCGATCGCCTTGCAGTTCATCCCGAACCCGCCTGTCGATGCCATGAAGATCATCGAGATGGTGCAGAAGAACAAGCACATCAAGCTCGCGGGGCAGGACAAGCTGCGCATAGAAGTGCGCAGTCCGGATCTCGCCGTGCGGATTTCGACGGTCAAGGACACGCTGCGTGCGCTTGGCGCACCGGTACGGCAGCAGAAACCCGCTGTCGCGCCCGTGCCTTCGCGTTAAATAGAGGGACGACCAGATGCACAACCCGCGCATTGCCTTGTCCGGCGGTGCACGGCCGGTTTTTTCGGTATTATCGAAAGTGAAAAATTCCAAGGAGAGATTCATGTCGCAGATCGCTGAATCGACGGCTTCCGTCGCGCAAACACCCTCTTCCGAGCCAGCGTCGCTGCCGTGGATCAAGAAGCTCGTCTCCTTCGACACCGTCAGCCGCAACCCGAACATGGGCCTGATCGAGACCGTGCGCGACGAATTGCGCGCAGCCGGTATCGACAGCACGCTCACCACGGATCCTTCAGGCAAATGGGCCAACCTGTTCGCGACCGTGCCCGCGCACAATGGCGCGACGGACGGCGGAATCGTGCTCTCGGGACATACGGACGTGGTGCCGGTCGACGGCCAGAAATGGGACAGCGATCCGTTCAAGCCGGAGATCCGCGATGGCCTGTTGTACGGTCGCGGCACGTGCGACATGAAGGGGTTTATCGGTGCATCGCTGAGCTTGTTGCCGAAGATGCAGGCCACGAAACTCGCGCGACCGATCCACTTCGCCCTCTCCTTCGACGAAGAAGTCGGCTGCGCCGGCGCGCCGCTGATGATCACCGACCTGCAAAAGCGCGGATTGCGTCTTGATGGCTGCATTGTGGGCGAGCCGACCAGCATGCGGCCGGTCATCGCGCATAAGGGTATCAATGCTTACCACTGCTGCGTGCGCGGGTTTGCCGCGCATTCATCGCTGACGCCGAAGGGCTTGAACGCGATTGAATATGCCGCGCGCCTGATCTGCTTCATCCGCGACGTCGCCGATGAATTCCGCGCGCAAGGCCCGTTCGACGAACAGTACGACGTGCCCTTCACGACCGCGCAAACCAGCACGATCAATGGCGGCAACGCGATCAATACGGTGCCGGCCGAATGCAATTTTGCGTTCGAATTCCGCAATTTGCCGACGCTCGATCCAGAGCCGATTTACCAGCGCATCGAGAAATACGCGCGGGAAGAGTTATTGCCGAAGATGCAGAAGGAACATGCGAACGCGGCGATCGAGTTCTCGAAGATTGCTGCAGCGCCGGGGCTCGATGCGTCCGAGCAAGCGGCGATCACGCAACTGGTGCGCGCGCTGACCGCGAATCAGGAAAAGCGCAAGGTGGCCTACGGGACGGAAGCGGGATTATTCCAGCTCGCGGGCGTGCCGAGTATTGTGTGCGGACCGGGGAATATCGAGCAGGCGCACAAGGCGAACGAATACGTGCCGCTGGAACAACTCGCGGCGTGCGAGGCGTTTTTGGGCAAGTTTATTCACAGCATGTCGGTCGAGGCGCAAGTGCGTTGATGTCCGTTGAAATTGCTCGTTGAGGTCACAAGGGAATTCATGTCCACCGCCCATCACTCCGACAACACCATCGACGGCACGCCGATTCCCACACTCGACGATATCGCCGCCCAGCACATGACGCTCTCGCCGTGGGTCGCGCGCACGCCGACCTTCGAGCGTCACGACTTCCCCACCCTGGAAGGCACGCCGATCAACTTCAAGTTCGAATTGCTGCAGGTCGGCGGCACGTTCAAGGCACGCGGCGCGTTTTCGCATCTGCTTGCGCTCACCGAAGGCGAACGCGACGCGGGCGTGACCTGCGTATCGGCGGGCAACCACGCCGTGGCCGTCGCGTATACCGCGATGCGGCTCGGGATCAGCGCAAAGGTCGTGATGCTCAAGACCGCCAGTTCGGCGCGGTTGGCCTTGTGCCGCCGTTTCGGTGCGGAGATCGTGATGGCGGAAAACGGCGCCGAAGCGTTCGAAATCGTTCGCCGTATAGAAGCCGAGGAAGGCCGCTATTTCGTGCATCCGTTCAACAGCTACCGGACGATCATGGGCACGGCGACGCTCGGATACGAATGGACCTCGCAAGCGCCCGACCTGGATGCGGTGATCCTGCCGATTGGCGGCGGCGGATTGGCCGCGGGGGTATCTCTGGCGTTCCGGCTCGCGAATCCATCGATACATGTGTACGGCGTGGAACCCAAGGGCGCCGACGCCATGGGGCAGAGTTTCGCCGCGAATCACACCGTGAAGATGGGCGCGATGCACAGCATTGCGGATTCGTTGATGGCGCCGCACACCGAGGACTACAGCTACGAATTGTGCCGTCGGCATATCGACGGCCTGGTAACTGTATCGGACACCGAGCTGCGCCACGCCATGCTGCATTTGTTCAACGAACTGAAGCTGGCGGTTGAACCGGCATGCGCCGCCGCAACCGCCGCGTTACTTGGGCCGTTGCACGAAACCTTGCAGGGCAAGCGCGTCGGCGTACTGCTGTGCGGCACGAACACGGACGCGGCCACACTCGGCAAACATCTCGCGATGGCGGCTCAAGACGACTGAGCCCGGCTCGCCCGCCCACCGCATCTACAAAACATTCGTCAGCCGTTTGCGCTCGCTCCTTTGCATGAAGTAGTTCGCGGCGATCACGCCAACTGTCACAAACGCAATGAACAGCGTGGCGAGCGCGTTCATCTCCGGATTCAAGCCGAGCCGCACGCGAGAAAATACGACGAGCGGCAAGGTCGTCGATCCCGGTCCCGACAAGAACGCGGATAACACGAGGTCATCGATCGACAGCGTGAACGACAGCAGCCACCCCGCCACCAGCGCCTGCGATATCAGCGGCAGCGTGATCGAGAAAAACACCCGCAATGGCGTCGCGCCCAGATCGAGCGCGGCTTCTTCAATCGATGGATTCAATTCCCTGACCCGCGATTCCACGATGATCGCGACATAGGAAATACACAGCATCACGTGACCGATCCAGATCGTGAATAGCCCTCGCCCCGCGGGCCAGCCGAATACTTTCGCCATTTCCACAAACAGCAACAGCAGCGAAATCCCCTGGATCACTTCGGGAATCACGAGCGGCGCGTTGATCATGCCGGCATAGAGCGTAAAACCGCGAAACCGCCCCATGCGCGCGAGCACATATCCCGCCCATGTCCCGATCACCACCGACGCGCACGCCGTGAATACCGCGATTCGAATCGATAACCACGCGGCGTTGATCAGTTCATCGTCGTGCAATAACGCCGCATACCACTTCAGCGAGAATTGCGTCCACACGGTCACGAGCTGCGACTCGTTGAACGAATACACCACCAGGCTCACGATCGGAATATAGAGAAACAGGAATCCGAAACCGAGGAACGTGAACCGGAGCGAGCGACTGGGTTCAATCATCGCTTGTCCTCCAGTTGCTTCGCCTGATAATGCTGGAACAGCGCCATGGGAACGAGCAACAGCAACACCATGGCGCAGGTAACGGCGGAAGCCATCGGCCAGTCGGCGTTATCGAAGAACTCATTCCACATCACGCGGCCGATCATCAGCGTATCCGCGCCGCCCAGTAATTCCGGGATCACGTATTCGCCCACCGCCGGAATAAACACCAGCAGGCAGCCCGCAATAATTCCGTTCTTCGACAACGGCAGCGTGATCTGCAAAAACGCTTTCCACGGTTTCGCGCCGAGATCGTAAGCGGCTTCAAGCAAGGTGAGATCCATCTTCACGAGATGGGCGTAAAGCGGCATCACGAGAAACGGCAGATACGAATACACCATGCCGATATAAACCGCGATATTCGTGTGATACAGCTCGATAGGCGAATGAATAATCCCCGTCCACATCAGGAAGTTGTTCAGCAAGCCGTTGTTCTTCAGGATCCCGATCCACGCATACACGCGAATCAGGAACGACGTCCAGAACGGCAGCATCACGGCCATCATCAGCAGATTGCGGGTCGCAGGATTCGAACGCGCGATGTAATACGCCATCGGATAACCGATCAGCAGGCACAGCAGCGTCGATACCCCGGCGACCAGCAGCGAGTTCATGTAGGTCGCGAAGTACAGGCTGTCCGTCACGAGAAACGCGTAGTGCGAAAAATCGAGCGCGATACTCAGCACGCCGTCTTTCATCGCCGTCAATTCCGTATAAGGCGGAATGCCGAGACGCGAATCGGAGAAACTGATTTTGACGACCAGCAGGAACGGCACGAGGAACAGCAGCACGAGCCATAGATATGGCCCGAAGATGACCGCCGTCCTGCCGGTCAGGCCGAAGCGTTGCTTGATTAAATGCAGCGTTTTCATACTGTGAGCACCACGCCTGCCGACGCTGTCCAGCGCACGAAAACTTCATCGCCCCAGGTGGGCGAATCCATCTGGCCGAGCGCGAGGCTCGACAAATTCGCCACGACCACTTTGCCGCTGTCCAGCTTCACGTGGTACAGCGTGTAGCCGCCCATGTACGCAATGTTCGCCACGGTGCCGTGGCCCCAGTTGTATGAACCGTCGGGCGGCTTGCGTGTCAGCGCAATGCGCTCTGGCCGGACCGAGATGGTGACCGGCATGCCGAGCGGGCCCGTGATGCCGTGGTTCACATACAGCCGCGACGGCAGCTCCGGGCATTCAACGAACACATGATCCGGTTCGTCTTCCACCACGATGCCGTCGAACAGGTTCGTCGAGCCGATGAATTCGGCGGTGAACCGGCTGTTCGGATATTCGTAGACCTCGTGCGGCGTGCCGATCTGTACGATCTCGCCCTCGCTCATGACCGCGATCCGGCCGGCCATGGTCATCGCTTCCTCCTGATCGTGCGTGACCATGATGCAGGTCACGCCGACCTTGTCGAGAATATTCACCAGCTCGATCTGCGTGCGCTGGCGAATCTGTTTGTCGAGCGCAGACATGGGCTCGTCAAGCAACAGCAGCTTCGGACGCTTGACCAGGCTGCGGGCCAGCGCCACGCGCTGCTGCTGGCCGCCCGACAACTGATGCGGCTTGCGCTGCGCGTATTTCGCCATCTGCACGAGATCGAGTGTCGTGTGCACGCGTTCCTTGAGCTCGGCGCCGCGCACGCCCTCCTGCTTGAGTCCGAACGCCACATTCGACTCGACCGTCATGTGCGGAAACAGCGCATATGACTGGAACATCATGTTCACCGGTCTGCGATACGGCGGCATGCTCGCGAGATCCTCGCCGTCGATCACGATCTGGCCTGCGGTGACCGACTCCAGCCCCGCGAGCATGCGCAGCAGGGTGGACTTGCCGCAGCCGGAGCTGCCGAGCAGCGCAAACAGCTCGCCCTTCTTCACCGACAGGTTCACCCCTTTCACCGCAATGGTTTCGTCGAATTTCTTGACGATATCCACAATCCGCACGAAGTTGTCCGCCGCCCATTCCGGGTCCCGCAAGCCCGGCTCCGGCCTGCGGCCGATGGAGGTTGACTGGCCAGACTGCCCGCCTTGATTGCCCGGTCCGGCGGGCACTGCACTCGACTGCTGGTCACTCATGATCTGCTGCCCGGCTCCTGCGCTATGCGCGTTCGTGCTGCTTTTTCCAGCAGCACTTTTTAACTTTATTCTTTCGACGCGGCCGCCGACAAAATCGCCGGCCACGAACAAAGCCCCCGGGGCGACCAGGGGCTTCGCGTTTATCGACTGCCTAGTGCAACCTTGGCAACCTTGGCAAGGTTCAGCGTCCGGACTTCAGTTCCGTCCAGAGCCGCGTTTGCAAGCGCTGGATTTCCGGCGGCAACGGCTTGAGCAGGAACAGCGTCTTGATCACGTCTTGCGGCGGGTACACGGCCGGGTCGTCGGCAACATCCTTCGATACGTATTTCCGCGCTTCCGTGTTCGCACTCGGGTAATACACCTCGTTCGTGATCGCGGCGTGAACTTGCGGGGTCTCGATGTAGTTGATCCACTCGAGCGCGGCTTCCTTGTTCTTCGCGTCCTTCGGAATCGCCATCACGTCAAACCAGACCGGCGCGCCGCCCTTCGGGATGTAGTACTCGACCTTGTACGCCTTCTTCGCCTCTTCCGCACGATGCTTGGCGATCACCACGTCGCCCGACCAGCCGTAGGCGAAGCAGACGTCGCCGCCGACCAGGTCGTTGATATACCCCGACGAGTTGAACTGCGTGATGTACGGACGGATCTTCTTGAGCATTGCCAGCGCGGCGCGGTAGTCCGCCGGGTTCGTGCTCATCGGATCCTTGCCGATGTAATGCAGCGCGGCGGCGAACATCTGGTCGGGGGCGTCGAGTACCGAGACGCCGCAGGCCTTGAGCTTCGAGATGTTTTCCGGCTTGAACAGGATGTCCCAGTTATCCAGCGGCACGTTCTTGCCGAGGATCTGCTGGACCTTCGTGACGTTGTAGCCAAGGCCCGTTGTGCCGTATGCCCACGGTACCGTGTACTGGTTACCCGGATCCGCGCCCGCGATCAGCTTCATCAGGTCGGAGTCGAGGTATTTGAGGTTGGGGAGTTTGGATTTGTCGAGCGGGGTGAAGATTCCCGCGGTGATCTGCTTGCCGGCGTAGTTGCTGGTGGGCACGACGATGTCGTAACCCGAATTGCCGGTGAGCAGCTTGGCTTGCAGCGTGTCGTCGCTGTCGTAGTTGTCGTACTTGACCTTGATGCCGGTCTGCTTCTCGAAGTTCGGAATCGTGTCTTTCGCGATGTAGTCCGACCAGTTGTACACGTTGAGCTGAGTGTCTTTCGCCGATGCCGCCAGCGGTGCCGTCAACGCCGCCGCACCCGCCACAGCCATGGTGATAGAGAGTACGCACGCCGGCACCCGTGCAATCGCGCCCGATACACCCGAACGCTTCGACAACCGGTCCGCCATTTTTTCTGTCATTTCAGTTTCTCCGTCCATTCGACTTGCCGACCGTTGATTTCCATGTCTCAAACTGCCCTTCTCCCCTGCCCAGTCGAGACGCTTCCAAAAAAACGAAAACTATCATCAAAAGGTTGCATCGCAAAAAACAATTGGCGAATTTTGTCGCGTGAAGTGTACAAGGAGCACGTTTGGCTGGAGCGGCATAACCATGTCCGCGCCGGCCATCGCTCAGCCGGGATTTATCGCCGGCATCCAACGCACGTTCTTCAGCGGAACCGTCATTGCTCAGGGGCTTCGTGAAACCCCTCAGCGACTCAGGCGATGCGCCAAGCCTTGTCCCGTTCTTGTCTCGTCCTTGCTCCGCCTTGTCCTGTCCTTGGCTCATTAAGGCTAGCTCGTGTTGTGCTGCTTACGTCTTTTTTCCAGCTGCTTGGCACTATCCCGGCTTCAGGCTCATCAACAAACGAGTGGTACCGATACAAGCCGGGATCGATTTTTGCTGAACCTGCCCGTTCCGCTCCGACGTTACAGATGCTTCCTCTCAAGCTTACAATTCACCGTTTCGTGAATGCCTCCCCGGGGTGGTTCGGAGGTCAACCGGCGAACCAGCGGGTCGCAATCGGGACGACCAGGGACGCCGCTCCCCGTCGCCTCGCCCGACGCTACTCAACGCAACAAGGACGATCGTTTAATGGCCCGAGGCTCTTTGCCGCTCCCTACCCGCTCCCTCATGCCCTTGCGGCCCCGCAAGGTGGCGACGGCATACCGCTTCGCGATGCTAGCCTCCGCTATCAGCCTTGGGCTGACCAGCGCCGCCTACGCAACCGTGTCCGTGCTCCAGCCCGTGCGCGAAGCCGCCTCTGAACAGCCGCTCGAACTGACACTGCTTTATAGCGATGACGACAAGCAGCCGCTCACCATCGATGTGCCAAAAGCGCTCAACGTCACGCTGACCAATGGCGACCTGCCACCGCAACCGCTGGCGCTGCAACGCGAATCCGGCGTCCCCGACACGCTGTCGCTGAACCCCGGCCAATATCGAAAGGTTCGCTATGCCGCCCCTTGGCCCGAGTCCGCGCGTGGCGTGATGAAGGTCGATCCGGTGGGCTTCGATTCGTCGCCCATGCTGATCACGCTCAATCGCGGCAAATCGCAGGCCCAAGTGGTGGCGGCGGAAACCGCCGAGACGAAGGCCCGGACACCGCAGCAACTGGCAAGCGCCGAGGCCGCGGCGAATACATCGGCCATACCCACGACTACCAGCGACCGGATGTTGAGCGGCCGGTTGTCAACCTTCGAACCCATGTATTTCGCTGACGGGCAGAACGGCGATAACCTCGCGAAATTCCAGTTCAGCTTCAAGTATCGGCTGCTGTTGCCCGACGATCCCCGCTCGCGCAGCTTCCTCGACAACCTGTATTTCGCCTACACGCAAACATCGATCTGGGACCTGTCGGCTGAATCCGCGCCCTTCCGCGACACGAGCTACGAACCGCAATTGTTCTACTACCTGGAGAACACGGGTTGGAAAAGCTCACTGTTTTCGCGCATGGGCGTAACAGCCGGTATTGGACATGAGTCGAACGGCAAGGCCGGCGCGGACTCGCGCGGCATCAACATCGCTTTCGTGCGCCCGACCTGGGATTTCGGCGATATCAATTCGAACCACCTGACGATCTCCCCGAAGATCTACTACTACATCACGAAGAGCGGCAACGAGGACATCCAGGACTATCGGGGTTACGTCGATCTGCTCGTGAAGTACGGCAGCCCAGACGGCTGGCAACTCGCCACCACGCTGCGCAAGGGCACCAAAGCGGGATACGGTAGCGTGGACGCCCAATTCACTTACCCGCTCGCCAAGCTGATCGGCAGCGCGTGGGGCGGGTATTTGTGGGTGGGGTATTTCAACGGCTACGGCGAAGACATTCTCGATTACAACCAGCGTAACCACTGGATCGCGCGGATCGGCTACAGCATCGCGCGTTAAACTTACGTCTTTTGCATGGGCGCTGCGTTTTTTCACTGCATGCCGCGCCCGACTACAGGCGTTTTATGGCATCGAACCTTCATGATTTGCCCGACAGCCCGTGCATCGGCGTCTGCTCGACCCTCTTTGACGACGTCTGCAAAGGCTGCGGCCGCATGGCTGGCGAAGTCTCCAACTGGGTGTTTCTCAGCGATGCCGAGAAGGTCGCTATCTGGGAACGCATTACCCGCGAAGGCACCGCCATGCGCTTCACCCGCGACAAGGTTTGATCACGGGTTGGTTGCGGCTTTGTCGCCAGATGCGGACACGTAGCGATGTATGGCTGCGCCCGTTCGTTACGCCGATTCCGGTTTGATTCCCGAGGCTGGTCACGACGAGCGCGACCGCATGGCGCGGGTTCATACGCCCGCGCCGTTCAAGCCGCTGCCGTAGGCCGGATATCTGCGATCAGCAAGTCGAGCAATTCACGCACGCTGCGAATTGCCGAGCCGAACGGCAGCGCCTCGCGCCCCCGGAAGAACAGTCCGTTCGCACGATCTCCACGCAGGGCCGCGGCCAGACGGGTGTCGATACAAAAGTGCCCGAACTTTTCGATACCGTCGCGCAAACCGCACGCCGCCAGGCAATGGAGGCCCGTGGGGCACTTTTGCTCGCGCGAGCCGATCTTGTCGCGAATCCGTTGCTCATTGCGCAGATATCGATCGAGCCACGGCGTTTTCACCGCGCGAGCCGGCAGGCCCGTCACACTCACGAATTCGACGATGTCTTCCGGCGTTGCGTCGGCGAGAATGCGCTTGAACTCGGGATGTGCATCCCCCTCTTTGGTCACCGCGAACGCCGTGCCAAGTTGCACGCCGGACGCACCCGCGGCCAGCCAGCGACGCACCGCCGCGTGCCCGTCGATACCGCCCGCCACGATCAGCGGAATCCGGGTCCGTTCGATACCGAGGGTATCGAAGGTCAGCATGGTTTCCTCAATCACGCGAGCGAAGTCAAAACGCTCGCTCGGAATATCCGCAACGCTCGCCACGCCGAGATGGCCGCCGGCATGGCCCGGATGTTCGATCACGATGGCATCAGGCAAACGATTCTTCTTGAGCCACTTCTTCAGCACTAACGCGATGCCGCGGCTATCCGACAAGATCGGGATCAGCGCGATATCAACCCCTTGCGTCAGGTCCGGCAGATCCAGCGGCAACCCCGCCCCCATGACGATAGCGTCGGCGCCGCTCTCACACGCCGTCTGAACTGCTGCAGCATAGGACGAGACAGCGCGCATGATGTTCACGGCAACCATGCCGTGCCCTTCACTCAGTGCCTTCGCTGCAATGATCTCGCGCCGCAACGCCGTCTGGTTGGCGGCCTCCAGCGTCGCCTGGTCCGGGTTCTGTTTGCACATCTCAAGCAGGTCAGGATGGTGATGCCGCAAGTCGATGCTCGAAATAGTGCCCATCGCACCCTCCCGGGCTACGGCGCCGGCCAGCCGGTGCGCGGACACACCCACACCCATGCCTCCCTGCACAATAGTAAGCAACGTGCGGCCGCGAATGGTCAGGGGGGAAAGAGGGGTCATGAAAGGATCATCTCCAGAGCCAAAGTTTTGAGCTTGCAGGAGGTTGGACAAACACACGTTGCTTTTTATCAAGCAAGTTCGACTGTGCTGTATTTCAATTTCCTGAACATGCCCACGCCCTGGAAAAGCAAACGGCCCGCTTCTTACGAAGCGGGCCGTTTGCTTTGAAGCTTGTTTCGGTTAGCAGAGTACAGCGTTGCGCGGGATGTAATCCGTGCCGTGTTACTGAATACCCTGGCTCGTCAGGAATTCCTCGTACGTGCCGCCGAAGTCGCGCAGTGTGCCGTCGTTCTTCACCTCGATGATCCGGTTCGCCAGTCCATTCACGAACTCCCGGTCATGGGACACGAAGATCAGCGTGCCTTCGTACTTCTCCAACGCGATCTGCAAGGACTCGATCGATTCCATGTCCATGTGATTCGTCGGCTCGTCCATCAGCAACACGTTCGGGCGCCCGAGCATCAGCTTGCCCCAGATCATCCGGCCTTTTTCACCGCCCGACAGCACCTTCACCGATTTCTTGATGTCGTCGGCGTTGAACAGCAAACGGCCCAGCGTGCCACGGACCATCTGGTCGTCGTCGCCGTCCTGACGATACTGGTCGACCCAGTCGGTCAGCGTCTCGTCCTTCGGAAACTCTTCGTACGTGTCCTGCGGCATATATCCGACCAGCGCGTTTTCGGCCCACTTGACCGTACCGCCGTCCAGTTCGATTGCGCCCTTCAACGCGCGCAGCAACGTGGTCTTGCCCGCACCGTTCTCGCCGATGATCGCAATCCGCTCGCCCGGCTGAACGCTCAGGCTGAAGTGATTGAAGATCGTCCGGTCGTATTTCTTGGTGATGTTGGTCGCCACCACCGCAATGTTGTGCAGTTTTTTCTCGAATTCAAAGCGAATGAACGGATTCTGCCGCGACGACGGCTTGAATTCCTCGATCTTGATCTTTTCGATCTGTTTCGCACGGCTGGTCGCCTGACGCGCCTTCGACTTGTTGGCCGAGAACCGGCGCACGAAGTCCTGCAGGTCGGCTACTTTGTCTTTCGCCTTCTGGTTCGCATTCGCCTGACGCTCGCGCGCCTGGGCTGACGCCAGCATGTAGTCGTCGTAGTTACCCGGGTACACCTTCAACGTGCCGTAATCCATGTCCGCCATGTGCGTGCAGACCTGGTTCAGGAAGTGTCGATCATGGGAAATGATCACCATGGTCGAGTTGTACTGGTTCAGTATGTCCTCGAGCCAGCGAATGGAGGTGATGTCCAGGTTGTTGGTCGGTTCGTCCAGCAGCAACACATCCGGCTTCGAAAACAGCGCCTGTGCAAGCAACACGCGCAGCTTCCAGCCCGGAGCGACGTTGCTCATCGGGCCGGTATGGTCTTCGATCGCAATGCCAATGCCCAGCAGCAACTCTCCGGCGCGTGCTTCGGCCGTATAGCCGCCGTATTCGGCGAACTTCGCTTCGAGTTCGGCGGCGTGCATGTAGTCGTCGTCGGTGGCGTCGGGATTCGCGTAAATAGCGTCGCGTTCGGACATCGCGTTCCACATTTCCGTGTGACCCATCATCACGACGTCGAGCACGCGCATGTCTTCATACGCAAACTGATCCTGACGCAGCTTGCCCAGACGCACGTTCGGCTCGAGCATCACGTTGCCGGAGCTCGGCTCCAGGTCACTGCCCAGAATCTTCATGAACGTGGATTTGCCGCAGCCGTTCGCCCCGATCAGGCCGTAGCGATTTCCTTCCCCGAACTTGACCGAAATGTTCTCGAAGAGGGGCTTCGGCCCGAATTGCATGGTGATGTTGGCAGTAGACAGCACAGCGCGTCCTTTTGAATGGTGTACGGCGAAAAACCTGCAATTTTAGCAGTTTTCGGGGCGAGTTGCGGCATTGCAGCGCAAAGCTGCGCGCGTGAGGGCGCCGGCCGCACGTCCAGCGGCCTGCGCATGACACCGCAAATGACGCCACGACGGGTGTTCAGGGTTGCCCCGTGTCGCCCGCCGATATCGCCCAGCGCCGCCACCCCGAGCCTAGATGCGCTCCGCGATATACGCCTTCACCAGCGCGGCGTCGGCCGCCACGATATCGAATTTCTGTGGCAATTCTTCGATACCGATAAACGCCGCCGGCCGCTCCGGTTCACGCTCGAGCGCCTCGCGGATGGTCTCGCCGAACTTGATCGGCTGGGCGGTTTCCAGCACGATCATTGGCACGCCCGGGCTCAGGTGCTCGCGCGCGACCTTCAGGCCGTCGGCTGTGTGGGTATCGATCATGGTGCCGTAACGCTTGAACGCGTCGCGAATGGTGTCCACCCGATCTGCATGGCTGCTGCGTCCTGATACAAATCCAAATTCCTTCACGCGCCCAAAGTCACCGCTGGCGGCGAGGTCGAATCCACCTTTTTCTTCCACGTCGCGGAAAAGCTGCAGCACGCGCGCCGGATCGCGTCCGAGCAGATCGAACACGAAACGCTCGAAATTCGATGCTTTCGAGATATCCATGCTCGGGCTGGTCGTGTGGTACGTCTCTGCTGCCGTGCGCACGCGATACACCCCGGTGCGGAAGAACTCGTCGAGCACGTCGTTTTCATTGGTGGCCACGACCAGTTGCTCGATCGGCAAACCCATCATCCGAGCGATATGCCCGGCGCAGACGTTGCCGAAATTGCCCGACGGCACCGTGAACGACACCCGCTCGGCGTTCGACTTCGTCGCAGCGAAATAGCCCTTGAAGTAATAGACGACCTGCGCCACCACGCGCGCCCAGTTGATCGAATTGACCGTGCCGATCTTGTTGGCCGCTTTGAACGCGTGATCGTTCGACACCGCTTTGACGATGTCCTGGCAATTGTCGAAGTTGCCGATCACCGCCAGGTTGAAGATGTTCGGGTCCTGCAGCGAAAACATCTGCGCCGTCTGAAACGCGCTCATCTTCTGATGCGGTGACAGCATGAAAACGCGCACGCCTTGCTTGCCGCGCATTGCGTATTCCGCCGCGCTGCCCGTGTCGCCTGAGGTTGCGCCAAGAATGTTCAGCGTCTGCCCTTGCTTGGCGAGCGTGTACTCGAACAGGTTGCCGAGCAACTGCATGGCCATGTCCTTGAACGCGAGCGTCGGTCCGTTCGACAACTCCAGCAATGACAGGGTTGTGCCGCCCTCATCGCCCAACGTTTTCAGCGGCGTGATCTGCACCGCGCTTTCGGAATCGCGAACATTGCTGTAGACGCCGGCCGTATAAGTGCGGCGTGTGAGCGAGCGCAGGTCCTCGGCGGGAATGTCGTCGCTGAATTTGCGCAGGATTTCGTAGGCCAGATCCGCGTAGGAAAGCGACCGCCAGGCGGTCAGTTCATCCGCCGTGACGCGCGGATATTCCGCGGGCAAATACAGGCCGCCGTCCTTCGCGAGACCGCCGAGCAGGATGTCGGAGAAAGTATGGCGCTCGCCGGTACCGGCGCCGCGCGTGGAGATGTAGTTCATTTGAGAGCCCTAGTTCAACGCTTCCATGCGCAGCTTCGTTACCTTTGACACAACCGTGGAGAGCGCTTCGATCTGCTCGATCGCCGCGTTGACCTGCTTTTCCACCGTCACATGCGTGATCAGGATGATGTCGGTCTCGCCCTTGTCCTCGCCGTCCACGTGCTCCGATTCCTTCTGCAGCAACGCGTCGATGGAAATGGCCTTGTCGGCGAGAATGCGCGTGATGTTGGCCAGCACGCCGGTCACGTCCGCCACGCGCAGGCGCAGGTAATAACCGCTCGTCACCTCTTCGATCGGCAGGATCGGCGTGTTGGCGAGGCTGTCCGGCTGGAACGCCAGATGCGGCACGCGGTGCTCGGGGTCGGCCGTATGCAGGCGCGTGACGTCCACGAGATCGGCGACCACGGCCGACGCGGTCGGCTCGGCGCCCGCGCCCTTGCCGTAATAAAGCGTGGTGCCCACGGCGTCGCCGTGCACGACCACCGCGTTCATCGCGCCTTCCACGTTCGCCAGCAAGCGTTTTTCCGGGATCAGCGTGGGATGCGTACGCAATTCGATGCCCTTCTCCGTGCGGCGCGCAATGCCCAGCAGCTTGATCCGGTAGCCGAGATCTTCCGCATAGCGGATATCGATGGCGTCGAGCTTGCTGATCCCTTCCACGTAAGCCCGGTCGAATTGCACGGGCACGCCGAACGCGATCGCGCTCATGATCGTGACCTTGTGTGCAGCGTCCACGCCTTCAATGTCGAAGGTGGGATCGGCTTCGGCATAACCCAGTTCCTGGGCCGCTTTCAGCGCGGTCGCGAAGTCGAGCCCGCGGTCGCGCATCTCCGAGAGAATGTAGTTCGTCGTCCCGTTGATGATGCCCGCGATGTACTGGATGCGGTTCGCCGTCAGCCCTTCGCGCAGCGCCTTGATGATCGGAATACCGCCCGCGACCGCCGCTTCGAACGCCACCATCACGCCCTTCTTGCTGGCCGCTTCAAAAATCTCGCTACCGTGTACAGCCAGGAGCGCCTTGTTCGCCGTCACCACGTGCTTGCCGTTGGCGATGGCGCGCAGCACCAGTTCACGCGCGACGCCCGTGCCGCCGATCATCTCGGCCACGATGTCGATGGAAGGGTCGTCGACGACCGCGTTGAAGTCGGTCGTGACGTCAATGCCCGCCGCGCCCTGCACCTTCGATGGCGTGCGCACCGCGATGCGCGTAATTTCGATGCCCCGTCCGGCGCGCCGTTTGATTTCTTCCTGATTGCGGCGCAGCACCGTGAAGGTGCCGCTGCCGACGGTGCCGAAGCCCAGCAGGCCAACTTTGATCGGTTCCATTGCAGCGTGAGTCTTATAAGAGAGGTTTAGACAGAGAAGAGAGGTTTAGACAGAGTGACGTTTTCGATAACCATCGAGAAAGCGCGCGATACGGTTGATCGAGTCGGCGAGATCATCCACGTTCGGCAGGAACACCACGCGGAAATGATCGGGCGTCGGCCAGTTGAAGCCGGTGCCCTGCACAAGCAGCGTGCGTTCTTCGAGCAACAGATCCGTAATGAACTGCTGGTCGTCGACAATCGGATACATCTTCGGGTCGAGCTTCGGGAACATGTACAGCGCCGCCTGCGGCTTCACGCAACTCACGCCGGGAATCGCAGTCAGCATGTCGTAAGCAAGTTCCCGCTGCTTGAACAGGCGGCCGCCCGGCACGATCAGGTCGTTGATGCTCTGGTAACCGCCGAGCGCCGTCTGGATGGCATATTGCCCCGGCACGTTCGCGCACAGGCGC
Source organism: Caballeronia udeis (assembly GCF_001544555.2). Taxonomy (GTDB): domain Bacteria; phylum Pseudomonadota; class Gammaproteobacteria; order Burkholderiales; family Burkholderiaceae; genus Caballeronia; species Caballeronia udeis. The sequence goes on along the minus strand of NZ_FCOK02000076.1, from coordinate 12,891 downwards.
ATGGAGGCCAGGATGCCGAGCCCTTCCATATAGTCATGGGCGATGCGGCGGTTTTCACCCGTCAGCCCGGAGATGAACATCCAGCCCGCGCGATACCCGCAGGCCCGGTAACTTTTCGACAAGCTGTTGAACGTGACCGTCAGCACGTCTTCGGACAATGCCGCGACCGCCGTGTGCTTGCGGCCGTCGTAGACGATCTTGTCGTAGACCTCGTCGGCGAAAATGATCAGGCCGTGCTTGCGCGCGATCTCGATCATGTCCTTTAGCAACTCGTCCGAATACAGCGCGCCGGTCGGGTTGTTCGGGTTGATGATGACCAGCGCCTTCGTATTCGACGTGATCTTCGAGCGCAAGTCGTCCAGATCGGGCATCCAGCCGGCCGATTCGTCACACAGATAATGCACCGGCGTGCCGGCCGACAAGCTTACCGCGGCTGTCCACAGCGGGTAGTCCGGCGCAGGCAGCAGCACTTCGTCGCCGTCGTTAAGCAGGCCTTGCATGGCCATCACGATCAGCTCGGACGCGCCGTTGCCAATATAGATGTCGTCCAGTTCCACGCCTGCCACGCCTTTTTGCTGGCTGTAATGCATGATCGCCTTGCGTGCGGCGAACACGCCCTTCGAGTCCGAATACCCCGACGACGTGGGCAGGTTGCGGATCATGTCCTGGATGATCTCGTCCGGCGCGTCAAAGCCGAACGACGCAAGGTTGCCGATATTGAGCTTGATGATCCGGTGGCCCTCGTCCTCCAGCCGCTTCGCGTGCTCGAGCACGGGTCCGCGAATGTCGTAACAGACATTCTGCAATTTATTGGATTTTAGAATCGGTTTCACGGCGGGAAAGCTCACTGGGTTACTGGGAATCAGGCTCTGGACCAGGAAAAATCGGCAAATAAAGTTAACAAGTCAGATCCGCTGACTCGGCGCACCGCAGGCCACGCCGGTGTTTTCGCCCGGCGTTCAAGACGCAGAGCGCAAAACGAGTCGAACCGAGACGTCAAACGGACCGGACACCGCGCAGAAACGTTAAGTAGCGACGCGGAACAGGCAGTCTAGCGAAAATGCGCCGGATAGAGGCAGGTTTGGGCGGAATCGTGTGAGCTTATGGCCATCAGGCCAAGGCAAAACGCCGCGTTTTGCGTGTCGAGAAGCAGCTTGTGGCAGCACGCGATGCAATGCGCCGCCCCGGGCTCGCAACCCGCCGGCGGCTGAAAAGTTATAATTTAGCGGATTATCCGTGACTTTCGCAATGCGCCACCGGTAGCCGCGTGCACATTGGCTTCATCCAGGTGCTCGCGCGAGCCCGTGAAAGCTGCATTGCGCGCCAGGGCGTCCCGTTGTCACAGGCCCCTCGCGCAGTCACCTCTCGCCATCAACCCGCCTGTCGGAATATCGATTTGAAATTACATCAGGAAGCCAGCGGCGCGCTCAACACCATCACGAGTTACGGCGCCGATTACGTCGCGATCAATCTGCAACGCCACGAAGGCAGCATCATTGTGATGCCGGAAACGCCGGTGATCGCGTGGCCCGTGTCGTCGTTCGACGCGCTGACGCCGGAAGATTTCGACGCGCTCATCGCGATCGCACCTGAAGTCGTCGTGTTCGGCAGCGGCGCGCGCCTGCGTTTTCCGCATCCGCGACTCATCGCGAAGCTCTCCCGGCAACGCATTGGGGTGGAAACAATGGATTTCGGCGCCGCATGCCGTACTTACAACATTCTCATGTCGGAAGGCCGCTGGGTCGCGGCTGCGCTGCTGATCGAGGCGTAATGGAGACGTAGCCGAGGCGTGCCGGCGGAAGTCAAGCGCATGCCGGCGCAAACGCCGCGGCAACGCGCGAGAGCGGATTCGGCGCGCCAGTGCGATAAACTGCCGCCCGGCGTCGATGCCGGTACGGGTATCGGCACTGGTAACGCCTGTTTTCTGTGCACCGCCCGATGACGCTCACGCCCGCAATCGTGCGCCGGTCGGCGAAGCGCACAATGACTGGCCGTTTGGCTGGCTTGCGCGCCCGGTCGTTGCAGAGGAACCTGCATGGGCTGGCCGGACACCGGGTACGCGGCGAGTTTGCCGCAAGCGTGTCTGTTAAGCCGCCCTTAAGCCCCAATGCGCCAAACTCGAGCCCCCCATGAATTTTGCTAGCGCCGCGAAAGCGGCATCGGACAGGTCGACACTCATGAACGATACGCCTTACCGGCTACCGCTCACCCGCCTCTCGCTTTTATTGCTGATCGCGGCACTCGCCGTGATCTGGTTCGCCCCGCTGGGCTTGCGCCATCTCGTCCCGAGCGACGAAGGCCGTTACGCGGAAATGGCGCGCGAAATGTTCGTGACCGGCGACTGGATCACGCCGCGTTACAACGGCTACAAGTATTTCGAAAAACCCCCGCTGCAAACCTGGGCGAACGCACTGACGTTCGCGTGGTTCGGTATCGGCGAGTGGCAAGCGCGCCTTTATACGGCGTTGACCGGCTTTGCCGGCGTGCTGCTGATCGGCTACACCGGGGCGCGGGTGTTCAATGGCGTGACCGGGTTCTGCGCGGCCGTCGTGCTCGCGACGTCGCCGTACTGGAACCTGATGGGCCATTTCGACACACTCGACATGGGCCTGTCGTTCTGGATGCAACTCACGCTCTGCAGCTTGCTGCTGGCGCAGCGTCCGAACCTGCCGGCGCGCGAGGTCCGGATCTGGATGTGGCTGTGCTGGACCGGGATGGCGCTCGCGCTGTTGTCGAAGGGGCTGATCGGCCTGATCCTGCCAGGTGCGGTGCTGGTGCTCTATACGCTGATCGCGCGTGACTGGGCCCTCTGGCGGCGCCTTTACATCGGCAGCGGGCTGATCCTGTTCCTCGTGATCGCCACGCCGTGGTTCGTGCTGGTCCAGATGAAGAATCCGGAGTTCCTGAACTTCTTTTTCATCGTGCAGCAATTCCAGCGCTATCTGACCCCCGAACAGAACCGTCCGGGTGCGTTTTATTACTTCGTGCCCGTGCTGATTGTCGGATTCCTGCCCTGGCTCTCCGTGGTGTTCCAGAGCGTGCGGCATGCGCTGAAGGTGCCGCGCCAGCCGAACGGCTTTGCACCGGTCATGCTGCTCGTGGTCTGGTCGGTGTTCATCTTCCTGTTCTTCAGCGCGTCGCATTCGAAGCTGCTGTCGTACACCCTGCCAATCGCGCCCGCCATTGCATTGCTGATCGCGATCTACCTGCCCTTGCTCACGCGCGCGCAGTGGCACCGGCATTTGACCGGATACGCGGTATTTCTCGTGGTGGCGGCATTTGGCGCGATCTTCCTCGGCCGGATGGGCGGCGGTAACACGCCCAACGCGCTGTACAGGGAATTCCAGGTCTGGGTGTACGCCGCGCTCGGCGTGGCCTTCGTGGTGACGCTTGCCGCCATCTGGCTCAACCGGCGCAGTTCGATCGGCGGCGTGGTGTTGCTGGGAACCGCCTGGCTGCTGATGGGCACGATCGCCGGCACCGGCCACGAGGTGTTCGGCCGCGAAAGTTCGGGCGTGCAACTGGTGCCTGCGGTGAAAGCCGCCATGGCCAGATTACCTGCCGACACGCCGTTCTATTCGGTCGCCAAACTCGATCACACCATGCCGTTCTATCTCGGCCACACCATGATCATGGTCCAGGAACCTGACGAGCTGAAATTTGGGGTCACAACGGAACCCCAAAAGTGGGTGCCGACCATTGATGAGTGGATTCAGCGCTGGGATGCGCAACCCTACGGCCTTGCGCTGATACCGCCCGGCCGGTATGACGAATTGCTGGCGAAGCACGTGCCCATGCAGGTGATTGCTCGGGACGCCCGAAGGGTGATTGTCGAAAAACCGCAGCCTTGAAACAATGGCGCCGCCCGTTGACCGGATCACCGGGCGCCAGCGGATATAGAAGCCGGAGACGCTACGAAGCCTTGCGCCTCGCGGCGCTCCGCTAAAAAACCCTATTACGGCCGACGATGAACCCGATATCCTTTATTTGCATCATCACCGGCGTCATGCTGAACGCCGGTGCGCAGTTGCTGCTCAAAGCAGGCGTGAACGCCGTGGGCCATTTCGAGTTCACGCCGGGGAACATCGTACCGATCGGTTTCAAGATCGCGACGCAGTGGCCGATCATCGGCGGACTGACCTGCTACGTGTTCAGTGTGGTGGTGTGGATTGTGGGATTGTCACGGGTCGACGTCTCTATCGCCTACCCCATGCTCTCGCTCGGATACGTGGTGAACGCGTTCGCGGCGTGGTATTTATTCGGCGAAGTCCTGACATTGCAGCGACTGGTCGGTATCGGCATTATCCTGATCGGCGTCGTGATCCTGACGCGCGGTTGAGGGTTCCGGGCGTACCTGAGCGTACCTGGGTGCGCCTGAACGAAGCTGAACCCGGCTGACACCGTGATTCAAAGACTGTGTTTCAAAGATCTCACCGTTCCTTTCCTTCGCAGAGCTTCCATGACCCAGAACGTGCCTTCTAAAACGCTTCCCTTTCTGCCTTTCGTACGCGCCGAGATTGACGAAGAGACGATTCAGGGCGTCGTCGACGTTCTGCGTTCCGGCTGGATCACGACCGGCCCGCAAAACCAGCAGTTCGAAGCCGAACTGTCCGCCTACTGCGGCGGCCGCCCGGTGCGCACGTTCAATTCCGGCACGGCGACCATGGAAGTCGGGTTGCGTATAGCCGGCGTGGGCGAAGGCGACGAAGTCATCACCACACCCATGACCTGGGTCTCGACCAGCAATGTGATCATTGAAACAGGCGCTACACCGGTGTTCGCGGATATCGACCCGGTCACGCGCAATATCGACCTGGACCTGCTCGAGAAGGCCATTACGCCCCGTACCAAGGCAATCCTGCCGGTGTATCTGTCCGGTTTGCCCGTGGACATGGACCGGCTGTACGGCATTGCACGCGAGCATGGCCTGCGCGTGATCGAAGACGCGGCGCAGGCGTTTGGAGCATCGTGGCGCGGTCAGAAGATCGGCGCATTCGGCGACATTGTCTCGTTCAGCTTTCACGCAAACAAGAACGTCACGTCGATCGAAGGCGGCGCGCTCGTCCTGAATAACGAGGAAGAAGCCGTGCTTGCGCAGAAGTACCGGCTGCAAGGCATCACACGCACCGGCTTTGACGGCATGGACTGCGATCTCCTCGGTGGCAAATATAATCTCACCGACGTCGCCGCCCGCGTTGGCCTGGGTCAGCTCAAGCACGTGGAGCGTTTCACGGAACAACGCCGGGAACTGGCGCGCGCATACTTTGAGAGTTTCGCGAACGGCGCGGCCGTGCGCATGGGCGTGCAATTGCCGGTGGCGAATTTCACCGACAGCAACTGGCACATGTTCCAGATCGCGCTGCCGCTAGAGCGCCTGTCGCTTACGCGCTCGGCGTTCATGGGACTGATGAAGGAACGCGGCATTGGCACGGGCGTGCATTACCCGGCGCTGCACCTGTTCACGCTGTATCGCGGACGTGGGTTCCACGAAGGCATGTTCCCGCACGCCGAAAAATACGGCGCGTCAACGGTCACGCTGCCGCTCTTCACCCAGATGAACCAGGACGACGTGAAACGCGTCGTGCATGCAGTCGATGAAATCTGCGCGGCGCACGCCATTTAAGGCATGCGAGTCACGTAGGCAATACGGCACGCCCAGCACGCTAAAGTATGCAAGTCATGCAACGTACGCGGATCGCACGGCAAAACAAGAACCACATTTTTCACCACGGACATCTAGCGGAACCATCGTCAACATGAGTCAAACGGATTTTCTGCCGACCGGCCCGGAATTAACGGTCGTGGTCCCGGTGTACAACGAAGAAGAAGGCCTCGCGGCACTCTTCTCCCGCCTGTATCCGGCGCTTGATGCACTCGGCGCGACGTATGAAGTGATCTTCATCAACGACGGCAGCCGCGACAAGTCGGCGGCATTGCTCGGCCAGCAGTTTCGCGCGCGGCCGGACACGACCCGCGTGATCCTGCTGAACGGCAACTATGGCCAGCACATGGCCATTCTCGCGGGCTTCGAACAATCGCGCGGGGAATGCGTCATTACGCTCGACGCCGACCTGCAGAACCCCCCCGAGGAAATCGCCAAGCTGCTCGAGAAGATGCGCGAGGGTTACGACTACGTCGGCACGATTCGCCAGCAACGCCAGGACAGCTTCTGGCGCAAGAAGGCCTCGCGGCTGATGAACCGGCTGCGCGAACGCATCACGCGCATCAGGATGACCGACCAGGGCTGCATGCTGCGTGGTTACAGCCGGCACATCATTGACACCATCAACCGCTGCGGTGAAATCAACACCTTCATTCCGGCGCTGGCCTATACCTTCGCGCAGAACCCGATTGAAATCGACGTCGCGCACGAAGAGCGCTTCGCCGGGGAATCCAAGTACTCGCTGTACAGCCTGATCCGCCTCAACTTTGATCTGGTGACCGGTTTCTCCGTCGTGCCGCTGCAGTGGTTGTCGTTCATCGGCGTGATCCTGTCGGTCGGGTCCGCGGGCCTGTTCCTGCTGCTGTTGGTTCGACGCTTCATGTTCGGCGCGGAAGTCGAAGGGGTGTTCACCCTGTTCGCTATCACCTTCTTCATGCTCGGCGTGATCATCTTCGCGCTTGGGCTGCTGGGCGAATATATCGGCCGGATCTATCAGCAAGTGCGCGCGCGGCCGCGTTACCTGGTGCAGACCATCCTGGAAGAGCGCGACGGCAAGCCGGCGCGGACCATGCCACGCCAGGAAGCGGTAGCAGCAATCAGCCGCGAGGTCGATCCTCTATGAGGTCGCTATGAACCCGGCGGTTAATTCCACAAGCACTACAAACGCTGCAAACCCTGCAAGCCCTGCAAACGCTCCACGCGCGAAGCCTCGCGCGGTGGTGTTCGCGTATCACAACGTTGGCGTGCGCTGCCTGCAGGTCCTGCTCGCGCGCGGCGTGGAAGTCGCGCTGGTCGTCACGCACGAAGACAATCCTGACGAGAACATCTGGTTCGGCAGCGTGAAATCGGTGGCGGCGGATCATGGCATCGCGGTCATCACGCCCGCCGATCCCAAGTCGCCCGAACTGCGTGAGGCAATCAGCGAACTCGCGCCGGATTTCATCTTCTCGTTCTACTACCGGCACATGCTGCCGGTCGGGCTGCTCGCGCTTGCGGCGCGCGGCGCGTACAACATGCACGGTTCGCTGTTGCCGAAGTATCGCGGGCGCGTGCCCACCAATTGGGCCGTGCTGAACGGAGAAACAGAAACGGGTGCGACGCTGCACGAGATGGCGGCCAAACCGGACGCCGGAGCCATCCTCGGCCAAACGCCCGTGCCCATTCTCCCTGACGACACCGCGGCGCAAGTCTTCGACAAAACCACCGTCGCCGCCGAGCAAACCTTGTGGCGCGTCTTGCCGGTCTTGATCGCAGGCGAAGCGCCGCATTTGCCGAACGACCTCACCAAGGGCAGCTACTTCGGCGGCCGGAAGCCGGAAGATGGCCGCATCGACTGGTCGCAAACGGCGCAGCAGGTCTACAACCTGATTCGCGCCGTCGCGCCGCCGTATCCGGGGGCTTTTACGGACATCGGCCAGCAGCGCTTTATTGTCGCGCGGGCCCGTCTCGCGCCCGAAAACGGCCTGCCGGACGTCGCGGCCGAAACCCTGCGTGAGGTCTCGAATTTGCCCCCTGGCCTGCACGTGAAGGATAATGCGCTGTTTGGCGTATGCGGGGACGGCCGCGTCGTCGCCATCCGTGAATTGCGGCAACCATTCGTGGACGAAAACCAGACTCCCGCCGGCGGCGAACGCGTCGTCAGTCCCGCCGAATTCGGCCGACTCACTCAATCACTTCCTCATTCATGAAAAAAGTCCTGATCCTGGGTGTCAACGGCTTCATTGGCCACCACCTCTCCAAGCGCATTCTCGAGACGACCGACTGGGAAGTCTTCGGCATGGACATGCAACGCGACCGTCTCGGCGACCTCGCCAATCACGAGCGCATGCATTTCTTCGAAGGCGACATCACGATCAACAAGGAATGGGTCGAATATCACATCAAGAAGTGCGATGTGATCCTGCCGCTGGTCGCTATCGCCACGCCGGCCACCTACGTCAAGCAGCCGCTGCGCGTGTTCGAACTCGACTTCGAAGCGAACCTGCCCATCGTTCGTTCAGCCGTGAAATACGGCAAGCACCTGGTGTTTCCATCCACGTCCGAGGTGTACGGCATGTGCACCGACGAGCAATTCGATCCCGAAGAATCGCTGTTGAGCTATGGCCCGATCAACAAACCGCGCTGGATCTACGCGTGTTCGAAGCAGTTGATGGACCGCGTGATCTGGGGTTACGGCATGGAAGGCCTGAACTTCACGCTGTTCCGTCCGTTCAACTGGATCGGCCCGGGCCTCGACTCGATCTACACGCCGAAGGAAGGCAGCTCGCGCGTGGTCACGCAATTCCTGGGTCACATCGTGCGCGGTGAAAACATCAGCCTCGTCGACGGCGGCGCGCAAAAACGTGCGTTCACGGATATTGACGACGGCATCGGCGCGTTGATGAAGATCATCGAAAACAAGAACGGCGTGGCGACGGGCAAGATCTATAACATCGGTAATCCGAGCAACAACTTCTCGGTCCGTGAACTCGCCAACAAGATGCTGAAGCTCGCGAACGAGATCCCCGAATACGCTGAAAGCGCAAAGACGGTCCAGCTCGTGGAGACGTCGTCAGGCGACTACTACGGCGCGGGTTATCAGGACGTGCAGAACCGCGTGCCGAAGATCGACAACACGATCCAGGAACTCGGCTGGAAGCCGGTCGCGACCATGGACGACGCGTTGCGCAAGATTTTCGAAGCGTATCGCGGCGACGTGGGCACGGCGCGGCGCCTTGTCGAAGACCAGTCCTAAGGACGGCGCGTGGCTCGCATTGTTCTGAAAATCGACGTCGATACCCTGCGCGGCACGCGCGAAGGCGTGCCGAATCTCGCGCGCCTGCTCGACAAATACCACGCCCGCGCGACCTTCCTGTTCAGCCTCGGACCCGATCACACTGGCTGGGCATTGCGCCGCGTGTTTCGTCCGGGGTTTCTCAAGAAGGTGTCGCGGACGTCGGTGGTCGAGCATTACGGCATCAAGACGCTCATGTATGGCGTGCTTCTGCCGGGGCCGGATATCGGCCGCCGTGCGGTTGCCGAAATGCGCGCGATTCATGAAGCTGGGTTCGAGTGCGGCATCCACACGTGGGATCACGTGTACTGGCAGGACAATGTCCGTGCCGGCAATCGTGAGTGGACAGCCAGCCAGATGCAGCGCAGCCACGCGCGTTTCGTCGAGATCTTCGGCACGCCGCCTGTCACGCACGGCGCAGCGGGCTGGCAGATGAACGGCTACGCGTTCGAACAGATCGATGCCTGGGGCATGAAATACGCCTCCGATGGTCGTGGCCACACGCCCTACATTCCCGTACTCGACGGCCGAACGCTGAATCACGTCCAGATGCCCACCACGCTGCCTACGCTGGATGAAATCCTCGGTGTGGATGGTGTGGACGTGAGCAATGTGGCTGCGCATTTGCTTGGCCTCACGTCGAAGCAGGCTCACGACCAGGTCTTCACGCTGCACGCCGAACTGGAAGGACAAAAGCTGGCCACGGTATTCGAGCAATTGCTGGCCGGCTGGAGCGCGCAAGGTCATGGTTTCTGCACGATGGGCGACTATCATGCGACGCTGGACCGCGCGACGCTGCCCACGTACCCTGTCGCGTGGGGCGAGATTCCAGGCCGCGCGGGCGAGTTGATACTGCAGCCAGACTGACGCGCTGCCGGCCTGTTTTCGCGCCTGGTATCTGTCGCGGGCTCGGCCGGACGGGTACAGCCCTTCGCGGATCTGCACTACCGTTCCAACGTGCTCGCTCTCCAGAAATTGGCGCCCGAGCCACGCGTCTACCGATAACAGCAACCATGTTGCATGGGACCGGAGTAAGCGCTAAAGCGCCAACTCCGGTCGACCGCAAACACTTTGCATGGGACCGGAGTAAGCGCTAAAGCGCCAACTCCGGTCGACATAGGAGAAACTTCGTGCCGATCGCCGTCGATCAACCCGTTCCCGATTTCACCGCGCCCGCAACCGGCGGCGACTTTACGCTGTCGTCCTTGCGAGGCAAGAAAGTCGTGCTGTTTTTTTATCCGAAAGACAATACGCCGGGCTGTACAACGGAAAGCCTGCAGTTCCGTGATCTCTATGCGCAATTCAAGAAGGCGGGTGCTGAAGTGATCGGTATCTCGCGTGACAGCGTGAAATCGCACGACAACTTCAAGGCCAAGCTGGAACTGCCATACACGCTGGTATCCGATTCCGACGAGGCTATCTGCACGCTCTTCGGTGTCATCAAAATGAAGAAAATGTATGGCAAGGAAGTGCGCGGAATCGAGCGTTCGACCTTCCTGCTGGACGCGAAAGGGGTGCTGCGCCGGGAGTTCCGTGGCGTAAAGGTTCCAGGCCACGTGGAGCAGATTGTAGAAGCTGTACAAGCGCTTTGAGGCACGTTATATTGATTCGCAATGAGCGCTTGCCCTTCCCTCCATTTCTCTTTGCGTAGCGTCCGGTGTTTCGCGGTTTTCCCCGCGACCGGCACGGGTACCCGCTACACGCCACGCCTGGAATCCAGGGGCGTGGTGGAAGTTGAAAGGCGCTTTGAAGCAGGCGCTGTCGAGCCGCTGGTCCCATCGTCCGGGACAGCGGCTTTTTTGTTTGCGGACGCTCCCTTACCTCCAGCGTGTGCGCCCTGGGCGTCCCGCGCCGTCCGTGCGTTTCATCCCCGTTTTCTTCAGGACGCAACTTCCAAGGAGCCGATCGAAATCTAGGCGAACCGGCGTTTTCGAAACCGAAGCGCGTCTCCGGACGCAAACTGCATCGACGTCCAGCCTTCTGGCCTGAAGACCTGACCGTTGGCATAACGCAGGATGCGACAGGCGACGCACGACATACGATCCGAATCCTATCGAGGAAAACCATGCCTTTGCCTACCGCACCCGTCAAGCTCGGCAACCTCCTGCCGTCTGAAGAATACAAAGCCAAAGCCCGGCCTGCCCGATCATCAAAAAAGCAGGCAAGCGATGGCGATCTGGTTGAAACCGAAACCGAATTTGGCGCGAGCGTCGGCGCTTCGCGGCCTGCTGCCGCGAACACCGCCAATACCTTGCGCGCCATAGCAAGCGAGACGCTTGCGAACGCATCCAAAGGCTCAGCGGTAGAAGCCTCTGACGCAGCGCCCGCCGCGCGCACCCGCCGCACGAAACAAACTGCGGCGTTGCTGCAACCCGCCGCTGCGCCGGCCGAACAGGTCGAAACCACGCCGGCAGTCGCACGCACGCCGGTCGAGGCGCGTGAACGCGCGCCTTCGCGCTCCGAGGCACCGGCCGCGCCCGTGGCTAACGGCGTTCAGCCGCGTGGCCAACAGAAGCGCCGCACGCGTGGCCAGCCGGACAACGAGATCGGCAAGCTGTTCGTGCTCGACACGAACGTGCTGATGCACGATCCGTCATCGCTGTTCCGGTTCGAGGAACACGACGTCTATCTGCCAATGATGACGCTCGAGGAACTCGACAACCACAAGAAGGGCATGTCGGAAGTGGCGCGCAATGCGCGTCAGGTGAGCCGCACGCTGGATGCGCTGGTGGCGCACGTCGGCGAGATGGCCGCCGGGTTGCCGTTGTCCGCGCTGGGCAATCGCGATGCAACCGGCCGCCTGTACTTCCAGACCACGCTGACCGACATTGAACCGGTCGAAGGCCTGCCGGTCGGCAAGGCCGACAACCAGATTCTCGGTGTGGTTCGCGCGCTGCAGAAGGAACGCACGGATCGGCAGGTCGTGCTGGTGTCGAAAGACATCAACATGCGCATCAAGGCCCATGCGCTCGGCCTGCCCGCTGAAGATTATTTCAACGACCAGGTGCTGGAAGACAAGGACCTGCTCTATTCCGGCGTACGTGCGTTGCCTTCGGACTTCTGGACGAAACACGCGAAGGGCATGGAAAGCTGGCAGGACACCAAGACGGGCACGACGTATTACCGCGTGACCGGTCCGCAGTGCGCGTCCATGCTGGTGAACGAGTTCGTCTATTTCGAGCCGCAGAACGGTGAACCGTCGTTCTACGGCATCGTGCGCGAGCTGAACGGCAAGACGGCGCTGCTGCAAACGTTGCGCGATTACAGCCATCACAAGAACAACGTGTGGGGCATTACGTCGCGCAATCGCGAGCAGAATTTTGCGTTGAACCTGCTGATGAACCCGGACGTGGATTTCGTCACGCTACTGGGTCAGGCCGGTACCGGCAAGACCTTGATGGCATTGGCCGCCGGCCTCGCGCAAGTGCTCGACGACAAGCGTTATAACGAGATCATCGTGACGCGTGCAACGGTTCCGGTTGGCGAAGACATCGGCTTCCTGCCGGGTACGGAAGAGGAAAAAATGCAGCCGTGGATGGGCGCATTCGACGACAACCTCGAAGTCCTGCAAAAGACCGACGACGCCGCCGGTGAATGGGGTCGCGCCGCCACGCAGGAACTGATCCGGTCGCGCCTGAAGGTGAAGAGCATGAACTTCATGCGCGGGCGGACCTTCGTGGACAAATACGTGATCATCGACGAAGCGCAGAACCTGACGCCCAAGCAGATGAAAACGCTCGTCACGCGCGCCGGTCCGGGCACGAAGATCGTGTGTCTGGGCAATATCGCCCAGATCGACACGCCGTATCTGACGGAAGGCAGTTCGGGCCTGACGTACGTAGTCGACCGCTTCAAAGGCTGGACGCATAGCGGTCACGTCACGCTTGCACGTGGCGAACGGTCGCGATTGGCAGATTACGCGTCCGAGATTCTTTAACTATCGGCACGATTTGAA
>NZ_FCOK02000075.1 GCF_001544555.2 Caballeronia udeis | reverse complement strand
GCCCGAGGCGACAAGCTCAGGGATGTGGGCTGCACCTGCCCTCGGAAAAACCTTGACGGACCGCCTCAGGGCGTGACTCGGCCAATGGACTTTCTACAAAGCGAACCTGGTTTCCGCTCACCCAGGCGGCATGAGCCAGCGGGTGTTGTCCTGCTTCAACTGAACATCAAACGGTAGCCATTTGCTCTTTCTTATGCCCCAGCCAACCGGGAGCGATGCATGGACAGCACGAGTCTTCGCCGTCTGCGGAATAACAAGGACCGGTCGCGTGTTCTATTCAAGTACGCCAGAAAACGGCGCCGTCTGATGCAGATGCGGGATGTGAAATGCGACAGCGAGTTCGAGCAGACACCCACTTAGCAGAGCCGGTGAAAAAGTCACCGGATTCCGCCCTACGGACGCGTATGCCAGAGCCGGACCCGCTCGTTTCGGATTTGGCGCCGGAGGGCGATGGCGAGCGGGAACATAGTTCGGATACGCTCATGGCTACCCGACCCCGGCACCCAAACGGGCGTGATAAGCGCCAAACGGGCAAACAGACTCGACGCGACAGGCTGCCCCCCGGCCTCCATCTCGCGATGCAACCGATCATGTCTATAACCGCGCCCTCCGAGTCATTGGATTTCGAAGTATTGCTGCGCGTTCGCGCGCCCGACGGATCTGTGCAAGCGGCGAACAAGTTGATCGCGACTGCGGAGCAATCCGGCGATATCGCTGCCATCGACACATGGGTAATGACCACCGTCCTCGAATGGTTCAGGGAGCATCGCATGGCGCTCATAAATACACGCTTCATCTGCGTGAACTTGAGCGCCAGCTCAATCAACGACGCGCACTTTCTTGAAGAAACCTTTTCGCTTTTCGTGCGCTTTCAGGACGTTGTTCCTTACCTGTGCCTCCAAATCAGCGAGAGCGTCGCGCTGAACAATCTGGCGGGCACTCAGCACTTCATTTCTCGGGTGCACCACATGGGTGGCAAGATCGCGCTGGACAACTTTGGTTCGGGTTACAGCTCGTTCAAATATGTGAGGCATCTATCCACCGACGTGCTCAAGATCGACGACGAATTGGTTCGCACCATGCACGCGCATCCGACCGATATCGCCATTGTCGAGGCGATGGTCATGCTCGCACGCAACCTCGGCATGCGCAGCATTGCATCGCAGGTAGAGAACATTAATACGCTTCGTGTGCTGACGGAACTCGGCGTGGACTATGTGCAGGGCTTCCTCGTGGCGAGGCCGCAGGAAGCGATGGCAATCCTCGGTGCGTCTTCGACCACGAGCTTCGTCGAGGATCCGGCCGTGGCGAAATTCGTACAAGACATGGGCAATACGGATAAGCAATCCACGCCCGCACTCGCCTCCAAACAAAAGTCGCAGCTTCACTAGTGACGGCGCATTTCAGGAGCACCGAGCGTAAGACCATATTTGCCCCGTGCTGTGTCGCACTCCCATGGCGAGACCGTTCTCGAACTGACTCCTCTCGCGCCTCGTACGTCACGCGGCCCGCTCTGCCGCGCCGCAAGCGCGTGCATTACTTGAGGTAACCAGCCTGGCGTACCGCCCGATCAGTTATCGCCTGTCCGGACTGCAACGCCTGATCGACGGTTGTTTGCCCCGCGACCGCACCCGAGATGCTCTGGCCCACTACAGTTCCGAACGACTGGAACTCCGGAATGCCAACGAACTGCACGCCGGTATATGGCACCGGCTTCGCGGTCGGATGATCTGGATCCGCCGTCTCGATCGCGTTCCGTACGAACTCTGAAAACGGAGCAGCAGTCTTGTATTCAGGCAACTGGTAGGTCGAGAGTCTGGTGCCGGGTGGGAGGGATGCCCAGCCGATATCGGCTCCGACCAGCTTGATGTATTCCTTCGAAGTGGCCCACGCAATGAACCTCTTTGCTGCATCCTGCGATCTCGACGTCTTTGGGATCGCGAGCGCCCAAGACCACAGCCAATGAGAGCCCTTAGCTGTATCCTGTACTGGGGCCGCGGCGAATCCCACCTTGTCCGCCACCGAAGATTCCTTTTTGTTGTACAGGATGCCGGCAGCGGAGGTTGCATCAACCCAGATGGCACACTTGCCGCTGGTCATCAAGGAAAGATTTTCGTTGAATCCGTTCGAACTGGCTCCGGGGGCACCGTATTTCTGCAAGAGGTTCACATAGAATCCGATTGCGCGCTTCCATTCAGGAGAGGTGAGCTGTGCATGCCATTGCTCGTCAAACCATCGGCCGCCAAACGTGTTAACGAGGGTACCGACGTAAGCCATGTTCTCTCCCCAACCTGCCTTGCCGCGAAGGCAAATGCCATATACGCCGTTCCCCTTGTCCGTCAATTTTTCAGCAAATCCCTGGATCTGTTCGTAGGTGGGGTGGTCGGGCATTGTCAGACCCTTTGCCGCGAACAAATCCTTGCGATAGAACGTCATCGAACTTTCTGCGTTGAACGGAAGCGCGTAAAGCTTGCCGTCATTAGATAACCCGTCGCGCACGGTCTTGAACAGATCGTTGAGGTCGTAGTCCGCCGGTAGGTCTTTCACTGGAACGAGCCATCCTCGCTTCCCCCACAACGGCGCCTCGTATGTTCCGATCGCCAGGACATCAAACTGGCCGCCGTTGGTCGTGATGTCCGTTGTCAGGCGCTGACGAAGTACATTTTCCTCAAGCACCACCCATTTCAACTGAATGTCAGGGTTCGCCTTTTCAAAAGCTGGTGACAGCTTCTTGAGCTCAATCTGATCATTATTATTGGGTACGCCGATCGTCACGGTGGTGGCGTGTGCAACGCTGCATACACCCAAGATTCCACACGCGGACGCAATCACGGTGAGACGACGGCATAACGCGCGCATGGTCCCCTGACTACGGTAGAGCTTTGCTTTCATTTCTGTCTCCTTAATATTAATCAAGCACCGAAATTGGGCGGAGCGGTTCAGTCATGAATGAAATGCTCGCAGCCGAATTACTATATAAGTGGAAAGATAGTGACGCAGATAACTCTTGACTCAGGTGATGGTGTAACCTCCGTCGACCATCAGGTTTGCGCCATTTATCATGGCCGCTTCCGTGCTCGCCAGGTACATGATGGCTGACGCTATCTCGGCAGGCTTCGCAAACCGGCGAGTGGGTATTGCGGCTCGGGCTCGCTCCCCTACCTCTCCCGCCCATCCGCTTAGACCCAGTTCGGTCTCAACCACCGTTGGTGAAATGGCATTGACCGTCACTCCCCTAGGCGCCCATTCGAGCGCCATGCAATTTGTCATTCCGATGATTCCGGCCTTGCTCGCGCAGTAGGCAAGGTGCCCCTCGATGCCGATGACTGCGGCTTGGGACGCCAAGTTTATGATCCTTCCGCTTTTCCGCGCGAGCATGATGGGCGCGAACGCTCGGGCGACCAAAAATGGTCCGGTTAAGTTGACGGCGATCGTTTTGTCCCACGTCTCCAACGGGAAATTCTCCGCCGGGGCAAGCGGTCCGATGCCAGCGTTATTGACTAACACGTCCACGCGGCCACATAACGCCAAAATTTCATTCGCCGCCGCGGTTACCGACTCGGCGTCAGTGACATCAACGATCCAACCGGTATGTTTGGAGCCCAAACCCGCGGCCACTTCCTTGACCGACTCTGCGCGGTCCAGGAGCGCCAAAGTAGCGCCCGCGTCTGCAAATAGCTCCGCAGCCATGCGTCCGATCCCGGCCGCTGCGCCGGTGATCACAACGACAGCATTCGTAAAATCATAAGAGGTATTTGACCTGGAGACCATGACTGTTCCTTGACCGTGCGTTTCTATAAATGCCTCCGATCAGGTCTGACCGGTTCGGCTGCGATTGATCGACCAATGCGGGTCTTGAATGGCTGATTTGAGCGCCTGTCCTAGCGTTGAAATTCAACTCCGGCGGGAATCCCGCGACGTCATCCCTGGTGTATTCCGATTACAGCGCCGCCGACGACGGAGACCTTTTCTTTCAGCCGCAGGATTTTCACCGGCCAGGCGCGCCACGATGTTATACATCGGGTCGCTCCCCAGTCTTCGCAATGAATTCATCGAGTTCGGCAAGTGTCGCTGTCCCTTCCATCGGTCCACGGAACGTGACGGCCCGCGCACCGCTCGCGCATGCGTAGCGCAACGCTTTATCTGCACCGAATCCCTGCAAGCGGCAGGCTATATACGTTGCGCCGAAGCAATCGCCGGCGCCCGTCGGATCCACTTCCTGCACTCGAAAGCCGGGAATATGGATTTCATTCAGCCCATCATAGAAGCTGCATCCATCCTTGCCACGCTTGATGACGACTTCGCGAATCCCGCGCTTCAGCAGTTCTTCAATAGCCCCGTGCTCGGTGCTTGCGCTGGCAAGCAGCGTCACTTCATGTCCGCTTGGCAGAAAGACGTCCGTGTAATCGAGAATGAAGTCCAGCGCCTCCCGCATTTCCGGAATGCGCAGCATTTCCTTGCGGATGTTCGGGTCAAAGCTCACCGTCCCGCCGTGCCCCTTGACGACCTCGATAACCTTTTTCATCGCTTCAATGATGCGAAACGAAAACAGCGACGACCCCATTACATGGAAGTGTTTGCAGTCCTTGAGAATGTCATCCCGGACATTGCCGACAGACAATTGCCCCGAAGCGCTGTTAGCAATGTTAAAGATAAAATCGCGTTCGCCGTCCTCCCGGTATGTGACAAAAGCACTACCCGTCGTGGCGGATTTGATGACCGAAATACCCGATACATCGACACCATCTGAACGCAAGCGTTCGACGTTGAGCGCGCCGAAATCGTCGCCGCCTACGCAACCGATCATCGCGCAGCGGCTGCCTATGTGCGCGACCTGGTCAATGAAAATCGCGGGAGCACCACTCGCATACGGACCGATCAGGGTACCCGGACTGCGGAACGACTGCCCGCGCTCCGTCGCCATGATTTCGACGAGGATCTCACCCATCGTCAGGATATAGCCGGCCTCGCCGGGTTTGTGCAGTTCAGTGTTAGCCATGGCGCTTTGAGTCAACAGGCGAAATCACAATGACATTGAAGGCGATAGCAGCCAGCGCTGCGACGAACCTGTTTTGCTTCAAATTCATGGTGTGTCTTCCTTTGGCAGTGGACTAGGCTGTGGATTTGCGAAACTCAAGAATTCCGCTTTCCCTTCTGTGGAACCGGAGGCCCTTGCTCTGCATCAGCTCCATTGTTTCCGGGTCAATTCCGTCATCGAGCAAAAGAGCGTCGATGTCAGAAACGTTCGCGAAAACTTCTCCATCGTGCTCACCCAGTTGCGGCTGATATGCAACTACGATCGTGCGGGTGGCACCTCGCCTGGCCCCTTCAGACACGCGCGCAACTGCGGGATCTGCGCAAAGAAGATTGCCGTCCCGATCAAGACCCGACGCTTCCAGAATGCACAGGTCGAATGATCTGTGCGTCACGGACGCTTCCGCATCGGGACCAGTCAACGTCGTGGCGCCTTGCTCAAGCTGCCCGCCTGTAAGCAGTAGCTCGCAGTGAACGAAGCGCTGCGCGGTCTGTGCCATTCCAATGTCTTGCAACAGCAGCGCGAGATTCGCCCTGTCCGAAAGAAATGGCAGGATCTTGTGGACTATTTCACCCGCGCCCAACATCAGCGATTGATGGTCGTCGACGGCCTCTGCCGCGAAACGGGCGATCGCGGTCTCCCAAGCCTTTCGCGCAGCACCGTCGACCTCCGGGATGACGACGTTGTTTCCCGACCGCTGGGCAAGGTAGCGAGCTTTCCCGAAAGAGCGGACGAGGTAACGCTGCTCCTCGAGATAGGTGAGGTCCGTGCGAATCGTCACGCTCGACACGTCGAACGCCTGGCTGAGCTCCTCGACCGAAACCTCGCCGCGCTTGCGGACCAGTTCAACGATCTGCAGGCGCCGCTTCAGGGAACTCTTGTTTGCGAGCATGTCTTCGATCTCGAAAGTAATTCCTCTGTTTCGAAAGATTATAGTTTCGAATCGAAAGACAACCTAGTGATTCTTGCCGGGTGAAGGTAGTGATTTTCCCTAGGCGGTGTTCACATTTACGACTGGCCCAAACGCGCAGGCAAGCGATGCAAAGACGAGATAGCTCTCGGCAAGCTTGTCATATCGAGTGGAGACGCGGCGAAAATGCTTGATGCGATTGAAAAAACGTTCGACCAGGTTGCGTGTACGGTACAGCGCACGGTTGTAGCGTCGCTTTGTCTTGCGATTCGAACGCGGGGGAATCACGACCTTCGCACGGGTAGCCCGAATCCGTTGCACGAAGTGGTCAGCATCGTAGCCCTTGTCTGCGATCACCGCTCCGGTGCGCAGATGCTCGACCAGTTGCGCGGCGCACGAGATGTCGGCGACCTGTCCTTCAGTGACGATCAGCCGCAACGGGCGACCTTTCGAATCCACCGCCAGATGCAGTTTGGTGCTCAGTCCGCCTCGAGAACGTCCGAGCGCTTGCGGCCCGCTTTTTTTAAGGCCCCGGCTGAATGCTGGTGCGCTCGCACGATCGTCGAATCGATCAGGATGTGCTCGATTTCCGTCTCGCCTGCCAAAGCATTCGCCACCCGCGCCCACACACCCTTGCTTCGCCAGCGCGGGAAGATCGCGCCACGGACTGCCGGTTCGGGCAATCCATAGCACTGCTTCGAGGAACCAACGATTGTTGGATGCCGTTCGGCCACGGTCGCCTTCCTTGCCCGGCAGGATAACTTGGACTTTGTTCCATACTTCGTCGCTCAGTAACGTTCGTACCATCCTGTCTCGTAGCGCAAAAGACAGGATGTAAACACATTTTTTCAAATGTAAACAGACCCTAGCGTGCGAACTGGCCCGATTTACCGGTCCAAGGATGTCGGCGCGATGATGTAACCCGCAGTTCCGGGTATCGTGCGGTCAGAATCCGATCGCTGTTCAGACCAGCGGGGTGCGGTAGGCAGCTTGAATACATGCATTCGCATCAGGACCACCTGTGAGAGTCGCTGAGTGGGCCGGCGGCCCAATTCGTGGACAGTAGAACGAAGTAAAGCTGCCACAACTTCACGTATAAAAGTGACAACTGCGGTTAGTCGACGGCGCTATCAACGCCCCCTTTGAATTCATCAAGTTGGCGATTCGCGAAATGATTCGCGAAATATATGTGTCACCGCAAAAATCGCCCGACTGCACCACTCACGCAAATGACAGAAGGTGATAGACCCGTTCGAAGGCGAGACGCGGCCTCTTCGGCTGGGCATATGCCGACCCCGGAGGGAATCATCCATCACATCAGAGCCCTCCTTGCCATGGAGACCCGAATATCACCGACGCCGGCGCATGGACAGGATCCGGCGCACAAGTTAAACAGACCTTATGGGCAATTCCGCTACAACTTCTTGGTTAGTGGCTTGATGGGCTCTGGTCAGGGTCAAGATTACTCATTTACGTGGATGCGAACGGGCCGTTCTCCGTTGACGGCAGCCCCAGCAGGTCGCACACGAGGTTCACGGTCTTTTCGACTTCCGCGGGCGAACGCGGATCCAGGCCGGTCATCCGGCTGTACTCGTTCGCGAACACGATGCTGGTCGTGACAATGCCGATTACCGCATAGTGAAGGCGCCCGGGGTCTCCTGCGCGCACCACGCCCGCCTGCTGCCCCGCCTGAATCGCCCCAATTGAAATTTCGTAGTACGGACGGATATAGGTTTCGATCAGCCAGTTGAACCGGTCGCTGTTCGTCTGCCCTTCGAACGACAGCAACCGATGGAATTCCGGATGCTGCGCAGTGAACATGGCGAACGCATGAAACATCTCGCGCAACACGCTGGCAGGTTCTTCCGTGACCGCTTTCTCCGCCCAGTCCGCGACGCTTCGTTCCTGCATGCTTTCTTCGAAGATCGACATGACGACTGCGCGCCATAGCGCGTCTTTAGTCTTGAAGTGGTAGACGAGCAACTGATGCGTTTCGCCGGCGTGGCTGGCAATCTGCCGCAGGCTCGAGCCCTCGAAGCCCGAGGAGGCGAAGACCTGCAGGGCCGCGGCCAGGATGCGGGTGCGGCCGTCAGGCGCGTTGCCCGGTTTGGAAGGATTCATGCTGATGGCCTGCTGTGTCTGTAAAACGGGATAGTTGACTTTCCGAGTGGAAAGTATATCATCACCCTCACTTTCCGATCGGAAAGTCAATACGGAAAGTCCATGAATGAGGACGTGATGAAAAGAGTGATCATCGTAGGAGGCGGTTATGCGGGCGCGAATCTCGCGAGAGCGCTCGACTCGCGGGCCGAGGTTTGTTTAGTCGAGGCCCGTGATCATTTTGTTCATAACGTCGCGGCGATCCGCAGCGTGGTGGACCCGTCGCTGCTCGCGAAGATCGTGATCCCGTATGATCGTTTGCTGCGTCGCGGCCGGGTCCGGCAAGGTATTGTCGCGAACGCGTTCGACGGCGGCGTCATGCTGGCGGATGGCGCGACGATCGAGGGCGATATTGTGATTGTTGCGACCGGCTCGCACTATGCGAGGCCGTTCAAGCCGACCTTGCAAGGTGCGCGGGCGTTCGAGGACAGCGTAAAGGCAGCCAATGCGAGCCTGCTCGCGACAGATCGCGTAACGATTGTGGGCGGCGGCGCGGTGGGTGTCGAACTGGCCGGGGAGATCTCCACGGCGCATCCGCGCAAGCGTGTCACGCTTGTGTCCAGCGCATCCACCTTGATGCCCGGTTATTCGGCGAAGCTGGCCCGCTCGCTCGAAGCGCAACTGCGGGCCAAAGGTGTGGCCATCCATCTCAGCACGCGGGTCGAGTCGCTGGACGCGACCAACTCACCCTATCTCGGCACATTGCCGGGTATGCCTTACGCCGCCGAAAACCAGCTCATCTTCCCGGCCCTCGGCGCACGGCCTATCACAGCCATATTCCGCCACATGCCGGCCGCCTATTTCGACGCGCAAGGCCGCGTCAAAGTCGATGCATGGCTGCGGCCTGCGGGCGCGCAACGGCTCTTTGCACTTGGCGATGCCGCCGCCACGGGCGACCCCATGACGATCGTCGCCATCACCCGCCAAGTGCCGTGGCTCGCAAAAATCATTGCGGCCACGCTTGCAGGCGAATCGCCTAAATCGCTGCCTGCCTATGTTCCCTGGTCGTCACGCGGCATCCTGGTGCCGCTCGGTCCGCGCGACGGGGCGAGCATGCTGCCACTCATGCGCGACGGTGTGCTGGTCGGCAACTGGACCACCGCGTTGATCAAGGGCCGCGAATTGTTCATCCCCCGTTACCGGAAAGAATTTGGCTACGCGAGGAAGTGCGCATGAAAGTCCTGCAAGCCACCCACCCGAAGGCCGGCGCACAGTGGATCTCGCCCGCGCTATGGGTTTTCGCGGCCGCAAGCGTACTGTCCCATGTCGCGTCCGTGTTGATGCACTTGCCGACGGTTGTCGGCGGAGCAATGCTCGCGTTGTCGCTGCTCATGTTCGGTTTGCTGCACGGCGCATCAACCTACGGCTGGCGCGCGATCCTGTTCTTCATCGCGATCTGCCTGGGCTTCAGCAACGCCTTCGAGAATCTGAGCATCGTCACCGGCTTTCCGTTCGGCTCATATCATTACAGCGACACGATAGGCCCGAAACTGTTCCTCGTGCCACTGCTGATCGGTCCAGCGTACTTCGGTGTCGGCTATCTGTCATGGACACTCGCACGGGCGATCCTTGGCGATACCTCCGGCAGGCTGCGCGGCTCATTGGCGGTGCAAACGCCCGTCATCGCGAGCTTCATCATGGTGAGCTGGGACCTGACCATTGATCCAATGATGTCGACAATCACCGGCAACTGGATCTGGCATCACGGCGGCAGCTATTTCGGCGTACCGTTCGTCAACTTTCTCGGCTGGTATCTGACTGTCTACGTGTTCTTCCAGGTATTCGCACTCTATGCGCGGCGTCTGAAGGGCCCGCGTCCGGATATGGCGGGTTACTGGATCAAACCGCTGTTTGCCTATACGTCGATCATCGCCGCGCCTATCCTCAGCCTGCTGTTCGACACGCAGGCCGGAGGAGTGACCGATCCCTCCGGTGCGGTGTGGCAACTCCACGACATCAGAGCGGCGACTGCGCTCGTGGGCCTGTTTACCGTACTTCCGTTCTGGTTGCTGGCCGTATTCCGTTCGCTCGCACGTGTAGGGGAATAGGCGAGGCCGGCGCAACCCGAAGCTCTCATACGAGAAACCGACGACAGATCCCCCTCTATTTCGGATTCGATGCAGCCACGACGGCAAGTTTGATGCGATCGCTCGATTGCCTATCGCGCTTCACGCACCTCATGCGTCGGCGCTTTTCTCGCGTTCCACCACAGGCCGTCGCTGACCGGACGCGGGAGTGATCTGCAGCAGCACTGAGGCGCCGGCAAAGACAAGCCCAACACAGCACACGCCCGGCCAATGCCACATGCTCCACGCATAATTGCCAAGCGTCGCGCCGATCGCCCCGCCCGCAAAACGAATCGTCATATAAAGCGTGTTGGCGCGGCTCATCGCAGTGCTCCGAACCGCCAGGTTGCGCGCCATGTTCGAGACATGCGAGCTTTGCAGGCCGAGGTCGAGCAGGATTACGCCAACGATCAACCCGCCGATGCTCGCGCCTTTCCAGGCAAGCAGCCCATACGAGGCGATGAAGACGATGCTGGCCGCGAGAATGACACGACGTGGATCGTGAGCATCGGCCAGCTTGCCGACGGCATAGGACGCGCTGGCCCCGGCGACACCGACGAGCCCGAACAATCCGGCCGTCTCGCTGCCGTAACGTGGGTCGAGGCCGTGCAGGTGAAACGCGAGTGTCGTCCAGAACGCGCTGAATGCGGCAAACTGCAATGCCGCGATCGAAGCGGTCTGCCGTACCACGGGCTCCTCGCGCAGCAACGCAAACAGCGAACGCATCAACACGCCGTAGCTACCCGAGAAGGTCGGCTCGACGCGTGGAAGCACGCGCGCAAGCATGGCGGCAACGGCCACCATCGCGACTGCCGCGAAGGCGTAGACGGCGCGCCATCCGAAATATGCAGCGATCACGCCCGATACCGTGCGAGAGACGAGGATGCCGCAAAGCAGGCCCAACATCACGATTCCGACGGCCTTGCCGCGGCCCTGGGGTCCTGCAATCTGCGCCGCAAGAGGCGTGAGCAGTTGCGGTGCCACACTTGCCATGCCCGCGGCAAAGCTCGCCGCCACGGCCCAAGGCAGCGTGGGCGCCGCCGCCATCGCGACGAGCGCGACGACGGAGGCCGTCAACGTGAACGCGAAGAGCTTGCGAAGCTCGACCTTGTCGCCGAGCGGAATGAAGAAGAGCAGGCCCAGCGCATAACCAGCCTGCGCGGCGATGGAAACCACACCGGCCTGACCTTCAGTAACCCTGAACGTATGCGCGAAATCAACGAGCAGCGGCTGGTTGTAATAGTTATTGGCGACGACGAGTCCGGCTGCGAGTGCCATGAACCAGTAGATCGATTGCTTCATCTGCGCCCATCCTTTGCCCGAAATTTTCGAAGTGCTCGCACGCTCGAGCCCAAGCGTGGCGTGCGGGCTTTTGCGGTTTGCTCAAAGGGGAATGTAGACTATTCCCGGATTCGGGAGTACGGTCACAAAGCGGTAATGACTCTTCCGATTTAAGGAAAGGTGATCAATGGACCGGTTCGACGCAATGAATGTGTTTGTCCGAGTGGTGGAAGCCGGCAGTCTGTCTGCCGCCGCCCGTACGATTCCGATGTCGCTGACTTCGGTGAGTCGCCACTTGTCGGCGCTCGAGACGCGATTCGGCATGCAACTGCTGCGCCGCACGACACGGCACATTGCGCTGACGAACGAGGGGCGCCTCTTTTTCGAGCGCGCGAAGTCGATCCTCGCGGAGCTGGACGAAGTGGGCGCGTTGCTCAGCGCGGGCCGCAGCGATCCATCGGGCCGTTTGTGTATCGCTGCACCCACGCTGCTAGGCCGAACCGTCATCGCGCCGCTCCTGCCGCGCTTCCTTGCGCGCCACCCCGCAGTTTCGATCGAGCTGCTGCTGGTCGACCGCGCCGTGAATCTCGTCGAGGAGGACATCCACCTCGCGATTCGCGTGGGCCGCCTGCCTGATTCGGCGCTCGTGGCACGCAAGCTCGGTGAGGTGCGCATGATCGTTTGCGCCGCGCCGTCTTATATCGAGCGGCGCGGCGTGCCTTGCTCTCCTGATGAGCTGCGTCAGCACGACTGCCTCGTTTTCTCCGACCAGCCTGGCCCCGTCGATTGGCATTTCAAGTCCGCAGGCACTCGTCGTTCCGCACGCATTACAGGCCGCCTCCGGGCCAACGCGCTCGACGTGCTCGCGGCCGCGGCGATCGACGGTGCGGGTATCGTGCGCGCTCCATCGTGGCAAGTGGCGGACGACATTGAGCGTGGCCGGTTGCGGCGCATCCTTCAAGACTACGAACCAATGCATGCGCCCGTGAATGCGCTCTTCGAACATTCGCGGCGTACGTCGCCCTCTGTGCGGGCCTTCCTCGACTACCTGGTCGAATCGACGAAAACGGGCCCGCTCGCGAGCATATCCCGCTTCGGCGAAGCGCTTGGTGCGGCTAACGAGTGATGCCGCATTACGCCGGGCGCCTATGCAACATGTTCGTCTGCGATTCTTAGCTCCCAAGCTTTCGCACCCTGAGCCCGTGCCAGCGCCAACGCTTGTTCCAAAATTAACGACCGTGGCGCTCGCCGGGATGACTTCTTCTCCGATAGCGTCCGAGACTTGACCCTCATAAGCTCAGGGGCGTTCCAAAGCTGTCCGGCGGCGTCGCCTGCCAGTCGGGCATCAATGAGACCGGCGGCTTCTCGCGTATGTCCCTGCTCCAGCATTGCGTTAGCAAAGTCAGCCAGGAATACGGAATAAGCTGGATCAAACCTATGGGCTTGCAGCGTCTCCAGTGTCGATCGAAGCTCCATGAAAGAGACAGCTTTGGGGTCCTGGAATACTTTCGCCCAAAGTGAAAAAGCCGAACCGTAGAGTCCCCAAAAGTTCAGACCGTGATTTCCTGCCGCTTGACTAAGCTGCTGCGATGCGCGGGCGACTTCTTCTACATCTCCCGAAAGTGCCGCCACGGTACAGCTTCCTTCCGCAAGGGCACAACATAGGGTGCAGGCATGATCCAGTGCCATAGCTTCGTCGATCGCTACCTGGGCAGCCCGTCGAGCTTTCGTCGTGTTCCCCATTACACCCAGAATGCGAGAAAGAAAAGCCCAGCCTGCTACGCGCTGGTCCATTCCAAATCTGAAATGGGACCCATGACGTTCGTCGCGCGTATAGCTGTCGAGCATGGCTTCAATTTCAATCACAGCTTGAGTGTGATTACCCAAAAAATGATGAGATGTACCGATCAGACGACGCGCTGTCAGAAGCGCCGCTTGATCGCGATGCCTCAGGGCTAAATCTGCCATGCTTTTCCCGTGCCGCAGTGCCTGTGCGTAGCAACCGCTACGGAGATGATAAAGCCATAGACCGTATTCAGCCTGCAGTTGCGTTTCCTTGTCGTCCAGTCGGAGCGCGAGATCGCTGGCCCTAGTCCAAGCCCGCTCATTAGCCGGAACCGGTCCGCGTGACCAAGTCAGCGAAGTGGCCAGTGCGGCCTGAATCATCATCTCCTGGTGCTCTTCAACGGGAGGAACTTTCGTTTCTTCCAGTACGTTCGTCATCCGCTGGCGACACTCGTCGTGGAGTGATAGTTGTATCCAGAATGGGGCGGAGTTCGCGAGGATGCGCAGTCCCAGGGCACGGCGCTTACTATCTAACAATGACCAGTCAAGAGCGGCCCTGATATCGTCAATGTGGTGTTCGTATTGTCGCTTCCATTGTGTCGTGGGGAGCGACATCCAATCCTGTTGGGCTTGAGAAACCAATTGCTCAACAAAGCGGGCATGCTTTTCAGTCATGGCCGCCGTACGGTCCGCAAGCTGCTCCAACGCGTACGCCCGCAGCATGGTCAGATAGCGATAGCGTATCGGCTGGGTTCCGGCCTGCAACGTGATGAGCGACTTTTCAACGAGGCTGCAAAGAACATCAACCAAGCGAGTGGAGCTTTCCAGCTTGGTGGATACCATGGGTTCCGCGGCAGCGAACGTGAAATCGCCGGGGAAAATGGCCAGTTCCTGGAACACCGTTTGTTCTACGGAATCGAGTAACCGGTAACTCCACTGCAGAGCGTCACCTAGCGTCCGATGGCGCCCCGGGGTCTGGCGTTTCCGCGCTGCAAGCAATCCGGATGAAACAGCCAAATCCTCGGTGACCGCTGCAAGACCCAGCGACGGCACGCGCGCTGCGGCGATCTCCAATGCCAGTGGAACTCCGTCGAGCGCTCTGCATAACGTGGTGACCTGCCCTACGTTCTCTTCCGTAAGCGCGAAATGATAGTCCGCGGAAGTGACACGACGGACGAACAGTTCAACCGCACTATAGTTTCTTGCGTTTGCTACGTCGACGATGCCTGGGGGTAACGCGAGAGGATTGAGCCGGTATACCTGCTCACCGTCCAGCCCCAATGGGGTCTGGCTGGTGAGCAGCACGCTCAGTCGAGGATCTGCTTCCAGTAGCCGCTCAAGGGCCGCTGCACACGCCGACGTCACATGTTCACAGTTATCAACGACCAGTAGTGCCCTTCCCGGGTGTGACGCCAACGGTGCGCTTGTTCCTACCAGCCCCGCCAACACGCTCGAAATGGCTGGCGATACTGAGGCCGCGCTTAGTTGTGACAAGTCGGCGAAGTAAACCCCATCGGGAAAATAGGGGCTGGATTCTGACGCGGCCTCTATCGCCAGGCGAGTCTTACCTATGCCGGCAGGGCCTGTGAGCGTACATAGCGTTCGGATAGCCAACAGCCGGTTTAATTCCAGTAGCTCCTCAACGCGGCCGATCAGAGGAGACCGCGGACTCGGCAGGCCGACGCGTGCGTGAGGTGAGCCTATGGACGACGTTACAGCCCGATGCGCCTGCACTGAACCTGTAAAACGATAGCCCCTGCCAAACTCCGTCGCAATCAGGTCGCGATCGTCCCCCAGTATTTTTCGCAGCGACGAGATCTGCGCCTGCAGGCTGTTTTCTTCGATGACTCCCTTCGACCATATGCGGGAAAGAAGCGAATCTTTGGAGACTACCTCGCCTGCCGTACTGATAAGTTGGACCAGCACGTCCAACGCACGCTCACCTACGTCTAGCCGTACACCGTCTTTCAATAACAGCTGCAGACGTGGGAAAAGCTGATAGCGGCCGAAAGCAACCATATCGTCGTCGCGGGAGTCAGGACTTTGCGACAGCCTTTCATGGCGGGGCTTTGTACCTGTAGGCATTTTTTATGTCACACAGCAAGAGTGCGGGATCAACAGGAATTTCAGACGTCTGAAATTGTAGGCCAAAGACTTCTCCTGTGCACGACGTCACCATGAAGGTCCCTGTTCCTCATCGTGAGTCTGGACATGTCACAAAATACGGCTGGTAGAAAATCTCCAGCGGGGTCCGCCGCTCTTGAAGCACCTGCTCTTGAAGCACCTGCATTAACACGTCACCTGGATACTGCACTGCTGATGGTGATGGCGGTTGCCTGCGGTGTCTTTGTCGCCAATATTTACTATAACCAGCCGATCCTGGAACTATTGCAACAGGCTTTCCCGCGAGCGGTTGGCCTGGTCAATCTGGTTCCGACGGCTACACAGTTGGGTTTCGCCTGCGGCCTGTTTTTTCTGGTCCCTCTGGGAGACCGGATTGATCGCAGAAAATTGATTCTTTGCCAAGGCGCAGTGTTGATCGTGGCATTGGTGTGCCTTGCTGCAGCCCCAAATGCCGGGTTGCTGGTAATCGCTTCAGCGGTAGTCGGTATTTCAGGATCCGTTACCCAACAAATCGTTCCGTTCGCGGCAGAACTGGCCGCATCCGGCCGCCGGGGCCAGGTCGTCGGTACAGTGATGAGCGGCGTGCTTTGCGGAATTCTGCTGGGCAGGGCGGTCGGCGGATTTGCCGGCGATCATTGGGGCTGGCGTGCCACGTTTTGGCTAGGGGCTGCGATGACCGTCGTCATCTGGTTGATGTTGCTATTCAAACTCCCGCACAGCGAACCCAAGACAAACCACAGCTACCTTCGTCTCATGAAGTCGCTCGTGGAGTTGTGGCGAGAAGAGCGGTCACTGCGTCGTGCAACCTGTATTCAAGCCGCGCTGTTCGGTTCCTTTATTGCACTATGGACAATTCTGGCATTGCGCCTGCACGAGGCCTTCGGTTTTGGGGCTGATGTGGCAGGTCTCATGGGGATAGTGGGTGCAGCCGGGATTCTGATTGCCCCACTTGCCGGCCGGGTCGCTGATACTCGCGGACCCCATGCCGTTATCGGGCTTGGTTCCCTGATCATGCTGTTGTCATACGCGGTTCTGGGCATTTGGGGCAGCCTCGTTGGCCTGATTGTCGGCATCATCCTGCTGGACTTCGGTGAGCAGTCGGCTCTCATCTCCAACCAACATGTGGTCTACGCTCTTCGACCGGAGGCAAGAAGCCGGCTCAACACGCTATTCATGACCGGCATGTTTTTAGGCGGCGCCGCGGGTTCTTGGGGAGCAAGTATCAGTTGGCGACTGGGTGGATGGCAGGCGGCGTGCATATTCGGCGGCGCATTGGCATTGCTCGGATTCGTTCTCCATTTCTCGGGGAGACTGGCTGCTTACGGCACCACCAGGAGTTGAAACGTCGACGGTGGCCGAAAGCCTGAGGCGATCGTGCAGAGCGGCCATCAATCCTTGTCGATCTCGAGATTCAGGTGCGAAAAGGCAGGTACGATCCCTATCCCTGCTTACCCGCGCGCTCCGCGTACGCGAGCGGATGATCCATCGCGTCCTCGTAGCGCCCAGCTAACGCGTCGATGGCGGCTTGGGAAGTGGTGACGTAAGCGCCAGGAATGAGGCCGGCCGGCCTTTAGCCGCGCGGCGTTAGCGGCCAGGCCAAGGCAACGGAGATCCGGCACCTAGTGCGCGGGCTCAGGTTGCCGGATTGGATGCGATGAGCGCTTGGTTTTGTAGGCTTTGCGAAGGTACGCACACAGGGGCTTTTCAATCCACAGGAAACTGAAAATCGATACGGCCGTTAGCACCAGCAAGAATCCCAGGAATGGGGCGGGAGCCGTGGCGACGCTCGGAAACAGCATCTTCGCGTATCTGAAAAGCGGCACATGCAGTATGTAAAACGCAAAGCTCGCCTCCCCGAGCAGCACCATGGTCTTACTCCCAAGCCAGCCGCTAAGCGGCCCTTTCGCGCGTGCCAGGAAATAGAGGAGCAGGATAAACGCGGGGAACAGCAACGCCTTGGCTAACACATGATTCGCCAGCACGATGACTGCAACTGCTGCAACCAAAGCCGCAAAAGCGGCCACATCGAAGATAAAGGATTTGGCCATGCCCTGGCTCAGGTAAAGACGCGCCATGCATATGCCGGCGATAAACTCGCCTATTCGAAGCACCGGTGTGAAGTTGACCAGTTCTCGCAACCAGTACGCCTGTCCCAATGACGCTGGCAGGAACGAAAGCGTCAACGTGGGGATGACCGAAAACAACCAGCATGCCCCGATCAGACTTAACAACACGCCTACGCTGCGATTTTTCAGGAACGCAAACAGGAAGGGAAACGACGCGTAGAAAACCGCTTCCGCGGAGAGCGACCATCCAGGCGTGTTCCACGCATTAGCGGTGGCGGGCGTCCACGCTTGCAACAGCGCGAGGGAAATCACGCCATAAAATGCCAGCCGCGCGTATAGGCCCGTCGAGTGTCCATGCAAGGCCGCAAGATTCGAATACACCAGCGGTGCAAATACGATCCAGCCTAACAAATAGATTGGGTATATTTTTGCGAACCGGGAAAAATAGAACTGTCGTACGGCAGGCGCCTCTGCCCCGCTCATTTCCGGATGGGTGTAGGTGAGAATAAACCCCGAAAGAATGAAGAATAGTTCGACGGGATCGCCCGAATTATCGTAGAAATAAAATGGCGAAATCCCTAACGACGCTGCAATATCCGGCGACAGGTGATACAGCGCTACGCTTAACGCTGCCAGGAAGCGAACGCCGGTTAGCGCGGGAATGACTGGCCTTCTTGCAACTATTGTCATCGTTCATTGGGTTCGCCGCGTGCCCCAGCGCGCCTGGCGGCCTTATGGTGCACGTTAAAAAAATGGAAAATTAATGCGGATTGGCGGATTTTCCGGAAAATAAAACGCTTAAGAGGCAGTGCACGTTATGTCCGGGGGAAACGCACGTGCGCTTATGTAAAGGGGACCAGTGATTAAACTGGCCCTTGGGAACGGCGTCTTTGTCGGCGGATTCGGGCACCTAGAAACTGTGCCGCAATCCCGCCATGACGCCGAGTTGCCCCGCGCCCGCGGCAGGCGTCGTGCCGCCGCCACCCTGACTCACCGTATACGCGGCTTTCGCGCTGTTCGCCAGATACGCGCCCTGCAGATACACAGCCGTACTCTTCGACAGGAAATAGGTCGTGCGCAACACCTCGATCGTGCCCCGCGTGTCGTCCTGCTGGTTGACGATCCGGTAGATACCGCCATCCACGAGGAACGCTGGCGTAACCGGATACGCAGCCGTCAAGTAAAACTGGTCGGACCTCACGTTGGGCGTCGCAGCCGAAACGGTCTCCACCCGTCGGCCCAGCCAGCCGCCGCCAATCTTCAGTTTGCCGATCGCTCCGTAGCCGTTCAACTGCATGCGGATATCCTTGTCGCCCGGGTTGGTCAACCCGAACGTGGGCGTACCGTCGAACAGGTTCGCCGATGCCCCCGGGCCGCCGCGTTGTTCGTCGTAAGCTGCGGCAGCGCCGAAACCGCTCCCGTCATACCGCAGCATGGCGGACCACTCGCGGCAGGTTTGGGGGCTGCCCGGCACCGAGCCCACACATGTGCCCTGCCCCGGTGAATTTCCGGTACCGGCCGAATCACGTCCGAAGGAATAGGTCGCACCCGCCGTCAGGCCCCCGAAGGTTCCCTTGTAGACAACCGTGTTGTCGCTGCGCGCGCTGGGCAGATACTGGTCGAAGGAACCCGTGCCGCCATAAATATCCGGGCCGAGCAGATCGGAATCAAGGATGGCCCAGTAAGTCATGGTGTACTGACGCCCGAACGTCAGGCTGCCATACGGTCCTGTGAAACCGACCAGCGCTTGCCTGCCGAACAGGCGGCCGCCCTGGTTCAGCGTTCCGGCTTTCGTGTTGAAGCCGCTCTCCAACGTGAAGATGGCCGACCATCCGCCGCCAAGGTCCTCGTTGCCGCGTATGCCCCATCGCGACGGCAGTTCTCCTGTCACGCCGGGCATCCGTACCACGCTGTCGCCCGATGCATCGGCATGGGTGACGAACTCGACACCCGTATCGATAATCCCGTACAACGTCACGTTGCTTTGCGCGAAAGACGCGGTCGCGCTGATGCCGAGAAGTGCTCCTGCCAATGCCGTTTTGTATTTCATGATCTCCGGGTCCCCTGACCTGCGCTTTGAAATGCAGGTTGAATGGTCTTGTTCCGACGACAGTCAAGCGCGTTGCGCACTTGACCCTCCTGGTTTCAATCGTCTCGTTTCGAACTTCGCGCTCATTAATTGATAGGTATGCTAATTTATTAAAATTCTTATAGATCCGAATCCCGCCACTTGACCTGTTAAGTCAGGGGCGTGCGGGGATGAGGATCACTCAACCCCGATTGGAAGATTCCATGAAAGTATGTCCAGCGTCCTACCGGATCGCCCTGGGTATGTGTCGCCGAACGAGCGCAAGCGCAATCAACACCACCGTCATTGCCGCTCCCAGCATCAGGAGGTACGACGACGCGCCGCCGGCGGTGATGACCGCGGCGCCGGCGAACGCGCTGACAATCGCGCCTATCCGCCCGAATGCCAGCGCCGAAGCCGTTCCGGTCGCACGCACCCCTGTCGGGTACACATAGGCGCAAAGCGCATACATGGTGGACTGCACCGCGTTGACGAACAGGCCGTGCGTAAAGAGTCCGAACATCAGCACGCTAACGTGCCGGGAGACGTCCACGGTCAACAGCAGCCACGCGCTGGCGGCGGCGCCGAAGCAACAGACGATCAGCGGCCAGCGCGAACCGAATCGTGCGATGGTGACCGCACACGCCAGCGCCCCGATCGCACCGCCGAGGTTGTAGGCCGTCAACCCGTAGCCTGCTAACTGCACCGACAAACCCTCGTTGGTCAGCATGGTCGGCAGCCAGCTAAACGCGGCATAGACAGCCAGCAAGCACATGAAGAACGCACACCAGATCGCCACGGTGTCCAGCGCGCGACCGTCCTTGAACAGCGCGGTGAACCCCACATGCTTTTCTGAATCACGCTCGCGTATGTCGGTGAAGCGCGCATCTTTCGCGACAGGGCGCGACATGCGGCCCAACAGCGCCACCAGTTCTGCCCAGCGATGCGGGCGACGCGACAGGAAGCGTGGAGACTCAGGCAGCGCGAACAGCAGCAGCACGGCAAGTACCAGCGGCAGCACGCCGCCCATCAAAAACAGAGCACGCCAGCCATAAGCCGGCAGGATCACGCTGGCGAACAGCCCGGCGACCATGCCACCAAGAGGAACGCAAAGGATCGTGACGGTGACCGCGACGGTGCGCAAGCGCGCCGGCGTATATTCCGCCGTCAATGTGGTGGACGTCGGCAACGCTCCGCCTATTCCCAGTCCCGCGATGAAACGCAGCGCAGCAATCACCACAAGGTTCGGGGCGAGGCTGATCGCGCAGGTCGCAATGCCGAAGACCAGCACGCTCCCGATCACCGCCCAGCGCCGGCCAAAACGATCCGCGAACAAACCGGCGCAGGCGCTGCCTATTCCCATGCCGATCAGTCCCGCGGCAACCACCGGCGCAAACGCGTTGCGCGCTATACCCCACTCCTTGATCAACACGGGAATGGCAAAACCGATCAACTGGCTGTCGAAACCGTCGACAATGATCGATAGCGCCGCCAGCAGCACAATGAGTTTCTGGAACGTAGTGAACGGACCGTCGTCGAGCACGCTCCCAATGTCCACGGTCTTGCTCGTGTCCTGCAACTCCATCGCCTGATCGGGTTCCGTCAGCGCGGACCCCGTAAACACAGCGGGAGGGACGTAGCTGGGCATATGACTGTCTCCTGTTCATGCGTGGGCTTTCCCCGCGCATCTTTATTTTCTTCAGCAAATTATGTAAGTGCGGCTCGCTCTTTTGATATTGCCGATTAGCGTAAAAGTCATGACCTTCCTGCATGACCTTATCGACGTGCTACGGATTTTTATCAATATGCCCAGGACTCTTTATCATTTAGACAACTGCATGCGCACACACCAAAGTTCTGCCCATAAGTCAGAACGGGTAATGACGCGGCGTCGTCTGCACGGTAATCCAGCGCAGATCGGTGAACTCCGCAATACCCGCCTTGCCGCCAAAGTGACCGAATCCGCTGCCCTTTACGCCGCCAAAGGGCATCTGCGCTTCGTCGTGTACCGTCGGACCGTTGATGTGACAGATGCCCGACTCAATGCGCCGGGCGACATTCATCGCGCGTGCGACATCACGGCTGAACACCGCTGAAGACAAGCCAAATTCATTGTCGTTGGCGCAGGCAATAGCCTCTTCGTCGCCATCCACGCGCACGATCCCTTTGACCGGTCCGAACGACTCGTCGTGATAGATCCGCATGTCAGCGCTTACGTGATCCAGCAACGTGGCCGGCATCAACGTGCTGTCTGCCTTGCCTCCGCATAGCAGCGTTGCGCCTTTCGCGAGCGCATCGTCAATCAATGCATTGCATCGCGCAACCGTGCTCATGTCGACAACCGAGCCGAGCACAACCGGCCCGTTGCGCGGATCGCCCAATGGCAGTTCGACCGCCCGGGAGGCGAGCCGCTTGACGAACGCGTCGGCCACCTTGCGATCCACGACGATACGTTCCGTCGACATGCAAATTTGCCCCGAGTTGGCGAACGCACCGAACACGGCAGCGTCGACAGCGGCATCGAGATCAGCATCGTCCAGCACGAGCAACGGCGCCTTGCCGCCCAGTTCCAGGACCACTGGTTTGAGGTACTTCGCGCAGCTTGCAGCAATCACCTTGCCGACCCGGGTCGAGCCCGTGAAGTTGACGCGGCGCACTTTCGGGTGAGCAATCATGGCCTCAACAATCGGGCCGACGTCCGCGGGAGCGTTCGTCACGAAGTTCACCACGCCGGCGGGGAGCCCCGCCTCCTGCAGCGCCTCGACGATCAGGCCGTGGGTTGCCGGACATATCTCCGACCCCTTGAGGACCACCGTGTTGCCGCACGCGAGCGGCAGCGCGATAGCGCGAACCGCAAGGATCACCGGCGCATTCCACGGCGCGATGCCGAGCACGACGCCCGCTGGTTGCCGCACGCCCATTGCGAGGCTGCCGGGTACGTCCGAGGGAATCACTTCGCCGGAGATCTGCGTGGTAAGCGCGGCGGCCTCCATGAGCCCGGAAGCGGCCAGATGCACGTTAAACCCGGCCCAGATAGCCGACGCCCCGGTTTCCGCCGCCATGGCGGCCACGAAGTCGGCGTGCTTTCCTTCAAGGGCCTGCGCGGCACGCATCAACAAAGTGCGGCGCTCACTCGGCCCAAGCGCAGACCACGCGGGGAAGGCAGTGCCTGCAGCGTCTACCGCGGCCAGCGCGTCATCCGCTGAGGCCGCCGGAGCACGCGTGGCAACTTCGCCGTCCAGCGGATTCCTGCGCTCGAAGGTCGCGCCGTTGCTAGCTTGTACCGCCTCGCCGTTGATCAGCATGGCAATGGTTTTCATTGTCTGTCTCCTGATGATTTTATGTAAGCAGGGATCACTGCGTCACAGGCGCTAAGCCACGATGACTTCAACAAGCATCGGCCCGTCGGTGTGCAACGCTTCGTTCAATACGTCCTTCAGCCGGGCGGCCTCCCTGACCGCAACGCCGCGGCATCCCATGCCGGCCGCCAGCGTGACGAAGTCGAGACCGGGGAGATCGGTTCCCTGTACCGGATCTGTTGGTGCGAAGCCGAACACCGGCGCGAAGTCCTGTAACGCCGCATATCGGGAATTGTTAAGGATGACGAAGATGACAGGCAGGCTAAGCTGCACCGCGCTCCATATCGCCTGGATCGAGTACATGCTGGAGCCGTCGCCGATCAGCGCGATTACGCGGGTGCCGGGCTTGGCAAGCGCGACGCCCACCGCTGCGGGCATGCCGTATCCCAGCCCGCCGCTTTCCATGGTCAGGAACGTGCCGCTGCGGGTGAACGGCAGATATTCCTGCATCACCGGCCGCGCACTCGGCGCTTCTTCAACCACGACATCCGCCGGGTTGCGTATTTCGGCAAGCGTCTGAAGTACGAATGCCACCGACATCAGCGGAGAAGCCTCAGCGCGTGGAGGAGCACCGCGAGGCGCCGGCAGCGGACGCGTCCTGGGTGCGGGCCGCGCCAGCAAGTCCGTGACGCCCAGCCTGATATTGCCAACCGTTGCGGTACCCGACGGGGTCCAGGCAGCCACGCCGGGGTCATCGACAAGCTGGAATAGTTGCGCGCCCGGCGGAACGTGCGGACCGCTGCCTTCAACGTGATAGGTGAACGCGGGAGCACCGAGCACGCAGATGAGATCATGGCCGCCGAGTATCTCGACGATCTTCTCGCGCATGGCGGGAAGGAAACCGGCGAATAGCCGATGATCTTCCGGAAAGCTGCAGCGTCCGGACATGGGCGCAACAAAAACGCGTGCCTGATGACGCTCCGCGAGGCGCACCACTTCGTCCACCGCGCCTGCGCGGTCCACGCCGCCACCTACAACCAACGCCGGCCGCGCGCATAGATCGAGTGCGTCACCCATGCGCGCCAGCATGACCGGATCGGGGCGCATCACCGTGCTGACATCGCTTGGCGGCACGTAGTCCGCCGGCTGGTCCCAGTCATCGGCAGGAATGGAGACGAACACGGGGCCGCGCGGCTCCTGCATCGCAATGTGATAAGCGCGCGCGATTGCCAGCGGCACATCGGCGGCGCGCGCCGGTTCGATGCTCCATTTCACATAGGGTTTGGGCAACTCGGTTGCGTGCGTTGACGCGAGGAACGGATCGAATGGAAGAATCGAACGGGCCTGTTGCCCGGCGGTGACGACAATCGGCGTGCGGTTGCGAAACGCCGTGAAAATATTGCCCATTGCGTTGCCGACACCCGCTGCCGAATGCAAATTCACGAGCGTTGCGTTGCCGGTTGCCTGCGCATAACCGTCGGCCATGCCGACTACAACGGCTTCCTGAAGCCCGAGCACGTAGCGAAAATCAGTGGGGAAATCACGGAACATCGGTAGCTCTGTCGACCCCGGATTCGCGAATACCGAGGTCATTCCCACGCGTCGCATGAAATCGATCACGGCGTCGCGGACCGTGATGCGGGCGGGTTGAGTACGGTCTGAAACAGACTGCTGCGGGGTACTGCCTGTCATGCAATTGCCTCCTGAAAATCCTGCGAGTGAGCGCTTTATCCGTCGCCAGATTATCCAAGCCGGCGCACATCATGAATATTGCCTTTTTAGGAGGAAGGCATTACGTTTGTGCATGACTTTTAGCCATGGCGACCCTGGCGGCAGCGGGTATTGTGCTTGCTGTTTCTCAACAGAGATGAGGCGGAGAACCGCCGCAACGCCATCGGAATGCCGCCACACTTGTTACTCCCAATCTCCGCTTTCCGGTGCCAGACTTTTCTCAGGCCAACAACGATCGATGACTGGCGAATAGCGTCGCGCTTCAGCCTCGAGGCGCGGGAATTCGCCCACACTGGGAGAGAGCAAAAGCCATGACCACATCAACTGAGAACGGACGGAAAGACGGACAGCCTGCCATGCACACGCCACCGGTCGTGTCGCCGCAAGCGTGGGAGGCGGCCCGCGAGCAATTGCTCGTGAAGGAAAAGGCGCGGACCCGCGAGCGTGACGCACTCGCCGCCGAGCGCCGGCGAATGCCGTGGATGGCCGTGGAGACGGCGTATGCATTCGAAGGGCCCGCGGGCAAGGCCAGCCTGCTCGATCTGTTCGACGGCCGGCGTCAGCTGATCGTCTACCGCGCCTTCTTCGAGCCGGGTGTGTTCGGCTGGCCCGAGCACGCGTGCCGGGGCTGCTCCATGGTGGCCGACCAGGTGGCGCACGTCGCCCACCTGAACGCCCGTGACACCACCCTCGTCTTCGTCTCGCGTGCGCCTCAGGCGGACATCGTACGGCTGAAGGCACGGATGGGCTGGGAGATACCGTGGTTCACCCTCACTGACAGTTTCGACGCCGACTTCGGCGTGGACGAGTGGCACGGCACGAACGTGTTCTACCGCGACGGCGACCACGTGTTCCGTACTTACTTCATCAACAATCGCGGCGACGAGCAGATGGGGAACACCTGGAACTACCTCGACATCACGCCGCTGGGCCGGCAGGAGGTCTGGGAAGACTCGCCCGAGGGTTATCCCCAGAGCCAGACCTACAAGTGGTGGAACTGGCACGACAACTACGTCGCAGACGCGGCGCCCGACAAGAAGTGGGTCGAGGTGTCGGACGCTGGAGAAGCGGCGTTCCGGAACCAGGACGCGAGCGCAAAGCCATGAGCGAGGCTTGATCCGCTGGATCCGCTATGACACGGCGCACCGAACGCTCCATCCACCACGCTGAGCCCATGCGGAGCCGGCGACCGTTCACGCCACGAGGGCACCGGCGCTCGGAGGATCGATCATCGTATCGGCATCGCAGTGCAGGGCGTAGAGCAGGCCAGGCGGGTTATGGAGCCGCGCCACGAATTCCTGGCGCAGGTCCAGAAACGTCTCGCCGAGCGGCTTGCCGGATAGCGGGATCTCCGTCGGGGCCTCGAGGCGGAAATCCTTGAGCGTGATCGGCTTGTTGGTGAGGACCAGACTCGACGCATCCAGGCCGCCTGGTTGATTCAATCCGTATGCAATCGCATGACAGTAAAAATAGAGGATCTGGTCGGGCGTCGCCACGTTGTTGACGTCGTTGAGCACATCCGCACGAGTCAGGCGCGTGGTCACGCCGAGATTCGTTTTTCGCCAGAACGCCTGCTGCGTCCTGACATATCCCTGCGAAAACTGAGCGTCGATCGTTTCATTGAAGTTCACGCTGAGACGCTTTGCCTGGCTGAAGCGCGATCAGGACTCTTTGCGGCGTGTTACGACACACCTGCAGTGCAGCGGCACATGCCTGCCATAGAACATCCCTATGTCTTGCCTTTAGGGAAATGGCTTCATCGCTATTAAGTGCCGGTTCATCATTAAGATCGCAAGCCGCTGTTAGTATCAGCGAAACGGCTTCCAACGCATCCTGTTGCAAATTCAACGCAACAAAAAGCGACTCGGGATCGCGGGAAAATTTATCGATATTCATGGCAAGATCCCGTTAGCCGATAGTACAGCGCAGGAGGCGTGAGACGTCCCTGGTCGTGTGGTGGTCAACTCGAGCGACCCCGGTGCAATTGAAAGTTCAACGCGCTGCACCACGTCGACTGAGCACGTGCTTCTCCAGCAACTGTGTCCCACTAGCCTGCGCTCAATGGCAGCTTGTCAAGTTACAGCATGCACTTCCCTTCTGCAGATGCGCGACTCCATGCAAAGATCCAGCGCCTCATCCCAGTCTGGCGCCATTACACCGAACGTCTTGAATAATTTCTGATTTGATAGCCGCGAGTTGGCAGGCCGCGTTGCAGGGGTCGGATAAGATTCCGTCGTGGTCGGCTTAAGCTGGGGCTTTCGCCGCAACGTTGATCGCTCGAAGATTGCCTCGGCAAAGCCATACCATGAGGTTGAACCTGAAGCCGTCAGGTGATAGATGCCAGAGTCCTGCCCCCACCAGTCCATGTCCCCGGCGAGCACCTCTGACAACACATTCGACGTCAGCGCCGAAATCGTGTTCGACCAGGTGGGCGCGCCAATCTGATCGGACACAATACTTAGCTCATCTCGCTCCGCACCCAACCGCAGCATGGTCTGGAGGAAGTTCTTTCCTCGTGCCCCGTACACCCAGCTGGTTCGAAAGATGAGATGCGCACATCCCGACGCGGCAATCGCCTGTTCACCGGCCAGTTTGCTCCTGCCGTAAGCGTTCTGCGGATTGACAGGATCGTCTTCTACGTAAGTACCGTCTTTTGTTCCATCGAAGACATAGTCGGTAGAGTAATGAACCAGTAGCGCGCCAAGGCGTTTTGCCTCATTCGCCAACACCTCCGGCGCATGCGCGTTCAATTGCATGGCTGCATCCGGCTCGCTCTCGGCCCGGTCGACCGCTGTATGTGCCGCCGGGTTCACAATCAAAGCGGGTCTCACATCGCGCACGACCTGTCGTACCTGGTCGAGGTCGGCAAGATCAAGGCTGCCTCGATCAAACGCCACAATGCGGCCGAGGCCCTGGAGACTGCGCTCCAGCTCAAACCCGACCTGACCGTTTACACCAGTCAGTAAAATCGTGTGTTGCCCGCGATTATTCATTGAATGGTTCTCATGCGAAGTGCTCGGCCTCGACAAGTCGCTTCCCCGCGACGTCCTTTGCGGCTAGCAACGGCTCAATTTCCAGCGGCCATTCGATACCGATCTCGGGATCGTTCCATAAGATGCTGCGTTCATGATCCGAATACCAATAATCAGTAGTCTTGTATAAAAACTGGGCCGACTCAGACAGAACCAGGAAGCCGTGTGCAAACCCCGGTGGAACCCACAGTTGCCTGCGGTTCTCTCCCGACAGTTTCACTCCGACCCATTTGCCAAAATCAGGCGACCGCCTTCGAATGTCGACGGCGACGTCGAAGACCTCGCCCTCCACCACCCGAACCAGTTTCCCCTGCGCATGCTCGATCTGGTAATGCAGCCCACGCAGCACTCCGCGTGCCGAGCGCGAATGGTTGTCCTGCACAAACTCGACGTCCGGCGCCACGTTCCCCGCAAACTCGCGGCCATTGAAGCTTTCATAGAAGTAGCCGCGCGCGTCGCCGAAAATCTTCGGCTCAATGAGCTTGACCTCGGGCAGCGCCGTAGCAGTTACGTGGATTGCCATGCGACTTGATCCTTGGAAAGGTTGAGCAGATATTGGCCGTACGCGTTCTTCGACAGCGTCCGGGCAAGCCTGAGAAGTTGCTCCTCATCGATCCAGTTGCGGCGGTACGCAATCTCTTCCGGGCACGCGACCACCAAGCCCTGCCGCCGCTGCAACGTCGCAATGAAAGTGGCCGCTTCGATCAGGGAGTCGTGCGTGCCTGTATCGAGCCATGCATAACCCCGGCCCATGATCTCGACATCGAGCTTGCGCTGTTCCAGGTAGTGCAAGTTCACATCGGTTATTTCAAGCTCGCCGCGCGGCGAAGGTTTGACATCGGCGGCAACTGCGCACACGTTGCTGTCGTAAAAATAGAGTCCCGTCACCGCGTAGTTCGAACGCGGCTTGACTGGTTTCTCCTCGATCGACAAGGCACGGAACTCGCCGTCAAACTCGACCACGCCATAACGTTCCGGATCGTGCACGTGGTACGCGAACACGGTAGCGCGGTCACTGCGCAGATTGGCGCTGGCAAGCTGCGCACCGAGATCATGACCGTAGAAAATATTGTCGCCGAGTATGAGCGCGGACGGGTCATTCCCAATGAATTGCCTGCCAATGATGAATGCCTGCGCCAACCCGTCAGGGGATGGTTGCACCGCGTACTGGATATTCATTCCCCAATTGCTGCCGTCGCCGAGCATTGATTCGAAACGCGGCGTGTCCTGCGGCGTGGATACGATCAGCACGTCGCGAATGCCCGCTATCATGAGCGTCGTTAGCGGATAGTAGATCATGGGCTTGTCGTACACGGGCAATAGCTGCTTCGATACGACCGTCGTGATCGGGTAAAGTCGCGTTCCCGAACCTCCGGCGAGAATGATGCCTTTTCGTGCCATCGTCAGTCCTTTTGGTTATCACACCCGCACTGCATAGTTATCCTCTACCCACTTCTGGTATTCACCAGAAGCGACCTCGTCTACCCACGCCTGGTTGTCGAGATACCATCGAACCGTCCTGGCCAGTCCGGTCTCGAAGGTTTCTGCGGGCTTCCAGCCGAGTTCGCGCTCAATCTTGCGAGCATCGATTGCGTAACGCCGGTCGTGACCCGGACGATCCTTTACGTAGGTAATTTGTTCGCGATAAAGGCCCTGCCCCTTTGGCCTCAAGGTATCAAGAAGATCGCACAGGACGTTCACGACGTCGAGATTCTTCATCTCGTTCCAGCCACCGATGTTGTACGTTTCGCCTGGCTTGCCACCTGCCAGTACGCGACGAATCGCTGCGCAATGATCACCGACATACAACCAGTCGCGCACGTTGTTGCCGTCGCCATACACGGGCAACGGCTTGCCGGCGAGTGCGTTGGCGATCATCAGCGGAATCAGTTTTTCGGGAAACTGATACGGTCCGTAGTTATTCGAACAGTTGGTCGTGAGGACCGGCAAGCCATAGGTGTGGTGATACGCGCGCACGAGATGATCGGACCCGGCCTTCGTCGCAGAATAGGGACTATTCGGCGCGTAGGCCGTTGTTTCGGAGAACGGTGGATCGTCGGCCGAAAGCGATCCGAACACTTCGTCGGTCGACACGTGCAGGAATCGGAATGCCGACTTTTGAGCGGCGGGTAGTGTGCTCCAATAGGCACGCGCGGCTTCGAGCAGCGTGAAGGTACCCACCACATTGGTTTGCACGAAATCGGTCGGACCATGAATCGATCGATCCACATGACTCTCAGCAGCGAAGTGCAGTATGGCGCGCGGTTTATGTTCGGCCAGCAACGCATCCATCGCGGCGCGCTCGCAAATGTCCGCACGCACAAAGACGTGCCTGGCATTACCGCTCAATGATTCAAGCGTGCCGAGATTGCCGGCGTAGGTCAGCTTGTCGACGTTGAGTACGGCTTCGCTCGCGCCTCGCAGCCAGTCGAGCACAAAGTTGGAGCCGATAAACCCCGCACCGCCTGTCACTAATATCATGGCATTCCTTTTGGGTCGTCCCGGTTCGTCCAGGGAAAGCTGCAAACCTGCATACATGGGCCGAGCATTGCTTTTCGAGTCCACCCGAGTCGACTCTGCCTACACCAGGCAATAGTCGATCACCCTGTTACGAATCACATCCCACGAATAGTTTTCCTTCACAAACGATGAGAGCCTGTCGCCTTCCGCGGCCCGCTCGGTTTGTGTCATCTCGCTCCTGCGCTGCACCTTCAGGGCCAGGTCCTCGATCGAATCGAACACGTAGTCCCCAGGTGGCAGATATTCGCGCACGCCGTGCGTATTGCTGCAAATCACCGGCACACCGGCGACCAGGCCCTCGAGCAAGGCATTGTTCGCGGTGGCGAACTTCAGCGGCAACAGCAGGAACAGGGAGTTCTCGATAATCTCCTGGTACTGCCGGCTGTTCAGGCGGCCATGACAAACGACATTGGCCGCTCGTTGGCTCTCGTCAAGCTTCTCGTACTTCATTCCCACCAGATCAAACACCACCCTCGGGTTGTGATGGAGAAAAAACTCAATGATCCGTGACAGCAGCGCGTAGTCGCGATAGGTGTCGCCCACCACGGTCAGATGCAGTTTTCCGTCGCTTGCGGACGGCCCGGTATTGTTACGAACCCGGCACCAGGTACCATGCGGAATCCGCGCTACCTTGCCCGGAAAATGATCGTCAAAAACAGACTTCTGCTGCTGGGTCAACGTAATGAATTTGCTCACAAAGCGGAGATTGAAACGCTTGAGCTTGAGGAACAGGGAATCGTCCCGCTCAAGCCAGTAGTCCTCGCCCAGATGCACCACGTAGATCACCTGCTTGCCGAGCATCCGCAAGATCGGGGCGGAGAAATAACCCGTCTGTTCCGGATAGAACAAGAGCACCGATCGGTAACGCAACGAACGTACGATCGTCAGCACGTCGATCAGCAGGAAATTGACTCTGCGCGAACGCGATCCTATCGGACTGTGGCCGCCCCATAAAGCGCCACCGTCGACGTAGTCCGCGCTCGACGCCACAACGTGGTGATACCCCGAGACCTCGTCATGATGGTCCCAGCGGAAACCGGAATAGAGCACCCGCTTTTCGTTTGTTGCTAAGGCCGAATGAGTCTTCATGCTTCACCTGTCGGAGTCGTTTCTGAGAACCGGTCCGTCACTTGTGACGTACCGCGACGATGCGGTCCACAAACACCGCGTCGCCCGCCTTCATGTCGACTGCCTGCACATACACACCCTTCTCATGATCCGATTCAAAAACGAACGGGCCTCCGGGCACCGGGATCGACTGGTAGGTTCCCTGGTTCAACGTGCTCGCTGACACCTGCTTGAAGCGATCCATAGGCGGATACGAGCCGACCCGCACGCTGCCCCCTCCTGCTGCTCCCGCGACCCGTACGTTCACGAACAGGTCCCACTT
Organism: Caballeronia udeis; assembly: GCF_001544555.2. Taxonomy (GTDB): domain Bacteria; phylum Pseudomonadota; class Gammaproteobacteria; order Burkholderiales; family Burkholderiaceae; genus Caballeronia; species Caballeronia udeis. The sequence continues at coordinate 19,333 of NZ_FCOK02000075.1, read as the reverse complement.
GCCCTCACGGGGCAGCTTGTCGAATTTAAGCTGGACCGCCCACACCGAGGAGTCGCCGGGCATGCGTATCGCCGCGCCGTCGGAGGCTGCTGCGTCCGCGACTATCCTCGCCGAACTATAGATATTCAGGTTGAGGTCCTGGATATCGCTCCAGTCCGCAGCCGGTAGTCCCGCACTCTGTGCCGGCGGAGTAGCTGGACGACGCTCGATGGCGAGCAGTTGATTGAGGCCATCGAGGTCACCCTCCTGGCGGTATGCCGACACATGCGTGCGCTGCACGGTCTCGTTGAAGCGTGCAATTCGCTTCGCATAATCCAGTTGCCATCCAGGAGCAGCGTGCGCGTCCTGGTACTCGCGACGACGCACGAGGATCACGAAATCGAGCGGCATGCGGGCCTGTTGCACGCGTGCCAACAGCGATGGGTCACCCGCTACCGCCTGCTCCGCGTTGTCGAACAGCTTGTCCGCCTGTGCGACGAATTGCGGGGAGTACATCTTCATGCCCACGGGTGTCTGCTCGGAGAGGACATCCCCGCTCGCAGCCAGTGCTGCATGCATCAAGTCGATATACGCAAGCAGTTGCGGCCCTGCCGCTCCGAAATAGTCCCTGCAATATTCACTCACGAGTTCGTGCACGTCCTGTCGCGGATCCCACAGCAGACGTCCTATCATCCAGACCCTCAGGCTGGCAAATTCCGCACCGGGCGTCGTCCAACTCCCTTCCGCGAAGTACCCCGAAACGCTCGGGAGTGTCGCCAGCCACTTGATGCTGGCGCCTATCGGATAGATGTTCGGCGTAGGTTGCAGGAAGCCGGCAAAGTTAGTCACGTGATCCCACACGAGCATGTGTTTCGCCATCGCACTCCAACCAGCGAGGCCCCGGCCCAACTGCACGTTGCGGCCAAGATTCAGCGGCGTGCTGTAGTCCACCTGGATGGTCATCGGATACACGAGGATGTAGTCCGGCAACACCATGCCGGCCGGTGGCGCGAATCCCCAGTGATAAGCATTGAAGGCGAACCGGGCGCCCGGCATCACCGCTCTTACCTGCCTCGCCACGTCCTCGACCATGTCGACCAACGGTGCCGAAGGATTACCGCCGTGCTGGTCAGCGAACTTGCGGCTGTCCGCATCCATGTCCCAGCCCCAGTCCATGTCGTGAATCCCGAACCAGACCTTTCTATAATCCGGCAAGGCCTTGAGCCGCTCGACGATCTGTTCCGCCATGATCCGGCGAACATCGGCATTCATCATTGCAACCTGGCCACCCGCGTACCATTCCGGATGAGTCTTCAAATACTTGTCGCGCGGCACCAAGTCCCAGAACGATGCATCGCCGCCCTTCGCCAACCAGCTGTGATCCCAATCGTCAAGTTCGGGGGGCGTAGGTGCGAACGACGGCCCATGAGACTCGCCGTTCAGCAAGTTGTGTGCGCGGAACGCCTTGTCCTGCCCCTCCCAACTGAGGACCTCGCGATAAGCGAAGCGTGGAACCTGCCGGTCATGAGGCGCATCGATTTGCAACGTCGGCCGTGAGGGCACATAGGTCGCATCGGGAGCAAGCCATTTCACGCCAAGCACCCGATCTAGAAACCAGTTCACGCCGTACATGGTGCCGCGCGGTGTTGCGCCCGCGATCACGAGATTCTCACCCGACGTACAGAGCACAAATCCGTCCGGCCCGAGTGTGTCAAAGGCGGCTGAGGGACACAGCTCACGAGCGAGCCGGTTGTCGAGGCCGATAACAATAGACGGTCCCGCCTGCGGTGCGTTGTCGTCAGCAAGCCGTCCGACGTTGCTGCCGGTAATGCGTTTCAGGTAATCGGCAAGATCGCTGGCAGCTTGCAAGGTCATGGCGTCTGCAAGCGCTCCGACCTGCACGTGGTAGCGTGTAGTGCCATGATCCGCGAGCGTCAGCGTCCGTGCAGGCGGCCCGCCTGACTTGATGATCCCGGCGAGCAACGCTTCTCGTTTTCCGGCTTCAATGGGAGCGGGCAAGAGTTTCGTCCGCATCTGCTCGCCCTGCAATGCGTCTGCAGTCGTCACGGCGTCATCGGTCGCGGAAACACTGACCCTGCTGAATCGTGCCGCGCCGGATTGTCCCTTCGCTTTGCGCAGATACAGGATCATCTGGTTCGCGCCTTCAGGCGCTTGCACGACAACGCCGGAACTATTCCATCCATCGCCAACGCCGCTGTTCACCGCCAGCGCGGGTTCTGTTCCCCAGGGCTGCTGGACCGAGTCGACACCTCTCCAGCCCGGATCGACTCCAGGGCCGCGGAAGCTGACTTGAACGAACGCCGCCTTTGCCGGTGTATCGACCGTGCGCATGTTCAAGCTGATTCGATAACGCCGGCCCGCCTGCACAGCGATCTTGTCCTGAGCGGCGTAACCCGACTGCACCTCTAGTGCGTTGCCGTACTTTGTATCGGAGACAATGGAGAACTGCTCACCCCACCAGCCTGTCTTGCCTTGCGCGAAATCCCCGTTGACGATCAGCGTCGCGGCAAGCGCCTGGCGGCTCAGACAAGTCATCGCCAGGACCGACATCACGAGCAACGCTCGAAGCAATAGAGGTCCGCCAGAGCGCGGCCGGTGCACGCGCTCTGGCATTCCCCCAGGAAATCGCAGTATGACAACGCTCATCGGGTTATCTCTTGACGCCCTCGATGCTCGGCGGCATCGAGAGTGGCAAGTGGAACTTGTTACGGAAGCGCAGCAGGCTCTGCAAGTGATAGCGGCCAGCACGCGACAGCGGCCCGCCGGCTGATTGCCGCTGATGGTCGTGCATGAGGCGTGCCCCTGGCACACAGGCGATCCGGTACCCGGAATTCCACACGCGCGCGCACAAATCGACGTCTTCCATGTAGAGGAAATAGCGCTCGTCCATGCCGCCCAGTTCCTCATAAACATTGCGCTTGACGATGAACCCCGTACCCATCACCCAGTCCGCGTCGAAAGGCACACCGGGGATCCAGGCTTCGATCATCATGTGGCGTTTGACACGGCGTTCAAGCGACCTCAGCTTACCGAGCGGCGTGCGCCGCCCGATGATATCCAGGAGGCTGTAGAAGCGGCGTCCGGAGTACTGCCGCACGCCGTCCGGATAGGTCAGGTCCAGGCCGACCATGGCGACGTCGGGTGCTGCATCCAGAACGGCCAGCGCCTTCTCTATGCTGTTGTCGACAAAGTAGGTATCCGGGTTGAGGACAAGGATTCTTTCCCGCATCCCGGCCACCGCGCCAAGATTGACCCCGGCGCCAAATCCGCGGTTCATGGACGCGCGAACAAGCCGCACACCATCGGGCAGGTTCGTGCGCAAATTCTGATAAGAATCATCAGGTGAAGCGTTCTCGACAACAACCATATCGGACGCACGCGCAATACGAAGAGCGAGCAGTGATTTCACGCACCTTACAGTCAATTCAGGTGTACGAAAGTTTACTATTACAACATTCAAATATCCTTCAGTGTTCATGGCTTCCTCGCAACGGACAAACAGCAGGCCGAAAAATGAAGCTATTGTTTTCTTACCAACGAAGCTTGCTCAACAATGGTCCAAAGTGCATCGGCTGAACGATCCCAACTAAACCGCATGGCTCGTTCACGACCGCACTCGATCAGCTCTTCACGCAGAACACGATCTTCTGCAAGCCGGTTCATCGCCTTGGTGATGTCCGCAACCGATCGCGGATCAACGGTCAGGGCCGCATTACCGGCCACTTCGGGCATTGCCGACACGTTCGACGTAAGCACCGGTACGCGCGACATCATGGCTTCCAGGATCGGCAAACCGAACCCCTCATAAAGCGATACAAAGGCAACGAAGAGCGCCCCCCGGTACAGCTTCGGCATCATCGCGTCCGGGACGTCTCCTGCAAAGCGCAGCCGCCATGAGATCCCGAGCGCGTGCGCCAACTCCTTGAGGGCGGCATCCGGCTTGCCCGTCAGCATCAGGTGGATTCCTTTCGCGGGAAGCGACGAGCGCGCATAGGCGGTAAACAATCGCTCGAGATTCTTGTAGTTCCGACGGTTGCCCGGGTAGAGCACATAAGGATCTTCGGACTCAAGTACCTCGTCGTTTCTCGCGTACGCCGGATCCACTCCGTTGTGCACGACATGCACCTTTGTGTGAGGCATGCCCGACCACGCGAGGAACTCGTTGCGCGTGTAGTCGGAAACGCAAATCACCGCGGTACACCGCCGGTACATTCGCCTGAACAGGACATCGTAATAAGCGCGATGCAGCCGCGAATAAAAATGCAAATGCGTCAGATCATGTACGGTCACGACCGTCGGCCGCTTGCTGAACGCCGGGGGAACGAACCCGGGGCTCCAGAACACGCCATCGTCCTCCTCGTCATCAAGCGCTCGCTTGATCACGAAGGGTGACCAGGGACTGCCCAGGCCACTGTTTATTGTCAGCGGGACGATGTTGATTTCATCCGGCGCGCGCTCCATGCATGCCGTCATCACGTTACCAATGCCGGTCTTCGCGGGCCAGCGCAGATCGGCGTAAACAGTGAGCGCTGGCATTGCAACAGCGAGGCGAGAATGATTATTCATGTCTATCCCTGATCAACCCATCCGAGCACACGATTCGTCGCAGCGATCCAGTAATAGCGCGCGCGACCCAGGTCTCCTTGCAAAATCGACATCACGCAGCCAGCGGCCGGCCTGGCAGCAACATAGAGAACGAAATGCATCGGATACCGATTCAATGACAGTACCCGGCCGAACCCGCGGTTATAGAGCCTTCCGCGCGCGTAAGCCTTTTCGTCGTAGGTCGTGATCGGCTCCGGATGGCAAACGCGCAGCGCCGGTTCATAACGAACCTTGTATCCGGCATTGAGCACGCCGAGAAGAAAATTCACTTCCTCTCCCGCTCCCCAGCGCGAACCCGACCCCACGCCAAGTTGTTCATCGAACCCGCCCACGGCACGCACGGATTCCGTACGCAGGAAGATCGTGTAGGACGTCGCACAGGTCCAGATGTTGTAACGGTTGACGATGAGCGGAGTCGTTGACCAGCGACCCTGTGAAGGCTTGCTGTCGCCGTCCACGCTGCACCCCGTCACGCCGGCGAGTTCTGCTTCGCTGCCGAACTTGTCCGCGACGAATTCAAGTACCTGTGGCGGGTACCAGCAGTCATCGTCCGGGAACGCCACAATGTCTCCGCTTACCGCTTGCAGGCCGACATTGCGGGCACGCGACAACCCTTTCTCCGAACGACAATAGACAATCTGAAACTCATCCTTGAAGCGCTCGATGACCTGTGTCACGCGGTCATCGTTGTTCTGGTCCACCACGATCAGCTCAAAATTCCGGTAGGTCTGCTCCGCAAGAGAACGGAACAAACGCTCGACTTCACTGCTGCGACCTAGGGTCGCCATGATCAGCGAGAATTTCATGTCGGCTCACCATGAACCCGCACCGGCTGTGCCCGCGGCCGAACCCGCACCGGCGAAACGAATCGTCCAGCCTGGCTACGTACGCTCCTGACCGCGCGAGCAGCGATGAAAGTCCCGTCACGTCCCCACGATACGAGATAACCGAGAAGAAAATAGGCCGTCTCGTTCTGATGCAATGGATTCGATATCGACCACGCTGCTATTGGCGCGAGGCAAATCACCGTTGCCCACCCAAGACCCAGTCCGCAGAAAAACACCATCCACATGATCAGCCCGGGAATCCCCGCGATCAGCATCAAGTCGAGCGGCGATGAAAAGACCGAGTTCGTACCCGCACCCAGTCCCTTGACGCTGACCACTGAAGTAGAGAAAAAACTTTCGACAAAACCAAAACCGTGACCCAGCCAGTCCTGCGCAATCAGACCCACGCTGATGGTGAACGCCAGGCCGCGCTCTTCTTCAAGACGAACATTCAACATATCACCCGAGAGCTCGCCTCCAAATCGCCAGTAATAAAGCCCGCCTCCCAGTGCCAGCAATAACAGCTTGATACTGTTATAGCCCTTCAACTGCGTGAGCAGGACGATCCCGCAGGGAATCAGAACAGTCTTCGACTCGCTTATCAGCGCATTCGCCACCCCGAATGCCAGGAGTATCGATACATCGAAAGGCTTGCGCTCCGACTGTAGAAACAGCATGTAACTCGCGCCGAAAAAGAATAGAGCAAACCAGTTACGCTCCAGAAACGAGCCGTGTATAGCGTCTTGCATGAATTCCACTTCCTTGTAGACGTAGGGAATATCAAGCTTCTGCAAGGCGATCTGGAACAGAAAAAACCCGATCAAGATAACGTACCCATATGGCAGCGGGTTCTCCAGGTAATGGCGGCCAAGCTGCCGGCCAACCAGATAGAACACCGGATACACGAGTGCGAACTTGATGATCTGCTCTATTTCCTTTATATGCGGATAACCCGCGAACAGGGTCAGCCATACCGCAACACCGAGAAACAAAAAGTAAGCAAGCACTTCGCGTCCCATCACATGGACGCGTCGTCCCACCAGCAACAGCGCGAACACGATCAATGCCCAGAACTGATTCAACTGGGCCCCACCGACCTGCGTGCACTCCAGGGACAAAAGCAACAACCCGCTGAGCAATGACAGATCGAAAAGAGCGTTCCGTGTGTTGTCCGAATGCAGGATGGACTTCGCAGCGCCCGGGTAGAGTTGAGATCCTCGCTCTCCTGCCGGCGCCGCACGAACTGGTTTCATAGGCATTACCCTGCGTAATACGCGCCGTACTTCATGCTTCGCTCCGGCACATCGTTGACCAGCACGCCGCTTACTTCCACGTTAGCGTTCAACAAGCGCCGCTCCGCTTCAGCGATTTCGGCCGAGGTGTGCCATCCATGCCGGACTGCGAACAGCGTCGTACCAGCGTAGCGGGCGACCACCGCCGCGTCCGCTACCGCCAGCAGCGGTGGCGCATCGATCACCACGACGTCGTAGCGCATGGACAACTCGTCGAGCAAACTCCTGAACCGGTTGCTCATCAGCAGTTCAGTCGGGTTGTTCGGCTTCGAGCCCTTTGGAAGAAAATCGAGTTCGGTCCCCGCCACTGCGCGGCGAATCAAACGTTCAGCGGACTGGCCTCCCACAGCTTCCGACAGGCCCGGGCTGGCGGGAACATCGAAGTACGTGTTGATATCGCCGCCGCGCATGTCTGCGTCGATGAGCAGTACCTTCTTGCCGCCCGTCGCCAGCACGGTAGCAAGGTTCGCTGAGAGAAACGACTTCCCGACATCCGGCCGCGGACCGGTCAACAGGATAATGTTGTTGCGCGGCTGGAAAGCGCCGAAGTGAAGCGCGGTCTGAAGGCTACGGATTGCTTCAACCGCAATGTCGTCGGGTGCTTGCGCAGCCAGTAAATGATGGCCCTTTGCGCCACGGCGCAACCGGCTCTCGAGCTTGGCCTGCATCTCGCTGTGAGGCACGATCGAATAGACCGGGGCGCCGAGAACATGCTCGAAATGCTCGGAGCGCTCAATGCCCGGACGAAACCGGCGACGCAAGAACGGTGCCCCCAGACCCAGGACCAGACCGACCATCAGCGAGATACCGATAATGATCATCTTTCTCGGCTTGACCGGTTTCGCTGACGTCATCGCCCAGTCGACTACCCGGACGTTGCCCATCTGCCCCGCCCTCACAATGTTCAACTGCTGTGCGCTGTTGAGCATGTTCGTGTACAGCTCGGTATTGACGCGTACGTCGCGCAACAGTCTGAGAGCGTTCTGCTCGGTGTTCGGCAACGCCGCGACGCGACCTGCGAAAGCGCGTTGCTGCTCCTTCAACTGATCGATGCTTTGCGTTAGCGAAGCAACCGCCGGATACTGGTCCGAGAACCGATGTGAAAGCTCGTTGCGCCGTTGCTCGAGGTCCAGCTGCCTGGACTGCGCATCCACCATCTGGCCAAGCAGCAACCGGCTCTCCTCGCTCAGGTCGACCGTGCCGTGCTCGTTGCGAAACGCGTTGTAGGCGTTTTCGGACTGCTCGAGCGCCGTCTTGAGCATGGGCAACTGCTGATCGAGGAACGCAAGGGTTGTCTGAGCTTCCTGCCTCTTATGTTCCACATTCTGCGCAACATACTTGCGTGCAATCTCGTTGACAATTTGTGTTATTTTTACGTTATCCTTACCTTCCAGGGTAACTGAAAGAATCCCAGCTTGTTTACCCAGTTCTTCTACCTTCAATTCCTTCTGCAAACGATCGATCGCGTCGAACTCACGCAGACGCCTGACAGAAAATTTTGTACCGGGATTGGCCACAAGACGGCTGACCTTGATCGCGACGTTCTCGCCTTGATCATTGCCAACGGCGTCCTCGCCGACCACCCCGCGGGCAACAATGATGTCATCACTGTTTTGCAGAATGTAAGTGCCGCCCGTCCCCGCCGTCAGCGTGTACGACTCGTCCGGCTTCGCGTCGAAAGCGGGCACGTCGATTGCCTCGCCACCCCACGCGTAGCTATTCAAGCCCAGCAACGGCCTGGCCAGATCGCTGCCCTTTGCCTGCCGCGCGATCCATTGACCGATTATCGGGAAATATTTTGGTGTGGCATCGACACTTAGATTCAGCGCCTTTACGGTCGGTTGAATCACGGCGCGGGAAAGGATCAGTTCAGACTCGGCAGCGGTCGCCGCAGCGGGGTCGAACGGGGTACTGGAGTCCTTGTTTTGCCATGGTGTTGGACTGCTGGTGCTGCTGCTATTCGGGTCTTCGACCTGAATCATGGCGTCTGCGCGAAAGACCGGTGGAGCAAGTAACGCGTAGGCAAGACCGAGCAAGAAGATGGTTAATACTACCCAGAAAACCGTCTTTCGGTTTTCCATTACAACATCGACGTTCTCAGCCAGTGAGACGTCTTCCCTCACTGATGGATCGATAAAGCGCGGCGCAATGCTTCTCGTCATAGAACTCTCGTCTCGTCACAGAACTCGAAACATAGAACTCGAAAATATGAGTGCAAGTTCGTTGCATGGGGCCAGTCTCCGGTGGCGGGAAGCAACTCTCTGGTTGCTGTGCAGCAGTAAATCACATGAATCAGCCAGAAACGAGACTTGGCGCTTGAGTCCGCCTTGTTGTCTTCTATTAACTACCTTTTAACCAAAAGATTACGGTGGACGTGCGCTTTAGCACTGACTGTGCCGGACCGTTAAAATACATAAATTTTTACATCTTGTTTCATTTAGTAGAACTTATGTGTCAAAAAACTGTAAAGAATTGGAGTGTTTAGCAATGGCCGTGCCCTGGTTTGTAACAGGCATGCACTCTTTTGTGTCAGGGATGCATTCGTTGGATGCACGACAATATACTTTCGCAGTCAAAGATTCTTGCAAAATCTAACATCTTCAAAAAGAATTTTGAAAGGCCTCAATAATTGCATCGTATTCCTGATTTAACGGAATGGACCGGCATACCTCTAAAGGCCCCGGGCGCGATGCAATAACCCTCTTTGTGACGTCCTGACGACGTTTGATAAAAAATCTCACCCATCATATGCAGCGGCGAGGTTGACGATACTTTTCTACATCGCTACGCTTTGTCCCAAACTTATCGGCTAAGTGAGGCACGCTCGTGTATACATACAGTCCAGATGGTGACGGCGAGTATTTGATCGAAGTCCGAAGGCTTGGTCCAAAATACACGTATTACTTGCGATCCCGCAGTGAGGCTCGTCCATTCACCCCTTCTACCGGGTTCTTCGACAGCGCGGAAGATGCATTGCAGGCGGCACTCACCAAGGCCGCTCAACTTCATTGCGAGGACGCGTAATAGCAAGATCTCGAGCAACACCTCGCTGGACCTTGACCGTGCAGGAGATGGCGACACGACCCGTTGTTCCCGTCGGGGGTAATCGGATGGGCTGCCGGTATGGAGGATCCCGCGCAGACATTCGATACGGCCCGTCTTTGTCGTTATGCCGAACAGAAGAAAAGCGCAACCGACTGGCCTGGGCCGCTTCTGTTTTTCACTCTATATGGATCCAGTACCTTATTGGTAATTTTCACCTATCATATGGAATCCGAAATAATACCAGGTGGAAATTTGTGCTTGATCGTAGCGTTGTTACTGTTGGTGCTCACGCGGTGCCTCGTCATATGCGCCGCCCCAACGACTACAGGCATGCAAGCCTTTTGAAGGTGCTGCCATGTTGCGCCAACAGGATACGTCGAACACTGTGCCCTCGCCCGAATCCCGGCTTCATCGAATATAACTAAATATGAAGAATTTAGTTAAAACAATCGGCATGATACTCAGCGCTATTCGTCTCACCCCTCATTTGATCCTTCTGATGACCCGAGACAAAGCTGGATTAATTCGAGCGGATATCGAGCGATGGAGTGAAATATATATGAAAGACCAAAAGCTCCACCCTACTCGCGCGTTCATCCAATTGATGACTATCTACCCCGAATATCGGAATCTCTTTTATCATCGCGTTGGCTGGCTCGGGAAGATAGTCAGTCCACTGTGCCGGCCGATGAATACCCTCTTTATTTCAACCGATATCATTGGACCCGGTTTGTTTATTCAACATGGTTTTGCGACGATAATCGCCGCAAAATCAGTTGGAGCAAACTGCTGGATCAACCAGCAGGTGACAATTGGATATTCCAGTGCAAACGACTGCCCCACCATTGGTGACAACGTGACGATCAACGCGGGCGCTAAAGTCATTGGTGGCGTCGCTATTGGAAACAACTCGAAGGTCGGAGCGAACGCGGTCGTTGTTAAAAACGTGCCCGCGAACTCGACCGTTGTTGGTGTTCCCGCCAGGATTGTGAGGCGTGACGGCAAGCGCGTGGACGAGCCGCTTTCCTGATCAGCTTCACGGGTTTCTCACTCTCCCAGGTTTCATGCAAAACGATATTTCTCGGTGACTTCCTTGGAAGCGTAAATTATCATGGCTGTCATTAATACTTCGGTTGCTACTACAGAATAAGCAGCACCAAGAGCCCCCCAGTGATATATGACAAGTGGCGCCTGCAGAATGTGAAATATGGCCCCCACGAAATAGATCTTCTTTAACACGGCCTGATTTCCAGATGCGATGAGGCGAAGTTGAACAAGCGTTGCCGCGACACCAATAATAACGGGCACAATGATCATTACCCTCAAGATCGGAAAGGTGTCGTGGAATTTGCTCCCAAAAAAATGCTGGACGAACCACTCGCCAAAGAGCTCGAATCCCACAAACATCAACGCGCCTGCCGCCAAAAATACGAGAATGAATCGCCTTATGATTTTCTGAACCCCGAGATGATCGCCCTCAGCATACATGCCGCATATTTTTGGGAAAAACGCTTGTATGGGAGGCGTTGAAAGCTGGCGAAGAGGCGTAGTGATTTTATCTGCCGCAACGTAATATCCCACACCAACGCTGCCACTGATCAATCGCAGCAGCAACACGTTGGCGTACATATATATTGAGGTCAAAGCAGAACTGAGAAAGAGATGGTACGAATCCTTCGCCTCTTCAAGAATGGATTCGATAGACGTCTCGACCTTAAGATATATCTCGCCCTTGGAAAATGCGATTGCCGTCAGGATCAACCCGGAAAATAATGAAGGTACGAACTGCAAGGCCGACGCCAGCCCAACGTCCCCACTTCCCTTGACCAACAAGAAAAGCGGAGCAAGCAGGAGGATTCTTATCACCACGACCCACATCGCGAGCAATGACATACGTTGCAGCCCTTGGTAGAGCCAGGTGGGTGTGAGCACGTTTCCCCATAAAACCAGGTTCGCGAGCAATAGCGAGGTTCGATCCCCAGGACTTTTATAAACGACTAATGCAAGAAAAATCAGGACCGCTGAACCGACCAAAGCCAGCATCGCCTTTGCGGTCGTCGTTGTCCAATATATTCGATTTATGATCCCCGGTTCGTCCCTATGGATAGCAATTTTTCGGGTACTGGTAAGATCAAATCCGAAATCGACGAAGATCAGTAAGATTTGTGCGACTGTTTGTGCATACCCGATCGTCCCTATGCCGGCTGGACCCAGAACGTACGAAAGATACGGTATCGTGATCAGTGGCAAAACGTAAGTTATCAGCTGAACCCCGTAGAGAGCGACGATACTTTTTCGCGTCGATACCATGGCACTCATTCGCTAAGTTGATTGATTGGAAGCATTCGGAGGCGAATCTTGTTCGGTAACAGACGCCGCACTGCTACAAAAATTTCTTGAACCCTGCCCTGACTGCAATCTTTTCCGCGACCGTCAGCGGTTTCGGCTGGACGAAGCCGGTGTCGAAATGTGCAAGCCGCATACTAAAAAACAGCTCCTGGAGTACGCATCTGGCTTTATTGGCCATGCCGGTGCTGTTTTTAATCGACAGTGGTTCCGCTTTGTACCAGGCGTCGGGATTTGTCGAGAAGAGCCAGCCAGAAATGTGCCGCCTGAGGGACTGCGCCACGGCTGGTCCAAAAAAGCTGTCTTCGTCCGGACTGTCATTGATGTAAGCGTTCAGCTCCGGCACGTAGATCATGTGGTTGATGCTTTTGAGCGCGGCGTCATCCATGACGAAAAGATTGGATCGCACCCAACGTGTTCCAAGCAGGTGGTTGACTTCTACCTGTCGCACGGCTGAATCGATTCGGCCCGAAATAAATTTCGTCCCCATATAGGTACGAACTGCGCCATGCAAGTTTCGTAAAAAGAACCGGTCAATTGGCTGATGTGTGCCGACTGTGTCGTTGGCAAACAGGCAAGTGAAACGCTCGGGAATGCTCGCTCTGAGATCGTTCAAGCCCCGCTGATAGGCGCCAAATTCGAGGCCTTCATTGTCGTGCCGAATGATTTTTACGGTGGGAGCGGCGTTTAGGAAGACACTTTCTGCGTGTTTTTCGCTGATCGCCGGGTTGTTCACTACTACGCGCAAAGACTTCATTTCTTGCCAACCACCCAGTACCCCGATTATCCGCGCAATCTTTGTCAGGTAAGCAGGGTAGTAGACTACAACGATCATGTGCATATCTTCTTTAGCGCTACGGTCGCCCTTGCTATCCATCTGAAATCTATCCCTCATATCAGTCCCGCCCAACATCCAGGTTCGAGACAAGTTAGATTCATGACCCTACCGGGGCCGCGATGCTGGATTTTGTGTTCGGTCAAATAACATGTGGTTTCGACCATCTATCTCGGCGTACAACTCAAGTGTGCCGCAGTTCAGCTGCTACATTAGCTCAGTAGAACATCTCAAAACGGTGAAAATTCGGTATGTCGGGCTGTATCTGTGCTTTGTCTGAATTTAGCTAATCCACGGCGCCCAGTGTTTGCAAAATGCTTTGTCGCAATAAGCGAATCTGCTATAGCGAACGCACCCAAGAACAAACGATGTCACCGACGATCAAGACTACGAACGCGGCCGCGAACGAGGTCTTGATCGACTCCATCATCCGGCGAACGTGATGCTGACTTGCGTGCGTTGCTAAGCGGCCTGCTCCATTGAGGCTGCGCCACCTGCATGAAATGATGGTTGAACGAGCCGAGATCCCGGAGACGGTGATGTTTGACAAGAGCGGAACAGATCTCGCCCCGGAAGGCAGTGCCCCGGGAAGTGCAGGAATTCAGGGCCTTCCACTGCGTGCGCGTCATTCTGCGTGGCATCGAGTTGATACGTATGTTCGGGAAAGGACAGGTTAAAAATCAAAGCGAGACGCCCCTGTGCGCCGTGCAGAAGCTTCATTCCTCATTTTTATAAGTAATCCTTTGATTATTCAGTGCGCCTGGCTTATTCCAGTTATGGCGGCAAAACCCAACCGCCCTGTCAACGTGACGGTGTCGGGCCCGAGCGCACCGCCACAGCGAAGGGACGAGGCACGCTCAGAACGGGGAGCACTGGCGCCCCTCGCCTTACCGCACCGTGCCTATCCTCAAGTTCATCGTGCAGCGGTCGATATCACTACTGCCACGCCTACGTGGTGAATATCGAACGAGCCGGACGAAAGGCGTAAAATCCGGTGAAGAAATTTTTGGCAAGGATTTTTGACCGCGCCCACGCACGAAGCGCTGGGACAGATTCCAAGAGCGAAAGCTCAGGACGTCAGTCCAAGTCAACCAAAGCAGAGCGGCACGGCGGTCAATGAAATCTGGAGTAGGGAATTCGTAGGTAATCTGACATGACGAACACGACAGCAGCGCAACGACTGAGGTCAGCAATATCCGGAGCGGATGTTGACCGTTCACGGCGGAGCGAATTTTCAGTGCATCAAGGGCGTTGGCCCAAGTTTGCTTTGCGTCGTGCTAGCCGCTCACCGATATTGAATGCCTGCAAGCCTCACATCAGCGACCGCTGCGGGCGGTGGACGCTCGATGAGAAATTCGATCAGGTATCCGAATTATTTTACGCCCGACAGGTATACTATTGGCGCGCACTCTCTTCGCCATAGCTCTTCCCGGAGCCCAGGCACGACAGTGGAACTTGAACACACAACTAATGACCAGATCGGGACCTTGATGAGCACTCCAACCCCGCCTGCCGGACGGCCGCCGTTGACCGGTAACGTAGCAGTCGCGCCGCGCGGCGTCATCCGCGCAACGCTTTCTATTGCACTGCTTCTGACAACAATAGTGTTCGTGATCTCACTGGGCGCCACGTTGGAAGCGCTGGCGGAAAAGTACCTGATGAAAATTGGCACAGGTAAGCACGAGCAATTTCTTGCATTCTTTATTCCAGCTACCATCTACATCGGTATCGCGGTTGTGATCTTGCTGTTGATACGCATGGTACTCGTTCGGCGTAAGCGCACGGTATAAGGGGCTAGTTCTGAAAGAACCCGGCGGACTGTCAACTTTTCTGGCGAACGGTCAGTTTTGACGCGGAGCCAGGTGCCCGATACAAACTCAGCGCTTGTCGCGGACTGCCTGTTGCCGCCGGCCTTGCGCCGCGAGGTGCGTCTGAATCACCTTGGAACGCGAGCCGGCGAGCTGCGAACGTTGCGCTGCTGCGCTCGCTTTCTCACTGGTCAAACCCACTCTCGCCTTGGGACTTATCGTCGCTGCTGCAACCGCCTCGCGCTTGCTGGAGGGCCCTTTTGAGGCGACTACCTTGCTTTTCCCGACGAGCGGTTTACGTATCACGGCTAGCGCAAGCGCGCGTTCCGCCTGGTTGGCCTGACGGGCTTCGGTTGCGGCAAGCTTGGCCTGTCGGCCCTCGAGGCGCTGCTGCACTTCTTCGAACAGCTTGACCTTTTGTTCAGTGCGCGCGTTGTCGTTACCCAGCACGCCCGACTTGGTGCCCGTGCGCTCGCGGGTGGCCAGTTTCTGACGGCGCAGAAGATCACGATACTTGTCACGGAGGGTGCAAGCGCGCTTTATTTTCTGGCGCAATTGCGCGGCGCTCCACCCGGTCAGGGCCTCGCCGACACTGCATTCAAACAACGGCAACTCGGATGCGCTAAGCAATCCTCGGGCGTGGCGGCGGTTGTATGCCATGTGAAAACCTCCTGTGTCTATGCTGAATGTATAGAACACGCCGCTCACCAGGGCAAGGCTGCGTTTTTCGAAAAATATCTCGGCTGCGAGGTCGTCGCGGCCGGACAGCACTGCCTGCTCAAGCGTAACGCCTTCGACATTGTCCTCGAGCAGGTCGACGACGAGGTACCCGTCTGGCCGAAAAACTTCCACTTCGGCCTGGAAGTCGACACCTGCGTATGTCGGCACCTCCTTCATCGAGACATACCTGTTTGACGGCGACACCCGTCACAAGGCGAGCGCGGAAGCGGTTGGCGGTGGCGCGCTATTTGCGCTGGCGCCGGGAAAAGGCATTTTCGCGCACCGCGAGCCCGATGGCGTGCTGCACACGTACGTGGAGTTGAACAAGCCAAAGGACTGGATTGACAGCATCGACTTCTCTGACCCGGCAGCTGCCAAGGCCCACGTTGCCAGGGAGTTCGATGGCTGGGCTCCGGAGCTGACAGCGTTGATCACCGACGGTGAGACGGACCCTGTGCCTCGCCCTATTCATGCGCTTCCCGTCGAGCACAGATGGGCTCGCGTACCCGGCGTGACACTCCTCGGCGATGCAGCGCACCTGATGATCCCGTCTGGCGAAGGAGCCAACCTCGCAATGTTCGACGGCGCTGAACTCGGGAAGGCCATCGCCGCCAACCCCGATGACATTGAAGCCGCGCTCACTGCGTATGAAAAGGACCTCTTCCCCCGCAGCGCGTCCGAGGCTGTGGAAGCGCAAGGCGTACTCGAGGTGTGTCTCGGCCCCAACGCGCCCCAGAGCCTGGTTGATTTCTTCACCAATAACCAGCCCGCAAAGTAATTGCCCTGCACGGCTGAACCTTGAATGACCTCGAACAACAGCGTCTGATCGAACGGGACGTGATCGACGCGTCCGATCTGCTTGCTTCGCACATGGAGCGGATTGCGTTCAGCGTTTGAAAATACGCAGACGCCATCGTCGCGTGACGACGGTGAACGCGTTGCCTCGGTCCGCATTAATGGGAATCGGCTGCGAGAGATAGCCGTTCACGGGATGGCGGACATAGGCCAGGTACTCGTTATCGTGATCGAAGGCGTTTTCCGCCAGGGTCCAGCTTCTGACTTACGTCTTCGCAGCGTCTATTCGGGCCGCCTTATTGCCTCCCGCATAAATCCAAGCAAGTCCTCATTCGCCCACGACCCTTTCGTCAACTCCGGCTCGTTCTGCAGTGCGTGGCGAATCTTCGCATGCGTCGCCGGATCATCGCCGGCATAGCTGCGAAACAGATCCATCCACCGTCGCGCCAGTTCGCGTGCTTGCGGCGAATCCGGTGTCACGCCTTCGTCGATTGCATCGCGCGCATCGGCCATCAACTGCGGCCATTCCATCGCACGCTTGCCGTAGTTCGCGCGCAGAAAGTGAAACTCCCCGGGCGACAAATACCGCTCAAAGATCGCAATCTTGGTCTCGGCGAAAGCGCGAATCACGTAATCGCGCAACTCGGGCGAAATGCCCATGCTCGCCTGCATCGACGGCTCGTTGTCGTGCATGCGGTTCAGCTTTGCAAACATGCGCGGGTCGTTGTTGGTGTCGCGCGCGAGCAGCGTCATCCAACGGTCCGCAAGCGCGCGTGGACATTCATCGGCGGGAGAAACACCGGCGTCCATCAGGACGCGCACCTCTGCGACGAGTTCCGTCCACTCGACGGACTGCGTCTGGGTCTTCCGGTACATCGGCAAGCGGTCCAGTTCTTCTTGGGAAAAGTAGCGGTTGAACATTGTCATCAACTCCAGGGTTCTGAGCCAGTCGACCAGCTCGGGCTCCTTGCCGTCCATCAGCGTGCCGCGCAGTTCCTGAAGACGGTCGCGCAAGCGCGCCGCCTTGTCGATCTGCGCGTCGAGCATCGCGATCTGACGTGCGACGATGTCGGCAAGAGGCTTGTCGGGCTGGGCTAGATAAGCGCCGATGTCGGCTAGCGTGAGACCGAAGCCGCGCAACGCCTGGATTCGGTGAAGCCGGGCAATGTCGTCACGGTTGTACAGCCGGTAGCCGTTATCGGCGCGCGCCGAAGGCGTGAGCAGGCCGATGGCGTCGTAGTGATGCAGCGTGCGGACGGTCAGTCCGCTCTTCTTCGCCAATTCCCCTACTTTCAAAAGTATGCAAGCCCCCGTTCAGTGCGCACGATGAAGGCTAGAACCTTACGCTACGTGAGGGTCAAGCGGATCGCCAACGACATCGCTCCTCACAGCACAGCACATTGCGTCGAAACGTTATATGATGCTCATCATGAAAAATCCATCAATCAACCGGAAAACCGTCAGCCGGAAGGAAATCACGCACGAGCGTATCGTGCAGGTTGCGGCGCGCGTGATTCGTCGCAGCGGCTACGACGGCACGGGCGTGGCGGACATCATGAAGGAGGCCGGCCTGACACACGGCGGCTTCTATGCCCACTTCCCATCGCGCGAGGTCCTGCTTGCCGAAGCGGCTGACCGGGCCGGTGCTGAAGCCGTCGCCCTGTCGGAGCAAATAGCCGCCTCCGTGCCTCCAGAGCAGGCATTGCGGTCATTGGTGCGCGCCTATCTGTCGAAGGAGCATTGTGAAGACATGGAGACTGGCTGTCCGGTCTCCGCCCTCGGCTCGGAGATGCCGCGCCAGGCGCCAGTCGTGCGGCGAGCGGCCACCCGCCGTATCAAGGAGATGATCGATGTCGTTGCGCGCCAATTGCCCGATTGGGGTCAACCGGGCGCGCACGAACAGGCGCTTACGACGGTGGCCACCATGGTTGGAACCATGGTGCTGGCGCGCGCCGTTGACGACCCCAAGTTGTCGGAAAGTTTTCTTGAAGCCGCATTGAAAAAACTCGCGCCCATCGATGCGTGAATCCACCGGCCCGGTGTCGGTTTTCGTTGGATTCAGAATATGATGTATATCATATTTCAGTGAGATGAATACTCGACAAACCAGGTAAAGACATCCCTCAATATCAGAAGGACAACATGGAAACCCGAAATACGGCCAGTGGCCCCGCCGGCCGTCTGACTCAACCAGAAACTGACAAGGAACCGTGATGAAGGCATTCGTCGTCGATCGATATGGACGCAAGAATGGCATACGAGCTGCCGATATGCCGCCCCCGGAGCCGCGCGAGGACGACGTATTGATCCAGATCCACGCCGCTAGCGTGAACCCTCTCGATTCGAAGATCAGGGATGGAGAGTTCAAGCTTGTCTTGCCCTATCGCTTGCCTCTGATTCTGGGCAACGACTTGGCCGGGGTGGTCGTTCGCGTCGGATCGCGCGTACGACAATTCAAACCGGGCGACGAGGTCTATGCGCGACCGCACAAGGATCGCATTGGCACCTTCGCGGAATTCATTGCGGTCAAAGAGGATGGCGTAGCCCTCAAGCCCACCACTCTCACGATGGAGGAAGCGGCTTCAATCCCGCTGGTGGGATTGACGGCCTGGCAGGCGATGATCGAAAAAGGACAACTCCGGAAAGGGCAGAAGGTGCTCATTCATGCTGGCTCGGGCGGCGTTGGTACCTTTGCCATTCAACTGGCCAAGCATGCGGGAGCGACTGTCGCAACCACCACGAGCGCGCGGAATATCGAACTGGTGAAAAGCCTCGGCGCGGATGTCGTTATCGATTACAAGAAAGATGACTTTTCACTCATTCTAAAGGACTACGATGTAGTTCTGGATACGCAGGGTGGAAATACCCTGGAGAAGTCGCTGCGAGTGCTCAAGCCGCGTGGCAAACTCATAGGGATCGCCGGTCCGCCTGATCCTGATTTTGCCAAAGAGACCGGTGCGTCCTGGTTCCTGAAAACGGCGATAGGGAGGGTGTAATTAGTTTTGTGTAAACGGTCATTTGGCAGGAGACTGCCAGCATCCAGGAGCAACGATGACCGTA
>NZ_FCOK02000074.1 GCF_001544555.2 Caballeronia udeis | reverse complement strand
GCCTTCAACACGCCCTTGCCGCCGTAGCGGCCGGCTTCGCCGTCGCGCAATTCGATCGCTTCGCGCGATCCGGTGGAGGCACCCGACGGCACCGCGGCGCGGCCCATCGTGCCCGACTCCAGCAGGACGTCACATTCGACGGTGGGGTTGCCTCGCGAGTCCAGAATCTCGCGACCGATGATATCTACGATAGCACTCATGGTTTCCTCAAGAAATGACGGTGAATCAGGTCAGACAGCAGGTCGGTTTAACATCTTGCCGGTGCGCGAGCGCCCGGTTTCAGAGGCCTTCTACGACCATCATGTTCAATTCTGCTGCGCCCGTTCGCACGTGGCGCGCCGCTTCGGCTTCGTATTGGGCGGAGTGATACCATTTTTTGGCGGCCTCGTAGTCGATGAATGTCGTCAACGAATGCAGTCAACAAATTCGGGTACGACCGAGGGTGGGCGCATTAATCTTCAAACGCCTCACTCCGTCCGCTACGCACCAGAAACTTACCACCGTATGCTTCAATCGCCTTCATTGATCACGGCTGATATGTGGCGAATTTATCGGGGTCAGTAAAGTTCGCGTTCATGAAGACATAACCCTTCGCCATGACACTCCCCTACCGGTACGTCGCGGATGTGGATGCTTGAGCGAGCGCCTGCGCTTGAATATGCGCAGCGCCCGCAGCGTCCTTAACTGAAATCGTTCTCGAGAAATGGTCCGCGCTTCACGGCCCGATCCAACGCAACGAGTGTCTCCAGCAGTGCTTCCATTCTGTGTAGCGGTACGGCGTTCGGTCCGTCGGACTTCGCGTTCGCCGGGTCCGGATGCGTTTCCATGAACACGCCCGCTACGCCGGTGGCGATCGCAGCACGTGCCAGCACCGGTACGAATTCGCGCTGTCCACCTGAACTCGTGCCCTGCCCGCCCGGCAACTGGACGGAATGCGTGGCGTCGAAGACGACGGGCGCATTGGTTTCCCGCATGATCGCGAGCGAGCGCATGTCGGAAACCAGATTGTTATAACCAAACGACACGCCACGTTCGCACGCCATGAACCGGTCGTCGGACAAACCGGCTTCGCGCGCGGCGTCGCGGGCTTTGTCGATGACGTTCTTCATGTCGTGCGGCGCGAGAAACTGGCCCTTCTTGATGTTGACCGGTTTCCCCGAACGCGCGCATGCGTGAATGAAATCGGTCTGGCGGCACAGGAACGCGGGCGTCTGCAGCACGTCCACAACCGACGCGACCGCCTCGATCTCGTGCTCCGAATGAACATCGGTGAGAACGGGCAGGCCGAGTTGTTTTTTTACTTCGCCGAGAATCCGCAGGCCTTCGTCCATGCCAAGACCGCGGAACGACTTGCCGGAACTGCGATTGGCTTTGTCATACGACGATTTGTAGATGAACGGCACGCCCACTTTCGCGCAGATTTCCTTGAGGCGGCCAGCGACGTCAATCGTCATTTGCTCCGACTCGACCACACACGTGCCCGCGATCAGGAAAAACGGCTGGTCCAGACCGACTTCGAAATCACACAGCTTCATGCTTGCGCTCCGACGGAAACCGCCACGGCCGGCGCGGGCACGTGTTCAGCAACCGTGCTCGCCAGGCCGTTCGCCTTCAACGCCAGGTGATGCGCACGCGCCGCTTCGACGAATTCCTTGAAAAGCGGATGACCATTGCGCGGTGACGACGTGAACTCCGGATGGAACTGCACGCCGACGAACCATGGGTGCATGGATTCCGGCAGCTCCATCATTTCCGGCAGATCTTCGCTCGGCGTGCGCGCGCTGATCACCAGGCCGCCCGCCTCGAGTTGCGGCACGAAGCGGTTGTTCACTTCATAACGATGCCGATGGCGCTCGTTCACGTCCGTACCGTAGATACGCGCAGCCATGGTGCCCGGCTTGATCGGACATTTCTGCGAACCCAGACGCATCGTGCCGCCCAGATCCGACTCTTCCGTACGCTTTTCAACGCGGCCCGCGCGGTCATACCACTCGGTGATGAGCGCGACGACCGGATTGGTGGTCGATGAATCAAATTCCGTGCTGTTCGCGTCCGCCAGGCCGGCGACGTCCCGGGCAAATTCGATCACAGCCAGTTGCATGCCAAGGCAAATGCCCAGGTATGGTGTCTTCGATTCACGTGCGTACTGGATCGCCTTGATCTTGCCTTCAGTGCCGCGCGCGCCGAAACCACCGGGCACGAGCACGGCGTCGAGATGCTTGAGGCCGGCTACGCCATCCGTTTCGATCTGCTCGGAATCGATGTATTCAATGTTGACCTTCGTCGACGTATGAATGGACGCGTGCTTGAGCGCCTCGATCAGCGACTTGTACGACTCGGTCAGTTCCACATACTTGCCGACCATGCCGATGGTGACTTCGTTTTGCGGGTTCTCGAGCTTCTGGACGAGACCGGCCCACATGCTGAGGTCGGCGGGTTTCGCCGTGAGCTTGAGCTCTTCGCAAATGATGTTGTCGAGACCCTGGTCATGCAGCATCTGCGGAATCTTGTAGATGCTGTCCACGTCCCATACCGAGATGACCGCGTCTTCCGGCACATTGGAAAACAGCGAAATCTTCGCGCGTTCGTCGCCGGGAATCGGACGATCCGCGCGGCACAGCAGCACGTGCGGCGAGATACCGATTTCGCGCAGCTTCTGCACGCTATGCTGCGTGGGTTTCGTCTTGAGTTCGCCGGCCGTCGCGATATACGGCACGAGCGTCAGATGCACGAAACACGCGGTGTTGCGTCCCAGGCGCAAGCTCATCTGGCGCGCGGCTTCGAGGAACGGCAGCGATTCGATGTCGCCCACCGTCCCGCCAATTTCCACGATCGCCACGTCGGGCTCGCCGCAGGTGGCCGCAGCCGCGCCGCGCTGCAGGAAAGCCTGGATTTCGTTGGTGATATGCGGAATGACCTGAACCGTCTTGCCGAGATATTCGCCGCGGCGTTCCTTGCGGATCACCGACTCGTAGATCTGACCGGTCGTGAAGTTATTGGCCTTGCGCATCTTCGTGCTGATGAAGCGCTCGTAGTGCCCAAGGTCAAGGTCCGTTTCCGCACCATCTTCCGTCACGAACACTTCCCCGTGCTGAAACGGGCTCATCGTGCCGGGGTCGACGTTGATGTAGGGATCGAGCTTTAGGAGGGTGACTTTCAGACCGCGCGATTCGAGGATCGCGGCGAGGGAAGCGGCGGCAATACCCTTGCCGAGGGAAGACACTACGCCGCCGGTGACGAATACATATTTGGTCATCGCTAGGTGCTCGCGGGAAAAACGGATTATACCCGAAAGGCGCCCCGGAACCCAGAGCCGGACGGGGCCGATTTACAGCGCAAGACAAGTTTCAGTCGCGGATTTATCGGCGGATTGAATGTGGCTCAACAGCGTCTCGCGGGATATGCGTTATCCCCGCAGCCCGTTAAGCGCGCGCTGCAATGCGCGCGCCGTTTCCACCGGGCGTTCCATTGGAAACAGATGACTGCCCTGGATCCATTCGAAATGCCCGTCCACAATACGCTGCGTCATATTCAGCCCAACCTGGCGCACTTCCCGGGAATGCGTTCCGGCGATGAATCCAACCGGCACCGGCACGCCGTGCGCGACCCGCGCACCCAGCGTACGCGGCAACGTCTTGTAGATACGGAATTCGACATCGCGATCAAACGCGAGCTTGCGGGGACGGTTGAGGCCGCCGGCAGCTTCATTGATACCGCCGACGTCCGCGGCGCCAACCATCTCCGCCGGAATCGCGAAATCGATGTAATCCGACAACATGCGCTCGTCCCAGCGGGCGAACGCGGGTTTCGCGTGAAAGTGGCGCCACGCGTCTTCGCGGCTCGGCCAGTCCGTGCGGCGATTTTTAGTCGCGGCGGCGGGCGAAAGCCGCGTGTCGAGCCCGGTCCATTGCGATAAACGCAGCAGACTGCTGCGCCAGCCGGCGATCACCGGCGAATCCAGCATCACGACGCCTTTCACCCATTGCGGCCGCTTGAGCGCCGCCATCAGCGACAGATACCCGCCCAGCGAATGCCCGACCAGCCACACTTTTGCGTCGGCCGGACGTCTGGCGTCGATGTCCTCGAGCAGTTGATCCACCAGATGCGGCCAGTCGCGCGTCACCGGAAACCGCGGATCGTGACCAAAACGTTCGATCGCGCGAATCTCGTAGTCATCGGCGAGTTCGGCAAAGATTGTCCGGTACGTCGATGCGGGGAACCCGTTCGCATGCGAAAAATGCAGGATGTCTTTCAAGCGGCGTGCCCTCTCTTTTTTAATGTGTTGCTTTTAATCTTGTGTTCACCGTCCCATCCAGTAACGCGCGTGCGTCTGCCTGAATCGTTCGATGGACACCTCCGCCGACACGTCCATGCGTGCCGCGCCGTCTTCGTCGCTGCGCGATAACTCGATATGACGCAGTCGATACCGCTCGAAAACCGTCGGATGCGGATGGTTGAAACGGTTGCGGTAGCCTACCTGAAATACCGCAACGCGCGGCTTCACGGCGTCGAGGAAAGGCTCGGTAGACGACGTCTTGCTACCGTGATGCGGCACGATCAGCACGTCAGCCTGGAGCCGGGCGGGCTCGCGTTGCCCGAGTTGCAGCAACTGGCGTTCGACGTCGGCTTCAATGTCGGCCGTCAGCAGCGCCGAGCGCCCTGCCGCGCTCGTTACTTTCAGCACGCATGAAGTTGCGTTCGGTTTGGCCGCTAGCGGCCCGGCCTGCGGCCACAGCACGTCGAACACCACGCCGTCCCACTGCCAGCGCTGCCCCGCGACGCAGCGCAGCAAAGCGCTGCCATGGTCCTGCGCCGTCTTCCACAACGCTTCACGCGGCCGCAACGAAGCCGCGAATTGCCTGACCCGAATGCTCTCGAGCACGGCGGGCGCTCCGCCTGAGTGATCGGAGTCCGAGTGGCTGATCATCAGCGTATCGAGCGTGAACAGGCCGTGGGCAAACAGATACGGCACCACGAGACGCTCGCCTGCGCGCGTGGATTCAGGGCCTGGGCCTGTGTCGAAGAGCAAGGTGTGATGGGTGGTTTCGATGACAATCGAGGAACCCTGGCCAATGTCCAGCGCCGTGACCCGGAACGTGCCGGCCGGAGGCGCATTGGAAACCGGCAGCGCGAGCGGCAGCCAGGTGAGCGGCGCGGCAAAACGCAACGGCCAGCCGCGCGGAGCCAGCGCCCATATCACGCCGAAGGCCGCGGCCACAAGTGCAAAACCATCCGGCTGCGGCAAACGCCAGAGGGTCCACGCCGGTCCCGACAGATGCGCCAGGGCGTCGAACATCGGCACTAACAAGCTATGTGCCGCGCGGTACGCAAATACGTCAAGCGGTACGGGCAGCAAGACGGCCACAAGCACCGTCGGCGTGACGAGAAAGCTGATCCAGGGAATCGCGAACGCGTTGGCGAGCGGCCCCAGCAATGGGATCTGGAAAAACCAGTACGCGGTGAGCGGCGCAAGGCCAATCGTTATGGCGTATTGCACGCGCGCGCTGGACGCGATCCCTCGGCCGATGCGCCTGAATGTGTGTCTGAGCCACGCGAACGAGCGAACACGGATGCGTCCAATCACGTCGCCAAGCCGGTCGCGGATATGGCGGCGTGGTTGAGCGCCGCCTTCATCCCCGGATTCCTTCGACGAAGGGCCCCCATCATCCTGAGGCACCGCGAACTCCTCCGCGAAGCCGACCGATGCCCGTCGTCCCCGCGATGCAATCGCAAACAGGATGGCCGCCACGGCGCAGAACGATAACCAGAATCCTGCCGCCGTCACCGCCCATGGATCGGCGAGCAGCACCAATGCCAGCGCCCACGCGAGCACCAGCGAAGACGCCGGCCGGCGGCCGCTCAGGACGGCAAGCGCGACGAAACACAGCATCCACATCGATCGTTGCGCGGGAACGTTGAATCCCGCGAGCGCTGCATAGAAGGCCGCAAATATCGCCGCACCGGCCGCCGCCGCTTTCTGGGCCGACACGATCAGCGGCGCGGGCAATCCACGCCAGCGCAAGCGCCGCCACAACCCGCCGCTCAATAGCGCCGCGAGCCCCGCGACAAAACCAATATGCAGGCCGGAAATTGCGACCAGATGGCTGGTGCCGGTCGCGCGCAGCAAGGTCCAGTCGGCGTCGCTGACCGTGTCTTGCGCGCCGGTTGCCAACGCCACCACGATCCCTCGATGCGCAGCGCCGTCGAGCGCCGTTAAAACCCGCTCGCGCAAGCGCGCCCGCCAACGATCGATGGTCAGGGCGAAGCCGCGCGCGTCGGTGGGCAAACGCCGCGCCGCGCCCGGCATGGACACATAACCGGTCGCGCGGATGTTGCGAGCGAGCAGCGCCACCTCAGCGTCCCGGCCACGAAAATTTGCATTGCCATGCGGACGTTTTAACCGTGCAACCAGCGTCCATCGTTGACCGGCCCAAAGAGCAGGCGGCGGCACGGCGGCAGGCCCGCGTTTCGATCCATCCACGGCTATCCACGATAGTTGTACGACACGCGGAAAATCCGGCAACGCCGCATCGTTCGATTCGACTTCAAACAGGAACCGCGTGCTGTCCGCGCCTTGCATAGGCAACCCGCGCACGAATCCGGTCAACTCGATGTTGCGGTTCTCGAACGCAACGGGCAATACACGTTGCAATCGCGTGTCTGCACGCCAGGCGGCGTAACCAAAGCCAACGACCAATGCAGCCGCAATCAGCGATGCCGCGCGAAACCGCGGCAAGTAAAACGCGATCGCACAGGCGGACCCGAACATAAGTACAAGCGCGCAGATGACCGCCACGCCGGGCAGCGCAGCCTGCTGTTGCAGGCACGCGACTCCCAGTGCAAAACCAATCAAGATACCCCGCACGCCCGCTCCTCAAAAACTCGACGCGAGCGCAGACGCATCGAAGGAAGAAACAATCCTTCAATGCCTGCAATCGAATGACAACGAGGAACTGATTATGCGGAGATAAGACCAAGCCGCGGCAGCGCGGCGTGCGCGTTAGCCGTTGTGCCTAGGGAAAGCGCCTCTTCGCCAATGCCGCGCAACTCTGCAAGCACTCGCGCAATGCCCGCTACCTGATCCGGCGTATTGCGATGCTTGTAAAGCCATGAAGGCGCGATATCGGGCGCATCGGTTTCGAGCACGATCGCGTCCAGCGGCAACTCTGCAGCGAGGCGTCGAATCTGCCGGGCCCGCTCGAAGGTCAGATTACCGCCGAAACCCAGCCGCATGCCGTGCGCGATGAACGCTTCGGCCTGCTGAAAACTGCCGTTGAACGCATGCGCAATACCACGTTGGACGGAGAACACGCGCAGGCCCTTGAGCACCTTGTCCTGCGATTTGCGCACATGGCAGATCACCGGCAAATCGAACTCTCGCGCGAGCTTGAGCTGCTCGTAATAGAAGAAGGTCTGGCGCGCGTCGTCGAGCCCCGGCACGAAATAGTCCAGCCCGATCTCGCCAATACCCACAAACCGCGGGTCCTGCATACTGGCGGCAATCTGCTCGCGCAGCACGCGCAAATCGTCGTCCAGCGCCCGCGGCGTGAACAACGGATGAATGCCGAGTGCGTATGCCCCGCCTTCAATGCGATGCGCGAGCTCACGTACACGGTCGAAATTCTGGCGCTCCACGCCCGGAATCACGATGCGCGAGACGCCCTCTTTCAATGCCGATGCCACGACATCATCGCGGTCGGCATCGAACTCGGATGCATCGAGATGGCAGTGGGTGTCGATCCACATGAGACCCCCTCGGCAGTTAAACCGGTACGACCGGCTCCTCGAACAATACGCCGTCACGCAAGCGCATGATGCGGTCGCAGCGCGCGGCGAGATCGGGATCGTGCGTGACGATCACGAAGCTCGTCTCCAACGTCTCCGACAACTCCAGCATCAGGTTGAACACAGTGTCCGCGGTCGCGCCGTCCAGGTTGCCGGTCGGCTCGTCGGCGAGCACGCATGCCGGGTGCGTGACCAGCGCGCGCGCGATCGCCACGCGCTGACGCTCGCCGCCCGACAGCTCGCCCGGCCGATGTTTCGCGCGATGACCAATGCCCACGCGCTCGAGTATGGTCATGGCCTGCTCACGAGCATCGGCTTCGCTCAGCCGGCGAATCCGCAGCGGCATCGCGACGTTATCGAGTGCACTGAATTCCGCCAGCAAATGATGAAACTGGTACACGAAACCGAGCGCGCGATTACGCAACTCGTTGCGTTCGCGTTCACGCAATGCGGTAAACGGTTTGCCCAGCAGTGAAACCTTGCCGGCGCTGGGTTCATCGAGACCGCCGAGCACATGAAGCAGCGTGCTTTTACCCGATCCCGACGCCCCGACGATCGCCAGCTTCTCGCCGCGGCGGACCTGCAATTCCGCGTTGTCGAGCACTTGCACATTGAAGCCGCCCTGCACGAACGTCTTCGAAACGGCCGATGCTTCCAGCACGATGGCGTTGTTGTTATCACTCATAGCGCAGCGCCTCCGCCGGACGAACCTTCGCACCGCGCCAGCTCGGATAGAGCGTAGCGAGCGATGACAATACGAATGCGATAAGACCGATCCGCGCGACGTCGGCGGGGACGAGTTCGGACGGCAATTCGCTGATGAAATACACCGACGGCGGCAGGAATTGAACGCCGAGCAGATGCTCGATCATGGGCACGAGCCACGGAATGCTCCACGCGATAAGGCACCCCAGCGATACGCCGAGCGCCGTACCGATAAAGCCGATCGTCACGCCCTGGATCACGAAGATCTTCATGATCGAGCCGGGTTGCGCGCCGAGCGTCCGAAGAATGGCTATATCCGCTTGTTTATCGGTCACGGTCATGACCAGCGACGACACCAGGTTGAACGCCGCCACCGCAATAATCAGTGTCAGGATGATAAACATCATGCGTTTCTCGATCTGCACGGCCGAGAACCACGTTTTGTTCTGCTGCGTCCAGTCGCGGATATAGAGGTCGCCGGAGAGCGTTCGCGACAGTTGCCGCGCGACTTCCGGCGCGCGCTGCATGTCCTTCAGCTTCAGGCGCACGCCCGTGGGCGCGGGCAGCCGGAATAGCGCCTCAGCGTCGGCGATGGAAATCAGCGCCAGCGTGGAGTCGTATTCGTAGTGCCCCGACTCGAACACGCCGACAACAGTGAACTGCTTGAGCCGCGGCAGCATGCCCGCCGGCGTGATCGTGCCTTCGGGCGCGACCAGCGTGATCTTGTCGCCCGTGGTCACGCCGAGATTGGTCGCCAGATCCGCGCCCAGCACAATGCCAAAGCTGCCCGGCACGAGATCGGTGAGCTTGCCGCCTCGCATCTCCTTGCCAATGTCCGACACCTGCGGTTCAAGCGACGGTTCGACGCCCCGCAACGCCACGCCGCTGACCGCGCCCTGGCGCGTGAGGAGCGCCTGGGCGTCCACGTAAGGCGCCGCGCCGATCACTTCCGGATTCTTGCGCGCTTCCTGGGCGGTCAGCTGCCAGTTGGGCATGGACCCGGTCGGCGAGAATATTTCGACGTGCGCCAGCACCGACAACATGCGGTCGCGAACCTCTTTCTGGAACCCGTTCATTACTGAGAGCACCACGATCAGCGCGGCTACGCCCAAGGCGATGCCGGCCATTGAGACCAGCGCGATGAAAGAGATGAAACCGTTGCCGGTAGTGCGTTTGCCGGCGCGGGTATAGCGCCAGCCGATCTGCCATTCGTAGGGAAGTTTCAAGCGATTCCTTTTCAGCGTTCTAACGTTCTTCGATCTTTACTTCGCGCATTCGGCGCACGGCCGTTTGTTTGTTTCAATCCACGCGCCCGTGAAGAAAGAGCGCGACCGATGACTTGCGCCGTTGCTAACCCGAGCCAGTCTGCCCGGGTGGCAATCACAACGCCTTCTCAATCCTTACCGCATTGATCCGGCGCGAGCCGGACGCGCCGATCCGTCTGCAATCAAGCGCGAAGTTTGCCACACAATTCTTAGCTACTCCTTTAGACAGGACGACGTGGCGGAGTGAAAAACGATGGCGCAAGCCACCGTGCTGGCCATTCGGACGACTTCCCACGCCGATGCAGCAGTTCATACTCGCCAGGCCCGCCTGCACGGCATCGCCCCTTCAAAAACCCGGCATCAACCGTTGAGACGGGTCCTCACTGTAACTCTTGACGTATTACGCAAAACGTAATACGATAAACATAATGATCCAAACGTTCCGATGCAAGGACACGCAAGCACTCTACGAAGGCGGAACACCGAAACGGTTTCAGGCAATCGCTGATGTCGCGATCAGAAGGCTCACGGCACTGGACGCTGCGGTGGAAATACGTGATCTGAAGTCGCCGCCCGGCAACCGGCTCGAATCCCTTTCCGGTGACCGGCGCGGTCAGCTCAGCATCCGGATTAACGGCCAATGGCGCGTTTGTTTCAAATGGACGACGAAGGGTCCCGTCGACGTCGAAATTATCGAATATCACTGAAAATATAGGGATGCACATGTCCAAGAACGGCATGCGTCCGGTTCATCCGGGCGAGATCTTGCGGGAAGATTATCTGGTCCCGCTCGAAATGAGCGTGAACGCCCTGGCGCTGGCGCTGAACGTGCCGGCTACCCGTCTGCATGAAATCGTGAAGGAACGGCGCGGCGTCACGGCCGACACAGCCTATCGCCTTGCACGCTACTTCAACTCGACGCCCGAGTTCTGGTTGAATCTCCAGGCCATGTATGACCTGAAAACATTGCCAACGCGTAGTGAAATCGATCGCAAGGTTGAACCGCGTGAGTTGTCGCGTGCGTGATGCGTCAGGCCCGGCAGTAAGTGAAGCTGCGCTGATCCCCGACCTCGGGTGTCCAGGCAACGCCTTCGGACCTGGGTTGGCAAGCTGATCGAGCACCCGGAGAACAACGGGTCTTTGCCATACAATGCGCAGCATCATGCCCACGCCCAAGCTCCCAGACCTTCACCTTCTTTTGCCGTTCGCGCTGCCCTCAGCTGCGGATGCCGCCACTGCGCTGCACAAGCTGGACCGCCCCGCGCTCGACCGACTGCTCGCCCGCGCGACGCTCGAAGAGCGCGTGATCGGCGAGGATTTCCAGCGCACGCTGCCTCACGAGCGCTGGATCGCACGGCAGTTCGGCGTGGTGAACGAGGCGCCTGGACAAGCCGCCGACGAAGCGCCGCTCGCACCCTATATGCTGCTCGCCGACGGCGGAACGCCCGGCGACACCACCTGGGCATGTATCGAACCGGTGCACGTGCGAATCGCGCGTGACCATCTGGTGCTGATCGATCCGGCAACGCTGGGTATGGACGATCAGGAAGCCCGCACGTTGTTCGATGTCGTCAAGCCGCTGATAGAAGACCTCGGGTTGACCATTCAGGCACCGCAACCGGCACGCTGGTACGTCGCCGGGCCGAATCTGGGCACGCTGGCGGGCGCGTCTCCGCTACGGGCGAGCGGGCGCAATATCGAGATCTGGTTGCCGCATGAAGCCGGTACCGGCGAGCGCTCACGGGCGTGGATGAAGCTGCAGAACGAAGTGCAGATGGCCTGGTTCGAGCATCCGCTCAACGAAGCGCGTGAAGCGCGTGGCTTGCCCGCGATCAACTCGATCTGGCTACACGCGCAAGGCGCGCTACGCGGCGTGACGAGCCCGTTCGCGCACGTGCTGTCGAACGCGCCCGCCACGCGCGGGCTCGCGCTGGCGGCCGATATCGTGCCGCAAGCGCCGCCGGAATCCTTCGCCGCTTTCATGGGTTCAACAACGGCAACGGACGGCCGTACGCTCGTCGAAGTCGATCCGTTTTCCGCGCCGTTCATCGAACAGGACTGGGCGCGCTGGAATGACGCGCTCGGGACGCTGGAGCGCGACTGGTTCGCGCCCGCCCTCGCCGCACTCGAAAACGGCACGCTCGGCACGCTGCGCCTCACGTTGTGCAGCGACACCGGCTCCGTGTCGCTGACCGTCACGCGCGGCGCGCTGCGCAAATTCTGGCGGCGGCGTCCGATCGCGGCGCTGCTTATCGAATAAATGCATTGAATTGAAATGAATCGAATGAAACGAATCTTCACCGGCCTGTCCGCATGACCCGAATCGTCACCCGCGCCCCTTCTCCCGCCGATGCCGCGGTGCTCGTGCGCCACGGCGTTCACCCTGTCATCGCGCGCCTGTACGCGTCGCGTGGCGTGTGTTCGCCGCAGGAGATCGAGACCGAGCTCAAGAAATTGCACGCGCCCGTCGGGCTGAAAGGTTGCGACGAGGCCGCCGCCGTTCTCGCGGACGCGCTCGCGGCGAAACGCCGAATGCTGGTCGTCGCCGACTACGATTGCGACGGCGCCACCGCTTGCGCCGTCGCCGTGCGCGGCTTGCGGATGTTCGGCGCGCAGATCGATTACCTGGTGCCGAACCGGTTCGAATACGGCTATGGGCTGACCCCTGAAATCGTCGCGCTGGCTGCGAGCCGCGCGGGTGGGAAACCGGATCTGCTGATTACCGTCGATAACGGCATCGCAAGCGTCGACGGCGTCGAGGCCGCGAATGCGTTGGGTATCGACGTGCTCGTAACCGATCATCATCTCCCTGGCGACGACCTGCCGCCCGCGCGTGCGATCGTGAATCCAAATCAGCCAGGCTGTACGTTCGAGAGCAAGTGCATCGCCGGCGTGGGAGTGATTTTCTACGTCCTGCTGGCATTGCGGGCGGAGTTGCGTCGCCGCAATGCTTTCACCACCGACGCTTCCGAACCACGTCTGGACGGCCTGCTCGATCTGGTTGCGCTCGGCACCGTCGCCGACGTCGTGAAGCTCGATCCGAACAACCGGATTCTGGTCGCGCAGGGGTTGAAGCGAATTCGCGCGGGACGGATGCAACCCGGCATTGCGGCGCTGTTTCGCGCGGCCGCGCGCGATGCCCGCGCCGCGTCGGGATTCGATCTCGGTTTTGCGCTGGGGCCGCGGCTGAATGCGGCGGGACGGTTATCGGATATGTCGCTCGGGATTGAATGCCTGATCACCGACGACATCGGTCGCGCATGGGAACTGGCACAGCAACTGGATTCGATCAATCGCGAGCGGCGTGAAATTGAAGCCGGCATGCAGGAACAGGCGCTGGAAGAACTGGCGGCTATCGATCCGGCGGATTCCGCGACCCTGACGCTGTTTAATCCGGCCTGGCACCAGGGCGTGATCGGCATTGTCGCGGGGCGGCTGAAGGAGAAGTTTCACCGGCCGTCGTTCACGTTTGCCCATGCCGACGAGAGCGGGGTTTTATCGAAGGGATCGGGGCGCTCGATTCCCGGGTTTCATCTGCGCGATGCCGTCGATCTGATTTCCAAGCGCGAGCCCGGGATGATCGTGAAATTCGGCGGCCACGCGATGGCGGCCGGGATGACGATCGTGACTGCCGATATTCCGCGGTTTACCGCGGCGTTCGAAGCCGTAGGGCGCGAGTGGCTGACGTCCGACGCGTTGTCGCGGGTGGTTGAAACCGACGGCGAGCTCGAGGACGCTTATTTCACCCCGCAGTTTGTTGAATTGATCGATGGCGCGGTTTGGGGGCAAGGCTTTCCGGCGCCCGTGTTTTCCGGGGAGTTTGAAGTGGCGTCCCAGGCGCTGGTCAAGGACAAACACCTGAAGCTGCAATTGCGGCGCGGGCAGCAACGGTTCAACGCGATCTGGTTCAATCACACGGAAACGCTGCCGGCGCGCACCGTGGTCGCATACCGGCTGGTTTCCGATACCTGGAATGGGGTCGCCCGGGTGCAGATGATCGTTGAGCATGCGCTCGGGTGAGGACCGCCAACCCGGCCGCCGTCCACGCGCCAATGCCCCTCGTCCGCTAAGCTATAATTTCGGTCTCAATCAAAAAACCTGAAAACGATCAAATGGAAGCGGAACGTCTAAACGCAATCGAGAACCTCCTCGCCGACCTGCGCCGTCGCGCTGGCGAGCTCCGGGGGTATCTTTGACTACGACGCCAAGGCCCTGCGTCTGGACGAAGTCAACCGGGTACTAGAAGACCCGAACGTCTGGAACGACTCGAAAAACGCCCAGGCCCTGGGTCGCGAGAAAAAGCTGCTGGATACGGTGGTCACCACCCTTACGGACCTCGATAACGACCTGCGCGACACGCAGGATCTCTTCGACATGGCCCGTGAAGAAGACGACGAAGACACGCTCGTCTCATGTGAAGCGGACACGGCGGCGCTCGAAAAACGCGTCGAAGACATGGAATTCCGCCGGATGTTCTCCAACCCGGCCGACCCGAACAACTGCTTCATCGATATCCAGGCGGGCGCCGGCGGCACGGAAGCGTGCGACTGGGCGGCCATGCTGATGCGCCAGTACCTGCGCTACTGCGAACGCAAAGGCTTCAAGACCGAAGTGCTCGAAGAATCCGACGGCGACGTTGCCGGTATCAAGAGCGCGACAATCAAGGTGGAAGGCGAATACGCCTACGGTTTCCTGCGTACGGAAACGGGTGTTCACCGGCTCGTGCGTAAATCGCCCTTTGATTCGTCAGGTGGACGCCATACGTCGTTCTCATCGATCTTCGTGTATCCGGAAGTCGACGATTCCATCGAAATCGATATCAATCCGGCGGACATTCGCACCGACACGTATCGCGCGTCCGGCGCGGGCGGACAGCACATCAACAAGACCGATTCGGCCGTGCGCCTGACTCACGCGCCCACCGGGATTGTTGTGCAGTGCCAGAACGACCGCTCGCAGCACCGTAACCGCGCCGAAGCCATGCAGATGCTGAAAGCGAAGCTGTACGAGTTCGAAATGCGCAAGCGCCAAGTCGAGAAAGACAACCTGGAAAACAGCAAGACCGACGTGGGCTGGGGTCACCAGATCCGCTCGTACGTGCTCGACAACAGCCGTATCAAGGACCTGCGCACGAACGTGGAAATCAGCAACACGAAGGCCGTGCTCGACGGCGACCTGGACGACTTCATCGGCGCAAGTCTCAAACAGGGCGTATAAGCGAACAGCGAGCAAACAGCGGGCAAAGGGCGCGGGGTTGGTCACACGCGCCGCGCCAACTACCTCGCTTGCTTCGCTCACAGCAAGCTATTGCAGTAAACGTATTGCAGCAATATAGCGGCGGCACATCGCAGCATTGCATCGCTAATATTTGCGACCATCCGTGTGGCCTGTGTTTCAAGATTGTCGTTCACGCGGCCTGATGCAAACAGCACGCAAACGGCATAGACGCAGCATCGGTCCACGACCAAGCCGCATTCATCGCACTCAAAGCCAAACACATCATGACCGAACTGACTCAGCCGGGCGACGCTCCCGAACCGGACGAAAACCGGATCCTCGCCGAGCGTCGCGACAAACTCCGTGCGCTGCGCGAGCAGGGAATTGCTTATCCGAACGATTTCCGGCCAACGCACCAAGCTGCCGCGCTGCAATCCGATTACGCCGATAAAGACAAGGACGCGCTCGAAGCCGAGGCGCTGCAAGTCGCGGTCGCGGGCCGGATGATGTTGAAACGCGTGATGGGCAAGGCGAGTTTTGCAACGGTGCAAGACGGCAGCGGCCAGATCCAGTTCTTCATCACGCCCGCCGACGTCGGCCAGGAAGTCTACGACGCGTTCAAGAAGTGGGACCTGGGCGACATCATCGCGTCGAAGGGTGTCCTGTTTCGCACGAACAAGGGCGAATTGTCGGTGCGTTGCACGGAACTGCGCCTGCTGACCAAAGCGCTGCGCCCTCTTCCCGATAAATTCCACGGCCTCGCCGATCAGGAAATGCGCTATCGCCAGCGTTATGTCGACCTGATCGTGACGCCGGAAACGCGTCAGACGTTTATTGCGCGCACGAAGGCGTTCGCATCGATCCGCAGTTTCATGGCGAAGGCGGATTTCATGGAAGTCGAAACGCCGATGCTGCACCCGATTCCCGGCGGCGCCGCGGCGAAGCCGTTCGTCACGCATCACAATGCGCTCGACATGCAAATGTTCCTGCGTATTGCGCCGGAACTGTATTTGAAGCGGCTGGTGGTCGGCGGCTTCGAACGCGTGTTCGAAATCAACCGGAATTTCCGCAACGAAGGGGTGTCCCCGCGACACAACCCCGAGTTCACGATGATGGAGTTCTACGCCGCGTATACGGATTACACGTGGATGATGGACTTCACCGAAGCGCTGATCCGTCAGGCGGCCGTCGATGCCCGTGGCAACGCGAACATCGTGTATCAAGGGCGTGAACTGGATTTGTCGAAGCCGTTCCATCGGTTGACGATCTGCGAAGCAATCCAGAAATATGCGCCGCAATACACGGACGAACAACTCGCCGATGCAGCGTTCCTGCGCACCGAGCTGAAGAAGTTCGGCGTCGATGCATCACAGCCGCAGTTCTTGAACGCGGGCGTTGGTTCGTTGCAACTCGCGTTGTTCGAGGAAACGGCCGAATCGCAATTGTGGGAACCGACGTTTATTGTCGACTATCCGCTGGAAGTCTCGCCGTTGGCGCGGGCATCGGATACGGCTCCGGGCATCACGGAACGCTTCGAGTTGTTCATTGTGGGCCGCGAAATCGCGAATGGTTTCTCGGAGCTGAACGATCCGGAAGACCAGGCAGCGCGTTTCCAGAAACAAGTCGACCAGAAAGAGGCCGGCGACGAGGAAGCCATGTTCTACGACGCAGACTACATTCGCGCGCTGGAGCACGGCATGCCGCCGACGGGCGGCTGCGGAATTGGTATCGACCGGCTGGTCATGCTGCTGACCGACAGCCCGAGCATCCGTGACGTCATCCTCTTCCCGCATCTGCGTCGCGAAGACTGACTCAAGCAATACCAACGAAGTTTGTAAAAAAGGCGCGAAAGCGCCTTTTTTTCGTCCTGAAGAATGGCCAAGATTGTAACTTTCGGTAAAAACAGTCGGTCAAGGCTGCCGCACTACCCTTGGGCAATCTGGAAAACCCTTACGAAACAAGGCGTCGCCGTACCTTTTCACCCCGGTGCGTTTCTTGCGTCTTATGGTTGCCTGGAAACGTTACAAATTGACAAACCTTACGCTTCAGATTGTTCGACACTGCTCTCGTGAGTAGCGTTAAACCCAGTCAGACCCAGTATCGTCACACTCTGCCTTGAGACGGAGGTCCAAAAATGGATAACAGCAACAACATGACCACATCGAGTTCACCGACGCCCGGCGCCCCGCGCCAGCGCAAGATTCATCCGCTGGTTGCAACCGCCGCGGGCGCGATCATCATCGCCAGCCTCGCCGCCACGGCAGCCGTCACCGGCCTGTTCCCGAAAGCATCGAGCACTTCGCCGACCAACGACCAGACCCAGGCGGCGCAGGTCGTGACACAATCGGCTACACAACCCGCTGCACAGCCGGCCGAGCCTACTGCCGCCCAGCAACAACAGGCGCAGCAGGAGCAGCTTGCTCAGCAGCAAGCTCAACAGAGCGCGGCCGCCCAGGCAGCGCAGCAACAAGCGGCCCAGCAGCAACAGCCCGTCCCTCAGGTAGCGCAGCAGCCCGTACAGCAGCCCAACTACGCGCAGCAAGCTCCCGCCCAACCCGCCTATTGCTCGACCTGCGGCACGGTAGAAGCAATCTCGGCTGTGCGGCATGAAGGCCAGGCAACCGGCATCGGCGCGGTGGGTGGCGCGGTGGCGGGTGGGCTTATCGGTAATCAGTTTGGACGTGGAGGCGGTCGTACCGGCATGACGATCCTTGGCGCACTTGGCGGTGGGCTGGGCGGCAATGCGGTCGAAAAACATCTGCGCAGCACCACCGACTATTCGGTACGCGTGCATATGGAAAACGGCAAGACGCGTTATTTCACGTATCACCAGGCCCCGCCGTTCAACCAGGGTGAGCGCGTGCGTATCCAGAACGGCACGCTGGTTGCAGGCTGATCTGTAGCGGGCTGGCCCGCGTTCAAGCCCGAGCACAAAAGCCAACGGCGATTCCTGATGGAATCGCCGTTTTGCTTTAACTGCCGTGAGTGCTCAAGACCTGCGCCGGATTCAATAATCCGCGTCTTCGATCCACGCAGCCTGAATAGCTTCGAGAATCTTCTCGTTGGACCGCTCAGGGTCGTCGTCGAACCCCGGCAGTTCCGTCACCCAGCGATGCAAATCCGTAAATCGCACGAATTGCGGATCGACGTTCTGATGCGCGTCGGTCAGTGCCATCGCGATATCCTGCGTGTCTGTCCACTTCATGGCAAGCGCTCCTGTCTCGTGGTCGCTGATTTAACTTCAGTGATTCTCTTTGGCATGATTGATGGAGTAGCGCGGGATCTCGACGACCAGATCCTCGTCTGCGGGAGCCATCGCCTGACATGATAACCGCGACGTCGGCTCAAGTCCCCAGGCCTTGTCGAGCAAATCGTCCTCGTCTTCCTCGGACGGCACAAGCGCGTTGAAACCCTCGCGAATGATCACGTGACACGTCGTGCATGCACACGATTTTTCGCACGCATGTTCGATCTCAATACCGTTGTCCAACAGGTTGTCGCAAATGCTCTTCGACGTATCCGCGTCGATCACAGCGCCAT
Source organism: Caballeronia udeis (assembly GCF_001544555.2). GTDB lineage: Bacteria > Pseudomonadota > Gammaproteobacteria > Burkholderiales > Burkholderiaceae > Caballeronia > Caballeronia udeis. The sequence continues at coordinate 32,315 of NZ_FCOK02000074.1, read as the reverse complement.
CAGGACACAATTCCACGTGGGGTAATACTACGATCTGGGGCATGAATTTCTTTCCGTTCTTTGTACGTGAGAGGCTCGGTGCGTCTTCGGCGAGTCGTCAGACTTCGTCGAGCCTGCGGCCGGCAAGCGCACGGCGAATGCTCTTGTTCATGCGGCGAGCGGCGAATTCATCGGTGGCTGCGGCAAGCTCTTTCGTCGCCCCTTCGATAGCATCGACACTGTCGCCGCCCGTGACCGCCGCGAGCTTGACGATCAGCGCTTCAATGTTGGCTCGTTCCGTTTCGTCCAGCAGTTCGCCGTCCACGCCGAGCGCCGCCTGTGATGCTTCCACCAGACGTTGCGCGTCGACCTGCGCCTCGCGCAATGCGCGGGCGCGCATGTCGATTTCGGCGGTCGTGAAGCTTTCTTCCAGCATGCGCGCGACGTCGTCATCGGCGAGACCGTAGGACGGCTTCACCACCACCGACGCCTCCACGCCCGACAATTGTTCACGCGCGAACACGGACAGCAAACCGTCGGCGTCTACCTGGTACGTCACGCGAATGCGCGCAGCGCCGGCGGCCATGGCGGGAATGCCCCGCAGTTCGAAGCGCGCGAGCGAACGGCAGTCCGAGACCAGCTCGCGCTCGCCTTGCACGACGTGGATTGCCATCGCCGTCTGGCCGTCCTTGAAGGTGGTGAAGTCCTGCGCGCGTGCGACCGGAATGGTCGAGTTGCGCGGAATGATCTTCTCGGTCAACCCGCCCATGGTTTCAACGCCAAGCGATAGCGGAATGACATCGAGGAGCAGCCAGTCATCGCCTTCTCCGCGACGGTTTCCCGCCAGCAGATCCGCCTGGATCGCGGCGCCGAGCGCAACAACCTGATCCGGATCGAGATTGATCAACGGCGGCTGGCCAAAGTACGTTTCCACTGCGCGGCGGATCACCGGCATGCGCGTGGCGCCGCCAACCAGCACCACGCCCTTGATCTCGGCGGGCGCCACCTTGGCGTCGCGCAAGGCCTTGCGCGTGGGAGTCAACGTGCGGGCAACCAGTGCTTCAGTCAGCGTTGCGAAGTCGCTTTCAGTGACTGTCAGATCGATTTGCTGGCCATCCGACAAGGTGGCCTGGATCGTGGCTTCCGACGCATCCGATAGCGTTTCCTTGGCGGTTCGCACAAGGTCCAGCAGCAAACGCACATCTTCCGGCGTAGCCGGCGCCACCTTGGCTTTCACCAACGCATGCCGATACAGCACCGCATCGAAATCGTCGCCCCCGAGCGCTGAATCACCGCCCGCTGCAAGCACTTCGAACACGCCCTTGGTGAGCTTGAGAATGGACAGATCGAAGGTGCCGCCGCCCAGGTCATACACGGCGTACAAACCTTCCGATGCGTTGTCGAGTCCATATGCAATCGCCGCAGCGGTCGGCTCGTTCAGCAGACGCAGCACGTTCAAACCGGCGAGTTTCGCGGCGTCTTTGGTGGCTTGCCGCTGGGCTTCATCGAAGTAAGCGGGTACGGTGATCACCGCGCCGACCAGCTCGTCGGCGAGCGTGTCTTCCGCGCGATAGCGCAGCGTCGCCAGGATTTCCGCCGATACTTCCACCGGACTTTTCACGCCGTCGACGGTGCGAATCTGCACCATGCCCGGTGCATCGACGAAATCGTATGGCGCGTTTTCCGCCCCTTCCACTTCGCTTTTGCCACGGCCCATGAAGCGCTTCACCGACACGATCGTGTTGCGCGGATCAAGCGCCGCTTCTTCCTTCGCCACGCGGCCGATACGGCGGCCGCCCTTCTCCAGATACCGGACCACCGACGGCAGCAGGTAATGACCGTCTTCGTCGGGCAGCACTTCGGCCACGCTGTTGCGCACGGCGGCAACCAGCGAATTGGTCGTACCAAGGTCGATGCCCACGGCTACCCGCCGCTGATGCGGCGCCGGAGCCATGCCGGGTTCTGAAATTTGCAGTAAAGCCATCGTTGATCTATTGGGGGTTGGTGTCGTCTGGGTTTGGTCGAACTGAATCGAACCTAATCGAGCTTCTCGATCTGCACGCCGATCTCGCTCGCCACGCGTTCTATAAACATCAACTGGCGCACGGCTTCGCTCGCCGCCTGGTCAGCGTGACTGTCAATCAGCGCCGCCAGTTTCTCGAAGCGGATACGTTCCTGATCGCGCAGTTCATGGAGCAAGGCTTCGAGCGCGCCAAGATTTTTGGCGTCCGCCGCGTCCTCTATATTTTCGCGCCATTCCATCTGCTGCATCAGGAAGGCGGGTTCCATCGCGGTGTTGTTCTCTGCATCGGCATGCACGCCGCGCAGCGACAACATATACGTGGCCCGCTTCAGCGGATCGCGCAGCGTCTGGTATGCCTCGTTTGCCCGCGTGGCCCACTGCATCGCGACGCGTTTTTGCGCGTCTCCAGCGGCGGCAAAACGATCGGGATGGACCTGTGCCTGTACCGTGCGGTACGCATCATCGAGCTTTTTTGCATCGATGGCGTAAGTCGGCGGAAGGTCGAACAGGTCGAAGTGACTGTCGTTGAGCGTTGCCATGTTGAAGATGAGTGAAAATGAGCGGAAGCAGGGATAAGAGAGGCATCTAAACCCACGGCACTAAAGAAAAAGGCGGCACGCGCCGCCTCTTTGCTGTTCTTGCGCCGCGCTATACGCGAAACGATTCGCCGCAACCGCACTCGTCCTTCACGTTCGGGTTATTGAACTTGAATCCTTCGTTCAGACCTTCGCGCGCGAAATCCAGCTCTGTACCGTCGATATAAGCCAGGCTCTTCGGATCGACAATGATCTTCACGCCCGCCGACTCGAACACCTTGTCTTCCGGCGCGAGTTCGTCCACATACTCGAGCTTGTAAGCGAGGCCCGAGCAGCCGGTTGTGCGCACGCCGACGCGCAAGCCAACGCCCTTGCCGCGTCGAACCAGATACTTCTGCACGTGTTGTGCTGCCTTGTCCGTCAACGTGATTGCCATAGTCTCTCATCAGCAGCCGCTCGTCCGGAGTCAATCGTTTCTCCGGTCGCCACGCTGCAGCCTTGCTTTGAACCGAAAACCAGAGCGCCTGAACTTAACTGATCGGTCAACTGATCACCCAAGCGCCCTTCCCGAAACCTGATTGCTGATTACCTGCCCGCTTAAGCCGCGTGTTGCTTCGCTTCTGCCGGAGCAGCTTCCGTCGCACCCGCGCCATGACGTTGCTTGTAGTCGGCAACGGCGGCCTTGATTGCATCTTCGGCCAGGATCGAACAGTGAATCTTCACCGGCGGCAACGCCAGTTCTTCAGCAATGTGCGTGTTCTTGATCGTCAGCGCCTGATCCAGCGTCTTGCCCTTCACCCACTCGGTCACGAGCGAGCTGGAGGCAATAGCCGAACCGCAGCCATACGTCTTGAACTTCGCATCTTCGATCACACCGTCCGCGCCCACGCGGATCTGCAGCTTCATCACGTCGCCGCATGCCGGCGCGCCAACCATGCCGGTGCCGACTGTGTCGTCGTCCTTGCCGAACGAGCCGACGTTGCGCGGGTTTTCGTAGTGGTCCAGAACCTTGTCGCTATAAGCCATGATCAAACTCCTTGAATTCGTATGCGTGTGCGTTCGCGTGTGCGCTTCAACCTCGGGCGCGGATGAGCCGCCACCGAGCCGCCAGACAAGCGCTTAATGCGCAGCCCACTGGATCGACGAAATGTCGATACCGTCCTTATGCATTTCCCAAAGCGGCGACAGATCACGCAACTTCTGAATCTTGCTCTTGAGCAAGTTAATCACGTAATCGACGTCTTGTTCAGTCGTGAAACGGCCAACCGTAAAACGGATCGAGCTATGCGCGAGTTCGTCATTGCGGCCAAGCGCCCGCAGCACATAGGACGGTTCCAGCGAAGCCGACGTACACGCGGAACCCGACGATACCGCCACGTCCTTGACCGCCATGATCAGCGACTCGCCTTCAACAAAGTTGAAGCTGATGTTGAGGTTATGCGGCACACGGGTTTCCATGTCGCCGTTCACATACACCTCTTCCATCTCCTTCAAGCCGTTGAGCAAGCGGTCACGCAACATGCGGACGCGCTCGTTTTCGACGGCCATTTCTTCACGCGCGATCCTGAAAGCCTCGCCCATGCCCACGATCTGGTGCGTGGCCAGCGTGCCCGAACGCATGCCGCGCTCGTGACCGCCGCCGTGCATTTGCGCTTCAATACGAATGCGCGGCTTGCGACGCACGAACAATGCGCCGATACCCTTCGGACCATACGTCTTGTGCGCCGAAAACGACATCAGGTCGACCTTCTGCTTTTGCAGATCGATCTCGATCTTGCCGGTGGCTTGCGCTGCATCGACGTGAAATATGATGCCCTTCGCACGCGTGATCTCACCGATTGCGGTGATGTCCTGGATCACGCCGATCTCGTTGTTCACGCTCATCACCGAGACCAGGATGGTGTCCGGGCGGATGGCCGCCTGAAGCTTGTCCAGGTCGAGCAAACCGTCGTCCTTGACATCCAGGTAAGTGACTTCGAAACCTTCTCGTTCAAGCTCGCGGCAGGTATCGAGCACAGCCTTGTGCTCGGTCTTCACCGTGATGATGTGCTTGCCCTTGCTCTTGTAAAAATGCGCCGCGCCCTTGATGGCGAGGTTGTCCGATTCGGTGGCACCCGACGTCCAGATGATTTCGCGCGGGTCGCAATTGACCAGCTTCGCGACGTTCTCGCGCGCTTCCTCGACCGCCCGCTCCGCGTCCCAGCCGTACTGGTGGCTACGCGATGCCGGATTGCCGAACTGCTCGCGCAGATACGGAATCATCTTGTCCACCACGCGCGGATCGACCGGGGTCGTAGCGCTGTAGTCCATGTAAATGGGCAGGTGGGGAATGTCGTTGTTCATCAGTTGCTCCGGGGATTTAACTCAATTGGCTCGTTCAAGGCGAGACGGCCGCGTCAGCACATCAACGCGGCAGCCGTCAGCCGGCCAGGTTGAAAACGGAATTCGGTCCTTTCGGCGCCACACGCACGGGTTCGACACCCGCCGATTCGGCACGCCGGTCGCGCAATACCGATGGCGATCCTTCACGTGCGCGCTGCTGGTCGACGAGATCTTTCAGCGAGACCGAGTCGAGATACTCGACCATCTTCTGATTGAGCGTGGACCAGAGTTCGTGGGTCATGCAGTGGCCGTCGTGCTGCTTGGTGCCTTCGCAGGCGCCTTTGCCACCGCATTGCGTGGCGTCGATAGGCTCGTCCACCGCAATAATGATGTCCGCGACCGTGACGTTCTCGGCGCGGCGCGCAAGATTGTATCCACCACCCGGACCGCGCACTGATTCGACAATCTCGTGCCGGCGCAACTTGCCGAACAACTGCTCGAGATAGGACAGCGAGATATGCTGGCGCTGGCTGATTCCTGCCAGCGTCACCGGGCCCTGCTCCTGGCGCAAAGCCAGGTCGATCATCGCCGTGACGGCGAAACGGCCTTTCGTGGTGAGTCTCATAATTTGTAAGCTACCGGGGGCTACGGCTAATACTGGATGATTTTGGTCAAGTATAAATAGCCTACGGATTTAGTCAAGTATCCCCAGGCATTTTCTTAGGAATTTGCTGAGAATATTGCGCTGATTGAAGCTGACTTCCGGGCGCCGCCCATCAGACCGCCAATTGCGTGCGAAGCGCTCGCAGCAAGCCTTCGCAGGCATCCTCGCACTGATCGAGCACGCGTTCGAAACCTTCGTCGCCCCCAAAATACGGATCGACCACCACACGGCTGTCGTCACGGGTCGCGAACTCCATCAGCAACCGGATCTTGTCGCGGTATTCCGCCGGACACACTTTGGTCAGCGCGGCCGCGTTGGCGTCGTCCATCGCGATAAGCAGGTCAAACCGGGCGAAATCGTCGCGGCTAACCTGCCGGCCGCGCAACGGCGACAAGTCATACCCCCGCTTCCTGCCCGCGCGCTGGGCGCGTTCATCGGGCGGCTGGCCGATATGCCAATCTCCGGTGCCGGCGGAATCCACCACAATCTTGCCCGCGAGCCCGGCCCGGCCCACCTGATCCAGCATCACCGCTTCGGCGCTCGGCGAACGGCAGATATTGCCAAGGCACACAAAACAGACGGCGATAGTGTTCATCAGATTCCAGGCTTCATTTGGCTTAAGCGGGGCATGCGGCCCGGCGGCTCGACGACTTGCACCGGCCTCACCAAGTCAATCCGCGAAACTGTCCCGAATTATACAAAGGACGGCGTTTGTGCGCCTGATTGGCCCCGTCCAGCTCCACTCTGCCCAGCCCCGTCCTTCAAAACGTCTGCGAGACGGCAGCGGCCGATGATCCGTTAGCCGGCCGATACGCGTTGTTGCCGGTATCGGAGCCGACCAGTCCCAGCGAAATAGCACGCGCGAACTCGGCGCTAACACTGGCGGCGCTTTGTGGATGAGGTGCGGCGGTCCCGGAAACCGGGTGGATAGCGTGGCAGTAGCCGGCAAGTGCGAGCGGCACAAGCATCGCGATGGGCCAGTAGGTCGATATTGTCTTTTTCATTGTCAAACCCCTTCTCAGGTCCTGTGGGCTGACGGGCCCACTTACGGACACTTTGATTTTAAGGGTTTGTCCTCATCCCATAAAGGTGCCCCGGCACAAAGCATTGTTGCAACTCTGTCAACAGCGTATGGCGCGTCAGCGTTGTGTTTGGTGGCCCATGAGAGGTTCCCGCCACTTTCAGCCTGTTACCGCGGAGATAAAACTTTACAAAATTCTTGCGATATTCTTTCCGCGAAACTGTCAGATACGGTAACTAGTCAACGAATGCCTTCCCGCTCATGATGAAACTCGCAGTAACAGGTCTGATCCTCGCTTCGTCCGCCCTCGTAACCGGTTGCGCCGTCTACCCGGACGGCACGCCCGCTTACGCGACCGGCGACGGCTATTCCGCTTATCCCGCCTACCCCGGCTACCCCGCGGGCTACGAAGCCGGTTACGGCTATGGAGCACCGGTTGTTCAGCCGGGCGTGATCATCGACGGCGGCGGATATTACGGCGGTCCTGGTCCTCGCTATTGGAACGATGGCCCCGGTTATCACCGTCCTCCTCCGGGTGGCTGGGGCGATCGCGGCGGCGACCACGGTAACCGTGGTGGAAATTGGAGCGGTGACCGTGGCGGTGACCGGGGCGGCGACCGAGGTGGTCACGGCGGACCGCAAGCAGGTGCACCGCAGGGCGGCAGGCCGCCACAACCACAGGCGGGTAATCCGGGCCGGCCGGCGCCAGCGCCGCAGGCGCAGCAGTCACGCGGATCTACACCGTATGTCGGCCAATCTCTCTGGGGCAAACCTTCGGCCCAGCAACCCGAGCATAACCACTAAACCTCTGCCCACCTCGTTGTGCTCAAGACCGCCCGCCTTTCCCCCTGGTTCCGGGCGGTTTTTATTGTCTGCAGAAAGCCGAGATTGGGCGGGCAACCGTACCGCCGAGTCTTTCGCATTTTTCACAATACGAGATACAATCACCATTCCGCTGTTTGACGTATCAACTGATTTTCCCCATGAGCGATACGAACCCGGAATCCAGAACGTCCATACAGGTGATCGAGCGCATGATGCGCCTGCTCGACGCGCTTGCCGCGCACACCGACCCCGTCAGCCTTAAAGAACTCTCGCAGAGCACCTCGCTGCATCCGTCCACCGCGCATCGCATCCTGAACGACATGGTCACGTGCCGTCTGGTCGATCGCTCCGATCCCGGCACGTACCGGCTGGGCATGCGACTGCTCGAGCTCGGCAACCTGGTCAAGGCGCGTCTCTCGGTGCGCGAAGCCGCCATGCCGCCCATGCGTGAACTGCATCGGCAAACAGGCCAGACGGTCAACCTCTCGGTGCGCCAGGGCGATGAGATCGTCTATATAGAACGGGCTTATTCCGAGCGTTCCGGCATGCAGGTCGTGCGGGCCATCGGCGGCCGCGCGCCACTGCACCTGACGTCTGTCGGAAAGCTATTCCTCGCCGCCGACGAATCCTCCCGCGTGCGCGCCTACGCCACGCGGACGGGCCTCTCCGGCCATACGCAGAACAGCATTACGGATATCGGCAAGCTCGAGCGTGAATTGTCGTTCGTGCGCAGCCAGGCGTGCGCCCGCGATAATGAGGAACTGGAACTGGGCGTGCGCTGCATCGCGGCCGGCATATACGACGACACAGGGCGGCTCGTTGCCGGCCTGTCGCTTTCAGCGCCCGCGGATCGGCTGCAAGACTCGTGGCTGAATCAACTGAGCGGCACCGCGCTGGAAATTTCACGCTCGCTCGGGTATCGGCCGGAACCGAGCGCCGATTCACAGCAGCGCTGACATTCTGGAATCCAGAGCATTTGCAAGATCCACGGGCAATAAAAAAACCGGCCTTATCAAACGATAAGGCCGGTTTTTTCAATTCTGATACCGCAGATTCCCCAACGATCTTCAGGTTCCGCCACCGCCGGCATCGGCGCTGGTGATATGCGGTTCACCAGCAGTTTCGCTCTCCAGAAACCCGCGCAAACGGCCGGCATCGGCGAAACGCGAATACTTGCCCGATGAGTCCAGCAAGACCATTACTACCGGACGGCCATGAATGGTCGTCTGCATCACCATGCATTCGCCTGCTTCGTTAATGAAGCCGGTCTTCTGCAAGCCGATGTCCCAGCTCGGATTCCGGATCAACGCATTCGTGCTGTTATAGGCGATATTGCGCTTGCCGGTAAACACGTCATAGCTGCGATCGGTCGAGAACTTGCGAATCAGCGGGTACTGATACGCCGCGTTCACCATCTTCACGAGATCACGCGCGCTCGATACGTTCTGGCTCGTCAACCCGGTCGAATTCTCAAAATGCGTGTCGGTCATGCCGAGCAGCTTCGCTTTGGCGTTCATTGCGGCGATAAAGCCAGGACGCCCATTCGGGTAATAACGCGACAACGCCGCAGCCGCGCGATTTTCCGACGCCATCAGCGCGATATGCAGCATGTCTTCGCGGTTGAGCTCGGAGCCGACCGAAAGACGCGAACCCGTGAACTTCTCGTAGTCGCGATCTTCGTCGGTTACCGTGATTTCCTCGGTCAGCGGCGCCTTGGAATCGAGCACGACCATGGCCGTCATCAGCTTCGTGATCGAAGCGATAGGCACCACGGCCCGCGAGTTTTTATCGAAGAGTGTCTCCGATGTATTCTGGTCCACCACGTAGGCGACACTCGAACGTAACGCGAGGCTGTCCGGCGTGTCGTGCAGGCCGAACGCCTGGCCGACTGTGGGTGGACGCGGCTGGAACGCCACCGAACGTACAGCGGCACGGCGGCCGCGCGCCTCCATGCGGTAACTGACGCGATGCCGGCGCGCAGCGCGCGGCGTCTCTTCGTCCTGCACTGCAGCGACTGGCGCGACCTTCGCACCCTTCACTGCCCTGGCTGAGCGTGCAGCAACCTTCGACGATTTGACGGCCTTGGCTTGCGGCGCAACAGTTGCGCCCTTGACGGCTTTCTTGGTGGATTTCGAGGTTGGGGTCTTGGCAAAAGCGTCGATCGGTGCGGCCGCGAAAGACGTCGCGAGCGCCACCGACACGGCGACCGACAGCGCGGTGCGGACTGCAACGCTATGGATCACCCTGAGCGACGAAAACATTTCGGTTTTCATTAGTGTTCTGTTCTGGACCGGCGAGAGAGTGTCGCCAGTGTAGTAAAGCTTCGAAAAATTAGCAATATTAAGCACTTATCCGCACTACTTAAACCGCTTTGTAAGACACGATTTATCGGAGCGAATGAGTTCTGAGTTCCGATCGTAAAAAATCATCGCTGATGCTGCAATCGTTTTCACTGCCACACGCCATTGCCCGACCCTGGCTATCAGCCTCTTATCGGCAATAGTTTGTAAAACTTGAGGAAAATTCCTGATGCTGCCCTCAAGGCAAAAATTTCACTAATAGTGTGGACAACGACAGGAAGCGAAGCATTCGGCAAGCAATGCCGATTCTCAACCGGCATTTCGACCGGCATCGAAAGTTTTTGTTCATACAAACTTTGACGATGACAGGCGACTTCGAATGTTAACGTCGAGTTAACACATTTGGTTTACCGAGTTTCAAACCGTTTCAAATGAATTTTGCCCAGCGCAGTGTATCGGGCGTGCTTGAATCGCGCCGGGCACCGAACGCGACTGCGGCAAGCTGAATGGTCTGGAGATGAATGTCGACGGTGACGTCAATATCGCGACCGTAACCGCCGGCCATCGTTATTGCCACGGGTAGATCTCGCGCGGCCGCGGCGCTGAATACAAGGGAATCGCGCCTGGCGAGGCCGGCGACGCTCAACGCGAGTCGCCCCAGGCGATCGTCGACGTGCGGATCGGCACCTGCCAGATAGATAAGCATGGCAGGTTCAAAGCGCTCGAACATCGTCGATAACGCCCCGGACAGTGCTTCCGCATAGGTATCGTCACCGCAACCGTCGGGCAATGCGACGTCGAGATCGCTGATCTCCTTGCTGAACGGGTAGTTCGATGTGCCATGCAGCGACAGCGTGAACACACTCGGATCGTCCTGGAAAATGGCTGCGGTCCCGTTGCCCTGATGCACATCCAGATCGACTATTGCTATGAACGGCGTGCGCTCTCCGCGCTGCAGCGCCTCTGCCTGTAGTGCCCGGGCCGCGACAGCCGCGTCGTTGAACACACAGAATCCAGCGCCGTGCGACGCATATGAATGATGCGTGCCGCCTGCCAGATTCACCGCGAATCCGCTTTGGCGGGCAGCGTGACAAGCAGCAATCGTTGCCCCGACGGAGCGCCTCGCGCGCTCCACCATTTCTGGCGACCACGGAAAGCCGATCTCCCGCTGCTCGCGCGCATCCAGCGCCCCGGTCGCGACACGCTCGATATAGTCGGCCGCATGAACGCGCGCCAACTCGGAATCGGCCGCGACCGGCGCTTCGTCCAGCTTCACCTCGGGCAGTTCGGCCTGCACCCGCTCACGCAAAAGGTAATATTTTTGCATGGGAAACCGATGGCCAGCCGGCAACGGCAGTACGAAGCGATCGCTATAAAACGCCTTCATTCGAAATCAAATTCCACTTTTCCGGACTTGGGATCCTAGCATCGACACCGCCTGCGTTCTCCGCCCCAAGCTGGTGCACCGTATCTCGAAATGTAGTTCCACTACAAAGAAGTGTCCTCGTAAGCCATTGTTTAATAAGCATTCGTACGATGTTGCGTCGCACAAAAAGACGCTTGACATCTATCGGAATATGCCTAGAATAGGCTCCATGTTGCGACGCACCAATAGCTGATCGCCTCATACGGTTTCCGGATTTCCGGTCTCCGCCAAAACCCACGACCCGCGCTGATGATGGGTCGAATCTTTCAGGAGCGTGACATGACCCTTTTGACCCCGGAACAAATCGCCGCTGCAAACAAAGCTCAGTTCGATACCCTCTTCGGTCTGACGAACAAGGCATTTGAAGGCTTGGAAAAGCTGCTTGAATTGAACCTGCAAGTTGTGAAGTCGACGCTGGCTGAAGGCCAGGAAAACGCGCAACGCGTGTTGTCGGTGAAGGATGCGCAAGAACTGCTCGCACTGCAAGCCAGCCTGGCTCAGCCGGTCGCGGAAAAGGCGCTGTCGTATGGCCGTCACCTGTATGAAATCGCATCGGCGACGCAAGCTGAATTCGCCCGTGTCGCCGAAGAGCAGTACGAAGACCAGAATCGCAAGGTGCAAACGCTCGTAGAAAACGTCGCGAAGAACGCACCGGCAGGTTCGGAAACGGCTGTTGCAGTGATGAAGTCGGCCATCACTGCCGCCAACACCACGTACGAAACGATCCACAAGGCAAGCAAGCAAGCTGTCGAAATCGCGGAAAGCAACTTCAACGCAGCCGCTACGGCCGCCACGAAGGCTGCATCGCAAGCTACGGCTCAAGCTTCGCGCGCCGCCAAGAAGACTGTCTAAGCGAATTCATTTGCACGCGGCGGCACCGGCAACACCGGTGTGGCCGCGAGACGGTCAGGCTGCACAGAAAACCGTTCCAACGAAAGTTGGGACGGTTTTTTTTCGTGTTCTCACCACCTCGGCAAACCGAGTTCAAGGCATAAGCCTGCAAAAAAAAGCTGCGCATTCCTGACAGAACACGCCGCTCATTCAGCCAGCCACAGCACCCTACTTCTTGCGCTGCGGCGGCAAGTCCGTACACACACCTTCATACAATTCAGCCGCCATACCGATCGACTCGCCGAGCGTCGGGTGCGGATGGATCGTCTTGCCGATATCCTCAGCGTCCGCGCCCATCTCGATCGCCAGGCACACTTCGCTGATCAGGTCACCCGCGTTCAATCCCACGATCCCGCCGCCAATGATCCGGTGCGTTTCTTCGTCGAAGATGAGTTTGGTGAAACCTTCGTCGCGACCGTTCGCGATCGCCCGGCCCGATGCCGCCCAAGGGAACGTGGCCTTTCCGTACTTGATGCCTTCGGCTTTGCACTGGTCTTCGGTCTTGCCGGCCCACGCCACTTCGGGATCCGTGTAGGCCACGGACGGGATTTGCATCGCGTCGAAGTAGGACTTTTCGCCATGCGCCGCTTCTGCCGCCACGTGGCCTTCGTGCACGGCCTTGTGCGCGAGCATCGGCTGACCGACCAGATCGCCAATGGCAAAAATATGTTCGACGTTCGTGCGCAACTGCTTGTCGACGTTGATGAACCCACGATCCGTCACCGCCACGCCGGCCTTGTCCGCGCCGATTTTGCCGCCGTTCGGGCTGCGGCCAACCGCCACGAGCACGAGGTCATAACGTTGTGCTTCGGCGGCCGCTTTTTCGCCTTCGAAACTCACGTAGATGCCGTCGTCCTTCGCTTCCGCCTTGGTCGTTTTCGTCTTGAGCATGACGTTCGCGAAACGCTTGGCGTTGAACTTCTCCCATACCTTCACGAGATCGCGATCGGCACCTGCCATCAGGATATCGAGCATTTCGACGACGTCGATTTCCGCGCCCAATGACGCATACACCGTCGCCATTTCCAGGCCGATGATGCCGCCGCCGATCACGAGCATGCGCTTCGGGATCTGGCGCAATTCGAGCGCACCGGTTGAATCCACTACGCGCGGATCTTCCGGCATGAACGGCAGCTTCACAGCCTGTGAACCCGCCGCGATGATCGAGTTCTTGAACTGCACGACCTTTTTGCCGCCCGCGCCTTCAATCTCCATGTGGTTCGGGCCGACGAACTTGCCGACACCCGTGACCACCTGGACCTTGCGCGCCTTCGCCATGCCGGCCAGTCCGCCAGTCAGCTTCTTGACAACGCCCGACTTGAAGTCGCGAAGCTTGTCGAGATCGATAGTCGGTTCACCGAAGGAAATGCCGTGGTGCGCGAGTTCCTTCGCTGCGTCAGTGATGGCAGCCGCGTGAAGCAACGCTTTCGACGGAATGCAGCCAACGTTCAGGCACACGCCGCCAAGCGTTTCATACCGTTCGACAATGACCGTATTCATGCCGAGATCCGCTGCGCGGAACGCGGCTGAATAACCGCCGGGACCGGCGCCGAGCACGAGCATGTCGCATTCGATATCGGCCGAACCGGAGAACGATGCGGCCCTTGGTGCAGGCGCAGCCGCGGCTTTTTCGGCCGGTTGCGGCGCAGCCGTCTTCGGCTTTTCCTCGGCCTGGCCGGCACCGGCGCCCTGGCCTTCGAGCGTGAGAATCACCGAGCCTTCGGAGACGTTGTCGCCGATCTTGACCTTGACTTCCTTGACCGTGCCCGCGGCAGGCGACGGTACATCCATGGTGGCTTTATCGGATTCGAGCGTGACCAGCGATTGTTCCTTCTCGACCGTATCGCCAACGTTCACGTGAATTTCGATGACGGGAATGTCGGTGAAATCGCCGATATCCGGCACCTTCACGTCTTGCGATCCACCGCCTGCGGGTTTTGGTTCAGCAGGCTTGGAAGCGGCCGCTGCCGGTGCTGCAGGCTTTTCGCTACCTGCATCGGCCGTTTCCACCAACGCGATCACGGTGCCTTGCGAGACTTTATCGCCGGCTTTGACCTTGACTTCCTTGACCGTGCCCACGACGTCGCTTGGGACCTCGATGGAGGCTTTATCGGATTCGAGGGTGAGGACGCCCTGTTCTTTCTCGATGGCGTCGCCGGCCTTGATATTCACTTCGACGACATCGACGTCTTTGAAATCGCCGATATCGGGTACTTTAAGTTCGGTGAGACTCATGTTGTCCCCTAAGAAGGAAGCGGGCAGAACTAAAGGACGCAACGCGTAGCCCCTGGCTCTGCCGTCGGCAGACTTGCCTTTCTTTGCTTGCTTTCTTTGGCAATTCAAAGAAAACAAGTGCCGCCCCGCACAGGGGCGACTAGCAAAATGCAGTGCAATGCAAGTTCAATGACGCGGCTGGCGGACTACATCAAAGCGGTCCGCCAGCCAAAAAAATCACAAACTCACACGACGGAAATCCGCCAGCACAGCAGAAAGATAGGCATTGAACCGCGCGGCCTCGGCGCCATCGATAACCCGATGATCGTAAGACAGCGACAAAGGCAGAATCAGGCGAGGTACAAACGCCTTGCCGTCCCACACCGGCTTCATCGCCCCCCGCGACAACCCCAGGATTGCCACTTCAGGCGCATTGATGATCGGCGTGAAATGCGTCCCGCCAATCCCGCCCAGCGACGAAATCGAGAAGCATCCGCCTTGCATCTGGTCGGGCTTGAGCTTCCCTTCGCGAGCGGCCTTCGACAGATCGGCCATTTCCTTGGCGACGTCGACGAGGCCCTTCTTGTCCGCGTCGCGAATCACCGGAACCATCAAGCCGTTCGGGGTATCGGCGGCAAAACCGATGTTGTAATACTGCTTGAAGACGAGGTTGTCGCCGTCAAGGCTCGCGTTGAACGTCGGGAATTTCTTCAACGCGGCAACTACCGCCTTGATCACGAACGCGAGCATGGTGAACTTCACGCCGGCCTTTTCGTTTTCCTTGTTCAGCGTCACGCGCAACGCTTCGAGGTCGGTGATATCGGCTTCGTCGTTGTTCGTGACGTGCGGAATCATGACCCAGTTGCGATGCAGGTTCGCACCCGAAATCTTCTTGATGCGCGACAGCGGCTTCGGATCGACCGGACCGAACTTCGTAAAGTCGACCTTCGGCCACGGCAGCAGGTTCAACTCGCCGCCACCGGCCGGCGCTGCGGCAGCGGCCGCCGGCGCTTTACCCTGACCGCTCATCACGCCCTTCACGAACGCGGTGACGTCAGCTTGCGTGATGCGGCTCTTGTGGCCCGTGCCCGTCACCTTCGACACGTCAACGCCCAGTTCACGCGCAAACTTGCGCACTGACGGCGACGCGTGGCTCGACGTACGCGCCCCTTCGCCAGCCGGAATGGCCGGTGCGAGAGCGAGTGCGGACGGTGCTTCTTTCTGGGCAGGCGCAGATTTAGGCGTAGCGTCTGAAGGCGCTTCCTGTTTCGGTGCCGCAGCAGCAGGCGCCGCCGCGGGAGCCGATCCGGCACCGCCTTCCAGCACGAGAATCAACGAGCCTTCCGAGACGTTGTCGCCGACCTTGACCTTGAGTTCCTTGACCGTGCCGGCTGCGGGCGACGGCACGTCCATGGTGGCTTTATCGGATTCGAGCGTGACGAGCGATTGCTCCTTCTCGACCGTGTCGCCCACCTTCACATTCACTTCGATGACCGGAATGTCCTTGAAGTCGCCAATATCCGGCACCTTCACTTCAACCGATCCACCGCCCGACGACGCAGCCGGTGCAGGGGCCGCAGCCTTTTCCTGCGCAGGTGCTTCAGCGGGCTTTTCAGCGGCCTTCGGCGCAGCAGCAGCGCCAGATCCGGCCGCTTCCAGCACGACGATCAACGCGCCTTCCGAGACGTTGTCGCCAACCTTGACCTTCACTTCCTTCACGACGCCGGCGGCCGAACTTGGCACGTCCATGGTCGCTTTGTCGGATTCGAGCGTAACGAGCGATTGCTCCTTCTCGACGGTGTCCCCGACTTTCACCAGCACTTCGATCACCGGAATGTCCGTGTAATCGCCGATATCCGGCACCTTGACTTCGATCGCTTGACTCATTGTTTATTGTCTCCTGGGTCGCGACACGAAAATCGCCCTGCTTTTGGGCAAGGCGACTTCGCGCAACAACACTCGGGGGCCGATGCGTTAAACCGTCATCGGGTTGGGTTTGGCGGGGTCGAGCGCGTACTTCTTGATCGCGTCGGCGACAAGCTTGCGGTCGATCGTGCCTTCGTCGGCCAGCGCATTGAGCGCCGCGACGGTGACCCAGTAGCGGTCGACTTCGAAGAAGTGACGCAGTCTTTCGCGCGTGTCCGAACGGCCGTAACCGTCCGTGCCGAGCACGACAAACTTGTTCGGCACATAACCGCGGATCTGGTCGACGAGTGCACGCACATAATCCGTCGATGCCACCACCGGACCTTTCGCGTCCTTCAGCAGCTTCGTCACGTGCGCGACCTGGCGTTCCTCCGTCGGATGCAGCAGGTTCCAGCGCTCCACTTGCGCGCCTTCGCGTGCCAGTTCCGTAAAGCTCGGGACGCTCCAGAGATCGGCGGCGACGTTCCAGTCGTTCTTCAGCAGATCAGCGGCGGCGATCACTTCATTGAAGATCGTGCCCGCGCCCATCAGTTGAACGCGCGGCGTCTTTGCGTCGGCATCCGATTTGCGGAACGAATACATGCCCTTGATGATGTCGGTGGCGACCGAATCGCCCTGCGGAATCGCCGGGTGTTCGTAGTTCTCGTTCATCACCGTGACGTAGTAATACACGTCTTCCTGATCCGCCACCATGCGACGCAAACCGTCCTGCATGATCACCGCGAGTTCGTAACCGAAGGTCGGGTCGTAGCTCACGCAGTTCGGCACCGACGCCGCCCACATCAGCGAATGGCCGTCTTCGTGCTGCAGGCCTTCGCCGTTAAGCGTCGTGCGTCCAGCCGTGCCGCCCAGCAGGAAACCGCGCGAACGCATGTCGCCGGCTGCCCATGCCAAGTCGCCGATACGCTGGAAGCCGAACATCGAATAGAAGATGTAGAACGGGATCATGATCTCGCCGTGCGTCGAATACGACGTCGCGGCCGCGATCCAGTCACACATCCCGCCGGCTTCGTTGATCCCTTCCTGCAGGATCTGACCGGTTTCCGATTCACGATAGAACATCAGCTGGTCGGAATCTTCCGGCACGTACTTCTGGCCGTCCTGATTCCAGATACCGATCTGGCGGAACAAACCTTCCATACCGAACGTACGCGATTCATCCGGGACGATCGGCACGATGCGTTTGCCGAGCGCCTTGTCCTTCAGCAGGATGTTGAGGATCCGCACGAACGCCATGGTCGTGGAAATCTCGCGGCCCGGGCCCGTGCCCTTCAACACCGGCTCGAACGCCGACAGATCCGGCACCGGCAGCGACTCGGCCTTCTGCCGGCGCGCCGGCAGATAACCACCCAGTTCCTGGCGGCGA
The DNA here is from genome assembly GCF_001544555.2 of Caballeronia udeis. GTDB lineage: Bacteria > Pseudomonadota > Gammaproteobacteria > Burkholderiales > Burkholderiaceae > Caballeronia > Caballeronia udeis. Next base: position 14,822 of record NZ_FCOK02000074.1, on the reverse strand, counting down.
GCGCGCATGTACTCGAGTTCCTTCGAACCTTCTTCGAACGTCAGGTACGGCACGTCGGCGATCTGGTCGTCGGGAATCGGCAGCCTGAACTGATCGCGGAATTTCTTCAGCTGATCCGTGTGCAGCTTCTTCTGCTGGTGGGTGATGTTCATCGCCTGGCCAGCTTCGCCCATGCCATAACCCTTGATGGTCTTGGCGAGGATGACGGTCGGCTGACCCTTCGTCTTCGATGCTTCCGTGTAGGCCGCGTAAATCTTGTGCGGATCATGACCGCCGCGATTCAGGTTCCAGATGTCCTCGTCGGACCATTCCGCCACCATCGCCCTGAGTTCCGGCGTGTTGAAGAAATGCTCGCGCACGTAGGCGCCCGACTCCGACTTGTAGGTCTGGTATTCGCCGTCGACCACTTCCATCATCCGGCGCATCAGCGCACCGGTTTTGTCGCGGGCGAAAAGCGAGTCCCAGCGGCTGCCCCACACCACCTTGATCACGTTCCAGCCGGCGCCGCGGAATTCGCTTTCCAGTTCCTGGATGATCTTGCCGTTGCCGCGCACCGGGCCGTCGAGACGCTGCAGGTTGCAGTTGATCACGAAGACGAGATTGTCGAGCCGTTCACGGCCGGCCATGCCGATCGCGCCGAGCGATTCCGGCTCGTCCGTTTCGCCGTCGCCGAGGAATGCCCAGACCTTGCGGGTACCTGCCTTGATGATGCCGCGCGCGTCCAGGTACTTCATGAAACGCGCCTGATAGATCGCCATGATCGGGCCGAGGCCCATGGACACGGTCGGGAACTGCCAGAAGTCCGGCATCAGCCACGGATGCGGATACGACGAAATGCCTTCGCCGCCCACTTCCTGGCGGAAGTTATCGAGCTGGCTCTCTTTCAGGCGTCCGAGCAGGAACGCACGCGAGTACACGCCGGGCGACGAATGGCCCTGGACGAACACGAGATCGCCGCCATGTTCAGCGGACGGTGCGTGCCAGAAATGGTTGAAACCGACGTCATAAAGCGTGGCCGCCGACGCGAACGAAGCAATGTGCCCGCCCACGTTCGTGTCCTTGCCGGCGCGCAGCACCATGGCAATGGCGTTCCAGCGCGTGTACGACCGGATCTTGTGTTCGATGTCCTGGTCGCCCGGAATCTTCGACTGGGCAGCGACCGGGATGGTGTTGATGTACGGGGTGTTAGCCGAAAACGGCAGATGTTCGCCGTGCACGCGCGCGAATTCGATCTGCTTTTCAATCAGGTAGTGGGCGCGATCCGGGCCTACTGCCGAAATCACACCGTCGAGGGCTTCAAGCCACTCAGCGGTTTCCTGGGGATCTTCGTCGTCCTTGGCGTTGGCGACATATTTCATCACTTCGTCGGGTACAGCGGACATGCTCGTCTCCTGATTTGAGGAACGCTCTGTGAACAGACGACGCGAGCCTTTAAGCCATCCGCAAGACACAATCGCGGAAAACAATGAGGGACAAGCGCGCGTGCGGCAATTCTAAAGAGCCTCAGAACGGTAGCGCAAGCAATTTTTCGAATCATGAGAGACAATCTCATAATGCGGAAAAATGCTGCAATGCACCGTGGAATAAGGACTTTTTGATAGTCGCGTTGGTGTCCTTGCGATCAATTGCGGGCCTTTTCAAGACTTTTTACGCCATTTAACAGTGTGGCGCTGCGTTACAATTGCGCGCATGTTGACCGAACGGCTTTTCGCACGCTCGGCGCGTTCGTCGGGCAAGCCCAACGACTCGGCGCCGACCCGCTGGCACCACGGACCGTGGTGGTCAAACTCGTACTTGCTGACCCCACTGATTTCGATCCTGGTCTTCCTGGTCGTGATGAGCCTGATCCTGTGGAGTCTCAACCGGCGCGAACAGCAACAGCAGGAAGACACGCTCTACCGTAACGTGGCTTGGGCGCAGCAGCAAATCAGGCTTTCCATGACTGGCGCGCAGGAGCAGATCCAGGCCTTGGCGCGCGACATCGCGACTGGCCACGGGGACCCGCAGTCGTTCCAGAATTCCACCGGCGACATCATGCAGGGGCACCCCGAGATCCTCTACATGAACTGGTACACGGCGCAGCACAAACCTCGCTGGCCCAATACCCCGCTGCCCGTGCTCGGCTCGCGACTCGCCAAGCCCACGGACGCGCAGATGGACGACGCCGTCCAGTCCGCGTTCGACGAAGCCCGCACCAGCCGCCGCCAGGTCTATTCCCCGCTTCTGTATGACGATCTCGGCAACGGCTACATCACGTTGCAGACGCCGGTTTATCGCGATCGCGATTTTCTCGGTTCCATTGCCGCGGTGTTTTCCATCGAGGGGATTCTCAAGCACGACATCCCCAGCGAACTCTCCGCGAAGTACAAGATTTCGATCACCGACCTGAACAATCGCGAGCTCGCCACCACGTCCAGCCGGCCGCGTCTTCCGCGCGACATGTTCTACGACCTGCCGCTCGATCCGCCAGGCCAAGGGGTATCGGTACGCGTTTATTCGTATCCGCAACTCACGAATTTCACCAACAACACGCTCGTCTGGCTGGTCGCGGGTTTGTCATGTTTTGTGTTGTGGAGCTTGTGGAGCCTCTGGAAACACACGCGGCAGCGCTTTGAGGCACAACAAGCGCTCTACGCCGAGGCGTTTTTCCGCCGCGCGATGGAAAATTCAGTGCTGATCGGCATGCGCGTGCTCGACATGCACGGCCGGATCACGCACGTGAATCCGGCGTTTTGCCGGATGACCGGCTGGGACGAAAGCGATCTCGTGTCCAAAGTGGCGCCCTTTCCGTACTGGCCGAAAGACGCTTATCCGGAAATGCAGCGGCAACTCGACATGACCCTGCGCGGCAAGGCCCCCTCCTCGGGCTTCGAGTTGCGCGTGCGCCGCAAGGACGGATCGTTCTTCCACGCGCGGCTTTACGTGTCGCCGCTAATCGATAGTTCGGGGCGGCAGACCGGGTGGATGTCGTCCATGACCGACATTACCGAGCCGCGCCGCGCCCGGGAAGATCTCGCCGCTGCACACGAACGCTTCACGACCGTGCTGGAAAGCCTCGATGCGGCCGTCTCCGTGCTCGCCGCCGACGAAGCCGAACTGCTGTTTGCGAACCGCTATTACCGGCACCTGTTCGGGATTCGGCCGGACGGCCATCTCGAACTTGCGGGTGCGGGTTTCGATACGGCCCAGGCGTCGTCGGATTCCATCGACATGGTCGATACGTATGCAGGCCTGCCCGCCACAGCGCTGACCGAAAGCACCTCGGACGCGCAGGAAGTGTATGTGGAGAGCATCCAGAAGTGGTTCGAAGTGCGCCGCCAGTACATTCAGTGGGTGGACGGGCACCTCGCGCAGATGCAGATCGCGACCGACATCACCACGCGCAAGCAGGCGCAGGAACTGGCCGATCAGCAGGAAGAAAAGCTGCAGTTCACCAGCCGTTTGATGACGATGGGTGAAATGGCGTCGTCGCTGGCGCACGAGCTGAACCAGCCTTTGGCTGCGATCAATAACTATTGTTCCGGTTGTGTCGCGCTGGTCAAATCGGGCCGCATGACGCAGGACGCGCTGTTGCCCGTACTCGAAAAAACCGCACAGCAGGCGGTGCGTGCAGGCATGATCATCAAACGCATCCGCGAATTCGTGAAACGCAGCGAACCGAAACGCCAGCCTACGCGTGTGGCTGATATCGTGGCGGACGCCGTCGGTCTCGCGGAAATCGAAGCGCGCAAACGCAAGATCCGGATTCTCACCGAGATCCGCTCGCGCATGCCCGTGATCCATGTGGACCCGGTGCTGATCGAGCAAGTGCTCGTGAACCTGCTGAAGAACGCAGCCGAAGCCATGCACGACGCCAAGCCGAACGCCGTTGATCCGGTGATCCGCGTGATCGTACAGCGCGTGGACGGCGGTTTCGTCTGCGTGAGCGTAGTGGACCAGGGGCCGGGTGTGGATGAAGCCACGGCGGAGCGCCTGTTTGAACCCTTCTACAGCACCAAGTCCGACGGTATGGGCATGGGCTTGAACATTTGCCGATCGATCATTGAATCGCATCGTGGACGTCTTTGGGTGGTGAACAATATCGATGCCTCCGGCAACGTGACGGGCGCCACATTCCATTGCAGTTTGCCAATCGGAGAAGTCGATGGTCCGGGCAGTAACGGACCGGAAGCTCTCAGTCATCAACCCACACAACAAACTGTTACGGGAGAGCTATGAGCACAGTGACCACTCAGGAAACCGTCTTTGTCGTCGACGACGATGAAGCCGTGCGTGATTCTTTGCGCTGGCTGCTTGAAGCCAATGGCTACCGCGTCTCGTGTTTTGCGAGCGCTGAGGCGTACCTCGATGCGTACCTCCCGATCGCCCATTCCGGCGCGATCTCGTGCCTGATACTGGACGTACGGATGTCCGGCATGAGCGGTCTCGAATTGCAGGAACGGCTGATTGCGGAAAATTCCTTGCTGCCGATCATCTTCGTGACGGGTCACGGCGACGTGCCGATGGCCGTCTCGACCATGAAGAAGGGCGCAATGGATTTCATCGAAAAACCGTTTGATGAAGCCGAGTTGCGGAAACTTGTTGAACGCATGCTGGACAAGGCTCGTACCGAGAGTTCGAGCGTGCAGCAGCAGCGCGCCGCGGCGGAGCGTCTGGGCAAGCTGACAGCGCGGGAACATCAGGTACTGGAGCGGATCATTGCGGGACGCCTGAACAAGCAGATCGCCGATGACCTTGGCATCAGTATCAAGACGGTTGAAGCGCATCGCGCGAACATCATGGAAAAGCTGTCGGTCAATACCGTTGCGGATTTGCTCCGGCTGGCACTTTCCAACAAGCCGCAAACGCAGCAGGCTCAATAGGGTTTAGCTGTTCTGCCTGATACGCCGAGGGGTGTTTTTTGCGCCTCGGTGGAAGTGGTTTTTTGCCGGACTGAAGCCAACCGCCCGTCCCGGCCTGTGACGAAAAGTTTCAAAACAGCTTCACAACAGTCAGCCAACGCGAACCGGCCATCGGCCCGGCAGCCGCACCGGCGAAAATCCCCGTCCGGTATAATCAAGCACCGACCGCAAAGCCGCGCCGCACTGGCGCAACCGGCCCCCTGCGACCCTGCGCCCTCAAGAAAAGCAGCGGACTTGTCCTCCGCCCAGACCTCCTATGACCGCCCAAATCATCGACGGCAATGCCCTCTCCAAGACCCTTCGCGCCGATGTCGCCGTACGCGCCGCCGCCCTGACCGCCCGTGGGCAGCAGCCCGGCCTGGCAGTCATTCTCGTCGGCGAAAATCCGGCCAGCGAGGTCTACGTCCGCAACAAGGTAAAAGCCTGTCAAGACAATGGCTTGCATTCGGTGTTCGACCGTTTCCCGTCTACGCTCACCGAAAGCGAATTGCTGGCGCGGCTCGACGACCTGAACAACGACCCGAACGTGCATGGGATCCTGGTGCAATTGCCGTTGCCGAAGCATATCGATAGCCACAAGGTCATCGAAGCCATTGCCCCGGCGAAAGACGTAGATGGTTTCAATGTCGAAAACGCCGGTGCGCTGATGACCGGAAAACCGCTGTTTCGCCCGTGCACGCCCTACGGCGTCATGAAAATGTTCGAAGCGCATGACATCCCGCTGGAAGGCGCAAACGCAGTCGTGATCGGGCGCTCGAATATCGTCGGCAAGCCAATGGCCATGCTCCTGCTCGGAGCCGGCGCCACGGTCACCATCACGCACAGCAAAACGCGCGATCTCGCCGCGCTGACCCGCAACGCGGATGTGGTTGTCGCCGCAACCGGCCGGCGCAACATCCTGACGACCGACATGGTCAAACCGGGCGCAACAGTCATCGACGTCGGCATGAATCGCGACGAGAACGGCAAACTCTGCGGCGATGTGGATTTCGCGGGCGTGAAGGAAGTGGCCGGTTTCATCACACCTGTGCCGGGCGGCGTCGGGCCGATGACCATCACCATGCTGCTGGTTAATACCATCGAAGCCGCCGAGCGCGCGATGCAGCAGGACCGGGATTAAGCCGTGTTGGCGGCGCGCTTCAACGCTTACAAGCATGATGGGCACAACGGCTACCGGATTGCCGCGCTAATACGCCAAGCCGGCGCACCGATCAGGTAAATCACCGTCTTAGCCAGAATCGATTTGAGAATCGGCAGAGGCGTCCCCACAATAGTGAATGGGCCAACCGCCGGAATCGCATACTTTCTGTGTCTGGCGCGGCTTCACATTCATCGTCGCATCCATTTTTATCCGAGACCGGGAGAGTCATGTCCAATTCGACACCAGCGAATACCGCGAATCAGGCTCAGACCCAAGCCCCAAGCAACCCCCTTCTCGACTTCTCCGACCTGCCTCGCTTCGGCGACATCAAGCCGGAACACGTAACGCCGGCGCTCGACGTGCTGCTCGCCGATGCCAAAGCCGCCGTCGATCACGCCAGCGCGCCCGAGACACCGGCTACCTGGCAGGACATCGTGGAAAGCGTGGAACGTGCGAGCGAACGGCTGTCGCGGGCGTGGGGCGTAATCGGCCACCTGAATGCCGTCGCCGATACTCCCGAATTACGCGCCGCCCACGCCGAGAATTTGCCACGCGTGACCGAGTTTTCAGCGAGCGTCGGACAGAATTTGGCGCTCTATGAGAAATACAAGGCGATTGCGGCGAGCGAAGAGCACGCATCGCTTTCCGTCGAGCAGAAGAAAATGCTCAGCAACGAGCTGCGCGGTTTCCGTTTGTCGGGCGCCGAGTTGCCCGAAGATAAAAAACCCCGGTTTGCGCGCGTTCAGGAAGAACAGGCGGCGTTGTCGAAGGCATTCTCCGACCACGTTCTCGACGCCACCAACGCGTTCTCGTATGTCGTGACCAAGGAGAGCGAACTCGCGGGTTTGCCGGAAGACGTAATCGAGGCGGCTCGTGAAGCGGCGCAGAAAGAAGGCAGCGAGGGCTGGAAGTTCACGCTGCATTTCCCGTCGTACTTCCCCGTGATGCAGTACGCCGAACATCGGCCATTGCGTGAAGCGATGTATCGCGCCTATGTGACGCGCGCGTCCGAACTGGGTCCGAACTATGGCAACGGCCAAGCCGGGTGGGACAACACCGCGAACGTTGTCGAGCAGTTGAAGCTGCGCGCAGAAGAAGCGCACGCGCTCGGGTATCAGAATTTCGCCGAAGTGTCGCTTGCGCCGAAGATGGCGGAATCGCCGGCACAGGTGGTCGCGTTCCTCGAGGACCTGGCCGTGCGCGCCCGCCCGCACGCAGAGAAGGACTGGATGGAATTGCGTGCGTTCGCCGCGACTCAGCTCGGCATGCCGGAATTGCAGCCGTGGGACTCCACCTTCGCCGCAGAACGCCTGCGCCAGCAGCGTTATTCGTTCTCGGAAAACGAAGTGAAGCAGTACTTCCCGCAAGAAGCCGTGTTGAAGGGATTGTTCAAGGTCACGGAAACGCTGTTCGGCGTGAGCATCCGTCGCGATGACGCCGCCGTCTGGAATCCGGAAGTGCGCTTTTTCCGCGTTGAAAACAAGGACGGAACGCTCGTCGCGCAGTTCTATCTGGATCTGTATGCACGCGAAGGCAAACGCGGCGGCGCCTGGATGGACGACGCCCGCTCGCGGCACAAACGCCGTGAAGGCGGCGTGCAGACCCCGGTGGCATATCTGACCTGCAACTTCTCCGCGCCCGTTGGCGGCAAGCCTGCGTGCTTTACGCACGACGAAGTCATCACCCTGTTCCATGAATTCGGGCACGGCCTGCATCACATGCTGACGCGTGTCGATGAACTCGGGGTATCGGGTATCAACGGCGTGGAATGGGATGCGGTCGAACTGCCGTCGCAGTTCATGGAGAACTTCTGCTGGGAGTGGGACGTGCTCACCGACATGTCCGGCCACGTGGACACGGGCGCCACACTGCCACGCGAACTGTTCGACAAGATGCTGGCCGCAAAGAACTTCCAGAGCGGTCTGGGCACGTTACGCCAGATCGTGCTCTCCATGTTCGATATCCAGCTTCACAGCGACTACGATCCGGCCGGCTCGATCAATGTCAACGACTTCGCGCGCGAGATCAACGAGCGTTTCCACGTCGTGCCGCAAGCGCCCTTCTCCCGCTGGACCAATACCTTCACGCACATTTTCGCGGGCGGGTATGCCGCCGGGTACTACAGCTACAAGTGGGCGGAAGTGTTGTCGGCGGATGCGTATGCGGCGTTCGAGGAAGCCGCGAAGCTTGGCGGTGGATCAGTGCTGGATGCGACAACGGGTACCCGGTACCGTCGTGAAATTCTTGAAGTGGGCGGTAGCCGGCCAGCGATGGACTCGTTCAAGGCATTCCGCGGCCGCGAGCCGAATATTGATGCGTTACTGCGGCATAACGGCATGTCGCCGGAGACGGCGCATTGAGGTCATGACGGAATCAATGCCGCTTGTATGACCTCAGCCGGCCGTTCCAGCGCAAGTTGGAACGGCTTTTTTAATTCTCCTTCACGCGATTTTCGAGGCTGCTCGTCTTATCGATCCAGCCGGAAACTCACTTCCTCCGGCCGCCCTTCCAGGCTGAGTTTCGCTCGCATTGTTGGCGCGCGGCTGACCACCTTTCCGCGACGAAGCACTGCCGTGCGCGCCGCTCGCAATCGAATGGCTTCAACCGGATCACGCGCGTCCAGCATCACGCAATCCGCGTTGTTACCCACCGCAATCCCGTACCCTTCGATACCCAGGATCTTCGCCGGCGTCGTAGTCACCGCTTCGAACGCGGCACGCATGGCGTCAATGCCCGTCATCTGCGCGACGTGCAAGCCCATATGCGCCACTTCCAGCATGTCGCCGGAGCCCAGGCTGTACCACGGGTCCATCACGCAGTCGTGGCCAAACGCTACGTCCACGCCCGCTGCCATCAACTCCGGCACGCGCGTCATGCCGCGGCGCTTGGGGTAGGTGTCGGCGCGGCCCTGCAGCGTGATGTTGATCAACGGGTTCGCGATCGCGGCCACGCCGGAATCGCGTATCAGCGGGATCAGCTTGCTAACGTAATAGTTGTCCATGGAATGCATCGATGTAAGGTGCGAACCCGTGACGCGCCCCTGCAAACCCAGCCGATGCGTTTGTGCCGCCAACGTTTCGATATGGCGCGACATTGGATCATCCGATTCATCGCAATGCATGTCCACGCGCAGCCCCTTCTCCGCCGCGAACTCGCAAAGGATGCGCACAGACTCCGCGCCGTCGGCCATTGTGCGTTCGAAGTGCGGAATTCCGCCCACAACATCGACGCCCATGGATATCGCACGCTTCAGGTTCTCGAACGCGGCCTTGCTGCGCAAAACGCCGTCCTGCGGAAACGCGACGAGTTGCAAGTCGAGATACGGCTTCACGCGACGCTTTACTTCGAGCAGCGCTTCCACGGCGAGCAGACGCGGATCGCAGACATCAACGTGCGAGCGAATCGCGAGCAGGCCGCGCGCAACGGCCCAATCGCAGTACTGCATCGCCCGATCGACCAACGCTTCTTGTGTTAGCTCGGGCTTCAACTCACCCCATAACGCGATCCCTTCCAGCAGCGTGCCCGATGCGTTCACACGCGGCAAACCATAGGACAACGTGGCGTCCATGTGGAAATGCGCGTCGACGAACGGTGCGGTGACGAGAGAACCCGCCGCATCGATTTCCTCAGGCGCGCTCGCCGCGAGCTGCGGTTCGATTGCAGCAAAGCGGCCGCCTTCGATGCCGATGTCCACCAGATCGCGGGAATGCGCGAGCGCTGCGCGCCGAATGATCAGGTCCATGGGGTTGTCCTTTTGCCAAGTGTTTCGATGATTGTAGCGGGACAGAAAGCACGATTTTCAGGGCGCTGCCCACGTTAGCCATTAGGCCGACTGCAGAAAGCTCGCGCGACCAATCACAGTGACACCTCCACTCCTATGCTCATTTCCGAGCCACCAGGATCAGATCACTGCTTTCTTCAATGATGCCTTGAGTTTTCGTATCCATAAGGATACACTTCATCAAGGCATCCCACTTAACGTTATCTGGGATCCGCGCGCATGACGAACACAATCAATCAAACGCACGACTTTTCGGTGTGGCTGTTGGGCGTGACTGATGTGTTGGCAAGAGCCGCCATCCTGGTTCGGATCAAACGCGCCGCTCTGGGAAATTTCGGCGATTGTTCACGACGTGGGCGGCAGCGTGTGGGAAATGCTGGTTCACACAGGCGCGGGCTATCGTGTGTATTACGTGCGTGACGGCTCGACGGTGTACCTACTGTTGGCCGGGGGAAGCAAGCAAGGGCAGATATCTGATATCGCCCGAGCGAAGGCCATGTGGCAACGAATCAGACAGGAACGGAAATGAACTCGACTCACATTTCGGCTTTTGACGCATCCGACTATCTCGATAGCGAAGAGGCCATCGCGGCATATCTGAACGAGGCGCTTGCCTCCGGCGACTCCGACATTCTCCTGTCGGCTCTTGCCGATATCGTGAAAGCGCGTGGCATGTCGAAAGTCGCCTCCGAAGCGGGGGTGCAACGCGAAAGCCTGTACAAGTCTCTGGCCGAGGGTGCGAAACCCCGATTTGAAACCATCCAGAAAGTTGCCGCCGCATTGGGCGTAAAACTCGTTGCCGTGCCCGTGCATCACTGATGCATTCTCCTTGACCGCGGCAGCCTATGACCTGCAGCTCAGGCAAGCTAGTCCACCCTTCAATCAATCGGGCCAAGAAAGGCTGACAGACGGCTTCATGCTCACGCCCGCAGCTCATCACTGACGAGAGTCACTCTCCGCACCAATCAAATGAAAATCGCCACCTGGAACGTAAACTCCCTCAAAGTCCGCCAGCAGCATGTGATCGACTGGCTGGCAACGAGCGGCGTCGACGTGCTTTGCTTGCAGGAGCTCAAGCTCACCGACGACAAGTTCCCTGTCGCAGAACTTGCGGCCGTGGGCTACAGAAGCTGGTTCGCCGGCCAGAAGACCTATAACGGCGTCGGCATTCTGGTACGCGACAGCCTGACGGTCGACGAAACCACAATCGTACGCAACATCCCGGCTTTCGAAGACCCGCAGCAACGCGTGATTGCCGCAACCGTCGAAGGCGTGCGGATCATCTCGGCGTATTTCCCCAACGGCCAGGCGCCGGGGACGGAAAAGTTCGCGTACAAGATGCGCTGGCTCGAGGCGCTGCGCGACTGGATCGAGGGCGAGATGAAGACGTATCCGCAACTCGCGCTGCTCGGTGACTACAACATCGCGCCGGAAGATCGCGACGTCCACGACCCGAAAGCGTGGGAAGGCCAGAACCTCGTCTCGCCCGAAGAACGCGCGCATTTCGTGCAATTGATCGAACTCGGTCTCACCGATACCTTCCGCAAGTTCGAGCAGCCCGAGAAGCTTTATACGTGGTGGGATTACCGCATGCTCGGATTCCGTCGTAATGCGGGACTACGTATCGATCACATTCTGGTCACGGCAGAACTCGCCGCACGATGCACTGCGTGCGAAGTGGACAAGGTACCGCGGAAGTGGGAACAGCCGTCGGACCACGCGCCGGTGATCGCGACACTTGGCTGAGCAGGGAATGGTTTCAAAGCGAAGTGATAACGCGAAAGCCGCGCCAAGCACACAGGCGCGCGGAAGATCGCACTACGCCTCGCTCGCAACTTGAGGCCTGATGGCTTGAGGCTGGCGCTGCCAGGTCATGCTTCTATAAACCCGCACCTGAAGAACCGCAACGAGGGCGTCGCCAGACGCCCTCCACTCCGCCACTACCCCCGCCACTAACCCCATCAAGCATCCAGATGCAATTCCTGGATCTTGCGTGTGATCGTATTGCGGCCGATCCCGAGACGTTCAGCCGCCTCCACCTTCCGGCCGCGAGTGAAGTCGAGGGCCTCACGTATCACCGCGGCTTCAAACCGGCGCGCAAGTTCGTCCATGACATCGGCAGTATTCTCGCGCAGCAGGCGCGCGACCTCGGTCCGCAAACCGTTTTCCCATACGCTCGCGGGAACGCCGGCAGGCGGCGTACCAAGCGAAGCCGGCAAACCGCTGACACCGCCCGATATGGCCGCATTCGACCCAGCACCCATTTCCACTGCTGATGCCGTCAGCGCAGTGCTCTCGCCGGCATATTCCTGAGTCGGCGTGAGATCGGGAGGCAAATCCTTTTGCTCGATCGTCTGCGCCGGCGCCATCACGGTCAGCCAGTTGCACAGATTTTCGAGTTGCCGGACGTTGCCGGGAAACGGCAGCGACGCCAGGAATCCAAGTGCATCTTCCGACACGCGTTTCGGCTCGACGCCCAGATCGCGCGCGCTTTTCTGCAGGAAGTGCCGCGTGAGCAACGGAATGTCTTCGCTACGCTCGCGCAATGCGGGCAAGCGCAAGCGAATCACGTTCAGCCGGTGATACAAGTCCTCGCGGAACAAGCCCTGCCGAACGCGGGATTCGAGATTCTGATGAGTCGCCGCAATCACGCGGACGTTCGCCTTCAACGGGTTGTGCCCGCCCACGCGATAAAACTGCCCATCGGATAACACGCGTAACAAACGCGTCTGCAGATCAAACGGCATATCGCCGATTTCATCGAGGAACAGGGTGCCGTTTTCAGCTTGCTCGAACCGTCCCTGCCGCATCGCCTGCGCGCCCGTAAACGCGCCACGCTCGTGGCCGAACAACTCGGACTCGAGCAGATCCTTCGGGATAGCGGCAGTGTTCAACGCGATGAACGGTCCGTTCGCACGCGGGCTATGACGGTGCAGCGCACGCGCGACAAGCTCCTTTCCGGTGCCTGATTCGCCCGTGATGAGCACGGTGGCGGCGGAATGTGACAGACGGCCGATTGCGCGAAACATGTCCTGCATCGCGGGCGCCTGGCCGAGCATTTCGGGCGTCTCGGTCACGCTGTTGTCGTAGGCTGCTTCGCCCCGCATGCTTTCATCGACCGCGCGCCGGATCAGCTCGACCGCCTTGTCGACGTCAAACGGCTTCGCCAGGTATTCGAACGCACCGCCCTGGAACGCAGCCACGGCACTGTCGAGATCGGAGAACGCCGTCATGATGATGACGGGCAAACCGGGCAGCTTGTCGCGTACAGTCTGCAACAATTCGAGTCCCGAACCACCCGGCATGCGGATGTCCGACACAAGCACTTGCGGACTTTCCTGTTCGAGCGCGGTCAGCGCATCCCGGACGCCGGAAAAACTGCGCGTGGCGAAGTTCTCTCTTGCGAGCGCTTTTTCGAGCACCCAGCGGATGGATTGGTCGTCGTCTACTATCCAGATCGGCTTCATATAGTTCGGCGAGATGTCTTCGTGTGGTTCGGTATAAGCCCGTCGAAACGGTCAGGCGCACTAGCGCTTTTCAAAATGTCGATGAATCCTCGTAATCGATCCTTAACTCCATGACTTGCGCGCGTCGATCCTTCATCGGAGTCCGGTCAGCCTTCGAACGGCAACAAGATGGTGAACTCGGTGCAACCCGGTTTGCTTTCCACTTCGATCAACCCATCGTGCTGTTGCACGAAAGTCTGTGCGAGCGTAAGTCCCAGCCCGCTCCCATCTTCCCGCCCGGACACCAGCGGATAGAAGATCCGGTCGCGGATTTCTTCCGGGATGCCGGGACCGTTGTCAGTGATATGCAAGTCCAGTGCCAGTTTGTGCAGGCGTTTGCCAATCGTCACTTTGCGCGCAATACGTGTACACAATTCGATCCTCGCATCGCCTTGTGAAATACGTTCGCGCAGCGCTTCCGCCGCGTTGCGCACGATGTTGAGCAGCGCCTGGATAAGCTGCTCCTTGTCACCGCGCAAGTCGGGCACGCTCACGTCGTAATCGCGATCGAGCGTGAGGCCGCGCGGAAACTCCGCGAGAATCACCGCACGCACGCGTTCGCATACTTCGTGAATATTCACGTCACCAACAATATGCGGATGCCGGTGCGGCTCGAGCAACCGGTCAACCAGAGTTTGCAGCCGATCCGATTCCTTGATGATCACTTGCGTGTATTCACGCAATTCGTCGCGTTCGCGCGCACCCAATTCGAACTCGAGCAGTTGCGCTGCGCCTCGAATACCGCCGAGCGGATTCTTGATTTCATGCGCGAGATTGCGAATCAGTTGCTTGTTGACCGCGGTCAGATCGTGAATACGCTCCTCGCGGTCGGTCTTCAAGTGCCGCTCGTTCTCGAATAGTTCGAGCAGCACGTAATTCGGTGCGACTTCCAGATACGCAACAATCGCGTGAACATGCAGCGGCTCGCGGCCGGGACGTTCGAGCACGGCGTCGAGGTGCGTTGCGTTGAAACGATGATCGGCAATCGAGGCAATGGTCGTCACCAGTTCGTCCGCATTGGCGAACAGTTCAGGCCATGAGGTTTGCGCCAGTTGCTTGCGCGAGCGCTCGAGCATGGCTTCCGCCGACGGATTCGCGAACGCGATCTTCAGGCTCAACTTGTCGAGCACAAGGACAACCGTGGGCAGCGCTTCCATGCCCGGCAGCAAATGCGTGGCGACGAGCGCGGCGTCGTCGGACAACGAATTGTCGGGAGGACTCTTTCTCGCCTTGATGAGATTCTTGAGAACCATCGTGCAGTGAGACCCCGTCTTGAAACTTGTCAGGAGAAGCGGCGACGATTAAAAAAAGGGACGGCACGCCGTCCCTTTTTGATCATTCGACACTCCTGCTTCGCGTCAAGCGACGTACTTCTCCGCCGTGCAGCGAGCGAGGAAGCACGTGCGCCATGCAACGCGCTTTACAGCGAGTAGTACATTTCGAACTCGATCGGATGCACAGCCTGGCGATAGCGCTGCAGTTCATTCGTCTTC
>NZ_FCOK02000073.1 GCF_001544555.2 Caballeronia udeis | reverse complement strand
GGTTGCCGGTCTATCGCGCGTGTTCAAGCGCCCGCTGCGCGACGTCCCTGTGGCGCGAACCATACCTGCGGATGCGACCGGGCGTGCCGGATGATTTCTTCAAGAATCCAGATCCGCGACCGGTAGCCGGTCACATATGGATACATCGTCAGTTGGAAAATTATCCGACCCGAAGGTCATCGCGACTCCGCACGTCGGCGGTCTCACGCTGTCCGCCAGCGAAAACCAGGCAATGGACACGGTGCGTCAGGTGCAAGCGCTGCTGGACGGCGTCGTGCCCGATCATGCGGTCAACGCCGGACACGCCGCGCGGCGGACGCGCTTGCCGAGTTTTTCTGGCGCTTTGCGCCCCGTCCTTTGGGGCGACGAAGACATCAAGCTGTGACGATAGATGCCACGCCGCTACGAAGTTCCCGTTGGCGATGCCATCAGCCCTTCGTTCCAGTACTGGAAGTCTTCCGAAGGCCAATCTCCCTGGCCATATCCACAAAAGCGCGCAAGCTCGCGGCCGTGTGGCGACGTCCAGGATAATAGAGTGAATACCCGGGATGTGAGGGTGTCCAGTCGCTTAGAACTTCAATCAGGCTGCCCGAGGCGATGTCATCCGCAACCGTCCAATCGCTCACATAGGCAAGACCGATACCAGCCCTGCTCGCTTGCACCATCGTGCCGGGCTCATCAAGCGTGAGTGATCCGGGCACATCAATCGTCGTCGCTTCGCCGGCACGTGCGAACTCCCAGCGATAAAGAGTGCCACTTGGAAATCGAGCGCGGATGCATTCATGCCTCATCAGGTCGGCCGGAACAATGGGGCGGGACCTATTCGCGAAATAGCTTGGCGCTCCGACTACGACATGGCGCGTGGTCGGACTAAGGGGTATTGCAACCATGTCACGCGGAACAGCTTCGGCCAGACGTATTCCGGCGTCGAACCCATCCTTGATAATGTCGATCAGTTGTCCTTCCGTTACGACTTCGACGTTTATCTCGTTATAACGACGAAGATACTCGATGACGAAGGGCATCAGCACATGGCGCCCACCGGAGGGTGAGCAATTGAACCGTAGCGTACCTGTCGGTTTGCGGCTGTGATCGGCCACCGCCTGGTTGGCGTTGTGGATGCACGCCAGCGCTGGAGTGATGGCCTCGACGTATTCGCGTCCAGCATTCGTCAGGCCAACGGTGCGAGTCGTGCGGTTGAAGAGGCGGACGCCAAGGTGCTTTTCAAGACTAGCAACGGCATTGCCGATTGCTGTCGGCGACACGTCAAGTTCGGAAGCCGCTGCGCGGAAACTTCCGAGCCTGGCGATAGCGACCACGGCCTCGAGTTCCATCCACACACTTTTGTGCTTTGTCACGATTTTTGGGGTTACACGATAACTGTTTAATCGTCGCCCTTATTGTAGGCATTATCGCGATTTTCGTGTTACACGATCTCAGTTTGCACCGTTTATCGCGACGATCAGAATCCGATACGATGCGGCCATACTCAATGCAAAAGGAGTTTGGAATGCCCAAAGCCCCTGTCACTAACATCACCTTCGGCACCATGACGCTCGGCTACCGCGGATACGGAGCCCGGGTTCATGACGCTGCGACTGCAGACGCAATGCTTGGCGCCGTCTTGGAATTCGGCCACGACCAGCTCGACACGTGCTCTGTCTATGGTGATGGTACCTGCGAACAGATGTTGGGTGATCTCCGCGCAGCCGAACGGTTCGGCATTGCCACGCGGATTCATTCCGGAAACACTCCCGGCCACGAACCTGGGAATCTGAAGCGAGTCTTCGAACCTGAGAACCTGAAGCGAGTCTTCAAGGAGTCCTTGGCGCGCCTGAAGACCGATAAGGTCAAGATCTTCTATTTGGTGACGCCCGACAGCGCCACGCCGATCGAATCGACGCTGTCGGCCGTCCAGGAACTT
Organism: Caballeronia udeis; assembly: GCF_001544555.2. GTDB lineage: Bacteria > Pseudomonadota > Gammaproteobacteria > Burkholderiales > Burkholderiaceae > Caballeronia > Caballeronia udeis. The sequence goes on along the minus strand of NZ_FCOK02000073.1, from coordinate 49,380 downwards.
CATGACGAAGACCTGTTTGAGGAGTTCGGCCTCAGCAATTACAGCGCGTGGCAAGTGGCGGAGGCATCGGAAATAGCCGCGCGCCATGGATGGATAAGGCCGAGCGTCTACCAGGGACTGTACAACGCGATCACGCGTGCGGTCGAACCGGAACTATTCAAATGCCTCGGCAACTATGGCATCCGCTTCCATGCTTACAATCCGCTGGCCGGCGGTGCTTTCAGCAGGAATTTTGCCGATAGCGCTGCGGTGGCTGCCGGCTCGCGTTTCGACAGATCAACTGCTCAAGGCAAGCTGTATCGCGATCGCTATATGAACGACGCCTATCTCGGTGCCTTGGCGGAAATTCACCGATCGTGTGAAGGCCATGGTCTTGATGCTATATCCGTGGCGCTGCGCTGGCTGATTCACCACTCCCAGCTAAACGCCGAGCGCAATGATGGCATTATCATCGGTGCCTCGTCGTTGGAGCATCTCCGACACAATCTCACGGCCGCAACTGAAGGTCCGTTGCCAACCGAGGTCTTGGCTGCGATCGACGACGCAGCTCTAAAGGCCCAGCCGAAATGGCCACCCTATTTCTCGGGGGTTTAGGTTTTGGTCCGGGAGCGAGGCGAGCGAAATCGAAGCCGGAGCGTGCCTGGACTTTATCCCGAACGACATTCGGCGCCTCGGACGACCTGAAGAGATTACCGCCGCCGTCGCCTATCTTGCGAGTCCTCACGCTGACTACGTCAGCGGTGCAATGATCCGTGTCGATGGCGGCCTGAATAGTTCAATCCCCTGATCCAATCGTCATATCTAAGGAATGCTAAATATGGATATGTTGTTGAAAGGAAAACGTGCACTTATCACAGGGAGCACTTCCGGGATTGGTGCACAATGCGCGCGTGTCTTGGCCGGTGAAGGTGTCAGCGTCGTCATCAACGGCAGGAGTGCGGATCGGGCAGCAGCCGTTACGGAGGAAATCCGTAAGGTTGGCGGCCAGGCGAAATTTGTTCTTGGCGATGTAACGACCGAGGATGGATCGAATGCCGTTATTGAGGGGGCTAAATCGGCTTTTGACGGCATCGATATCCTCGTGAATAACGTCGGCAATCCCACTCAAGAGTCCCACGTCTCGTGGTTCGACGCTCCCTTTCAGGAATGGATCGACGACTACCATCAGAACACGATCGCCGCGGTTCGCCTGGTCCATGCCTTTACTCCGGCGATGAAAGAGCGCGACTGGGGACGTTTGATCCAAGTCTCGTCTCGAAACGCTATCTCGCCACACGCGCTTCTCCCGGCCTACGGCGCCGCGAAGGCCGCGCTCAACAACATGACCCTCAGTCTGTCTAAGGAACTGGCTGGAACTGGCGTCACATCTAACGGGATCATGCCCGGCCTGATCTACACACCGCAACTGGAAAAGTTTTTCGTCGAGATCGCGCAAAGGCAAGGGAGTGACGACCCTGAGTTTGGCAAGCAGTATGTTCTCAAGAACATCGTGCACCAGACCGTCAGCAGGCTTGGGCAGCCTATGGATATTGCAGCCGCGGCTTGCTTCCTAGCTAGTCCGCTAACCGACTTCATGACCGGCACGACTTTCCGCATCGATGGCGGCTCGACACCCACCGTGTAGAGCGCTGAAACCAAAGAAAAAAGACTACAAAGTGACCGACCACGACGGGATGTATGTTCACGTCACGGCAAAGGGCGGGATGTCCTTTCGGATGGACTACCGTCTGAACGGGCGACGGGGGACGATTTATCTCGGCAAATATGGACCCGACGGATTGTCGCTAGCTCGGGCACGCGAGAAGTGCATCGACGCAAGGCGCAACATCGTTGCTCGATATTCTCACTGCTCCAAAAGACCTGTGCCGGAAACTCGCGGTTTTGCTTCCTACCAAACGGCAGGAGCCGCGACGCGCCCGGATTTTTTCGAACGTCCGATCACCGCTCCGGTGAAGTCGTTCAACACATGTGGCACGTGCGTCCGCAGAGGGTCGAACTGAGACGATCAAAGTCACTTTGGCCCTGCTCTATGCCGGCGATAGGTCAGGGGATGGAATGACGAGTTCCAGTGCAGCACAACCTATCTTCCCCGCCTTGCTATAGGGATTCCGTAGCAAATCCGATTCGACTTATTGCCCAAACGCCCCTACCTGGATCGGTTCGTACTCCATACCGATGCGTGTCAGATCGGGACCAGCGTGGGCGAAGCTGACGTTCTGTTCTCAGGGTCCTCAATGCCAACGGTCACCACCGTCAATACAATCCAGTAAAGCGACATGACCTTAACGGTTAGACAAATACGTAATTTTTGCCGTGACTCTCTAGCAACATTGGGGAAATCACTGAAAAAAAACCTTGCTGAACGTTGATTGTAACCGCAGAATCACTCAAATGTTACATTGTGTAACCAAACGTTACGCTTCCTCTCGCGTTTTGCCTGGCAGCGTGACGCGTCTGGATCTGATTGCAGAGGGCGCTGTGATAACTTTCAATGACTCGTCGGAATCGATTCGGGAAATTAACCTCTCGTACATCATGCTTGTACAGCGGCTGCTGCAAAAGGATCGCTCCGCCGGGATGCTGCGCCTTGGGCTCTCCAAGGAAGTCGCGGATATTTTGGCTGCCCTTACCTTGGCTCAGGTGGTGAAATTTGCGGCGTCGAATCATCTGCTTTGTTCGTTTCGCTTCAACGATCACGCGATGCTATCGGCGTTGACGGATTCGACGCACAGAGCCGACATCGCTGAGGAACGCGCCGCAGTATCAATGGTCCGGCAGCAAGCTGTGCAATTTGCATAAGGGTGCAACAAAGGTCCAGATGTTTGTGCAACGCGAGCTCAAGAGAGTTTTATGGACGAAGATGATTGCTCCTCCGACAATAGCATCCCTCCTTTCGAAGAAGCAAAGGCGCTAAGCCAGAGCATCGTTACGATTCGCACGGCGCAAGGCAAGAACGTGCCGAGTGATTTTCCTCACGGTTCCCCAGAGTGGCAAGCAACGGCACTCGAATTTGTTCAGGACATCGACCGCGTGTTGGTGCGATAAATGATGGACGCGTACCGAACCGTTTTTGGACGAAGTTGAAGAACCGGCGTGAATCGAACCGGGGCGTCCAAAGTTACTTTTCCCCACGGGCGAAGGCCAGTATCGCGATCCATCCGTGACGGCCTTCCAGTACTCACCAAAACGGCTTTGCAGGCCGTCGTCATTCCTGTTAATTCAATTACTTACCGCGATTGACCATCCACATTAACCGCTCCTCATACCGTAGCCGACCCTGCTCGTTGTCTGCGAAAGACGGCAGTCAACCCAAAGCGGTAGTTCGCGATGAGCCGATCAAATGACGGCTTTCGTGTGAGAAGCGGACACATTCTCCAGACGGCACGAATAGGAAGGCGTATTTCGCAAGATCGGAGAACAGCTCGGCAACTGAACTATGCCGACCACCGTCACTCTTCATCTTCCTGAGCAGGACCACCGCGCCATCAACCGCATCGTCAGACCGATGATGGCTTTCAAGGATTCCTTCCCGACACGCTGACGGAGATGCTGACGACGCCGCTTCGACTCCTGAGCTATTTGAGGCTGCGTGTGGCCATCTCGGACAAGCTGATGAGCGGGCAACGGTCAGCGATTCTCAGGCATCACCTGCAACAGCGGCTCCGGCGTCAGCGCGACTTCTCCTGTAAAGGGCCGATCGTGGGAGAGGATGAGCAAAAAGGTTGTGGCGAGTGCCGCCGAAAACAGACCGATTGCCACGGCAGATGTCAGCTGGTTGTCGCAATGAACGAACGCGATGGCGAACAGCAGGCACACCGCCAGAAACGCCAGGCATAACCATTTGACACCATTCACTTCGCTGCGACTGATCAGGATACGCTCGCGACGCGCTTCGAGAGCCTGCTCCAGGGACGCCGCGACCTCGCGCTGAGCCGTCTGCTGTCCGGGCGTAATGACTGGCAGGGATAGCGTGAACTTCAGTGCGTTGTTCAGCATGGGAGGACTAACGTTAAGTGTGACGGCTCCCTTCGCCACGAGCGGCCACTCAGTCGTCGCGGTGTACTGGATGTAGTCTCGGACCATCCTTCGCAGTTCGGTCTGGGCTTCGATTGGCAAAACGGCAGACATGACAACAACCGATCGCAGCGCACTCGCTTCAGTAGCGACCGCGACATTGGCGCGCGCTGTATCGTTCCAGACCTGCGAGGCCGTGAAGGCGATAAATAAGCCGAATATGATACCGAGTGGAGAAAGCAGACCGGGCGAAATTGCCTTGAATGATCGCCCATATCGACCGGCAGCAAGCCGTCCGGTGACGAAATGGATGGTCGCGCCCACGAGAAATATCGCGCCGAAAGTGACAAGTGCCATCAACCATAACGGCAGCTCATGTACCCATGTACTCATCATTGAGGTTGCGCAGTGCGCAGTCCGAACGGGATATTCCTGGTGGGTCGGGGAGTCCAAACCCCTCAACCAGACCACGAAGCTCCATCGGTGGTCTGTGCGCTCGACCACGTTGCGCCGTGATGGCCGAACAACCTATCCCTCGGCATTGGATGGTCGTAAGCGCGCGATTTCGCACACCTGACTTCCATTGGCGAGAAGGGCCACGATTGCGTCCGCAAGCCAACTTTGCAAACGCAATCCATGAGAGACGATGACCTCAGCTTTTTGCCCTTGCGTGTGCCGCGTGTCGGTGTCGGCGGCAAGCGAAGCTTTGACCCGAAGGACAAGCGACGACTGGTTGAAGCCTGTCTGGGTCCGGGGCCTCGCTATCGGGCCTCGCCCTTAAGGACGGCGTGAATGCCAACCAACTGCATAAGTGGGTTCGGACGAGCGAACAGGGCGGTCCCCCGGTCAGGCACGACGTGCCGGTCGTCGAGATCGATGAGCCGGCGCCAATCATGGCGCTCACGTCGAACCGCGCCATCATCGGTGGGCGAACGGCCGTTGACGGAGCGAAGCGGTCGCACGAATGTCCAAATGGCGGCCGCAACGAAAGACTCTTCCCGGCATCGGTGAGCTTCCGATACAGCTCGCTGAACACGACGGCCTCGTGCAGATATGGCCGGAACCCGCACGCGGGGCGGTCTATGAAATCTGGCTCGTCATGCATCAAGACCTTCGGCATACCGCGCGCATCGCGGCAATGATCGACGGCATTGTCTCCGCGTTCGAAGATCACACCAACCACACGAAATAGTGACGCAGGACTTAACTGCGGCTGCGGCTGCGGCTGCTGCGCGTCGCGGTACATGCCCGAGCGGCCGGTTTATGCAACATGTCAGCCGTTCAATGCAACGTCGCGACCGTCGCCTCCTGGCCGAGAGCACCAGTTCCGTGGACGTTCCACGTAGCTGACATTGGAGTAGTCAACGGCAGCATTCCGACGAGGTGGGTGAATGCGTACTGCCGGCCACGAAGCGTCATTCGCCCGCACCGTCGCCAGGACATTCAGACGTCGCTTCTACCCAGGAAGCGGCCATTCAATTCACGATGGTGATCGTTGCTTGATCGGCCGTTTCCGCTGTTCGTGACTTCCCGGTTCCGGTCACTCGCGACGTCAGGTTTGTTGTGCGGCTCACAGGTCGGCCCGCGCATCGGCCTACGTTGGCGGCTAATTGCTTCGGTAGACTGACGCAAATCCTTTCACCTCGCGCAATCCACACTGTCTATCGCGCGTTTACCGTTGGTTCAAATCGCTCAAAGATGCCAACTGCAAAATCGAGGCTCGATACGAATTCTATAGCGAGGTGCATATCGACTATTTGCACCGCCTTGGATGACGCTGGCCGATTTGGTCAGCCAAAGCGTCATCCAATACCGATTCCCTCCATTCGAAATAGTCCTGACACTTTTCCCTTAGTACCATTAAGCAGGTATGGATCTTAATCTCGCGTGCTTACTGGTATTGGCGGTTAACTGTCAGGTTTGCGTCGTTAAGTGGCTGCACAAGATCGATTTGTGCTTTCACCGGATTTGGTTGATCCACTTGCATCGTACCGGCCGCGGTAAACTCGATCTGATTGTCGAGCGCGATGCTGTACACCGGCCAGTTGGTGACGCCCGCGTCAGATGGATTTCCCGTTTTGGCAAACGCCGCCCAATACGCATTCATGCGTTGCGCGACCTGCTCGTCCTGACTCGTGACCGCGTTGCCGTACTGCGACGCAAGGGTGTCGAAGACATACGGTACCTCGGCAGCATGCACTGCGCCGCTGACTGTGTTTTGCACTGATTGTGCAACGTACGAAAAGCGATACAAGTAGGTGGGGGCGCCCCGGGAGGCGAAGTTTCGTGCAACAAAACGCGCGGGCTCGTCCATCGTAATTACACGGGAGATCTGGCTTTCGACGGCGGCGACGGTGGCCGTGCCCGTGGGATCAAATGCCGCGCTTGCTGCGGCCACATTTTGAGCGCCAAAGATCGCGTACGCCTGGTCTTTCGTCGTAATACCGGGAGTGGAAAAGCCGAGGTCGGCATTGTTTACCCCGAGCATGAGAGGCATTTTGGCGAATTGCCCACTGTTGTATAGATTTTCGGGTTCATCGAGCACCAATTTGCCATCGACGATCGCGCCGCCCGAAAAGGTAGCGACGTTTTGCGGAGTATTCAACGTCGTGATGTCGAGTCCATCGACGACTTGATCTGCGGACAGCGCGCGCAGCGCTTGCAGCGCGTTCGTGTCGGCGCCATTGATACCGAATTCCTGAGCGAATACGGTACCCTGTTCTTCGGCGGAGGCGCCGACGGTTTTTGAGTTACGTGTAAGGGAACGCCCGTAATATTGATTTACGCGTCCATTGCCAGACTCGTTAATTGCCTTCTGGAATAATCCTGCGGCCAATGGTGACGTCAAAAGATTATGGATTGACTCACCGCCGGCCGATTCGCCGAAAAGCGTGACGTTTCCGGGGTCGCCACCAAAATTGGCGATGTTGCGCTGCACCCACTTCAACGCGGCGATTTGATCCATGTAGCCGTAATTGCCCAACACCTGGCCGGACTGGGCTGCGGCCGTGGTGAGCGCGGGATGGCCAAAGAAACCGAAGCGGCCGACACGATAATTTAAAGTGACGAGAATGACACCTTGCTTGGCAAATTGCGTGCCGTCATATTCGGGCATGGACGTGCCGCCTACGACGTATCCACCGCCGTAGATCCAGACCATGACCGGTAACTTGGTGTTTGACGAGGATCCGGAACTGCTGGTGGGACGCCAGATGTTGAGATACAGGCAATCTTCGGACGGCGTCGTGGCCAGCGGCGTAACTGCCGGGTCGACAGGCTGCATGCAGTCATGAACAAATGACGTGGCCTGGAGCACGCCGTTCCAGGCCGCCACAGGTTGAGGTGGTTGCCAGCGTAGGTTGCCGACTGGCGGAGCCGCAAAGGGGATGCCCTTGTACGCGATGACGCCCTTGGCCGTCGCGCCCTGCACCGCACCGGCATCAGTCATGGTGGTAGTCGGCGTGGTCGACGAGCCGCTACCACCACATCCCCCCAGCATTACAGCAACACTGGACGAGACCAGGAGTGTCGGTAAACGTTTCAATCTGGTTTGCGTCAATACCGCGTAAAATCTGAATTTTTCCAACACGTGGTTTCTTGGCGTATTAGTGGATTTCATTATCCTGTCCAGGTGCGTGAAACATCATTTGCCCACGATGGTGCCCATGTCGTAAGGCGGGGTGTGCGGCGCCGCATGGAATCCAGTATCTGTGGGGTGATTTTGAGGGTCAAATTCGCGACAATAATGGCGAATATGAATTCCGTTCATGCACATTGACCAACGGCCAATATATAAATGTGGATTTAAAACTGACCTGCTTTAGTTATGAAGTCGAGTAAATGTGACCCACCTGGACACCTAATCCATTCTTCAAATTGATCAAACTGGGCTTTCGTTTATCACAGAACGGGCAGCATGGCGGGATCGGAGTCGGTAGCGGCGATTCGGCAATGCACGAAAGCGGGCATTGCGGAATGACTAGAACGGGGAAGGCGTGAATGGCCGCAGTGGCTGAGAACCTGCCGCCCGTTTCAGACTTGCGGAAGACCGTTGGACCCTGGAAACGGCTAAGACGCGGGGCGACCCGGCCAGCCAGCCTCACCGGGCGGGACCTGCCGCCCGTGTCCGCGCGTGCCGCCGGGGGCGCACAGCCAGTGTGCCCAGAGGATGAGCGCTAAGATGAGATCAAAAAATCGGAGCAGCGCCAGCCGTTAAAGCAATAGTTGATCGCTGCTCTCATTAAAGCAAAAGATGGCACTTTGAGTCATATTTCGCTTTATTCGTCACTCCCGCACGCACCGAAAACCTGCATACACGTACTGGTAATGTGCTTGAAACCAGTTCCGGAAACTCGGTCTCAGCATGCAAGCGGCCGTACGCGGCGAACCGCCTTTGAGCACGAAATGCTGGTCGTCATAGAAGTTCGCGGAGTAGCCGAGATAGAACGGAAACGGCTCGAAACCGGGTAACGGCCCGAAGGTCGTCGACGTCCATTCCCAGCCGTTGCCAAACTGGCCGACCACGCCGGCCGCGCTGCGATTTTCCGGGTGTGCCTGAACGGGCGACGCTTCCCACCGGCGGAAGTCGAAATTGCCTTGCTGAGCGTGCGGGGCGGCTTCGGCGGCACGTTGCCACTGCGCTTCAGTCGGTAGCGACTTGCCTGCCCACTTCGCATACGCGCTGGCTTCTGCGTGGCTTACATACACCGGCCAGTCTGCGGGAAGCGGTATCTCGTCAAACATGGTCCGCAGCTTCCAGCCTGAGCCTTTCGAGGTCTCAGCGGATTCCTTAACAGATTCGTCACGCACCCAGAACGCCGGCTTCTCGATACCTTCACGTTCCTTCCAAGCCCAGTCGCTGTCGCGCCAGTACTCGCGATGGGCATAACCGCCGGCATTGATGAAATCCACCCAGTCCGCATTCGTGACCATGTAGCGGTCCATCTCGAACGCCGGCACGTCAACGTTGTGTTCACCGAACTCGTTGTCCCAGCCGAACGTACCGCTGTCACGCGTGAGGCCAAGCGTGGCCACGCCTGCGGGCACGTGGACCATCTCCTGTTGCCTGGCATCGTCGAGCGGGCGTTGCGTGGTGTCTTCGGGGGCCGCAGGCCGGGTTTTCTGGTGCAGCGGCAGTTGATGCAGCATGTACGCGAGGGTTTCCGCGTGCATCAGCCTGTGCTCGATCGCGACCTCCAGCAGCGTCTCGGGCGTGGCTTCCTGCGCGATGGGACTGTCACGCTTATCTTCACGTTTTGTAATTCCGACGGGATCAAAACGCGAATCGATGTCATCGCGAATCTGCTGACCATAAGCGCGAATCGTGTCGAGCGACGGCCAGTCATGCGGCTGGTCGCTGGGCAGGCCGCCATCGACGGGATCGATGCCGAACGCAAACAACTGGTCGAACTCGGGGTTGTGACTGGGCAGGTCGAAGAGGCGCTGATCGAACAGGTTGCGGTCGAACGCTTCCAGATGCCCGATGTAGAACACGATCCGATGCCGCTCGGAAATCGGGCGCTCATACAGGAATTCGGGTTTGACGATGGAGAACAGCGCGTCAGTGGTCTGGCGGGCATCGCGCAGGCGAGCGAGCAGCGGATGCAGCGGGGTAGGTTCGCGATTCATTTCGCTCTTGTCTCCGGGCATGGGCCGATGCAAAACGATTAATCGTAGCAGAGGGCATGCCAAGCCTGCTTGGATCGCAAGCGGGCCGGAAACTGGATCACGCACTAGATCGCGCGCAGGCCGTCGAAGTCGAGGATCCGGATGAGCTTGCCGTTTGCATTGATCAGGCCCCTCGCCTGGAAACGCGACAAGGTCCGGCTGACTGTTTCCAGCGTGATGCCGAGGAAACTGCCCATGTCGTCGCGCGTGAGACGCAGGTTGAACTCGTTGCCCGCATAACCGCGGCGTGTCAGCCGGCTGGAGAGATCAAGCAGCAGCGCGGCGACTCGCTCGTCGGCGCGTAACGTGCCGAGCATGAGCGTTTGCGCTGTTTTCCGGACCATTTCGCGGCTCATCAATTGCAGCAGCCGGCGCTGGATGGCGCCCGTTTCGCGGCACGCACGCTCAAAATGCACATAAGGGATCAGGCAGACCGAACTGTCTTCGAGTGCGATGGCGTGGCACGCGTGCCGGCCGTTGTCGAAGCCTTCCAGGCCGAGCGCGTCGCCACTGAGGTGAAGGCCCATGACCTGTTCGCGGCCGTTGCCGTTCGCGGTCGATACAACCGTTTTGACCGAGCCGGAGCGGATGGCGTAGAGGGTGTCGAAGGTGTCGCCGACTCGAAACAGCGTTTCGCCCCGCTTGATTGCGCGAGCGTTGATGATCACTTTCTGCAACCGGTCGACGTCCTCGGAGGACAGGCCTTGCGGCAGGCAGTAGTGCTGCAAGGCGCAGGTCGAACAATGAGCGGCGTGGCGCGAGGGGGCGCTGGGCAGAGGAACTGAAGTCTCGTGGACGGTTTGCATGGCTCGCTCGCTTTTGGCTCGTTTTGATCTGGAACAAGGAAATTGTCCCATCGATGCGATCCGCCCCCGGGTGGCAAAACGTCGCGCGATGATGACACCGCCCGCCGTCGCCCGGCCACCCGTTCCTACGTTTTCACTCCTTTGGCTCAGGCGCTTCAGCCCCGGCGGCGGCTGGAATCAGCAGCACTGGCAGCGTCGCTTGCCGCAGGCACCTTTCCGCGACACTGCCGAGGATCAGCCGCTGGAAACCCTTGCGGCCGTGCGTGCCCATCACGAGCAGGTCCGCGTTGAACGCGGAGGCCGCCGCGAGCACCAGCTCCGCGACATCATCCACCGACGAACCCTCGGCGATCACCGCTGCGCCTTGCACGCCGCGCTGTTTCATCGCGGCGTTCGCTTCGTCGGCAAGTGTGGCGCCCTGATCAGCGAGTTCATCGCGCAAGACGGATGGATCGTAGCCCGGCACGTCGTAATAGACCGGTGCGTTTTCCACCACGTAATACGGCTGCAGCACCGCGCCGTGCATAACGGCGAGTTCAAGCGCGGATTCGAATGCGTGACGCGAGGTGCGGCTGCCGTCAATAGCCACGACGATTCGTTTGAACATACGGTTCTCCTTCAGCGGTTAACAACGCAAGCGACGAACGCAAGCGACAAACTCAAATGACGTTTTTAATCAACGAAAACGGTCGTGTCCGATTACCCGTCTTACAAATGTACGACAGTAATAATCCGATTAATGCTCCCTTTTTATCGATGTCAGCACCGATCCTGAGCGACCGGATGAAATAATGACGTCATACAATCCGGGCGTGATGTTTGTATCGACCCCCTCTATTTTCACTCTCCCAGCTTCCAGCCCGTGTCCCAGTCAGCTCCTGAATCCGCTCCCCAGTCCACCTCCACGCCCCACCCTGACTCCGCCTCTCCACTGCCTTTCCGTAACGCGCTGCTCGCGATGCTCGGCATCGGCCTGGTCAACATGCTCGTCGCGCTCGACCAGACCGTGGTCAGTACGGCGCTGCCGTCGATCGTCGCGGAATTGCATGGTTTCGAGTATTACGCATGGATCGCGAGCGTGTATTTGCTGGCGTCGGTGGTGACTGTGCCCGTGTTCGGCCGGCTTGGCGATTATTTCGGCCGCAAGCGCTTTGTGATTGCCGCGGTGATCACGTTCACGGCGGCGTCCGTGCTGTGCGGCGTGGCCAACGACATGCTGTTCCTGGTCATTGCGCGCGGGTTGCAGGGCGTGGGCGGCGGGATGATGGTCGGCACCGCGTTCGCGTCCATTCCAGACCTCTTCCCCGATCCGCGTTTGCGGGTGCGCTGGCAGGTGGTGATGGCGGCGTCATACGGTATCGGGACCGCCGCAGGGCCATCGCTCGGCGGCTGGATGAGCGAGCATTGGGGCTGGCGCTCGACCTTCCTGATCAACCTGCCGGTGGGGATTGCCGCGTTTTATTTCATCTGGGCGCATTTGCCGAATTTTCATCGGCCACGCGAGGGCGCGGTGAAGATCGACTGGCTGGGCGCGGTGCTGGTTGCGCTGGTGCTGGGGGGGCTGCAGGCATTCATCGAAGCCGTGCCGAAGAGCGGGCTGACCGCGGGGAACGTGGTGCTGGCTGCTTGCGTGGCCGGCGGCGCGGTGGCGCTGCTGATTTGCGAGCGTCGCGCGACGCATCCGATCATTCCGCTCGATCTCTTCAAGGACCCGCAGCTCGTGACGTTATTCACGTTGTCGATGCTGTCTGGTTTCGTGATGTTTTCGCTGATCTTTTTTGCGCCGCTTTTGCTGCAGGGTGGTTTTGGTTTATCGCCTCAGGAGGCTGGATTACTTGCCACGCCGATTGCGGCGTTTATTGCCATTGGCAGTTTTATCAACACGCGCATTGTGATTCATTTGCGCAAGCCCACGTTCATCTTGTCGATAGGATTTACGTTGCTGTTATTCGCGTGTATTGCGCTGGCGTTTGCCGACGCTTCCACGCCGCATATCTGGATCGAGATTCCTATGGCGGGCATTGGTGTTGGCCTGGGGTTCGTGCTGAATAACCTGAATGTATTCGGGCAGGAAATTGCCGGACGTGAGCGCTTCGGCATTACTACGGCGTTGCTGCAATCCACGCGCATGGTGGGCGGGATGCTTGGGACGAGCGTGGTCGCGGTGATCGTGCAGCATCATTATCGGGACGTTATTACGCGTACGCTGCGAGTGCTCGGCGAACCGGCGAGTACCGCGTGGCTGCCGAGGTTTAACGATCCGCGAATCCTGATCGATTCCGCGTTGCGGGGGAAGCTCTTGGCCGATCTGGTGCCGGCCGGGCTGGATGGACCGGCGATGATCGAGAGCGCCCGCGAGGTGCTCGTGCAGTCGATCCACATTGGTGTCGCGCTGACCGCGGTGGCAGCATTGTCAGCCGTGCTGATGGTGCGAAGGGTTTCGCACATTACGTTTCGGAAGGCGTAGGGGTTGGTAGTATTTCCCCGGCGCATCACTGGCTACAGGCATGTCTGCGCCGTATAGACATGTTGAAACCTCTCTTCAAGACGTATACACTCGTATCAACGTCAACAGGAGGTTGCACCATGGCAAAAACAGCGACGCTCACGATCCAGCAGTGGGGAAACAGCCTGGCTGTCCGCATTCCCGCCGCTGTAGCACGCGCTGCACATTTCGAGGTCGGCCAGGAGGTCGAAGTGATGACTGACGAGATTGGTGTGACGGTGAAGCCGGTGGGTCCTCGCAAGCTCACGCTCGCGGAGAAACTGGCGAAGTTCGATCCTGCAAAGCACGGCGGTGAAGCGATGGCGACGGGCCGCATTGGTGTGGAGGAGTTTTAATGGCAGTCGCTTCGTGGGCGCCGGATCGACGTGACATCATCTGGATTGACTGCAACCCTCAGGTCGGTCGGGAGATGAAGGATTTGCACCCTATGCTGGTCCTGTCACCGAGGCCATTCAACGAGCGGACCGGGATCGTTATCGGACTTCCAATGACGACAGCCGCGTTCAACGATACGAATCCGTTTGCAATAAAGTTCAAAGGACCGAAAAACGTTACGGGTTACGTGCTTGGACACCAGCCCAAGTCTTTTGATTGGCGAGCGCGGGGAGCGAAGGCCCATCCGTGGAAGCATGCGCCCGAAGAGGTGTTTGCAGCGGCGTGCGAGCAGTTGAACCAGATCATCGCAATCGGCGACTGACGAGAGGGAAGAGGGGGCGCCATGCTCGCAGCCACCCCCGATGCGCCGAAATGGACGGATTACCTGACGGGGACGGTCCGGGGCCCCAAACCCCGAACGGCCCCCTTCACCCCGAGCGCCAAGCGAACCCCCCTAAACCAAACTCAATGCGCGCCCGCCGCCGCTCCGCCTCCACCGCCTTTCGCGCGTTTCGTAATCCAGATAAGCGGAATAATCAGAATGAAAATAATGGCGGAAGCAAAAAAGATGTCGTTCAGCCCCATCATTGCGGCTTGCGTATTCACGGTGAAATCGAACAACCCGCGCGCCTGAGCTTCGTTGACATTCAGCGTGCCCTGTGACGCCTGCAGCGACTGCAAAAACACCGGGTTATTGGCATTTGCCTGCTCGGTCAGCCGCTCATGATGCAAGGCAATCCGGTTTGTCCACTCATTGCCTGCCAGCGACGTTCCCACGGCCCCGCAAAACACCCGCGCGAAATTCGATAACCCCGCCGCAGCCGGAATTTTCGACGGCGCCAACCCCGACAAGATGATCGACGTCAACGGCACAAAAAACAGCGCCATCGGAATGCCCTGCAAAAGCGTCGGCAGCACCAGATGCCAGGTATCGACCTCAATCACATACTTCGAGCGCATGTAAAACACAATGGCGAAGCCGATAAACGCCATGGTTGCAACAACCCGCGCGTCGGTCCTGGGTAGAACCCGCCCCATGACCGGCGCGAGAATCACCGCAAAGATCCCCAACGGCGCGGTGACCAGCCCCGCATCGACGGAGCGGTAATTCAGATATTCCTGCAGCCATTGCGGCAACAAAACAAGGTTGCCGAAGAACACCCCGTAAGCCACCGAAATGGCGACCGTGCCACCAAAGAAATTCCGCCCGGCGAACAGCCGGAGATCGACGACGGGATTGGCTTCGGTTAATTCCCAGACCACAAAAAGCGCAAAGGCAATCAACGCAATGATCCCGAGCCATACGATTACCGGCGACGAAAACCAGTCGAGATCGCGTCCCTTGTCGAGCATGATCTGCAGCGACGCCACCCACGCAATCAGCAACATGAGTCCAATCGTATCGATAGGTGCTTTACGCGTGGCCGATTCCCGTTTGCGGTAGATAAACCACGTGACGCTGCCGGCGAACAACCCGACAGGAATGTTGATATAGAAGATCCACGACCAGCTATAGCTGTCGGTAATCCAGCCGCCTAAAGCCGGTCCGGCAATCGGCCCGACGACGGCGGTCATCGCCCATAGGGAAAGCGCCATGGACGCTTTCTCCTTTGGATACGACCCAAGCAAGATAGCTTGCGACAGCGGAATCAGCGGCCCGGCAACGGCGCCTTGCAACACCCGCGCGGCGAGCAATACCGGCAAAGTTGGTGCAAGCCCGCAAAGCCAGGAGGAGATCACGAACAACAGGATCGCGCCGACAAACAACTTGATCTGCCCAATACGCTGGGTCAGCCAGCCGGTCAGCGGAATCGAAACCGCATTGGCCGCGGCGAATACGGTCACGACCCACGTGCCTTCGTCGACGGACACGCCGAGGTTGCCGGAAATGGTCGGGATGGCGACGTTCGCGATCGATGAATCGAGCACGTTCATGAACGTGGCGAGCGCCACGGCAATGGTCGCAAGAACCAGTTGTCCGCCTTTCAATGGCGGCGGCGGGGAGGGCGCAGGCGGCGCGGCGGGCGCAGTGCTCATGGGATATCCGGGTAAAGCGGCCACCCGATGCAACGTGGCGGCCGATTGTGCCAACTATGAAGGCCGCAGTGTGCCAGCGTTCAAAAAACCGCGCTGATCACGCTGCGGCTTTCATCCAGCTATCGGCCCTCAGCCGGCTCTTCCATCAAGCCGGATATGCCGTTTCAAACCATGCTTATTTAGCTGACACGTCGATGTCACCAAGATACTTCTTCGCGTACTTCGCAATCGTTCCGTCTGCCTTGAGCTTCGCGATCGCCGCGTTCAGGCGCTGTTTCAACGCTTCGTCACCCTTGCGAATGCCGAATGCAATGCCGCTGCCCAGGATCTTGTCGTCGCTGACCGGGCCACCGGCAAAGCTGTATCCCGCGCCGTCCGGCTTCGACAAGAAGCCCGTTTGTCCGGCTGCGGAAAGTACGAGCGTACCGTCGAGACGGCCGGCCTTCAGATCCGTATAAGCCTGGTTCTGATCCTGGTACGGCACGACATTCACACCCGCGTTCGCCCAATGCGCCTTGGCGAAACTTTCCTGGATCGAACCCTGCAGCACGCCGATGTTCTTGCCCTTCAGCGACGCCGGTGTCGGCTCAAGACCGCTGCCCGTTTTCGCAATCAATTGCGTGGGCACGCGGTACACGACTGTCGTGAAGTCGATAGCCTGGCGGCGCTGATCGGTTGCGTTCATCGCGGAATTGATTGCGTCGAATTTGCGGCCTTGCAGGGCGGGGATCAACCCGTCGAACGAGGTCTCGACCCACACGCATTTCATCTTCGCCGTGGCGCAGACAGCGTTGCCGACATCGATATCCAGCCCTTGCAGCTCACCGGACGCCGCCTTCGATTCGAACGGCGGATATTGCGCTTCCACGCCGTAGCGCAAGGTGTCGGATTCGGCCGCGTGCGCCGCGGTAGTGCATAGCGAGGCGGCCAGCAGCAGTGCGGCCGTCAATGCGTGAGCAGTTTTCTTCATGAGCGTCTCTCTATTGGTAGAAATTGAATGGACTTGACACCCGCATCAAACTGCACACAGGCGGCGCGCGCCTTCCCGCAGCGTGTCGTCGTCCTTGGCGAAGCTGAGGCGGATGATGCGGTTGTCCGTGCCGTCGGTATAGAACGCCGACAACGGAATCGTCGCGACGCGGGTTTCGCGAATCAGGCGCAGCACGAAGTCGCTGTCCGATTCATCGGAGAACGCGCCGAAGCGCGCCAGCATGAAGAAGCTGCCTGCGCTTGGGCAGAGTTCGAAGCGTGAACCGGCGAGTGCTTCGGCAAGCAGATCGCGTTTCTTCTGATAGAACTCGCCGAGTCCGAGATAGCTCGATGCGTCGCCGAGCGCTTGCGCGAATGCGATCTGCATGGGGGTATCGGCGGCAAAGGTCATGAACTGGTGGACCTTGCGGATTTCGTTGGTCAGCTCGGCGGGCGCGAGCGTGAAACCGACACGCCATCCCGTCACGTGATACGACTTGCCGAACGACGACACGATCACGCTGCGCTCGGCCAGCGCCGGATAACGCGCCATGCTGTGGTGAATGGCGCCGTCGAACACAACATGCTCATACACTTCATCCGACAACACGATGATCTTCGAATCGCGCGTCAGTGCCGTGAGGCGATTGATGTCTTCAACAGTGAACGCGCTGCCGGACGGATTGTGCGGAGAGTTGATGATGATCATGCGCGTGCGCGGCGTGATGGCCGCAGCCACCTCATCCCAGTCGACATGAAAGTCCACCGGCGAGAGCTTGATCGCAATCGGCGTTGCGCCCTGCAATTGGACAATGGGCCCGTAGCTATCGAATGACGGTTCGAAGTAGATCACTTCGTCGCCGGGGTGCACGAGCGCGCTGATCGACGCGTACAACCCTTCGCTGGCGCTTGCCACCACGGTGATTTCGCTGTCAGGGTCGTAGGTGGCGCCATAGAGTTGCTGCGTTTTGAGCGCCAGGGCTTCGCGCAGCGCCGGCACGCCGGACATGGGGGCGTACTGGTTATGCCCGGCGCGCATGGCTTGCGCCGCGTTGTCCACCAGCTTCGGATCGCAGGCGAAATTCGGGGCGCCTTGCGAGAGATTCAGCGCCTGATGTTCCTCGGCGAGCTGGCCGATCACGGTAAAGATGGTCGTGCCAACATTAGGCAGCTTCGACGCGGGGGTCCAGGCACTTTTCACGACGGTTGTCTCCGGAAGACTGAATTCAAGTATCGATTGTCATTCGACTGCAGCAATAAAGCGCGGACAATCGAAAGTTTGTCATACTAGCCATGAACCCAGATCATGGCTTACGAGACCCGACAATGAAACCGCTGCCGTCCTTGGATGTACTCAAAACCTTCGCGGTCGTGGCGCAGCGGCTGAACTTCACCCGTGCCGCCGATGTTCTCAACATCACGCAGGGCGCGGTCAGCCGGCAGATTTCCGGGCTGGAGGCGCATCTGGGTTATGCGCTGTTCGTGCGCCAGCCGCGCGGGCTTGCGCTGACGCCCAATGGTGCGATGCTGCTTGCGCCTTTGCAGCAGGCGCTGACGCAGATTACGGAGGCGCTGGAGCGCAGCGGGGCGCAGTCCGGCACGCTGCGGGTGAAATGTCCCACGTGCGCGATGCGCTGGATTTTGCCGCGTGTGATCCGTTTGCAGAATGAGCGGCCGGAACTGGTCATCGAGGTGACGGCGGCGGTGTCGCACGGCGTGGAGTTCAACGCCGAGCAGTTCGATGCCGCCATCGTGTTCGGCCAGCCGACGTTAAAGGGCGTGAGTTCGCATCATCTGTTCGACGAGGTGCTGACGCCGGTGTGTGCGCCCGGTCTATGGAAGGAGCGGCGGGTCGGCGCGGCGACGCCGGACGATCTTGCCGATCAGACCTTGTTGCATCCGACACGCGACAGGCGTGACTGGTTGAGGTGGCTGGACGCTTATGGGTATAAGGGATTGCCGTCGGCGAAAGCGCAGCACTTCGACACACTCGATCTCGCCATTTCGTCTGCCATGCAGGGGTTGGGCGTGACGATCGGGGATGTGTCGCTGATCGAGGAGGACTTGCGGGCGCAGCGGATCATTACGCCGTTTTCGCTGTGTGTGCCCAGCGGGGCGTCGTATTACCTGATCTATCCGGAGCGGCCGGCGCCGTCGACGGTCCTGCGGGAGTTTGCCGAATGGCTCGAGGGGGAGGCTGCGGTGACGAGGGCGAATCTTCTGGCGTATATGAGCCGGTGAGTTTTTTATCGCCCGGGGCGGGGGGAGCAGGTCCAGGACCAGGACCGTACACGCCGCCCCCCGCGTCCGTTGCGTCCGTTAAACCCTAGGTCCCGTTCTTCGTCACGACGGGCACCCAGGCTCCGCCCTTGACCTGATACATCGTCGACGATGCATTTTTCAACGCGCCGTTATTGTCGAAGGCAATCGTGCCCGTAATGCCCGGGAACGAAATAGTCTTCAGCACCGGACGGTACACGTTCGGATCGATGGAATTCGCCTTCTGCATGGCATTGATCGCGGCCCACGCAGCGTCATAGCCGAACGGCGAATACGAGAGAATCGCCACACCGAAATGCTTCTGGAATTTCTCGGCGAACGCCTTGCCCTGCGGCAGCTTCTCAAGCGGACTGCCATATTCCCACGCCATCGCGCCATCGGCTGCTTCGCCGGCGAGCTTCAGGAAATCCGCGTCCATCACGCCGCCGCCGCCCACGAACTGCGCGGTAAGACCAAGCTGTTTCATCCGCTTGGCCACCGCCGCCGCTTGCCGGTCGAGGCCGCCAAAGAAGACCAGGTCGGTGCCCACACCCTTCAGCGCCGTAAGCTGCGCACTGAAATCGACGGTCTGGTTATCACTGTACTGGCGCGCAACGATGGTGCCGCCCGCCGCCTTCACCGCTTTCTCGAACTCATCGGCTTCACCCTGGCCGAAGGCCGTCCTGTCGTCGATGATCGAGATCTTCTTCGCCTTCGTCACCGTTACCGCGTACGTCCCGGCGGTACCGGCGTTCTGGGCATCGCTGGAAATGACGGTGAAGACGTTGTCGAAGCCTCGCTGCGTGATGGTCGGATTGGTCGCGGCCGGATCGATCACCGGAATGCCGGCGGTCTGGTAGACCTGCGACGCCGGAATCGTCGTGCCCGAATTAAAGTGGCCAACCACCACGGCCACGCCGCCATCGACGAGTTTCTGCGCTGCCTGCACCCCGATCCGCGGGTCGGCCTGATCGTCTTCCGCCTGGATGACAAAGTTGGCCGTCTTGCCGCCAATCTGGATCTTCTTCGCGTTCGCTTCATCCAGCGCCAATTGCACGCCGTTCTGCAGGTCCTTCCCGTAACCGGCGTTCGCGCCCGTCAGCGGGGCGGCAAAGCCGACCTTGACGTCGAACGTATCGGCAGCGGCGGACAGCGGCAAACCGCCCAGAGTGGCGGCAGCACACGCAAGGATCCAGGCAAGCGGTTTGATGCTTGTTCGAAGATGCATTGTTGATTCTCCTTCGGGGTTGGACAGGTCCGGCGAGCAGGGCAATCAGCTTTCGCTTTCGCTTTTTGGTTTTATCTACAGGTTTTCAACTCCGTTTTCCCGATACACGACTGCACTACTGAAGGCACGCTTGCAAGCAAGACGGGATTTGCTCGTGCGCGCCGCCATTATCGTGTGGACGAAAAAGACATTGAGCTTGTTCAACGAACTCGCTGGCGACCAGCAGGCAGATGCAATTTAGGAAGCCAAATTAGTGGCGTCTTGGCAGTTCGTCGCATTGGCAATGCGGATTTCGGCATAGCGGGTTTAAGCCGATTGCCGAAGCTCGCCTAAGCCGCACTGCCGCCGTTGTTGACGCGCTCAGTCAATACCCTGATGCGGGCGATTACCTACCCGGTTTGACCCTGAAGATTGCGGCACAGGCTGAACGGGGATGAACAACCCATGCTCGTGATCATTTCGTGATCTAAAAATATCAAAAACATTACTAAATTATTTCAAATAACTAAATCAATAAGCCGTAAAAAACGGCTTATGTAAGGGATTTTTCACCCCGATGTAATTATAATGAGAATCGTTCTCATTTATATTGACGTTCACACATGGCGTGGGTACGATTCGCTTCGCCGGTGCCTTCTGGATGGTGGCCCGGAGGACGTTTCAACGCTGATGTACGGGGTTTTTGCCTGCGTTGTCGCAACGTCCTTAGAACAATCAACGCGACGCGTTAGAGCCGTCGCAACAAGACTGAGGATTTCGATGCAACCCGTCCAGCTCGCTCCGCGCGAATCGCGCGCTGAATCGCGACACGATTCACGCCCCGACGCGACCCTGCGCGCTGCCATCAGGCGCCGTGGTGCGCCTTTCCGCCGCGCGGTGCTCGGTACCAGCCTCGCGTTGTTCGCGCTGGTCTCATCGGCGGCATTCTCGGCGGCATTTGCCGCAGGCGAGCCGGCAAACCCGGACGCCACTCCTTCCGATGCCCCCGAAGCCGACCTGAACATCCAGGCGCAACCGGCGGGTCAATGGACCGGCGTATGGGGCCGTTCGACCCTGTTCGGCGACATGGGCGGCATCCGCCCGTGGCTCGGCCAGTACGGCGTGACGCTGCAAGCCACGGAAGTATCGGAATATCTCGACAATACGCGCGGCGGCCTGAAAACCGGCGGCACCTACGACGGCCTGACCACCGTCACCCTCGGCCTCGATACGCAAAAGGCCTTCGGCCTGCCAGGCGGCACGTTCAACGTGAGCGCGCTGCAGATTCACGGCCGTAACCTGAGCCAGTACAACCTCGGCACGCTGAACACCGCGAGCGGGATCGAAGCGCAGGACACCACGCGCCTGTGGGAGCTCTGGTATCAGCAGTCGTTCCTGAACAGACGCGTGGACGTGAAGGTCGGCCAGCAAAGTATTGACCAGGAGTTCATGGTCAGCAGCTACGCGGCCACGTTCGTGAACACCATGTTCGGCTGGCCCGGCCTGCCGTCCTACGACATGCCCTCGGGCGGTCCGGCGTATCCGCTGTCCGCACTCGGCGTGCGCGTGCGCGGCCAGATCACGGGTTCATTGATGGGGCTCGCGGGTGTGTTCGACGGCAACCCGCTCGGCAACAACCTGAACAATCTCAGCGGCACGAACTTCAACCTGCATAACGGCGCGTTGTATATAGGCGAGTTGCAGTACTCGATCAACCAGCCGGCGGACGGCGATATGGTCGGCGTGCCGCAAACCGGCTTGCCCGGTACATACAAGATCGGCTTCTGGTACAACAACGAACGCTTTGCCGACCTGAGCACCGACAACACCGGTCTGTCGCTCGCGAATCCGCTGAGCACCGGTACGCCGCAGACTCATAACGGCAACTACAGCTTCTACGCCGTTGCGGACCAGATGATCTGGCGTCCGAACCCCGACGAACCGCGCAGCATCGGCGTATTTGCACGCGTGATGGGCGCGCCGGGCGACCGTAACCTGGTGAGCTTCAGCGCCAATGCGGGCATTGTGATGAAAGCCCCGTTCGCCGGCCGCGACAACGACAGCGTCGGCCTGGGAGTCGCCTATATCAAGGTCGGCAACGCCGCGCACGATCTCGATGTCGCGACTGCTGCGCAACTCGGCAGCCCGTACGGCATCCGCACCCAGGAAACCGCGCTCGAGGCGACCTATCAGTACCAGGTCAACCCGTGGTGGGTCATGCAGGGTGACCTGCAATACACCTTCAACGCGGGCGCCGGCCAGAATCCGAGCGATCCCACGCAGCCGTTGCGCAACACGTTCGTCGTCGGCGTGCGCACCACCATCACTTTCTGATCGGCGTGATCTTGAACGCACGCACCCGAGGTTTTTGCATGAAACAACTTATCAAATCCAGAGCGCTGTCGGGCATTGCATCAGCCGCATTGCTGGTTAGCGGTCTGGTCAGCAGCGTGGCGCACGCTGCTCCAACCGGCTTTCTCGAAACGCTGCACAAGCACACCACGCTGATCAACACCGTGCCGTCCAACGGCGACCAGAACCCGTATGCGATCGTGGTCGCGCCGGTATCGTCAGGCACGGTCAAGCAGGGCGACGTGCTGGTCGGCAACTTCAATAACTCCGCGAACCTGCAGGGTACCGGCAGCACGATCATCAACTATCATCCCGATACCAAGGAGATGACGGTGTTCGCCACCGTGCCGCGCGACCTGAAGGACTGTCCGGGCGGTATCGGTCTCTCCACCGCGATGACCATGCTGAAGTCGGGCTGGGTGATCGTCGGCAGCACGCCAAGCAACGACGGCACGACCGGCACCAAGGGCGCGGGTTGCCTGATCGTGCTCGACAACCAGGGCAAGGTGGCGTCTACCATCGCGAGTCCTGACATCAACGACCCGTGGGGCAACATGGCGGTCGTCGATAACGGCGATCACGCCACGCTCTTCGTCAGCAATGCGGGCTTCGGCGTGGGCGGCGCGGGCGGCAATCCGCCGGTCTTCAAGCAGTCCACCATCCTGCGACTCGACCTCGATATCCCCCAAGGCAAGGCGCCGGTGGTCAAGCAGGAAACGGTGATTGCCAGCGGATTCGGCGCGCAAGCGGACAAGGGTGTGTTCCTGATCGGACCTACGGGTCTGGCGTTGTCGCCGGATCAGAAGCTGCTGTACGCATCCGATGCCATCGGCAACCGTGTGACCGAGATCGATGACCCCATGACGCGCGATACCAGCGCGGGTGTCGGCCGCGAGTTGACCGCCGATGGTTTCCTGCATCGCCCGCTCGCCATGGTGACGGCACCCAACGGTCACTTGCTGGTCACGAATGCATTGAACGGCCAGGTCGTGGAAATCGATCCGGCGACAGGCAAGCAACTGTATGCACGCTGGATCGATACCGACAAAGCACAATCGCCGCCGGGCAATGGTGACCTGTTCGGTATCGCGATGACGCCTGAAGGCGATGGTTTTTACTACGTACAGGACGATGTCAACACGCTGGTCCTGGCGAAGTAAAGCGAAGCAGGTAGTCCCTGGCAAAGTGAAGTAACTGGCATAGCAGACGACATCATGGAAAACGATCAGGACCCACCGCGCCGCCGCTTTCTCAAAGCGGGCGTAGCCGCGGGTGCGGCATTAGGCGCGGGTTCAGTCGCGCACGCCGCGACGGTGACAAGCCTCAAGCAGTCGAAGCAACCCGTCGACCCCATGCTCGTGGTCGAGCCGTTCTTCGGCGAGCACCAGGGGGGTATCGTCACGCCGCAGCAGAGCCACACGTATGTGGCGTCGCTCGATCTCACCACCGATAAACGTGAAGACGTGATCGGTCTCCTCAAGACATGGACGGACGCGGCGGCGCGCATGTCCCGTGGCGACACGGCCAAGCCCTTGCCCACCGACGACAAAACCGCACCCGATTCCGGCGATATCCTCGGCCTGGGTGCAGCAGGCCTGACGATCACGTTCGGTTTCGGTCCGGGGCTCTTCACGCATGAAGGCAAGGACCGCTACGGTCTGGAGAAGCGCCGGCCCGCCGCGCTGGTCGACTTGCCGCGTTTCAACGGCGACCAGTTGCTGCCGCAAAAAACCGGCGGCGACATCCTGATCCAGGCCTGCGCCAACGACGCCCAGGTCGCGTTCCATGCCGTGCGCCAACTTGCGCGCATGGGCTACGGGATCGTGGCCATGCGTTGGGGTCAGGCAGGGTTCCTCTCCGGTCCGCGTGGACAGACGCCGCGCAACCTGATGGGCTTCAAGGACGGCACCAACAATCCGTCGACCGCGAAACCCGCGCTGATGAACCAGTTCGTGTGGGCCAAATCGTCCGATGCGCCCTGGATGGACGGCGGCACGTACACGGTCGTGCGCCGTATCCGTATCACGCTGGAACACTGGGACACAATGGAACGAGGGTTCCAGGAACAGGTGATGGGCCGCGAGAAATACAGCGGTGCGCCAATCGGCAAGAAGAATGAATTCGATGCGCTGGATCTCGATGCCGCTGACAAGGACGGCAACCAGGTGATCCCGGAAAACTCGCACGTGCGCTTGTCGAACCAGGCGACGAACAACGGTGCGCAGATCCTGCGCCGTTCGTATTCCTACAACGACGGCACCGATTTTTATATCGAGCGCTGGCCGCCATGGCGCCAGGAAACCGAGTACGACGCGGGGTTGATCTTCGTCGCCCATCAAAGCGATCCGCGCACCGGTTTCATTCCGATCAATGACCGGCTGGCGAAGTTCGACATGATGAACCAGTTCACCACGCATGTAGGCAGCGCGGTGTTCGCATGCCCGCCGGGCGTGCGGCCCGGTTCGTTTATCGGCGCGGGGCTGTTCGAAACCTGATTCGAAGAAGACGTAGGCCAAGCTAAAGCACACGCCGGCGACAAGCCGGCGCACCACAACGAAAGGAATGACAGCAATGAACACCACACGCTCCCTGCCCGTGCTGCGCACGCTTTGCGGCATCGCGGTGCTGGCTGCCGCCGCGGCGTTGCCGCTGAACGCGGAAGCGGCGACGCTGACCTTGTATAACGCGCAACACGAGCAGGTCGTGGCCGCGTTGGCGAAGGACTTCGAGAAGCAGACCGGCATTTCGGTGAAGGTCCGTAACGGTGAAGGCCCGGCCATGGCGGCTCAACTGGTGGCCGAAGGATCGGCTTCTCCCGCCGATGTTTACTTCACCGAGAACTCGCCGGAACTGATGTTGCTTGATGAGAAGGGCCTGCTCGCTAAAACCGATGCGTCCACGCTCTCGACCATCCCTTCGCGTTACAACTCGCCGCAGGGTGACTGGGTCGGCGTGCTCGCGCGTGAGAACGTGCTGGTCTACAACACGAAGAAGATCGATGCGGCCCAACTGCCGGCATCGCTGATGGATCTCGCCAAGCCGGAGTGGAAAGGCAAGGTCGGCATTGCACCCAGCGACGGCGATTTCCTGCCGGTGGTGAGCGCGGTGATCGCCATGAAGGGCGAAGCGGACGCGCTGGCATGGCTCAAGGGCCTGAAGAAAAACTCGCAGATCTTCGATGACGACGAAGGCGTGGTGGCCGCGGTGAATCGCGGCGGCGTGGCGACGGGCGTGGTGAACAATTACTATTGGGCGCGCCTGCACGTGCAACTGGGCGACAGCGCGACCCGCAGTGCGATCTATCACTTCGGTAACGGCGACGTGGGCGCGCTTGTGAACGTATCGGGCGCGGCGGTATTGAAGTCGAGCAAGAACCAGCAGGCGGCGCAGCAATTCCTGGCGTATCTGGTCAGCGAACGTGCGCAGGACCTGATGGCCAAAGGAAAGATCGCGTTTGAATATCCGCTGCATGCAGGCGTTTCTCCCGATCCGCTGCTCAAGCCTTTCGACCAGTTGAGCCCGCCGTCGTTGACTGTCGAACAACTCGGCGATGACAGCAAGGCCGCCAAGCTGATGCGTCAGGCCGGATTACTGTAAGCGCAGGAGCGTATGAGTGATGTCGTGAAGGCGGTTGGCTTATCCGCGCTGCCCGAACCCCGCAGCCGCAAACGCGCGCCGCGGGGTTTGCTCGTGGCGGCGGGATTGTGCGCGCTGCTGGTGTTGATGCCGCTCGCCTTTACGGTGTATCGCGCGGTGACGTTCGGCTGGGATGACGCCATCGAGTTGATTTTCAGGCCGCTGGTGGGCGAACTGCTCATCAATACGCTGTCCATCACCGTGAGCGCTACGCTCGTGGCAGGCGTGGTGGGGACGGCGGCAGCATGGTTTATCGAGCGAACGCGCTTGCCCGGGCGGCGGCTGTGGGCGGCTCTCACGGTCGCGCCGCTTGCCATGCCCGCGTTCATCACGAGTTATGCATGGGTCTCGCTGAGCCTGGATCTGCAGGACTTCGCGGGCGCGTTGCTGGTGATTTCCACCGCGTATTTTCCCCTTGTCTATCTGCCGGTTGCCGCCGCTTTGCGCGGCATGGACCCGGCGCTCGAAGAAAGCGCCCGCTCGCTCGGTTGCGGGCGTGTTGGCGTGTTCGTGCGCGTGGTGTTGCCGCAATTGCGGCCTGCGTTGTTCGGCGGAATGCTGCTGGTGGCGCTGGGCGTGCTGTCGGAATTTGGCGCGTTTACGCTGCTGCGCTTCCGGACCTTCACCACCCAGATCTACGCCGAATACAGGACGAGCTTCGACAGCAGCGGCGCGTCGGTGTTTGCGTGCATTCTCATCGCGATGTGCCTCTTCTGCCTTGCGCTGGAAATGCGCGTGCGCGGCGGGGCGCGCTATGAACGCGTTGATCGCGGCGTGAGGCGCGCGGCATTGCGTTATGAACTCGGTGCGTGGCGATGGGCGGTGGTCGCCGCGTTTGTCGTGCTGGCGATCGTGACGCTGGGCGTGCCTATCGGCATGATCGGTTTCTGGCTGACGCAAAGCGGAGCCGCCGCCATCACGCCGGCGGAAGTGTCACCGGAACTGCTGATCGAATCGACGTTGTCATCGATCGGTTATGGCTGCGCCGCCGCGGTCGTCACTACGCTCGCGTGCGTGCCGCTGGCGTTCCTGCTGGTCCGTTTTCCCAGCAGGATTGCGACTACATTCGAGCGCATCGTGTTCCTCGCGCAAGGTTTGCCGAGCCTCGTGGTCGCGCTGGCGATCGTGTCGCTGGCCGTGCACGCGTTGAGGCCGCTGTATCAAAGCGCCGAGCTGCTGGTCGTGGCCTACGCCATCCTGTTCTTGCCGCTCGCGCTGGTCAGCGTGCGCGCGGCGTTCACGCAGGCGCAGCCGCGTCTGGAAGAGACCGCCCGATCGCTTGGGCTGAGCTGGCGCGAGACCGTGCGGCGTGTGCTCTTGCCGCTGGCAGGTCCAGGCCTGGGCGCCGGCGCCACGATGGTCTTCATCTCGGTCGTTACCGAACTCAATTCCACGTTATTGCTGTCGCCCAGCGGCACACGTACGCTCGCTACTCAAGTATGGATCGATACGTCCACGCTCGCGTTTGCCGCCGCTGCGCCGTACGCGGCATTGCTCGTGGGCATTTCGCTGGCGGCATCGGTCGCGCTGTTCACGTTGCTCGGGAGATCGGCGGTGGCGGGGCGTGCGGCTGATTTAAAAGTAGGACTACAAGCAGGACTACAGGCCGGTTCGCCGCCTGACGAGTAAATCGATATGAGCGAACTTCGCGTTACCAGCCTGACCAAGTCCTTCGATGGTCAACCCGTGCTTCATGGCGTCGATTTATCGGTGGAACGCGGCACCTTGCTTGCCTTGCTGGGGCCGTCCGGCAGTGGCAAGACCACGCTGTTGCGCGTGCTGTGCGGCTTCGAGCGGGCGGACGGCGGCACGGTCGAGATCGACGGCGTGCGCGTGGCCGGGCCGGGCATTCATGTGCCGTCCGAAGCGCGCCGGATAGGGTACGTGCCGCAGGAAGGCGCGCTGTTCCCGCATCTTTCAGTGGCTGACAACATTGTCTTCGGCTTGCCGCGGCAGCAGCGGCGGGCGCGGTATCGGGTGGACGAATTGCTGGCGCTCGTCGGCCTGCCGGCGGCCTATGGCGACCGGCCGCCGCAGGCATTGTCCGGTGGACAGCAGCAGCGCGTTGCGCTGGCCCGGGCGCTTGCGCCGTCGCCCTCGCTCGTGATGCTCGACGAACCGTTTTCTTCCCTCGATGCCGCGTTGCGGATCGAAACCCGTGAAGCCGTGGCGAACGCGCTAGCGGCCACGGGCGCCACCGCGGTGCTGGTCACGCACGATCAGGCGGAGGCCTTGTCGCTCGGGCACGAGGTCGCGGTGTTGTGGCGCGGCCGTCTCGTGCAGACGGATTCGCCGGAGGCGGTGTATCGGCGGCCGGTGTCGCGTGAGCTGGCGAGTTTTGTCGGCGACGCGGTGATCGTGCCGGGATCGATCGATTCCCGGAATTCGAAGCAGGTGATATGCGAGTTCGGCACCTTGCCGATCGCCCGCGCGGTAGTCGGCAGCGATGTCGACGTGATGATCCGGCCGGAACAGATCCGGATTGTTTCGGAACAGGGTTTGAACGGTGACGGCGTTCAGGCGGTGGTCGAGAAAGTCGTGTTCTATGGTCACGATGCGAGCGTCATGCTGCGCTCCCTCACGGGCGAGCGCGGTGTCCAGATTCGCGTGGCGGGGCATTCGCATCCGCGTGTCGGCGAGCGTATCGCGCTGTCGGTTGAAGGCGACGTCGTCGCGTATCCCAAGGGGTAGCCAAGGGCTGATTGAGGGCTGGTTCGATGACCGGCCATTCCGTTGATTTGACAAAGTGCATATGCACGAATAGAATCGCGTGTATGACTACTCAAGATTTGTCCTATCTCGACTGCAACTGCTTCGCCATCCGTCAGGCGGCGCGGTTTGTGTCGCAGCTTTATGAGCGCCACGTCAGCCAGGCAGGCGTGACGGCGGCGCAGTTCACATTGCTTGCCGCAATCCACCGGCGGCCCGGCGTGACCATGGCCGAACTTGCAGATGCCATGGTGATGGAGCGGACCACGCTGGTCCGAGCGCTGAAACCGCTGCAGCGCGACCGCCTTGTGAATGCCGTTCAGCAAGACGCCAGCACCCGCGCTGTTGCGTTGTCGCTATCCGACACCGGCAGAAAGACGCTCGGCGAAGCCTCGCTGCGCTGGCGCGAGGCACAGCAGGAATTCGAGGACAAGTTCGGCCGGGAACGCGCCGCGGAACTGAGAAAGTCGCTGCTCGAACTGACATCAATGGAATGAAACAGTCGCCAGGCGTCCCGCCGGGCGTTTTTTTACCTCATAAAGTGCATATGCACGAAAGAAGTCGACGTGGAAATCATCGATACCGACATGACCGCCGGGATCAACGCGCCGAAAACATCGCCGGAGGAAGTCGTGCGTCAGGTGCTCGAAGGAATCGAGCAAGGCAAGGAAGAGATTCTCGTCGATGAAACCGGCCGCAACGTGAAGGCGTCGTTGTCGTCGGCATCGCCTGCTTATCTCACCCGTGCCCATTAAGTTTTTTCAGGTCAATCTGGAGTGAAGAATCATGAGCCAACAACGTGAAATCGTACTGTGCCAGCCGGTCAGGACCGCGATCGGCGCGTTCAACGGCGCGCTGAAGGGCACGCCCGCGACAGACCTTGGAGCGGCCGTTGTCCGCGAAACGCTGCGGCGTGCCGGGGTTGCCGGGCAAGACGTGGATTCGGTCACCTTGGGTAACGTGATCCAGGCGGGCAACCGCATGAATCCGGCGCGCCAGGCGGCCGTGAACGGCGGGTTGCCGGTCTCGGTACCCGCGCTCACCGTGAACCGCGTGTGCGGCTCGGGGGCGCAGGCAATCGTATCGGCGGCTAACGAGATCGCCGCCGGCTTTACGCAGCTCGCAGTGGCGGGTGGCATGGAGAACATGGACCGTGCGCCGTATCTGCTCGATAACGGGCGTTTCGGGTATCGGATGGGCAACGCGGAAATCCACGACAGCATGTTGCGCGATGGTCTGGACGATGCCTTCTCCGGCAAGCACTCCGGCTGGCACACGGAAGATCTCGTGACACAGATGGACATCACGCGCGAGGCGCAGGACCGCTTCGCCGAGCGCTCGCAGCAACGTTTTGCCGCGGCGCAGGCGAAGGGCTGGTTCACGGCGGAGATTGTCGGCGTGGAGGTGAAGGCGGGCAAGCAAAGCATTGTCTTCAATACGGACGAACAGCCGCGCCCCGACACCACGTTCGCGACCTTGTCCAAACTGCGGCCCGCGTTCCGCCCCGACGGGACGATCACCGCAGGCAACGCGCCGGGCCTGAACAGCGGGGCGGCAGCCA
This sequence comes from Caballeronia udeis, assembly GCF_001544555.2. GTDB lineage: Bacteria > Pseudomonadota > Gammaproteobacteria > Burkholderiales > Burkholderiaceae > Caballeronia > Caballeronia udeis. The sequence goes on along the minus strand of NZ_FCOK02000073.1, from coordinate 19,282 downwards.
TGCTCGTGGCGGACCGCGCGTTCGCCGAGCGCAAGGGGATCGAGCCATCGGTGCGGCTGGTCGCTTATGGCATTGCAGCAGTCGAACCGGGCATGTTCGGTCTTGGGCCGGTGCCTGCCGTACAGCAGGCGCTGGATCGCGCCGGCTGGAAGCTGGGCGATCTTGAACGCATCGAGATCAACGAAGCGTTCGCCGCCGTGCCTATCGCGGTTGCGCGCAAGCTGGGTCTACCCGATGACGTCGTGAACCCCGAAGGCGGCGCGATCGCCCATGGTCACGCTATCGGCGCAACCGGCGCGGTGCTGGTCACGCGTCTTGCCCACGCGATGAAACGCGACGGGCATAAAAAGGCGATGGTGACGCTGTGTATCGGCGGCGGGCAGGGCATTGCGCTGGCGCTGGAAAGCGTTTGATCCGGGTGGGTTGAGCTCGCGGCTTCATGTGGCTTCACGTGGGTTAAGCGCGAGTATTGGCAAGCGCGTTCGGGTTGGTGATTCAGGAGGGGTGCGTTAGCTGCGCACATCGCGAACCGGACGCCTTGTGGTGCGTTGCACAAGGCCGATCCGTGGAACCGCGCGTCATGGCTTCCATGGCTCCCGGATCGCTCACGATCGTCGAACGAACGCGGTCCAGCACGCTAAACGGACGAATAATGCGAAAAGTTGGCGGATTACAGCGATAGTCTTTCGCATGGGTGCGGGGTGCGGACAGTAAGGTGAAAGCTCGTTTGGCGGCGCGTCGGAATCGACTTGATCCGGATGTCGCCATTCCTGTTTCCCGGAGTGCACGAGCTATGAGAATCCCCCTGTCCGCCGGCATTGCCGTGCTGTTCTTGAGCACCAGCGCGCTTGCGCAACAACCGCTTGCTTTTCCCATGCGCAGCCAGAGCCCCGCGCAAACCAGTATCGATACCGCCATGTGCTTCAGCTACGCCAATCAACATACCGGCGTGGTGATGGCGCGCGTGTCGCAGGCACCTGAAAAGCCGGTGGCCACGAAGCCCGGTGCCGTGCATCCGGTTGCGGTGGCGGCGCCGTTGCCGTCGGCGATTGCGCCCGGGTCCGCGCCGGTCGCCGCATCGGCGATGGAAGCGTCTGCGACGCCCACGCCCGGCGTGGCTGCGGACGCGCGGGCCGCCGCGCATGCCAGTTCGACTTCCGCAGATGCTCCGATGCCCGCCTTGCCCCCGCCCGAGCCGCCAATGGTCCAGTACTGGCGCTCGTATGGCGAATGCATGACCGACCGTGGGTATATGGTGCGGTAAGGTTTTCGCTCGCGCCGGTGGACGGGTTTGGGGGCGGGGGGAGCTTGCAGGGGGAGGTTCCGGGGCAACGGTCTGAGTCAATGCCGGGTTGCTGCTTTCAGGGCCTTCGCGCGTTATATGCCAGCCATTCTCTTTGCCACTATTAGCCACTGTGCGTGGCGGCACGTCATTTCTTGGTCCTTAGCGACAAAGAAACGAAGCAAAGAAAACGCTTTCACCGCACTACCCTAAGTGTCCACAGCGTGCAGTTTTTATTCATGGGTGCCCCAAAAGCACGGTGCTCGCCAGAGCGACGGATGGTTGAACCCCTCCTTCTCGCGAATCCTGACATGAACACGCTTCGCCACCAGTGCTCTCGGGCAAGCACGATCTGACCGTGAAAGCAGTCGCCCGGATCAAACCCGCTCTCCAAGTATGTCAACTCGATGCCGGCTGCGTTACGCTATATTTCATAAAATATAGCGTAACGTAGAAATACGACGTGTCTGTCGGGGTATCCATAAACCGGCCAAACGAATTTGATTGATTGCGTGTAACCGGTCGTTGCCCCCGGACGAACTAGCTAACAGACGCACAGTGAATGTTGGGGCTGGTAAAACCGCGCCACATTCAAGACCCGGTTGAAACAGGCTGCATGCCTTCAAAAATTCATCACGATTTTTCCGTTTCGATGAATTAAAGCCGTCATTGAAGTGTTTGCCTGTCAGATGCCTGACCGCGGTTCCCTGTCGCGACCCGGAAGCCGATTCACACAAAGAACGGCCTTCCTCAGAGAGTTGGTTTTGTTCTGGAGCACATCATGCACACCCGGCGCAGGTTTATTTTTGCAGGCAGCGTCTTTGCTGCAGCGGCGGTTGCCGCGTTCAATCAACGTCGCGTATTGGGCGCGACCGGAAAAAGCAGCAACGCCGATCAATCGTTCGAGGTCGTTCATCCCGACGACCAATGGCGCCGCCTGCTGACTCCTGCTCAATACAGCGTTCTTCGGCATGAAGGCACAGAGCGTCCTTACAGCAGCCCTTTGAACGACGAACATCGCAGCGGCACGTTCGCGTGCGCCGGATGCCAGCTCGAGGTCTTTTCATCGCGTACGAAGTTCGACAGCCACACCGGCTGGCCCAGCTTCTGGGCTCCGCTGGAACACGCGGTGGGGACTCACGAAGACTTGTCTTTCGGCGTATCGCGCACGGAGGTGCATTGCCGGCGTTGCGGCGGCCATCTGGGTCATGTCTTCGATGACGGCCCCAAACCAACCGGCTTGCGCTACTGCATGAACGGCGTGGCGATGACATTCAAAGCCGCCGCGGCCTGAGTAGGAAGCTTGAGTCGGCGGCCTGACCTGCCGCACACGCTCCCGGAACTGTTTTGCGTTGAACCCCGACCACCCAAATAACCAAGAACCTTCACGCTCATGTTACTCATTGTCCTGGCTTATCTTGGCGGTGCGCTCACTATCCTGAGCCCCTGCATCTTGCCCGTGCTGCCGTTCGTGTTCTCGCGGGCGGATCAGCCGTTCGTGCGCAGCGGCCTGCCTTTGCTTGCCGGCATGGCGATCACCTTCGCAGCAGTCGCGACGCTCGCCGCGGTGGGCGGCGGTTGGGTGACGCAGGCGAACCAGTATGGCCGCTGGCTCGCTGTCGCGTTGCTGGGCATCTTCGGCTTGACGTTGTTGTTGCCAAGCTTCGCCGAACGCCTGATGCGTCCGTTTGTCAGCGCCGGCAACCGGTTGTCCCAATTCGCCCAGGCCGACGGACAACAAGTCCGCGCGAGTTCGTCATTCCTGCTGGGTATTGCCACTGGTTTGCTGTGGGCGCCGTGCGCCGGCCCGATTTTGGGCCTTGTGCTGACAGGCGCGGCACTGCGCGGCGCAAGTGTCGGCACGACGCTGTTGCTGGTCGCTTATGCGGCGGGGGCGGCTACGTCGCTGGCGGTGGCGTTGCTGATCGGTGGCCGGGTGTTCGCCGCAATGAAACGCTCGCTTGGGGCGGGCGAGTGGATTCGTCGCGGCATTGGCGCTGCGATGCTGCTTGGTGTTGTCGCCATCTCGTTAGGACTCGATACCGGCGTGCTCGCGCGCGTGTCTACTATTGCAACAGGCGGCATCGAACAGAAACTGGTGGACCGGTTGTCGGGTGGTTCTACGCAGGCCACGCCTGCCCCGACCACCACGGCATCCAATGCGGCAGCGCCCGCCATGATGCGCGCAGCCGCGAGCACGGAGGCGCCGCTGTCGCTGCCGGTGGAGGGCGAACTGCCGTCGCTGTCCGGCGCCGTTCAATGGCTCAATTCGCCCCCGCTGACGGCGCAGGATTTGCGCGGCAAGGTTGTGCTCGTCGACTTCTGGACTTACTCGTGCATCAACTGTTTGCGCTCGCTGCCTTACGTGAAGGCGTGGGCGCAGAAGTATCGTGATCAGGGGCTGGTGGTGATCGGCGTGCATGCACCCGAGTTTGCGTTCGAGCGTAACGTGGACAACGTCAAGCAGGCAACGCACGATCTTGGAGTCGACTATCCGGTTGCCATCGATAACAACTATGCAATCTGGCGTGCATTTGGCAACCAGTACTGGCCGGCGCATTATTTCATCGACGCCAAGGGGCAGATTCGCTTCCACCACTTTGGCGAAGGCGACTATGCGCATTCGGAGCAGGTGATCCAGCAGTTGCTGGCTGAAGCCGGTCACGCGAATGTGGCTCCGAATGTGGCTCCGATGGTCAGCGACACAGCAGCGAACGGCGTGCAAATGGCCGCCGATAACGCCGACATGTTGTCACCGGAAACCTATGTAGGCTACGAGCGCGCGGAGAATTTTGGTGGTCGGGGCGGCGAGTCGCACGACCGCGTTCACACGTATGCCGCGCCTGCTCAGCTCGCGCTTAATGAATGGGGTCTCGCAGGCGCATGGAAAGTGGGAGCGGAGGAAGCGTCGCTGGCGGCTCCGACGGGAACCATTGTGTATCGATTCCACGCGCGTGATTTGCATCTCGTACTGGGACCCGGAAAGGACAACAAGCCGGTGAGGTTTCGCGTCAGCATAGACGGCGCGGCGCCTGGCGACGCGCACGGTACCGATGTCATGGCTGACGGCACCGGCACGGTCACGGAGCAGCGCTTATATCAACTCGTGCGTCAGTCGGGCGACGTGAAAGATCACACCTTCACCATTGAATTCCTGGACCCGGGTGTCGAGGCGTACGCGTTCACGTTTGGTTGATCAGTAAGCAGTAAGCAGTGAGCAGCGAGCCGCGGACGCATGGCGCGCGGTGTCATGCGTCGTTGAAGCGGTAGATCAGCAGGCGGCCTTTATAGGCGGCAATGTCGTCGAAAGCGATCTGATCCAGCCGTTCCTCGCGCATCTGGAAGCCGCGTTCGCCCATTTGCCGGTTGAACGCGGCGCGGTTGCCCCGGTCGGGGTCCACGATCCAGACCTCGGCTGCCGGCGATGCATGCAAGCCGATGAACGCTGCAAGCGTCGCGTTGGCATCGCGTTCATAGAGCAGGTCGCTGCCCATGATCAGGTCGAAGCGACCATCGACAATGCGGCGTCCCGCCTCGTCTTCCAGAGTGTCTTCCAGTTCAGTGATGGACCAGTTGCCGTGCCGGTATTTCATGGGCGGCAGGTGGTTCAAGCGCAGGTTTTCTTTCAGGAAGTCCGCCGTCAGCGGATGGCAATCGCTGGCGGTTACGTCTGCACCCCGCCGGTGTCCGACGAGACTTGCCAGGGCCAGTCCGCAGCCGATTTCGAGAATTCGTTCACCGGTCAGGACCGGCCGCAGGGCGAGGCGTGCGGCGAGGTGCGCACCGGATGGCCACAGCATGCCGAACAGCGGCCACGTGGCGGAGGAGATGCCGATTCGTTCGGCGTCGCCGGCGGGGTCGGAGAATTGCTGAAGGTCCAGCAGCGAACGAATAATCAGGTCGTCAACGCCAGCAACGGCGATGTTTTGTTGCTTGGTCAGGTAACCGGGCATCAGGGGGGCGCGAAGTGAAGCCGCGCGGGGGGACGGGGACGTAGTATGCGCTAGTTTGGGAATCCTTGACCCGTTGTGCCGGCTGTGGCGGTTGCCTGCTGCCTGGGTTCGTTTGAACAACCTCCCTTCGTGTTTGTCCCTATCGCGCACGGCCCGCCTCCAATCCAATAATGTAATCCATTACATTCGCGGGCCGCGAGTTGAAAAGATGACCGATTCGTTGCGCTCTACCGATGAAATCTCGATCGCCGACGTCGCACAAAGGGCGGGCGTATCGGTCGCGACCGTGTCCCGAGTCCTCAACGGCCACACCAACGTCCGCGAACCCACCCGCGACAAGGTGCTCGCAGCGGTAGCGGCCAGCGGGTACCGAATCAACGAACTCGCCCGCAATTTGCGCACTGCGGAAAGCCGCATGCTGCTCACCATGGTCCCCGACTTCGGGAACCCGTTCTATGCGGCCATTGTTCGCGGCATAGACAGCGTGGCGCGTCAGAACGGCTATTTCATGCTGCTCTGCGACACGGGCGCAGACCCCGGCCGCGAACGCAGTTACTTCGACCTGCTGCGAGGCCGCCGCGCCGACGGCGCCATCTGCCTCGATCCTGCAGCCATTCAGCAAGCGCTAGCCGAAGAAGCCGCCACGCTGCCCTGGGTAGCCTGCTGCGAGTTTGATCCCGCCGCAGGCGTACCGTATGTAGGCATCGACAACTATCAGGCCGCCGGCGACGCAATACGCCACTTGCTCAGTCGAGGCCATCGAAAAATCGCACTGATCAATTCAGGCCACGGATATTTGTATAGCCGCCAGCGCGCGGCAGGCTACCGGGATGCATTAAGCGCTGCAGGGATCGACGCCGATCCCGCCTGGCAGGTCGACCTCGATACCCTCGATTACGCAGCCGGCGAAAGCGCCGCGCGCACGCTGACACGCCTGCGGCGCAACCGGCCAACAGCAGTGTTTGCCGTCTCCGACACACTCGCTATCGGCGTGATCAACGGCTTGCGGGGTGTTGGCTTGCGCGTGCCGGACGACATGGCGGTGATCGGTTTCGACGATATAGCCGTCGCCGCGCAAATCGATCCGCCGCTCACGACGGTCGCCCAACCCATGCGCGAACTTGGCGAAACCGCCGCGCGACTGCTCCTGAAACGCTTGCGCGAACCAGACGCGGATGTGCCCGGCGTGCTGCTGCCGCACAAGCTGATGATACGAAGGAGTGCGTGACATGAGCCTGGCCGTCGCCTTCGATAACATCGAAAAACAGTTTGGACCCGTTCGCGTGCTGCATGGCGTGAGCTTCGATCTTGCCCCCGGCCGCATCTACGGCCTGATTGGAGAGAACGGCGCGGGCAAGTCGACGCTGATGAAGATCCTCGCGGGCTATGAACGCGCGAGCGCGGGCACTGTTTCCATCGACGGCGTGGTCAAGGCCTTCAATACTTCCCGCGATGCCGAAGCCACCGGCATCGTGCTGATCCATCAGGAACTGAACCTCGCGGATCATTTGAGCATCGTGCAGAACATGTTTCTTGGTCACGAGAAACGCCGCGGTTTCTTCCTCGATGAACCCGCCATGCGCGAGGCCGCACGCGCGCGTCTCGCCGATGTCGGCCTGCACAAGCACCCGGATACCCGCGTGCGCGACCTGATCGTCGCAGAGAAGCAGCTCGTGGAAATTGCCAAGGCCATGCTGCGCGATGCCCGCCTGCTGATCATGGACGAGCCCACCGCGACGCTTACGCCCGCAGAAACGCAACGGCTCTTCGCACTGATGGCACGGTTGAAGGAAGACGGCGTGACTATCGTTTATATCTCGCACAAGCTCGACGAAGTGGAGCGCGTCACCGACGAAGTCATCGTGATGCGCGACGGCCGCTTCGTCACACGCGGCTTGACCGCCGGCACCACGCGTCAGCAGATGGCGAACCTGATGGTCGGGCGCGAAGTGTCCGACATGTTCCCCGACAAACCCGTCCTCGCCGACGAAACCCGCGTGGCCTTCAAGGTCGATAACGCCTATGTGCCGGGCTGGGCGCAGAACGTCAGTTTCGCGGTGCGGGCAGGCGAGGTGTTCGGCTTCGCGGGACTCGTGGGCGCGGGACGCACGGAACTCTTCGAAGCACTCATCGGGCTGCGGCCGCGCACGGCGGGACGCATTGAGCTTGACGGCGAGAACATCAATCCGCGCAATCCCCGTGCCGCGATGGAACACGGCATCACGTATCTGAGCGAGGACCGCAAGGGGCGTGGCCTGCACGTCGACATGGCGTTGAAAGACAACCTCACGATGATGACGCTCGAGCGGTACGCGCATCCGCTGCTCGACGCGCAGGCGGAACGCGATGCGCTCAAAAAGGCGGTCGGCGACTTCGGTATCCGCACCGGCAATCTGGCGAGCCGCGCACGCATGTTGTCGGGCGGCAATCAGCAAAAGCTGGCGCTCGCGAAGTTCCTGCATCCCGATCCACGCGTGGTTGTCCTCGACGAGCCCACTCGCGGTGTCGATGTCGGCGCGAAACGCGACATCTATTTCCTGATCCACGCGCTCGCCGCCGAAGGCCGCGCGGTGATCGTCATCTCATCCGAACTGATCGAGCTGATCGGTTTATGCCATCGCGTGGCGGTCATGCGCGGCGGCCAGCTTGTCGCCACGCTTGGGCCCGGACATCTGACTGAAGAGAGGTTGATCGCGCATGCGACCGGCACACACTGAAGGCGTTGAACGATCGAGCCGCCTGGGCGGCTTGGCGCGGCGGCTGCACGGCGTCGGGCCGCTGCTCGGGCTGGTCGCGCTGTGCATAGGCGGCACGCTGCTGAACCCGGATTTCGCCACCTTCGACAACGCGATGAACGTCCTCACGCGAACCTCGTTCATCGGCATCATTTCTGTGGGGATGACCTTCGTGATCATCTCGGGCGGTATCGATCTGTCGGTCGGATCAATGGCCGCATTGATCGCGGGCAGCATGATCTGGGTCATGAACGCGCTTGCGCACGGCGTGGGCGGACACCCCCTCGCGCCACTCGCCATCATTGCTGCCGGCATCGTTTTAGCCCTTGTTCTAGGGGGTCTTTTCGGTTTGGCGCATGGGCTGCTGGTAACCAAGGGGCGCATAGAACCATTCATCGTGACACTGGGTACGCTCGGGATCTTTCGGGCGGTGCTGACGTGGATTGCGGACGGCGGCGCGCTCACGCTCGACAATAACTTGTCCGATCTCTACGGCCCCGTGTATTACGCCAGCCTCTTCGGCATTCCCGTGCCTATCTGGGTGTTCCTGATTGTCGCGGCGGGCGGTGTGATCGTGCTGAACCGAACCGTGTTCGGGCGGCATGTGCAGGCTATCGGGTCGAACGAGCAGGTCGCGCGTTATGCGGCCATTCGCGTGGACACCGTGAAGATCGTCACGTACGTGCTGCTTGGGTTGTGCGTCGGCGTAGCGACGGTGCTGTACGTGCCGCGTCTCGGATCCGCCACGCCTACCACGGGGCTGCTGTGGGAGCTTGAAGCGATCGCTGCGGTGGTCGTCGGCGGGACCGCGTTAAGAGGTGGAGAAGGGCGTGTGATCGGGACGGTGATCGGTGCGATCCTGTTGTCGGTGATCGCGAACATCCTGAATCTCACCAGCATCATCAGTGTGTATCTCAATGCGGCGGTGCAGGGCGCCGTGATTATTTTCGTAGCGTTTTTACAGCGTGGTCGTCGTTGAAGTGTGTTCGAACCGTGCCCTGAAATCCTCTCAGGCGCCTGTCAAAACAATGGAGACACAGCATGAAAAACATTCTTCGCGCACTCGGCGCCCCACTCGTCACCTCACTCGTCGGATTAACGCTGGCGGCGAGCGCCGTCTCGGCCGTCGCCGCCGATAAAGTCACGCTCGGGGTCGCCATCCCGACTGCGACGCACGGCTTCACCGGCGGCATTGTGTGGTGGGCCAACGAGGCCAAGAAGGAACTGGAACAGGCGCATCCTGACCTGAAGATCATCATCAAGACCGCCGCCGGTGCACCGGAACAAGCGAACCAGTTGCAGGACCTGGTGACGGTGAACAAGATCAATGCGCTGGTGGTTTTCCCGTTCGAATCGGCGTCGCTGACGCAGCCGGTGGCGCAGGTCAAGAAGAAGGGCGTGTACGTGACCGTGGTGGATCGCGGGCTGACCGATACCAGCGCGCAAGATGCGTACGTCGCCGGTGACAACACCGCGTTCGGCAAGCTGCCGGCGGAATACCTGGCAAAGACCATGGACGGCAAGGGCGATATTGTCGCGTTGCGCGGCATCCCGACCACGCTCGACAACGAACGCTGGGCTGCGTTTGAATCAGTGATCAAGCAGCATCCCGACATGAAGATCCTCGATGCCAAATACGCCAACTGGAATCGCGATGACGCGTTCAAGGTCATGCAGGATTACCTCACGCGCTTCAAGCATATCGACGCGGTCTGGGCGGCTGATGACGACATGATGATCGGCGTGCTGAAGGCTATCGATCAGGCGAAGCGTACGGACATCAAGCAGGTGTTTGGCGGCGCGGGATCGAAGGAGGCGGTCAAGCGGATCATGGACGGCGACAAGCTGGTCCAGGCCGATGTGTCCTATTCGCCCAAGTTTATCTACGACGCGATCAAGCTCACCGCCGAAGCGCGTTTGAAGGGTGAAAGCTTGCCGGCGACGACCATCATTCCTTCGGTGTTGATCACAAAAGACAACGCCAAGCAGTTCTATTATCCGAACTCGCCATTCTGAGTTCCAGGCGGGTTGAAGACAGTTAAGTTCGCGGATCGACGCTCATGAAAACCATCAAAGGCCCGGCCATTTTCCTGGCTCAGTTTCTAGGCGACACGTTGCCCTTTGACAACCTCGCGCATCTTGCAGGCTGGGCGAAGGGCCTGGGTTACGAAGGTATCCAGGTGCCGTGCGATCCGCGGCTGATCGATCTCGAGCAGGCCGCAAAGAGCGACGCCTATTGCGATGATCTGCTTCGCGTAGCGGACGACGCGGGCGTGAGCATCACGGAGTTATCGACGCATTTGCAGGGGCAGCTCGTCGCGGTGCATCCGGCCTACGACACGCTCTTCGACGGTTTTGCCGCCACGCATGTTCGCGGCGATCCGAAGGCTCGCACGGCTTGGGCGATCGAGCAGGTCGCGTTTGCCGCGGCGGCGTCGAAACGCCTGGGCCTAAGCGCGCACGTGACGTTTTCGGGGGCGCTGGCATGGCCGTATTTTTATCCGTGGCCGCAGCGCCCGCAGGGTCTGGTGGAGGCAGCGTTCGAGGAATTGGCGCGGCGCTGGCGGCCGTTGCTGGACGCCTTCGATCAAGCCGGTGTGGATGTTTGCTATGAGTTGCATCCGGGAGAGGATTTGCACGATGGCGTGACGTTCGATCGCTTTCTTGCCGCCGTGGATGCTCATCCCCGAGCGAACATCCTGTTCGATCCCAGTCATTTCATGCTGCAGCAACTGGACTACCTTCAGTTCATCGATATCTATCACGAACGCATCAAGGCTTTCCATGTGAAGGATGCGGAGTTTCGTCCTGACGGCCGTCAGGGCGTGTACGGCGGTTATTCGGGGTGGGTGGACCGGGCGGGGCGATTCCGGTCGCTGGGCGACGGGCAGATCGACTTTGGAGCGATCTTTTCGAAGATGGCGCAGTACGATTTTCCCGGCTGGGCCGTGCTTGAATGGGAGTGCGCGCTGAAGCATCCGGAGGATGGCGCGCGGGAGGGGGCGGAATATATCCGCAAGCATATTATTCGCGTAGCGGACCGGGCGTTTGATGACTTCGCCGGAAGCGGGGCAAACGGTGAGCAAATACGGGAGGTGCTGGGGTTCGGGCCTTGAGACTTGGGTCTTGAAGCACCGAACACCAGCCCATTTGCCAAGCCGAACTGATTTGTATTAGCCCAGCCCCGGGCCGATCAGCATAAAGCTTGTCACCTCGGTGAGCGTACGCGGTTGGCGACCGGGCCGCAGGCGTCCCGCGATTCGAACCAGGGCGCGATCGTCAAGGTGCGCGGCGACTGCCTTCGCATACTGTTCCTGGTCGAGCACAACGCGGGCCTTGATGATCTCGACCTCACGCAGGAGCAGTGCCACGAGTACCTCGCCGGCCCGATTTCCTGCAATATCGAATTCACCGTTCAGATGCTCGACCGTGCCGATGAATACGTCGTCGCGGTCACGCTCGACTGCGCGCAATTCCTGGCGAACTTCATCAATACGTCCGAAATAATCGCTTCGAATCCTGATGTTCTCGCCGGCTGCGGCGTCGTGCGGTAACGCCACGGTTGTTGCCCAACGAAACGACATGTCGATGTTGTTGCGCACGTCGTCGTTGTGAAGACGAGTGAGCCCTTCACAAAGATTCGACGAAACCACAGGCGCTGCCGCTGTCCTTTGCGAATCCACAAAGCGGCTCAGCGTGTCTTCTTCGATGGCCTTGACGAGTTGACGCACGCCATTTCTGGCGGTAAGCATGGTCATGCGAACAAACGAGTCGTTCGCATGTGCGAGGTCGGGTACGGCAGGCGTTTCCATGGCGTCGACAGGACACGACACCCGAACCACGAAGCTGCCTCGCTCGGTATGTCCGAACCGCGCATGACCGGCAAGTTGCGTAGCTTCCGCCCTGTGCAGACGCGGATGATGGGTCTGCGGCCGCAATACGGTACATGCCGACGCGAGCAGGATCTGCTCCGCGCCCTGCAGCAACGAGGCGGCGAACGACAATGGCAGGCCGTCGTCAACAGAGCGGCTGCTCGTCACGCGGTAGTAGACGGAGTCGTCACGCGAAATGGCAGCGAGCTGAATCAGGTCCGCCAGCTTCATACCTTGCAAGTCTGCGAGCTTGGACAACGCGAGTTCACAAGCCTCGGCATAGTCTGGCGCATCCTGATCCATTGGAATGACGATCTGGCGGCGCGGCACGTCGGCGTGATGCAGGACGTAGAGACGATCCACAATGCCGTCGGGCAGCGACTGCCATCCCAGCGATTTCACGAAATCACGCAGGCCAGACGGTGACAGATCTTTAATCGCCATGGGGAACTCGATGAGCAGGAGCGCTATAAGAAGGAATTTCGCGACGCGAGATGCTCGCCATGAGTCGCATGAGGCCGATACCGTCAAACACCTGCTTCTTCGGAATTTTCACCGTGACGCCTGCATGGTTGTCCGTTGGTGGAGCGCCACGCAGACTGACCCAGTACGCGCATTTTCGGAGCACGAGTTGCTCGTGAGAGTGCGTTAGCCAGTCTTCCGCTTTCGGCGGGAGGAACAGCACGGCAAGTATGCGCGGCGACGCGTGTGTTTCGCGGCGCAGGTCGTCGTATTGCTGTGTGCCGGACAGAAAATAGGAGAGCGAATCGCCGTCGTCGAACGGGGTCTTGATGCTTGCCTTCAGCTGGACCTTGATGTCGACTTCGGTCAGGCTTCCGCCATTCGGAAATGGCTCCCAGCCGGTGAGCATGGCATCGATGCCGGCATTGTCGTCGTGCCGGTTGCTCGTCTTGCAGTTGACGCCCGCGTGGGATGCAATCGCGTGGAGGTAAGCGTAGCTCAACTCCGATTCCCGATTCAATGTGGTGAGTGCTGTTGCCATGATCTTCCCGCAGGTCCGTTATCCATCGACAGGAAAGAGTAGCCTCAAACACGCTTATTCGACTTGTGGAAAAATTCGCTGCGACAAAATTTGACGACTTGCACAGGGCAAAAGAAAACGCCGACGCGAATGCGTCGGCGCGGAACTACTGGAACGACCTGCCGCTTTTCAGCGGCATCTCAGCGACTCATGACCAGTCGGCGTGGAAGCTGCCCTTCTTGTCCACTCGTTCGAACGTATGCGCGCCGAAGAAATCGCGCTGCGCCTGTACCAGGTTCGCCGGCAATGTCTCCGACCGGTAACTGTCGTAATAAGCCACCGCCGACGAGAACGCCGGCACCGGCACGCCCGCCTTGACGGCCGCCACGACCACGTCACGCAACGCACCCTGATACTTCGTTGCGATGTCGCTGAAATACGGATCAAGCAGCAAGTTGTGCAAGTCCGGGTTGGTCTTGTATGCGTCCGTGATCTTCTGCAGGAAGCCCGCGCGGATGATGCAACCCGCCCGGAAGATCTTCGCGATCTGACCATACTGCAGGTCCCACTTGTACTCTTCCGACGCCGCGCGTAACTGCGCGAACCCTTGTGCATACGAGACAATCTTGCTCAGGAACAACGCGCGCCGCACGGCTTCCACGAACGCATCGCGGTCGCCATCGAACTTGGGCGTGGGTCCCGTCAACTGCTTGCTCGCCTCAACGCGCTGATCCTTCAGCGAGGACAGCACGCGCGCAAACACGGCTTCGGTAATCAGCGGGAGCGGAGCGCCGAGGTCGAGCGCATTCTGGCTCGTCCACTTGCCCGTGCCCTTTTGCGCGGCACGGTCGAGGATGACATCGACCAGATCCTTGCCCGTCTCTTCATCCTTCTTCGAGAAGATCTTCGAGGTGATCTCGATCAGGTAACTATCCAGTTCACCCTTGTTCCACTCGACGTAGACCTTGCCCAGTTCTTCGTTCGACAAGCCCGCCACGCGCTTGAGCACGTCGTAGCTTTCGGCGATCAACTGCATGTCGCCGTATTCGATTCCGTTATGGACCATCTTCACGTAATGTCCCGCGCCGTCCGGGCCCATGTACGCCACGCACGGTTCGCCGTCCGGCGCCTTGGCGGCGATCTCGGTCAGGATCGGAGCCACCAGGTCATACGCTTCCTTCTGGCCGCCCGGCATGATCGACGGGCCTTTCAACGCGCCTTCCTCACCGCCGGACACACCCGTGCCGATGAAGTGCAGGCCAGACTTGGCGAGGTCGGTGTTGCGGCGGATGGTATCGGTGAAATGGGTGTTGCCGCCGTCGATCAGGATGTCGCCCTTGTCGAGCAGCGGGCGTAGCGAGTCGATGGTGGCGTCGGTGCCCTGGCCGGCCTTGACCATCAGCAGGATGCGGCGCGGTTTTTCGAGCGATTCGACGAATTCTTCCAGCGTGTACGAAGGCACGAGTTTCTTGTCGGGATGCTCGGCCATCAGGTCGTCGGTTTTTTCGCGGCTGCGGTTGTACACGGACACCGCGTGCCCGCGGCTCTCGATGTTCAACGCCAGATTGCGTCCCATGACGGCGAGGCCGACAACGCCGATTGCTTGCTTGCTCATGTTTCTCTCCGAATGACCGAAGCGCGGGCGGCTCGTGGCTACACACGCGACGGATGCGATTTGTCAATTGGGGCGGTGCCCGCGACGGCGTTCCGGACAGGCTTTCGCGACAGGAAGCAGTGAAACAGTGGCAAAAGCGGCACGGACACTACACGTTTCCGCGAGCAGGGCCGACGGAAACACGCAAACGCCGCGCGGAACGCGCAGACGGAGCGAGATTACCACTTTGACACGGCGCTGGCAGACATCGTACGCGCTCGCACGGACGGGCGGCAGGCGGGCAGCATGAGCGGGAGCGGCCGGGCAAGAGGTTTGGGGCCGGTCTAGAATGAGCATCCGCGGCGCGTTTCAGGCGCGGCGCGACTCGCTTGAACCAGGCGAAACAGGGTAACCGCATGGCGCTTCGAACAAAGACTCAGCAAAAGGCCCAGGAAAAGGCCCACCCAAGGACTCACCATTACCACGTCTACGTGATCGAACTGGCCGATACCGTCTGGAACGAAGCGCGTTTCCGGCGCGCGAATCCGGATTACGTGCTTGGCATGCCCTTTGTCTATGTAGGCATGACGGGCATCGATCCCGACGTTCGTTTCGACAAACACAAGGCCGGCATTCAGTCGAACCGGTATGCGCGGGAATTCGGGCTGCGATTGTTGCCGCAGCTCTACGAACTGTATAACCCGATGCCGTACGAAGGCGCGCGGGAGATGGAAGTGGAATTGGCAATCGGCTTGCGGGAGGCCGGGTACGGCGTCTGGCAGGCATAGAACAAGGCAGGCGTAAGCAAGGCAAGGTAAAGCGCAAGGCAAAGCAAAGGCGGCGCCGCTGCATCTGCGGCCGGCGTTCGATCAGACTAAATGCAAGGAGCAGGACATGCGGATTCTGGTGGTGGGAGCGGGCGCGATTGGCGGCTATTTTGGCGGACGGCTGCTTGACGCAGGCCGTGACGTAACGTTCCTCGTGCGCGAGCGGCGGGCTGCGCAACTTGCCCGGGCGGGGCTCAACGTGCGCAGCCCGAACGGCGATCTGTCGATACCCAATCCGCCGGTCGTGCTGGCGAAAGACGTCAGCGACGTCAGCGAACCGTTCGACCTGATCCTGCTCAGTTGCAAGTCTTACGATCTCGACGGCGCCATCGAGTCGATAAAAACCTCGGTCGGACCCAACACCTCCATCCTGCCGATGCTCAACGGCATGCATCACCTGGATGTGCTCGAAGCGCAATTCGGCGCGGAGCGCGTGCTCGGCGGGCAATGCATCGTGGCTGTGACGCTCGACCCAGATGGCACCATTGTTCACTTGAACAAGCTGCATTCCATGGCATTCGGCGAGCGCGCAGGCGGTTTGTCGGCGCGTATCGAGGCAATCTCGGCGCAGTTGTCAGGCGCTCGGTTCGACGCTGCCGCCAGTCCCGAGATCATTCAGTCGATGTGGGAAAAGTGGGTATTCCTCGCGACACTCGCGGCCGGCACATGCCTGATGCGCGCGCCGGTCGGCGACATCATCGCGGCGCCGGGCGGCCAGAAACTGCTGCTCGATCTCTTCGATGAAGCCCGCACCATTGCAACCGTGAACGGCTTTGCGCCCGGGGAAGCAGTGGTCACGCGTGCCCAGGCGATGTTCACGGAGGCCGGCTCCACGATCACCGCCTCGATGCTGCGCGATCTGGAGAACGGCGCGCGGATTGAAGCGGACCACGTAGTGGGCGATCTGATCGCGCGTGCCAAAGGGGCGCAGGGTGCACTCAGCACGCCGATTTTCTCAACGGCCTATACCCATTTGAAAGCGTACGAGTCCCGTCGCGAACATGGCGGCGTCAAGATTTCGTAAGCCGATTCCACCGATCAAAGCAGGGCGGTGCGGACGATTGCGCCGGCGCCGCCTCTCGCTGCCTGAAAAATCCGCATCGCGCTTTAAACAGCTGCTTCGTACTTTGAATCAGTGGCCATAAAGCGTTACGCTTTGCCCTTCTTAAAAGTAACGCTCTAACGCTCGCCGAATCATGCACGATCATGCCTTGCAAGCGCCGCTCGCCCCGCCGACTGTCGCGGAAATCTTTATCGGCTTCCTGACGCTTGGGCTGACCGCGTTCGGCGGCGCGCTGCCGCTTGCACGGCGCGAAATAGTCGACAGGCGCAAGTGGCTCACCTCCGACGAATTCGTCGATCTGCTGGGTCTTTGCCAGTTTTTGCCGGGCGGCAATGTGATCAACCTCTCGGTTGCGGTCGGCATGAAATTTCGCGGCGTGGCGGGAGCGCTGGCCGGCCTGCTCGGGCTGATCGTCGGGCCGTCGCTGATCGTGATCGGGCTCGGCGTGCTGTATCAACGCACGCATCAAGACCCGCACGTCCGCCATTTGTTCGCGGGACTCGCCGCGGCAGCCGCGGGCTTGCTGGTGTCGATGGCCATCAAGGTAGCGTGGCCGCTGCGGCACAAACTTTCCATGTTGGCAGTCGCGGCCCTGGCCTTCGTCGCGATCGCATTGCTGCGCTTGCCCCTGTTGCCGATCATGCTTGTTCTCACGCCCATCTCGATCTTCGTCGCATCGAAAGTGAGTCGCGAGATGAACCACGGGGAGAACGAGTGAATCACGATCTCGTTTCGCTCGCGGCCATTTTCAGCCAGCTTTCACTGCTCGCCTTCGGTGGCGGCAACACGATCCTGCCCGAGATGCAGCGCCAGGTGGTGGACATACATCAGTGGATGTCGAAGGCGGATTTTTCCGCGCTGTTCGCGCTTGCGCAGGCGGCGCCCGGACCGAATATGATGATCGTGACGCTGATCGGCTGGCACGTGGCCGGTTGGCCGGGCGTGCTGGTGACGTCGATCGCCAAGTTCGGGCCGTCGTCCATCGTCACGGTTGCCGCAATGCACGCTTGGGAACGCTTCAAGGATCATCCGTGGCGGCGGTACGTACAACTCGGTCTCGTACCGATGACAGCCGGCCTGGTCGCAGCAAGTGCGTCGTTGATTGCCGAAGCGTCGGATACCCGCTGGATACTCACGGCCATTACCGCGGTCATCGCGTTCCTGTCGTTCAGGACAAAGGTGCATCCGCTGTGGTTGCTGGCTGTGGGCAGCCTGATCGGATTGACCGGTTTCGGGCAGTTCTAGACTGGCGTTGGCGTTAAAGGAGCAAGGCCGGACCTGTTGCGGGCATCGACCTTGTTTGCTTTTCACGCGTTTCGTTTCGAGGAGAAAAAGCTGATGGCGATGACTACGGAATTCGCACGCACCGCGCCGCCGCGCGCCGAGATCGACGCGCTCGCCGGGCCGACGGTAATCGAATTCGGCACCTCCTGGTGCGGCTATTGCCGTGCCGCCCAGCCGCTGATTGCAGAGGCCTTCCAGGATCACACCGGCGTCCGGCATTTGAAGATCGAAGACGGTAGCGGCCGCCCGCTCGGCCGCTCGTTCAGGATCAAGCTCTGGCCGACGCTGATCTTCCTGGACAACGGGCGCGAGGTCGCACGCGTCGTGCGCCCGAAAAGCACATCGGAAATCCGCGATGGGTTCGCTCTGATCGACCATCCGGTTTCGCCGTAACAAGGGTTTTTACCGATCATTCCACGCGCGTGGGGCGGGAATATCATCGATTCCAAGCTCGCTTTGAAGCTCGATTCCAAGCCAGGACAAACGTGCCATGATCGAACCGGGCGCGGGAGTTGCGCACTCCATCTTGCGCGTCGTCCGGCAATCCGTGCCCGCTATCCGTATCTCTTCGACCTGATCGATTCACTCGGGTATGGCGGATGGATCGGTTGCGAATACCCGCCGCGCGCAGGCCCCTCCAACGGCCCGGTCTGGTTGATGCCGTGTCGCCACGCGGGCCGCGCATCATGAGCAGGCCGGAAAGGTCCGATGCGCGATGTCCGGGCCGGCGGTTTGCTTTGACAGCGGTGGGTCAAGCGATGGAATCACTCGCACGGCGCTGAAACTTTCCGTGCAACGTGACGGTCCACGGCAACAAGCACCGTCGCTTGGCACCTCGCCTGACCCGGTCTTTTTCGTCACCCACGGCGCCCATCGCGGTCCGCGATGAGTGCTCCTTTCAGGAGAGTTCACATGCAGATCACCGGAGAAATGTTGATCGGTGCCACGGCGGTGCGCGGGAAAGACGCTACGCTGCATGCCTTCGATCCGGCGCGCGGCGTCGACTTGCAGCCGGCTTTCGGTGGCGGCGGAGCGAAGGAAGTTGCTCGCGCGGCCGATCTTGCCGAGCAGGCATTCGATCCCTACCGGCTCGCACCGCTTGAAACGCGTGCGCAGTTCCTGGAAGCGATTGCGGACCACATCGCGGGACTCGGCGATACGCTGATCGAACGCGCGCAAGCCGAATCCGCGTTGCCGAAAGCACGCCTCGAAGGCGAGCGCGCCCGCACGATCGGGCAGTTGAAACTGTTCGCGTCGCTCGTGCGCGAAGGCCGCTGGCTTGCCGCCACGCTCGATTCGGCGCAGCCCGAACGCAAGCCGTTGCCGCGGCCCGACTTGCGTTTGCAGAAGATTCCCGTCGGCCCGGTTGCAGTGTTCGGCGCCAGTAATTTTCCGCTGGCGTTTTCGGTAGCGGGCGGCGACACGGCAGCCGCATTCGCTGCTGGTTGCCCTGTGGTCGTGAAGTCGCATCCGGCGCATCTGGGTACCTCGGAGCTGGTCGGGCGCGCGATCCAGAAAGCGGTGGCGGATTCCGGTTTGCCCAAAGGCGTCTTCTCGCTGGTGGTCGGTGCGGGCAACGCCATAGGTGAAGCGCTGGTCGCGCATCCAGCCATCAAGGCTTACGCTTCATACTGCACCTTGTGTGGTTGGTGGAACAGGGATAAAAGTCGGCTCTGTCGAACTGTAGCGG
>NZ_FCOK02000072.1 GCF_001544555.2 Caballeronia udeis | reverse complement strand
ATTAAATCGTCGCGTCCGAACCGGCGGTTGGCTATCTCGCCAGTTAGCGCGTCGACCCAGTACATCTGGAACACCCGCTTTGCAACATCCAGTCCATATGTCGTAGCATTCATTTAGGGCCTCCGTTCCTCAAGTGGTTGTGTCGCAACTCCACTTTGGCACATTGATGCCGTTCGGTTCTGGAGGCCCTCCATCAAGCCCACTTCCCCGAAGGGAGGGCGGTGTCCATTCCATCTCGGCCACGACGCGCCTCAGCTCACCGGTTTTATTGCCAGTAGCCTGACACGAAGGATCAAGCCGATATCCCTCGCCCTGCTGCGGACGGCACCAATCCGTACATCCCACATTGTGAAGACGTTTGAGACTTTTTATTTTCCGCTGACACTTTTAATTTTTACGATCACCGCGCCGCCCGCCATGATGGCCGAAAAGATGCGCTGATGATCTTCCTGTGAAGCCGCGCGCAACGCGGACGTATGGGAGTGCTCCTCAATTTTTTCCACAACGGGTCGGCGCGCGAGTTGTCCTACATCGTGGTCACCACGAGCCGGAGCATTTCGTTTCCCGCCTCCCGCGCAATCGCCAGATGGAACTTGCGGACAGCGGTCTCGTTCGAGGCCTTGTCGTTTATGTTTTCCCGCATCGCGCAACGCAGAGAAGAGCCGGTCGAGGTCCGAATCCTTGCGTTCGGTCGCGGCGAGCGCCGCGATTTTGCTTTCGATCTCCGCCCGCGTGCGCAGCGTCTCGATCGGGCCTGGCCCGCGCGGCACTTCGAACGTCACGGACCGCGACTCGGGTGCTTCGGCCACCTAGATGCCCGACCCTACACGCACGTCGCACACCCGGCACTTCCAGCGCGATGATCGCCTCCCTCACCTGCATGCGGCTCACGCCGATTGAACGATGAAGGCTTCTCCAGCGATATGAAGCACGCGGGCGACTTTCGAAACTAATCTCCTCGGAGCAACAAACTAATGCTCCTTTCAAGAATTGTTTATCCGCTCGGGCGGTACTAATCTTTGTGTGGTTGGATGCCTTCAGGCAACAGTGACAGACCGGACGACTGGTGCATTCACCATTGCGAACCTTGCCTTGGACCGAAGCGGCGTCATTACTCAAAAGCCAGTCAGGCGACGAGAGCTCGAAAACGAATCCCGATTCTGCTGCTGCACAAACCATTGACTGCCACCCAAACCGGGTGGCCCGACTGCTTCCGCGAGCGATGCTTCACGGCTCAGAAAATTGAGGAATTTCACGATGAAGAACGAACCCAAAGTAACAGAAAGAAGTTTTGCCGGCGTACGTGTGGAGGTTGCGACGACGGCCTCCTTTGATACAGTCCTGTCGCGACTGCGCGACCTGACCGGACAAGTAACTGTCTCAGGAGTGGTTGATCTTGCAAAGACCGACATCTCTGAGGCGGAATACGTCAAGGAAGTCGAGCGGAAATTTGTCGGATCCAGCGGTTTTATGGTCTTTAGCGCGATCGATCACGGGGGATGGATTGCCAAGTTTGGCATTAAACGGCGCACCATCCGCTGGATTCTGGGTAATCCTTTGATCGCGATCACCATGATTCGTCATGATCTGACGGCGGGGTTGTTTGCTCCGGTAGAACTTTTGCTCACTGAGTGCGCGGGCGGTGAAGGTTGCGCGGTGACGTACGTCCGTCCGTCATCTCTCATCTCGATCGACGATGCTAATCCCGACCTTAAAGAGGCTGCACTGAAGTTGGATGCGAAGTTCGACGCTCTGATCCTTAATGCCACGACGGTTTAAGAGAACCATGAACGAACTACTGCAACTCGCTTTGGATGCGCATGGTGGCCTCGAAAATTGGCGCAAAGTCGAACGCGTCGACATCCGTCTAAATCTGTCGGGTTTCCTCTTTGAAAAAAAGAAACATCCTGACGGACTGAACAACGTACTGCTAAGCGTAGATACGAAGCACATGCGTACGTTGATCTCGCCGTTTCCCGCACGTGGATTCCAAGGCGTTTTCGAGAACGGGAAAGTCTTCATCAAGACAGATGCGGGAAAAATTGTCAGTCAGATGGACAATCCGCGGGAGAGCTACGAAGGGCATACGCGGGAAACCCCATGGACCGACCTGCAGTTTTTGTATTTCATCGGCTACGCATTCTGGAACTACCTGAATATGCCATTCATCTTTACGTCCGAGGGCGTAAAGACCGAAGAGATCGACCCGCACGAAGAAAACGGCCAGACCTGGCGTGTGCTAGCCGTGAGCTTCCCTCCGTCAATCGATACGCATTGCGCGCAGCAGAAATTCTACTTCAACGAGCAGGGCATCTTGCAGCGGCACGACTACTTCACAGACGTGGCAAAGGGCGATGCTGCACACTATTGCTACGACTCTCGCATCTTTGACGGATTCACCTTTGCAACGCGTCGTCGGGTGGTGGGAAAAGACAAAACGGGCTACGCCAATCTAAGTGGACCGTCGAGCGTTTGGGCCTTGGTGGAAGCAATCGTTGTTCACAAGGAGTGAGCTTGGCGCACGCGACGGTACTGCCGGCGCGTGCCACTCGTTCACCCTGTGCGCTTGGGGCAAGCATTTCATTCGTAGTGAAACTTACGGCGTCGAAACGAATGAGGCCGGGTAATTGAACACTCGACGATTCAACGGATTTTGCCCAGACCACTGTCATGAATTTTCATGATATTTCGGTCTCGATCTCAATCCGAACCCACTGGGCAGGATGGTCCTTACATCCGCCCGTCTGTTATCGAAATCGCGCTTTCGCGAGCCTGAAATCATTGAGATCGATCGAGACCATCAAGTGGTCACGACGCAGTTGCAGGTCGTCCGCGCCCAGATAAGCGCGCCGCTTCGTCGGAAAACGCAAACCGTCCACCTCAACGAAGTCGTAGACGTACTGCTCTGCGCCATCCCCCTGGGCCACGTCCACGCTGTAGTTCAGCTCTTGATTCTTGCGCCCGACGTTAAAAATTGATGCACCGACGAGCATTGATCGCGCACCGCAGCGCCACTACATTTGTGCACATGCACAGTAGAACACCCGAAAACGACGACTGCTTCGCGGTTCGTCAAGCGGCTCGGCACATTTCCCAGTTGTACGACCGGCACCTGTCCCAGGTGGGCATGACGACGACTCAGTTCAGCATCCTTGGTGCGCTCGACGGTGGTTCCAGCTTGACGATGATGGAACTGGCGCGCGCAATGGTGATGGATCGAACCACACTGGTGCGCGTGCTGGGACCGTTGTTGCGGAATGGTTTTGTCGCCAGTGAGCCTGACTGGCGGGTGAATCGCCGTCTCCAATTCGCTCTCACCGGAAGCGGCCGCGTGAAGCTGAATGAGGCAATGGTGCATTGGCGTGCTGCGCAGGACGAGTTCGAACGCAAGTTCGGGCCTGAGCAGGCGGCCTTTCTAAGATGCGAACTGTTCCGCGTTACGAGAGACGTTTCGAATACCTAAAGAAATATTTAAATGACGGAAACAACTTTTTGAACTAATAGGAAATCGCGATGACTATTCCTCAGACTTTGGTTCGCGTCCGAACAAGCCGCGCAGCCGCCGCAGTGATGGCTTTGGCTCTTGCAGGGTGTGTGAACTACGCTGGCATCCGGAGCGACAAGCATATATCGTCGCCGGCACAGTACGAGTCCAGCCGGAGCCTGCCAGACGAAGGTGGCCAATGGCCGTCGCTGGATTGGGCCAGCCAGTTCGGTGACCCGCAGTTGCCTCGGTTAATCGATGAATCGCTGCAAGGCAACCCGTCGATCTCCCAGGCCCGGGCTCGAATCGAAAAGGCAGCCTCGTATATCGATTCGTCGAAATCGGCGCTCTACCCGAAGGCTACCGGCAGCTATTCATGGAGCCGGGAACTGTTCTCGGGCACCGCGCTTTACCCCCCGCCATATGGCGGAAACTGGTACAGCGAGAACAATGTGCTGGCGAGCGCGTCGTGGGATCTGGACTTGTGGGGCAAGAACCGTGAGCGTCTCGGGCAGGCGGTGTCGCAGGAAAAGGCCACCGAAGCGGACCTGCAGCAGGCCCGCGTGACGCTCGCCGCTTCAGTGGCGAGCACCTATAACCAGCTGGCGCGGTTATACGAACTGCGTGACATTGCCTCGAATGAAATCCGCGATCGCCAGGACATCAGCCACATAACTAACGGGCGAGTCACAGCCGGGCTCGACACCAATGTCGAGAA
The DNA here is from genome assembly GCF_001544555.2 of Caballeronia udeis. Lineage (GTDB taxonomy): Bacteria > Pseudomonadota > Gammaproteobacteria > Burkholderiales > Burkholderiaceae > Caballeronia > Caballeronia udeis. The sequence continues at coordinate 47,826 of NZ_FCOK02000072.1, read as the reverse complement.
GCAGACGGCGCTAGGCGACATTGCGACGAGCCAGACGAACCTGAGCGATCTCGATGGCCAGATCACCGTGGTGCGCTATGAGCTCGGCGCACTGCTCGGCAAGGGACCTGACCGTGGCCTGCAGATTACACAGCCAGCCCTCACGACCGGCAATGTCGTCGCGCTGCCGGATAAGCTGCCAGCTGATTTGGTGTCGCGCCGCCCGGATATCGTGGCCGCACGCTGGCAAGTCGAAGCCGCGCTGCATGACGTGAAGGAAGCCAAGGCGGAGTTCTTCCCTGACGTCAATCTAGCTGCCGGTCTTGGTTTCGATGCGTTCGGCTGGGGACGCTTCCTCACGTCTGCGAGCCGTCAGATCCAGTTTGGTCCGGCGGTGCATCTTCCGATCTTTGATGCCGGTGCCCTTCGCTCGCAACTGAAGGGTCGTTATGCGGATTTTGATCTCGATGTCGCGAACTACAACCAGACGCTGATCAACGCGCTGGCAGACGCGGCGACACAGATCTCGACGATCCGTTCGATTGACCAGCAGTCGGGCGACGCGCAGCGTGCGCTTGACGCATCAACGAAAGCGTATCAACTGGCAGTCGTCCGCTACAAGGCTGGCCTATCCGAACAGTTGCAGGTGCTGAATGCCGATCAGAACCGTCTCGCCGCTGAACAGACGGTGACGAACCTGAAGATGAGTCGCCGCAGTATGCAGATCGCTCTGATCAAGGCGCTCGGTGGCGGTTTCGATGCAACGCAGACGGGGCTTGTCGTGCCGACAGACGCGCCAGCCACCCCGTTGAAGCAGACCGCAGCTAACTGAACCCTTAACATCCACCCGAGTAAATAACACGCATCGAGAAAACCAAGGAGCATATTCATGAGTACGCCTGATAAATCCACAGAAAGTATAAAGCCGGCAAGCAATCGCAAACGCAAGATAACGATGATTCTTCTTTTCATCGTCATCCTGATCGCCGCTGTCGCCTATGGCCTCTATTACTTCCTTGACGCACGCTTTCATGTTGACACAGATGATGCATACGTAAACGGCAATGTTGTACAGATTACGCCGCAGGTCACCGGTACGGTTGTCGCAGTGAATGCGGACAACACGCAGACAGTCAGGATGGGCGAGCCGGTAGTAGTGCTGGATCCGGCTGACGCGCGCATTGCGCTGCAGCAGGCGGAAGCCGATCTCGCGCAGACCGTGCGCCGCGTGCATGGCCTGTATGTCGACGACGATCAATACCGCGCAGACGTCGCGCAGCGGGAATCCGACCTTTCAAAGGCGCACGATGACCTGCAGCGCCGGTTGGCGACGGGGATGACAGGCGCTGTTTCCGATGAGGAAATCTCACACGCGCGTGATGCGCTGAGATCGGCGCGGGCTGGACTCGACTCTGCGCAACAACGGCTCGCTTCGAACCGCGCTCTCACCATGAACACGACGATCGAGCGGCATCCCGACGTGCTTGCCAGTGCCGCAAAGGTCCGCGATGCGTATCTGGCCTATGCCCGCAACACGCTGCCGGCGCCTGTAACAGGCTATATCGCAGAGCGTTCGGTACAGGTTGGCCAGCGGGTATCGCCGGGCACGCCGCTGATGTCAGTCGTGCCGCTTGAGCAAGTCTGGATCGACGCAAATTTCAAGGAATGGCAGCTCAGAAATATTCGGGTGGGACAACCCGTCTTGCTCACGGCGGATGTCTACGGTTCGTCGATCACATTTCGCGGCAAGGTCGTAGGTTTTTCTCCTGGGACCGGGTCCGCGCTTGCACTGCTGCCGGCTCAGAATGCGACCGGCAACTGGATCAAGGTAGTGCAGCGTCTTCCCGTGCGGATCGAGGTGGACCCGCGGCAACTCGGCCGGCATCCGCTGCGCGTTGGCCTGTCGATGAATGTTGACGTCGATATCAAGGATCAGAGCGGTGGCCAACTCGGCGATCCACCGCACTCAAGCTATACGACGAACGTGTTCGCAAAGTACGGCGACGAAGCTAACGCCGAGATCGAACGCATCATCGCGGAAAACAGGTAATCGGGTGTAGCCGGCGCGCCGCAGGTTGAGGCGGCCGTGCCGGTTACGCAAGGACAGGTTGCATCTAGTCGAGAACGCTATGTCAAAAACTCAAACGATTCACCCTCCGCTGACGGGAGCGAAATTAGTTCTAGGCTCGCTCGGCGTCGGTCTTGCCGGCTTCATGACCGTGCTCGATTCATCGATTGCCAACGTTGCCATTCCTACCATCTCCGGAAATCTCGGCACGTCCGTGGACATAGGCACATGGGTCATCACCGTGTTCGCGGCGTCGAACTCGGTGTCGATTCCGCTGACCGGGTGGTTGACCCAGCGGCTCGGTCAGGTTCGCCTTTTTATCGGGTCCATTTTGTTGTTCGTTCTGTCTTCATGGCTGTGCGGGGTCGCGCCGTCGCTACCGGTGTTGCTCTTCGCGCGTGTGCTGCAAGGGGCGGTTGCAGGACCGCTGATCCCGATGTCGCAAGCGCTCTTGCTCAGTTCGTGGCCGAAAGAGAAGTCCTCGATGGCGCTTTCGCTGTTTTCCATGATTGTTATCACCGGTCCAATCGTCGGGCCCGCGCTTGGCGGCTGGGTCACCGACAGTTACAGCTGGTCGTGGATTTTTTATGTCAATATCCCGGTCGGTCTCTTCTCTGCTGCCGTTGTCTGGGCTCTATATCGCGAACGCGACACGCCAACCAAGAAACTGCCGGTGGATCTCGTCGGGCTGTTGCTGCTGATCACTTGGGTGGCATCGCTGCAGGTAATGCTTGATCAGGGCAAGGACCTTGACTGGTTCTCGTCGACGACAATCGTCGTATTGGCCGTAGTGGCGTTGATCGCCTTCGCATTTTTCGTCGCGTGGGAGCTGACGGACAAGAATCCGGTGGTCGACTTGTCGCTGTTCAAGCAGCGTAACTTTCTCGGCGGCACGATCTCACTCTCGATAGCTTACGGAATATTTTTCGGCACTCTCGTGTTGCTGCCTCAGTGGATGCAAGAGTATTTGGGTTACCGTGCGCTCGACGCGGGGTTTGCCACTGCACCGCTCGGCTTCTTCGCAGTGCTCGGTGCTCCTATTATGGGTAGGATTCTGCCGCGCTCCGATGCACGAATTCTCGCCACGTGTGCGTTCATTGGATTCGCGATTGTGTACTACATGCGGTCGTATTTCTACACCGACATCGATGTCGGTCACATCGTCCTTCCGACGCTACTACAGGGCATTCCCATGGCACTGTTCTTCGCGCCGTTGACCGTGATCATCTTGTCGGGACAGCCGCCAGAAAAAGTGCCTGCGGCAGCAGGGCTGTCCACCTTTGGCCGGATGTTTTGTGGAGGAGTGGGGACATCGATCGCAAACGTGGTGTGGAATAATCGGACCATCATGCACCACGAGATCCTGACGGCGCAGTCCAATCCCACCAACCCGCTTTTCAATCAACAACTCCACGGCTATCACTCCCTCCTGGGACTCAATACAGGGTCTTCGTATGCGTTGTTCGATAACCTTGTGCAGACACAGGCGGCAATGATGGGCCTGGACGATATCTTCTATGCATCGGCGATCATCATGATCGTGATCATTCCGTTAATCTGGATTACGAAGCGAGGCAAAGCTAGCAGTGCCGATGCCGCTGCGAGCGCCGCGCATTGATGTGACAACCGGTGCTTTCACGTGCCGGTTCTCGCGGGTGGTTCTGTCGCTGTAAGCCGATCTGGGCGTTGTCAGGTTGCGTGACCCGCCGGATAAGATAGGGCGATGAAGAAATCGAAATCGTTCTATCACGGTCACCGTTTCCGGGCTGGTGTCATCAGCTGCGCTGTTCGATGGTATTTCCGCTTTCAATTGAGTCTGCGCGACATCGAGGAACTGCTTTTCGAGCGCGGCGTGATCGTGACATGCGAGACGATCCGATGCTGGTGTCTACGAAACAGGTTCATGCGGATCTATCCAACTGTACTGGGATTGCAGGCGATGCGTGGCGTGCAGTTCACTATAGCCGTAGGCATGCTTTCTGAGGTCGGCGATCTGTCGCGCTTCGAGCACCCGCGTCAATTGATGGCTTGGATGGGCGTTACGCGACCGGAACATTCATCGGGCGACAAGCAGCGCCGGCGCAGCATTGCAAAAACTGTCAACAGCTACGGCAGGCAGTTGCTGGTCGAGGCGGCCTGGAGCTACCGATATCCTACGTGTGTGAGCCCGAGATCCAGCGCCGGCGCAAGGGCATCCCGACGCTCATCATTGATCGCGCCTGGGACGCGCATGCTGGACCATGTCGGCGCTATCGCATTCATGGTGTCTCGCTGGTTCCAGGGCATTTGAGTCGAGGCAGTTGAATTACCCGGAAGTGTCAACCATGACCCCGGGTTATACATCCTGCGAAACCGAATTGGGAATAAGGAGGACGGTCTGGCGGTTTACCAGTGCAGGGCGTCATGCTGCGCAGTCAAGTCGATTGTGGACATCATTCGCTCGAACATTCAAGGAGTATTGACATGAAATCGAATTCGCTGAATCGGCTTGTTGTTCATTCCACGCGTGGTTCGCTCATCGTGAGTGCAGTGCTGATGACAACCTCGGCCTGTGTGTACGCGCAAACGTCGCTGGAACCCGGCACACATCAGCTCACCCGTGCAGAAGTGCGGCATGAACTCAAGGAGTTGGAGTCGGTTGGATATCGCCCGATTCCCAATGATCTCTACTACCCAGGTGACGTTCAGGCGGCGGAACAAAGGCTGGAGACCAAACATCAAGCGGAAAAGAATGCGCTGACAGGTGGAAACCAGATAGCGCAGACTAAGACCGGGCCCTGAATCCGGCGGATTGCGAGTACAGCTCGCGCCCCGTGCTCGATGCTGGCTTGGGTCGGTCTGAGGGGCGCGTGTCGATGGTTCCGAACAAGGCTTTCGGCTTGGCCAAGAATGCAAGAAAAAGGTGCAGGTGTCGAGTGGCTTAGCAAACGACAGCCGGACTTTGGATATTGCCGGTGAGAAGGCCACGACGCGAGGCGTCTGGCAGGCTAATCTCGATAGCGAGCATCATCCGGAGTGAACAGTTTGATCGCGAAGCGCTGATGGACCACGCCGAAGTGCATGGCATTGGCCAAATCATGAAATTTGTGTTTCAACCTGTGAACCATACGCACGACTTTGGGGCGGTAGGCGGCACCTCCGATTGCTTCGCCGGTTTGCTGACGGCTCCGGCTAACGGGTCGGTGGTGGCCGTGTCTTTCCGGCCTCGAAGGATGTCGATGACCTGTTTCCCAACTCTCCAGGAAAAACGCTGATCTATCCATGAAAACCTCTTTCCTGACTGCACCGACCGCGCGCGGCCTCGTTGCGTCGCTGACACTGGCGATCACGCAACTGGCACACGCTCACGCCTTTCCGAAGCACGAAGTGCCGGCCGCTGGCTCCACGGTGCCCAGTTCGCAACAGGCGGTGACTATCGATTTTGATGACGGACTCGAATCGGAATTCAGTGCGATCACCGTGACTGATGCGCGCGGCATGTCCGTAACGAGTGGCAAGGCGGTGGTCGATTCGTCGAACGCGAAACACATGTGGGTGGCGCTGAACGCATTGATGCCCGGGGTGTACACGGTCACGTGGGTGGCGGTCGCCGCGGACGGGCACCGTACGCAGGGTGAATACACCTTCACGGTCAAGTAGCGATGGAGTCGCTCGTCGACGTGGAACCCGTAGTCGCCGTCGTGCAGGGCATACTGTTCGGGATCGTGGTGGTGGGCACTCGCGGCCGCCGGCGCGGTCGTCTATGCGGCGCTATCGAAGTCAATTGCGACCGCTCGTCTACGCTCAACACCAATTCGGCCTTCGGTTGTCCCATTGACATGCTGGTACCTCCCGTTCCGTTGATACCAGCATCCTACGCAAACATAGGTCAGCTACTGTAACAACAGAACGGAACACCAGATTCAATGAACGAAAGTATCGGGTTGAGAAGCAACAGCGAGGCTGGTCTTTAGCTGCAGGCAGTGTGCATTATCGTAGCCGGCTAAGGCGTGGCCAGTGCCAATTGGGGCTACACGCAATCGCGGATGCAGTAGCGGCGCAAGGTACCGCGACGCACGAGCAGGTGCACCTGCAATTGCTCGAAGCGGAAAGGGGCTTATGCCTATCGACGACGTGACCTACCAGGATCTGGTGAGCGCATACGCATAACGGATTCAGATCGGCCGGTCAGCGTCGTACCGCACGGCTTACGCCGCGGACCTTTTCCTATGCGTGGTGCGCGGTTTTTTTGCGGGCTTCTGATTGCCGTTTTGGTCCGCCGTGGCTTGACGTACCGCATCGGCAAATTGCTGCAATGCCCACAGCGAACCACATACGCTCTGGTATTCCTCGCGACCGATCCTTCCGTCGAGAAGGACCGCCATTCCCGACGCACGGGCCATGTCGATGAGGTCCATTGTGACGCCTCCCTTTCGTGTCTTTTCACTGTGCAAGACTGTCGGTTGCGGTCGGTTATTCCCGAATCTACCGCGGCTACGGGAGCGACTCCTGAGCAACGCGGGTGCCTAAAAGCAACGGCGCTGCGTTCATGCTGCCGTCGGGGTGCCGCTGCGGCGAGCGGACGCACCACCTTGTGCAGAGATAACGGCTAACCCGACTAACGAAGCAACCTGTCACGATGACTTCACCGCGTATCAGCAGTAGTTGCTGAACCGCTGGCCGAACGTGGGAAGTTCCGAAAAAATTGCGACTCGGGAATAAGACGGACACTGCGGTGGTCTGCTCAGTGTACGCCGCACGGTTGACAAGTTCTGGCATACCGCTAGTGACCAGCCCACCGGCGTGAGTAGTGAGGCCGAAGTGGAAGGAGAAGGACATGAACATCGCCGAGAAGTCCCTGCGTTTCCTGGTAGAAAAATGGCTCGCGCCCGCTCCGACGATGCGGATCCGCGTAGTCCAATCTGGTCGAATGGGCTTACGCAAGAGACGCTATGTGCGCGTCGAGGCCTCAGCCGCGACCGGTTCGCGAGCAATTTTTTTCTTTCGGCACGACGACGGCTCGTGGTGTGTGTTTCCGCCTGCGATCGCGCGCCCGGCAATGATGGGTTATCGGCTTGCAGCGTAAGAGGGCCATAAGGCAGAAGGAGCATGAGATGAAAACGGAAACGACAGCTTTCCTGAGCCACCAGGAGATCTTTGATCGTGCTGCCATGCACTTGCAGCAGCAGGGTCGGGCGGGTCTGTTACAGCGCGGCGGCGGCGCCTACTGCGGTTACCTCGGCGGGTGCCCAGTGGGTCGCCTGATCCAGCCGCGCGATTACAGCACGACGATGGAAGGGGTGCCCGTTCGATTTCTCGCGAAGGCGTCGAACGAGATTCCCGCCTATATGGATGCCGGGGTCGCAGCGTTGAAAAAAGCTCTATTGCGCGCGCACATCAATGTGTATGACCCGACAACGATCGCTTTGCTGAGTTGCCTGCAGAACGTCCACGACGTCTTTGGCACATGGGAATGGCAAGCACGTCTCATTTCCATCGCCAGGCAGTTCGGCGTGAGTGCCGAGCGAGTGACTTCGGCGATCTGGCGCATTGCCTCTTGACCCGAGGAAAGTGTGCGAGCAGGGGCTGCCTGTAGCACGATTGCCCCTCTGAGGAAAGGGTCCGGCGCGACAAGAACAGCAGGTCGAGTGGCGACCATACGTGAAGTACCAGTTGCGTGGGGCGTGAGCCGTGCGCCCGTCGGATTTTCGTGCATAAACTGGTCACCAGGCGCACTTCGCCCGGCAACAGACGCCCGCCGACCAACGAATAACAGGCCTCCCGACTTGATGGCACCCACAGCGAATGGTTCAGACGTTTCGACAGGCAACTGTTCAGATGTTCTTCTTCGGTGACCGTGACCTCGACCGGATGATGCCATTTGGGCGCATAGACCGGACAGGCGACGTCGACGTGTTTTGCGAGCGTCATTGGATAGTTGACGATGCCGTTGTTGATCCAACGCGATGCCAACGCACCGAGCGCGAGCGTCACGTCTGTTCCGGGCACGAGCAAACACGCCGCGATGCAGATTCACCACCAAGGGTCTGGGGCATGTACAACGACGGACGGATGTTCATGCGCGGGAGCGCTGAATAGCGCTTTTAGCGTGGACTTCTGCGCACGCCAGGCCGCGACCTGCGCGGCGGCATGGGGATCGTTTACAAGACGCGCGAGTACGCCAGCGCGCTCCGCATCCGGCAACTCGTCGTCGACGAACGCCGACAGCGTGGGCAGTTCGGGTCTGAGCAGGTAATCAGGATCATCATTGTTGTTCATAACGGATCTCTCACTACTTGCTGTGGTGAGTACTTGCTCGTCGATCCCTCGGTCAGCAACACGCGAAGGTGTGCACGCGCGCGCAGGCGTTCACGCGCGCGCGACAGCCGCGACATCACCGTACCGATAGGCACGCCGAGCACGCTCGACGCTTCCTGGTATGTCAATTCCTCGACGCAGACGAGCAGCAGCACTTCGCGCTGTTCGACCGGTAGCCGATAGAGCGCCCGTTGGACGTCGCGCAGCACGAGCCCGTCGAACTCGCCGCGGGGCGCCTCCAGATTGCACCACGGCGCGTGTTCATCATCAACGGCAATCTCCCGACGTACCCGCAACTGATCGATGTAGAGGTGCTGAAGGATCGCGAGGAGCCACGCACGCAGGTTACTGCTCGGACGGAATGTCGTGCAGCGCGTGAGCGCGCGCTCGGCGGTGTCCTGTACCAAATCGTCGGCCCACGCGGGATCGTTCGTTAGTCCACTCGCATCGCGGCGCAACTGCGGGAGCCATGAAACGACCTCCGCTTCGAAACTCATCGAACGAATTCCAGAGCTACCGACGGGCGATTCGCCCGAGAGGACGCGGGACATCTTCATTTAGTCGCTCCTTCTCTCACGCATTTTAGCCGTGCCGTTGCGTAGTGCGAATGATGTTCTTTCTGTTTGCGCCGGGCGGCTACCGGCTTCGAAATAACCGGCTTCGAAATCGCCGAATTCGAAATCGCCGAATTCGAAGTCTTCCAGATAGTCCGCCGCGCCGGCGTACTGACGACCCAGCGTGACGGTTCCGTACCGATTGCTGCTCAGGCCGACGATGGCCTGGCGTTCGAACTTGGCACCGCCCTGGCCGAGCTTTCCGGTATTGAGTTCATAGCCGTTCTCAAGTGTGAATACCGCGACCGGACCACCGCCCTGATCCCCGGTGCCTCTCAACCCCCACGGGACTGTTCAGACCGAAGGTTGTATCGAGTAAGCACTGTCGACTGCCGGTGGTCTTGCCGGTCACGCGCATATTACTTAGCGCCTCGAGGCCTTTATCGATCAGGCCATATGGCGTCACACGACTTTGCGCACGCATAGTACCCGCCGGTGGGCACAAGATTACCAATGCGAGAAGCTGCTTCTTCATTGAGTGATCCCCAAAGCACTAGACGGGCTTTTAAGAAATTGGAACACCGGGCCAACGAGTGACCGACTTCCAGCTTTCGTCATGCACGATATCCCGATGACGCCGCAGCCGTTCGCGCGGCACTCCAGCGGGCGAAATACGCGGCCGGACAAGAATGTTTACCTTGATCACAGGGCGTTTATTCCCATCGCACTTGAAATTATCTTTAGGCTCTGCGAGCCGCATTTTTTGAGTGGCGTGGGAATATCCAACGCCGAAACGGCGTCTACTCATTGCTACCGCACAACACACTCAGGAGCTGCAATGAAGAAATCTGCAATGGTTGCCATTTCTCTGGTCGTTCTCGCATCGTCGAGCGCATTTGCTCAAGGCAAGACCCGCGCCGAGGTCTATCAGGAACTGATCGAAGCACAACAGAATGGCCTGAACTACATCACTGAATCTTCGTACCCGGACGTCAACCCGCTGTTTGCAGCACAGGTCGCCCGCATGAAGGAGAAGCACCTGACCCAACAGAACGCATCCAAGGCGCCAAATACCGGAACGGCAGAGAGCACCGCCAATTGACATCCAAGGTCCGAAATACAAGGAGTACTGACGTGAAATCGAAATATTTGAGTGGATCTATCGTCCAGCCAATGCTTGGTTCGCTCATCGTGAGCGTAACGCTGATGGCAACGTCCGGTTGTGTGTACGCGCAAACGTCGACGGAATCCAACAAGCATCAACTCACTCGAGCAGAAGTGCTGCATGAGCTCGAGGAGCTGGAGGCGGTCGGTTACAACCCTTCTCAGGGCGACGACGGAGACTACCCCGCCGACCTTCTTGCGGCGGAACAAAAGGTTGCAGCCAAACATCAAGCGGAAAGGAACGCGCTGGCGGGCGTAGGCCAGGCCGCGCAGATAAAAACGACGTCTCAGCCGTCGCCTTGAGTCGGCGCGAGCGGATCCGCATCTACGCCAGATTACCGTCCAGATCCGATAGGTGAGCACCGTACGGCACTAAGGCGGTGTGCGATCTGATTGAGAAGTGCCTGGGTGCGTGGAGGGGGCTACCTGCCGAAGCAGCCAGTGACGCTGGGCGTCACAGCCGAGAAGGCCGTGAGCTGCGCGTCGCACCAGCGTGGATCGCGCGACCAGGGAAGCCCCGCCCTAGCTCATTTCCGTGCAACGGCACCCGATGTCACGCAGATCAGGAATACGCGGTTCGATTCAGGCCGCAAGGCACAAGATATTCGCCGTGTAGAAACGCGAGGGCGGGGCCAGGGAGAAAAGTCATGGGTTCGTTGAGTATTTGGCATTGGCTGATCGTTTTGCTGATCGTCGCGCTGGTGTTTGGCACGAAGAAGCTGCGCAATATCGGCAGCGACTTGGGCGTTGCGGTGAAGGGCTTTAAGGAAGGCACGAAAGAAGCAGAGACGCTAGCGGCCGATGCGCAGCAGCGCGAACTGCCGCGCAACGACACCGTCGATGTCGACGCGAAGAAAAAGAGGCCGCGCTTTGGTGATTGCCGCTAAACCCCGGTTACATCGCGGGCTGGCTTATACCTCATTTCATGCTGGGCCTCCGTCTGGTTGCAGCGCGAGAGGGTCGGGAATAAAAAAGCGGGTTTCGCAGTCTATCCGTGCGAAGCGTGTCTCCACGGAGTTCAATCGGCTATGGGCATCACCGGTCAGAAGGTCAAAGGCGCAATGACGTGAAATCAATTTCGCGAGATCGGCGTATCGCCCAATCGATCCGTGGTTCGCGCATCGCGAGCGCAGCGCGGACCCACGGTGCGGGCCTTGACGGCAACTCCGACCCAGTAGTTGTCCCCGCAGCGCCGAACCACCCGGCAACCCCCGTAAAGAATCATCACCAAACACAAGCACCATTTTTCTCCCAAGAGAGGGAAACAGCTAATGAATAAACACACTACTCACTATAGTTTTCCCGCTCGCTCGCTGCACTGGCTCATGGCAGTGCTCATTGCCGCGATGTTGATCATTGGTCTGGACCGGAACCTGCTCGGGCTCCACAAGCCGTTGGGCATCTTGATACTGGTCCTGGCGGTGATCCGCATCGTCGTGCGGCTGAAGAACGGCACGCCGCCGCTGCCACGCGACATGCCCGGCTGGCAGCGTCTGGCGGCTTCGCTATCGCACCTTGCGCTGTACGCGCTGATGGTGACGATGCCGCTGGTGGGCTGGTCAATGCTTTCCGCCGAGGGCCATCCGATTGTGCTGCTGGGCTCGCTGCATCTGCCGCCGATTGCACCGCATGACATGCACCTCTACCTGATGCTGCGTAAGGCCCACATGTTTCTCGCGCTACTACTGTCCGGGACTTTCCTGATGCACGCGTCGGCGGCGTTGTTCCACGGATTGATCCGCAGGGATGGCGTGTTTTCCAGCATGGCGAGCGGAGGCGAAGCGCCCAATGTTGATCGACCGAAGCGTGGTGCACGGGTGACGTGACAAACGCACAGCGGCTATTGATTTCGCTTTCGCTTTCCATCAGATACTTCTACTCGCCTTGTTGCCGGCTGATGCGACAGAACCCGCCTAGTCGGCCCGGACCGAGCCAAAATTCGAAATCTTAAGCTTTTTGAGGGGCACGTTGTGATGGAACGTCATCATCGGTGTTCCCTCAGCACGACACGGTCGAGTGAACGGTCGCGCTGCAGGACGACCGTGCCGAGCAGCACCAGACGCCTAGGCTGAATAATGTCAGCCTCGCGTCGCATCGCGTCTTACTCAAGCAATTTGGCTACGAATTTCGAATGGTTGCGAGGTGCCTGAAAATCGCTTGCCAACATCCGTCGTAGCGAAGTGGTCGTACGCCGGGTGGCGCGATCGAGTTCGCCACGATCATGCCGTCGATCAATTGGACGAAAGACGCCGGATTTCGGGGAATCAATGCGGTGACCAAACGAGTGGCGGCGATTCACACGCCAGTGTCATTAACCCGCTAAGCCGCACAGGTCGGCAAGAAAAATTGTCCCGGCGAACCCTGATCGTCCAAAGGCGAACCTTTGGACGAGATCGCCAAAATGTCCGACAAGCTATCGCAATGGGGATATTCATCCAGCCGATCGACAGGGTTGAACTGCTATGGCGATAGCCTCTTTTCGTATTTGCTGGACTGGGCTCGATGAGGGCCGACAAGGGCGTGGTCATCGTTCGTGGGCTCACTTCCGACCATCCAGTGCGGGCAGCCAACCAGCGAAAACGCGACACCTAAGCTGTCGTCAGCGATCTCGACATCATGGGACAGACGTTGACTCGTGACGTCACGAGCGTCGCCGATACGGAAACGGTGTATGGCGGTTAGCCGGCCGCGGCAGGGATGCTGTGTCCCAGAACCGCGGCCGCCGTCAGCACGATGAGCATCAGGACGGCCTCTACCTTTACTAGCCGCATAAAGACAGGTAGTGCACGAGAATCGCCCATGCGTATGCGTTTCATGAAGGCGAAGCGATTAATCGCCCCGATCGTGATGACCACAATCACAATTAGCACCTTCGCTTGCAGCAGTTGGCCCCAGAGGCTGTTGGTCAGCGGAGCCAGCGATCCGCCGAGTCCGCGATACGCATTCATGAGGCCGGTCCCGATCGCGAACAAGAACGTGAGCGTTGCCACGTTCGACAGTCGCGTGATGTGCGCGACAGCGTTCGGCGTGACCGTAAATGTTCGTCGTAACGGCCAAGCCGCAGCGATAACTACACCCGCCCATCCTGCTGTCGCCAGCAGATGGATGAAATGCACCAGTTCTGCAGCCGAGAAGTTACCAGCATCTGCCGCGTGCGTCGAAGCGGCATGGGCGAGGGCGACAACGATCAATCCGGTCATAAGCAGACTCGTCCAAGTCGACCTTTTTTTTGCCGGGCGCAGCGCAAACGCCGCGATCAATGCGGTGAATCCGGCTGCGGTTCCAATCGTCCACATTAGCCCAAAGTGTGACTTCGTGATCACGAGCGGAATCGCGGGCAAGGCATCGCCAAGTGTCATGCCAGACATCACGCTCGCCTGCAAAGGCAGATAGAGTCCTTGCAAGGCGAGCCACACGACAAGCATTGTCCGCATGGCACGAAGGCGCACTGCGCCTCCAACGGCGAGTAAGGCGGATCCCACCGCAATCGCGAACGCAATGTCAGCGCCGGCAGCTAGCACCATCTGCGCGATGACGGGCGAGTCGAAGGTGTGTTGCACGCTATTTCACGTCGAATGAATAGTCGCCATGGGTACGATGCCCATCAGAGGCCACAGCGGCCCAATGTACGGTGTAGTGACCCGCCGATAGAGAAGGCAGGGGGACGGAAATTACCGTCGGTTGCTGAGCATCAACGGCGGCTTTTACGGTGTTCACCTGCTTACCGCTGGTATCAGTTACCGTCAAAGTGCTAAAGGACGGCTCCAGTTGCCCGTCAAATGCAATTTTGATCCGCTGGGGCGACGCGACCGTTGTGCCGGCTCCTGGCTCCTGCTTCTGCGGGAAAACATGAGCGAACGCAACGCTGGCGAGGCAGAGCGCCGCGACAGACGCAAGACACTTCTTCGCTAGCTGCCGACAAACGTTTCCGTGCTCTTTCATCGTTTGCTCCTTCATCACTGGAATAGCGGCTTGCCGATCGTAGTCGGCGCTACATCGTCAAAGAAAATGTGGGCCTGCATCAGGATACCCACGCGTGAACCGCTCGCCCGGTTGATTGGAATCTGAGCCTCGATGCCAAATTGACCGTAGCGGTTGATCCAGATGAGGCCTGGGTTGACGGTCCCCGTCGTCTGGCCCTGGCTTCTCGACAATGGGATTTCGACGAGCGGGATAGTGTTCGCCAGCGGTTGCGGCAAACCGATGTCATGCACGTGCTGCTGTAGATAGGGCAGGCTGTATTGCGCCGTAAAACCATAGTTGAACGCGTTAGGTTGCCCTGCGCCAGTGGCTAACGCGGGGCCAGCCTCGCCCGTCACGGCGATCGGACGCAAATAGGCAAGTGAATCAGGCAGATCGCCAAATCCCTTGCCAACGAACACTGTCGGAGAAATGGTCGAAAAACTGGCGGCAATTGCCTTGCTTCCTGTGCCACCTAGCTCTGCATTGACGCCGATGGACGACATGAATTCGTGCGGCTCGTTGACATACAGCAGATACTTCAATCCAACCCCAAAGTTATCAAAGCCGCGGGCCGTCGGATTGTTTTGCAACACATACGTGCCATCGACCGATAGCGCCAGCCTCTGCGTGATCAGCTTGTCATATTCGAATTGGAAGGTGTTGATGCTTTGATCGCCGTTGTCACCGGGAACGCGTTGATGACCATATTCAAGGTTAGCTTCGTCACCTACGCCGGGATCGTCCACGGCGAGTGTCGACGGAAACACACGGTCTCCAGCGATCGCGTGAGCGGTGGCGAGCGAGGGCATGAGCAGGGTTGCATTTGCTGCAGCCGAAACGATTGACGCCGCGAGCAACGGTTTCCCGCGGCGCGTTGAAATGATATGCATGGTTCTGGTTCATCCTTATTATGGGTCGTAGTAAGCCCTCGCGCATCTGTGAAAAAACGTGCGACGACATCGCGATGCGGTAAATGCATCGCTTCGGTGTGACTCAAATCAGGACGAGACTGGAGGAGCCCGAGGCTGCGAGGAGGTGATCGGTTCGATGTGGCGGACGCTCTCGAAGCGAGCCGTTACGCGGTGCGCGGCTGCCCTGACCGTGATGGCGAAAGGCGCTTGCACACTGGGCACCACTGGCATGTGCGCAAGCAGACTGCAATAACAGCAGGTCTGCCCGTCGGACATCAATGACTGCGGACCGGACTTGATGTCTGGCACATGGTCTCGCATCGAAGGCATGGAACAATGCGCACTCGACACGGTGTTCACACGTCGACTCGCGGCGAGCGCTTGCGAGACCGTCGGCGCGAGCGTCGCCATCAGGATCGCAAGCAATCCTAAAATGCCGCCAATCTTCCGGTGGAAACGACTGAGCATATGCCAGGCGGACGCAGATAATGCAATGACGATAGGGCGCGCTTAATGGGAAGGTGTGAGCGCCGCCAAGGCCCGCGATCAAGTTCGCGACGGCCCCGTCCTCGAACCTCGGCTTGCAAACGGTCTCCCGATTTCGCGCGGCGCTAGCTCCGGTAGAGCGTACTTACTGGACGGTAATGGTCTCCTTCATATTCGGGTGTATGCCGCAGAAGATTTTGTAGACACCCGGTTTATCGAAGGTGTACTTGTAGGTGTCGTTCTGATCGAGCGCGCTGGAGCGGAATAGGCCGGAATCGTTGACAACTGTGTGCGGTTCGCCATCAAGATTTTTCCACGTCACGGTCGAGCCGGCCTTGATCGTGAGCGACATCGGCGAGAACATGAAATTCTTCAAAACAACGGCGTTGGTCTCCTGTGCTTGCACGACGGAGAAATCAGCGGATGCCGCCATGAGCATCCCGACCCCGAGGGAGAGGAAGAAGGCGCGGCGAAGAGCGGTGGTTAACATGACGTGGTTCCTGGTTGGTGAGCGCGATGTGGAAATTCAGACGAGTGTCGTGTCAGAGAGCGTCGCTTTGAGCGGATGGCGCACGATCTTGATGCTGGTCACGCCAAGCATCTTCGGAAGCTGATCGCTCGCCACCTTCAGCGGCCCAGGTCCAGGCCCGTTGCCGGCCGTCGGTTGCGGATAGGCCGTCGAGCGCGCCGTATGGAAGGTGATATTTCCTTCCACCTTCGACACGATCTGATGGATATGTCCATTCAGGACCGTGACCGAGCCGAAACGCTTCAGATAGCTCATCGCCTGGCCAGCATCGCCAGTGCCCCAACCCCACGGTTCGTAGATCGTCCACATCGGCATGTGCGCAAAGACGACAATCGGGGTGCTGGACGAGCGGCCCTTCAGATCATTTTCCAACCAGGCGAGTTGGTCGTCGCCCAGACCACCCAAACCGTTTGGCTTGAAATGCATGACATTGACGAGACCGATAAAGTGCACGCCGTTGTGGTCAAAGCTGTAATAGCCTTTGTTGTCGGAGGCTTGGCCGAAACGCTTGAAGTATTCCGTTCCTGTCCCATCGGTCACATCATGTTCGCCGGGCACGGTATGCAACTCGGTGATATTCAAACCTGACATCAATTGGGCTGCCAGGTCGAACTCTTCCGCCTTGGAGAGATGCGTAATATCGCCCGTGTGAATCGTCAGCGCCGGCTTGATTGGCATGGCGTTCACGTAGTCAATCGTCTGCTTGAGCGTGCCCGCGACGTCGGGATTGGCTTCCTTGTTGAAGCCAATATGAGAGTCGCTGATCTGGAGGAACAGGGGGATCCCCGAGGCAACTGACGAATCCTTCGCCGTGGCGGCGAGAGCCAGGTCCACCGGCGCGAGAATACCGCCGGCCAACACAAATACGGTGCCCACGCCACCGAAAGCGAGACATTTCAACGCGCCGCGACGGGATGGATCGGATGGAAGATTTGACGACATAGTGACCTCACGAATAGATTCAAGAGGTAGATCGCCGGAGTATCCGACGGGCCTTTTGAATGGGTTCGATAGCTAGACTGTCGGGCCTTTCGTTTTATTCCAGGATGCGTGACATTTCGACTGAGGCCGTGGGTTCCGCGTGACCGGTTCCCGTCCTGGTTGACGGCAGTGCCCGCTTAACTGGCCGTGCACCTGGGTAGCATTGGCCAGGTGCGTCGCGACGACGTGATCAGACCGCTGGCGGATACGGACCTGCTGTCTGATGCTGGTTAGCCACTGCCGAGCTGATTTAACGGACGCTCAATGTTTTTATTGAAAGCGCGGGAATATTTTGCGAGGAACCGGCGTCTATTCATTGCAGATCGCACAACAAGCTCAGGGGGCTGCAATGAAGAAATTTTCCATGATCGCCACTTCTCTAGCGGATTTCACGTCGTCGAGCGCGTTTGCTCAAGGTAAGACCCGCGCCGAGGTCACTCAGGAAATGATCGACCCGCAGCAGAACAGCCTGAACCACATCACCGAAACCTCGTAGCCAGACGTCAACCCCCCGATGTTCACGGCGCAGGTCGCCCGCATGAGGCAGCAGTTGGCGCAACAGGATGCAGCCATAGGGAACAGCGCCGCCAATTAAACAGCAAGCGTATCGTCCCGACTGCCCAGGCGTAGCGGATGTTGCGCGAGTTGTGAAGTAAGCAGCGAATGGAACTTGGGGATAAGGAAATCGGCTCGGCTGTTTTGTTGTACAGAGCGTCGCTTTGACTAACCAAGTCGATAGCAGGCCTCACGCTTTCGATACCTTGAGGAGCGTTGACATGAAAATATTCTTCGAGAGAGTGAGCGTGAAGCATCGTAAGCTGGCGGCGCTCTTCGCGATGTCAGTGTTCGGCGGCTTCGCTATGTTCTCGCTGCTGTTCGACGTCCCACTCTTGTTCCAGGGAGGCTTTGGCATGTCTCCGGTCCACTCCGGCATGCTGATCACCCCCCTCGTAATGGGCACGACCGTGGGTAGCACTATCAACAATCGGATTGTCACGCGGGTCAAGCGAGCTAACATCACGATGTATGCCGGTTTTGGCCTGTTCACGATCGCCTGCCTCTGCGTGATCGCCATCACGAGCAAGATGCCTCATCTCGTCTGGGTGATGTGCATGGGCACCAGCGGGATCGGACTCGGTTTGGTGGCGTCGAACCTCACGATCTTTTCACAGCAAATTGTAGCGCGCGGTCATCTCGGTGCGGCCACCGCGTTGCTGCAATCGCTTCGGACTTTGGGCGGCATCCTCGGTACCGCGATGACCTGCTCGCTGCTAAGTCACTTGTACGTGCGCGGTGTGCACAGCTCGCTGGACTCCTATCAGGCGATGCAGTGGTTCAAGTCGTTCGCGAGTCCGGCACTGATGATCGACCGGACAGAGCAGGCGGCGCTGGTCAGTCGACTTGTCGAGGCAGGCCACGCTGGCGATGCAATCATGAATTCGGCGCGCAGCGCACTTATTGAATCGATCCACGTCGGTCTTGCGCTTGCAGCCGCAGCGGCGCTCATCGGGCTGTGCATCACGTGGTTTGTGCCGCCGGTGCGAATGAGCGATCTCAATTTCAAAGTGCGGGGCGAATAGCGGTGGCTGAGGCTTGCATCAACGCCGCCGGCGAAGGCCGGTAGCCTCTTGCGCAAGACGATGTCGCGCAGCGGACTCTAACTGCATTCTGTTGCAACCAGCCACCGTTCAGCTTGTCGATTCAGTGCGCCTCAAGGGTTCGCTTGGCCGGACTCACGCCCGCTCTTGACTCGCCAAACCGCCCACCGAGAATTCGAAAGAGGCACTACTCTTCTATCTGAAGCGGCTGTGATCGATGTGGAGGCGCAGCGCGAGTCGGCATCGCGTCCGAAATCGCGGCTTGCGGCGCTGGAGCGGGGCGTCGGTTACGGGACAGGTCGCCCGTGAAGACGATGAAGTCAGCTCGTTGCGGGAGGCGTTGTTGACGCCTGAGACGGCTTTCTGCCGGGCACCGTGTGCGTTGGGTTTTAGCACCCACTCAAAGCCACGGTTATTGTCTGACAGTTGTATGAAAAAACGTCGGATTGTCTGCCGCACTAGCCCAGTCCGGCAGTCGACCACCCGATCAGGCCGGAGGCGAAAACGACTCCGGCAAGTCCGACTGGGTAGATGAGATTGCGTATGTTGAGGGTGTTCTTCGCATAGGTCTACGGATCACTTGACCGGTGCTTGTTATGCCTGAACAACTTGGGATCTGTTTGTGGCGATGGGTCCGGGAATAAAAATGGCATGCCGGCGGTCTATTAACTGTCGGTCACGGATTGCGGATACTGCAGGAATTTGACAATGGCCGATCCAGTCAACGCGCAGCGCTTTGAGAAGCTCGTGTTACCTCATATGAATTCGGCCTTCAATGTTGCGCGATGGCTGACGCATAACGATCAGGATGCCCAGGACGTCGTACAGGAGGCGTACCTTCGCGCGTTCAGATTTTTTGGCGGATTCCGCGGCGAGGATGCCCGCGCCTGGCTATTGAGTATCGTGCGCAACACCTTCTACACGTGGCACCAGCAGAACCGGGGCCACGCGGCGGACACCACCGAGTTCGAGGAAGACATGCATAGCCTTGAGACGAGTACCGCGGAACACGACGACAGCCCTGAGGCAATGCTCATACGCAGCCAGAGCCAGAAGCGGGTGCATAAGGCGCTGCAGAGTTTGCGGCTGGAATACCGGGAGGTGGTCGTGCTGAGGGAGCTTGAAGAATTGTCGTATAAGGAAATCGCCGCCATCGTGGGCATCCCGATGGGCACGGTGATGTCTCGCCTCGGGCGCGGACGCCAGCAACTCGCGGCGCTGCTGGCACCGACGGATCAGGAGGCGTGATGGACCACGAACAGTCGTTTGAACTACTGCCAGGCTATATCGACCAGGAACTGAGCCTGTCCGAGGCGCTCGAGTTCGAGCGCCATCTTTCCGGCTGCGAAGAGTGTCAGCGGGCCTACGAGGAGCAGCGTCAAGTCAGCGTGCAGCTCAGACAGGCTCATTTGCGCGTAGAGGCGCCGGCGGAGCTGGTGAAGCGTATCAAGGCTGCGTTGCCAGGCCGGCGCTCGCTCTGGCAGCGGATGGGCGACCGATTTGGTCAATGGAGCGGTGGCGGATCGTTGGGCTGGGCTCCGGTTGGCGCGATGGTGATGAGTGTGGTCGCCTTGAGCTGGAGCGCGGGGTTGTACTTCTCGGTGCCATCGACCGAGACGCGCCTGACTCAGGAACTCGTGGATAACCATATCCGTTCGCTGCAGTTCAATCACCTCTCCGATGTGATTTCAACCGACAAGCATACTGTCAAGCCCTGGTTCAATGGCAAACTGGACTATACCCCGCCCGTGGTTGATCTTGCGCAGCAGGGGTATCCGCTGGTCGGCGGTCGGTTGGACTACCTGAATGGGCGGTCAGTAGCTGTGATGGTATATCGCTACAAGCTGCACCCGATCAATCTTTATGTATGGCCGGGTAGCGACGCGGGCGCCACGCCTCACATATACGAGCAGCAGGGCTATCACCTCGCCCACTGGAGTGCTGCAGGGATGAACTACTGGGCAATTACCGATGCCGGCGACAACGAGTTGAACAACTTCATCGTGGACCTGCGTGCGCATGCCGCATCCTAGCCGTCGCAATGCGGTAGGCGCACGGTTCCCTGCCGCGTTGCATTAGACACACAATCAGGGCAAGGAATACCACAAGCTTTACTCACATCCTCAGCTCGTGCTGTCTTGAGATAGCCTGCAGCTTGCGGCGGACCATCTCGCGTGTGGCGAGTATGCTCACCGGCCTTTCCACGTTGGTGGGCCTGTTACGTAAGATCGCGTGATGAAGAAATCGAAATCGCTTTATCACGGCCACCGCTTCCCGGCAGCGGTCATCAGTTGCGCCGTGCGCTGGTATTCCACTTTCAGTTGAGCTTGCGCGACATCGAAGAGTTGCTGTTCGACCGCGGCGATGTCGTCAGCTACGTCCCGAAGGAAGTCCCGTAGGGATGAACCAATTCGGCGCTGGTGCGACAAGCTACCAAAAAGGGTGCGAGTCGGGAATAAGACAGACACTGCTGTGGTCTCCTCAGTGTACGCCGCACGTCTGATTTCCATCGCCAGGCAGTTCGGCGTGAGTGCCGAGCGAGTGACTTCGGCGATCTGGCGCATTGCCTCTTGACCCGAGGAAAGTGTGCGAGCAGGGGTTGCCCGCAGCACGATTGCCCCTCTGAGGAAAAGGTCCGGCGCGACAAGAACAGCAGGTCGAGTGGCGACCATATGATAAGGATAACGTCTCTTATCCAGCAGAGCTAGGCTGCACTCTGATAAGCTCGGCAGCGCAGCAGAATCTGACGAAATTCGCCAATTCTGTTAGCGGTATTGCTTGGTCATGCTAGCTAAAAGGCCCCGAAGACCACGGACAAATAAAGCCGCCAGCCAACAAACGCAGCTTTCTGGCGCATTGCGTTTCAGTGACGGTCGCATGGCCGATTGTTCATTAATTTTGCTAGCGCGTCCTACGTACCCTTTAATTCCGTAAATGCGTCGGATGGTCATCCCCCCTGGCAGCTATAACGCACAAATAGCGATGGAGGTGCGGGCAGATTGAATGTGGCATGTTTTAGGGCCTGCGCGATAGGCTGTCGGGAAAAACCGTCTAACGCGTAGTCGCGTAAAGTGGCGTGTGAAGGCAGCATGCCACCGGGCTAGAAAAATTAACAAACTTCAACATCAGGTCCGCTGACACCTGCCCGGTAACCTTGCTTTCGCAGTAGCCGACGGAGTCGCTCTGGACATACACCGCCATACTCTCTCAATCAGAAAAATGGTTGCGAGGCTCATGGACCAGGTCGGGCCGCGCGACGACAAGCGTGGCCAGGTGATATTCAACGGCCGACTGTCCGCCTCGGAAACCGCCGCAAGCACGCCGCGTGGGGGAAGCAGGAAAATGTATTCCACATGCTGGTGCCGGGCCGGCGAATACCCGGCTTGTGCCACTCGAAAAATTGCCGATGTCTGATCGAGAGGGGGAGGGTAGAGCATGTCGCGCTTTCCCAGTTTTCGGAGGTTGCGGCCGGCGGGAGTGCGATCGGTCCGGCTGACCACCGGGTTGGTGCTGTTCACCTACGTAGGCACGCACCTCCTGAATCACTCGCTGGGGAATATCTCACTCGCCTGGATGGAGCGCGATCTGCTTGTGCAGAAGTTCATCTGGCAGGGATGGCTTGGAACGGGCGTGCTGTATTGCGCGCTGGTGACGCATTTCTTCCTGGGTCTGTGGGCTCTGTACGAGCGGCGCTCCGTGCATTGGACTCCGGGTGAGGTGACGCAGCTCGTCCTCGGCTTATGCATACCGCCCCTGCTAGCCAATCATCTCGCGAATACTCGGGTCGCGTTTGCCGAGTTCGGCCTGAACAAGGGTTACGCGCAGTTGCTGTACTCGTTCTGGATCGCTTCGCCATTCTTTGGCCGTGCACAGTTGATGCTGTTGGTGGTCGCGTGGCTGCATGGATGCTTCGGTATCTGGTTCTGGTTGCGGTTGAAACCATGGTTTGGTGCGTGGCGGAGCGTGCTGCTGAGTGTCGCGGTGCTGCTCCCGGTGCTCGCGCTGCTAGGCTTCTTGCAGGGCGGACGCGAAGTGATCGCGCTTGCGCAGGATCCCGTCTGGCGCGCCTCGGCGACTCGGCCGTCGATCATCGGGACTGGATTGCAAAATCTCTGGCTCACCGATCTGCGCAACGACTTTTTGTTCTTCGATGGTGGTGCGCTGCTGCTGGTACTCGCAGCGCGGCTAGTGCGCACGGTGCGGGAGCGCCGCGTCGGGCGGCTCTGCATTGTGTATCCAGACGGGCGAAAGGTATTCGCGCCGCTCGGATTTTCGGTGCTAGAGGCTAGCCGCATGGCCGGCATTGCCCATGCCAGCACGTGCGGTGGCCGCGCCCGATGCACCTTGTGCCGGGTGCGCGTGCTCAGCAATGTACCGCTGCCCGCGCCGGCCGAGGCGGAGCAACGTGTTCTGGAGCGGTTGGGAGCTGACTCACAGACAGTGCGCCTCGCCTGCCAGTTGCGGCCGATCCATGATCTCTGCGTGTGGCCACTGGTGCCGCCGGGCGCATCCACGGTCTTCTTGCAACGGCGCCAGCGGGACGTCATGCCGCAAGAGCGATTCGCGGCCTTCATGTTCGTAGATATGCGCAATTCCACACAGCTTGCTGCGGCACAATTACCGTTCGACAGCATATTCGTGGTCAGTCGGTTCCTGGGTGCGGTCTGCGCCGCAGTGGTCCAGGCGGGCGGCCTGCCAAACCAGTTCCTGGGAGACGCTGTGCTCGCGATCTTTGGCTTACGCAGCGAGCCGGCCGTCGCTTGTCGCCAGGCGCTCAGCGCGGTGCCGCTGGTTGCAGCCAATATTGACGAACTCAACGCTGCGCTCGAGCAGCAGCTGCAAACGCCAATCCGGTTTGGCATTGGGTTGCATTGCGGCCGGGCCGTAATGGGTGAGATTGGGTTTCGCGAGCATGTGACGTTCACAGCGATTGGCGACCCTTTGAACGTGGCCTCGCGACTTGAGCAGTTAACAAGAGAGATCGGTTGCGAGGCTATCGTCTCGGAACAGGTGTTCCAGCATGCCGGCGTTTCGGCCTCAGGCCTGCCGCAGCTTGCTGCACGTCTGCGAGGCCGCGATGACCCGCTACCCGTCCGTGTCCTGTCCAGGGCTGCGCAGATGCCTCGGGCCTGACACTTTGAGATATTGAGCCGGACATGAGGATAGGAACGACACGATCGTGGTGACTGAGGACCGACCGAAACGCAGGCACGCCGCGAATCGAGTTCGAGTATGCGGCGCGCGGAACCGGGTTCGCCACTCGTCGTGCACCTGAGCAGCACTGATTGCCGACAGGCGCCACGTCAAATCACCGGGGTCGCGTCGTGCGTCGCGACGACGTGATCAGAACGTGTGACAGATACCGCCCGGACCGGCTGCCGAGCTGATTTAACGGACGCTCAATGCTTTTATTGAAGGCGCGGGAATATTCTGCGAGGAAACGGCGTCTATACATTGCAGATCTCACAACAAGCTCAGGAGTCTGCAATGAAGAAATTTGCATGATCGCCATTTCTCTAGCGGATTTCACGTCGTCGAGCGCGTTTGCTCAAGGTAAGACTGTCGCCGAGGTGAGTCAGGAACTGATCGAACCGCAGCACAACAGCCCGAACTACATCACCGAAACCTCGTACCCGGACGTCAACCCGATGTTCACGGCGCAGGCCGCCCGTATGAAGCAGCAGTTGGCGCAACAGGAGGCAGCCACAGGGAACAGCGCCGCCAATTGAACAACCACGCCGATTCTTGGGCCAGGGCGCGTCTGATCACACAGTATCTAGCCGGCGACAAGACGAACCGGCGCGCTGCGGGTGTGCCGGACGTGTCGTTCAATAGCGGATCAAACGGTCTTGCCCAGGATCACGTTGGCGCTTTCCCCTGAGAGCATCGTCGCGAACACGCAGACCCGGTCATCAACCACGCTCTCAAGGGCACTGCTTTCAAGGTGATCATCGATACGTCCCGGCTTAAGGGCGCGGGCGATGGCGACATGAGGTCGTGCGTCGCAGCCTGCAACGTAGCCCTTCTTTTCGGATACCTTTGGTTCACGCAAATGTTTTCGCAGGGCGCGAGGATGGGCGTGAGCGGCGATTCTTTTCGGAACTCGGCCAAGCTGGCTTGCCGCCGGCTAATCATAGGCATGCCAGAACGGCCGGGACAGGTGGGTAATCGGGGGGCGTGGCTGGACCCGACATTGAGGAGGTTGTCGATGGTTACAAAGAACAGAAAACCGCCGAGCGTGCAGAAGACGATCGCACTCGCACTGCAAGGCGGCGGGATGCACGGAGCGTTCGCCTGGGGCGTGCTCGACCGACTGCTGGAGGATGGCCGACTTGAAATTGAAGGCGTCAGCGCGACTAGTGCAGGTGCGATGAATGCCACCGTGCTGGCCTACGGTCTGCTAAAGGGTGATTCCGGAAACGCGCGCCAGGCGCTGCATGACTTCTGGCGCGCCGTTGCACAATCGGCAGAGAGTTATAACCCCTTTGGCAAGATACCATGGTTGAAAGGCACCCACACGCTTGGGCTGGACCACTCGCCCATGTATCTATTGGCGGACATCATTCTTCGCATCCTGTCTCCGTACCAATTCAATCCCGGCAACATGAATCCGCTGCGCGAGATACTGGAGCAACACGTCGATTTCGCCGCGCTGCGCAGACATTGCCCGATACATCTACATCTGTGCGCAACTAACGTCGAGACCGGAAAAATACGCATCTTTTCTGGCCAGGATATGTGTATGGAGGCGGTGCTTGCTTCGGCCTGCCTGCCAACACTGTTCCAGGCGGTAGAGATCAACGGCGAATATTACTGGGACGGGGGCTATGTTGGTAACCCGGCAATTTTCCCGCTGATCTATCACTGCAGAACACGCGATGTGGTGATTGTCCACATCAATCCGATTGTGCGCCCCGGCGTACCGACCAAGGTGGCCGACATCCTCAACCGCATCAACGAAGTGAGCTTCAATTCGTCACTGATGCGTGAGATGCGCGCAATCGCCTTCGTCACCACGCTGATCGAGCAAGGCAAGGTTGAACCCGGGGGGATGAAGGAAATGTTGATCCACTCAATTCGGTCCGACCAGACAATGGCGGCACTAGGTGTGTCGAGCAAGTACAACGCCGACTGGGACTTCCTCTGCTCGTTACGTGACAAGGGACGGACCGAGGCCGGAGCATGGCTCGAGGAAAATTACCACCACATCGGCCAGCGCTCGAGCGTTGACATCAGGAAGCAATTTCTTTAGGCAATAGACGGTGATTGAAGGGGTGCGAATGTCCCGTTTTTCAGTCGTGCAGTCGGATGCAAGCGCTTTTTACTCATAGGTGAAAATGATCGCCGGTGGACGGATGCGTTCCATTGACGAATCCTGATGGGACGTCTCCCGCTCGGCGTTCACCGCGTACAGCGCGGCCAGATTAGGGCCGCTTTATCGATGGATGGTTACCGTCGCGTCGCTTCGATTCGAATGGTCCGAAAGGCAGCCCGTTCGCGCTCGCTATGGAAATCGTTGCGCGTACTTCAACTTGCGTGAGATCTACCCTCAAGACCATCGCCAGGACGACCCTATTCAATCCATCTTTCAGTTCGAAGCTGGAATAAAATGCACGCGACTTCGGTAAAGGCCAAGAGAGCATGGCAGCGATCAAGCAGACAGTCTGCCTGGAAATTCGCGGTGCATGAACGAAATGCGCCGAGCCGGCGCGGGCCTGAAGGCAGGAGAGCACCGCGATGTTCGAGAGCAAGTCCACCAGCAAAGAAAACTCAGCCCCACCGCATCTCGAGGCAGCATGCGACCTCGCGCCGGCGGAAGCGGGGTGTCAGGGATGCCGAAAATCTGGACCAGGGCGCCTATCTGCGTGTAGTTCGTTTCTTCGACGGTTCCCATGGCGACAATGCGCTCGGACGGACGCTTGTGACTGGGCACACCACCTGGTTCACGAATGGCAACGACGGCGCCAGACCGATGACAGCGCCTCCGTAATTAGAGGGGTTCCGTCAAGCCGATCAACAGAGTTCTGGCGGGAACCACGTCGGATTCGTCGCAATATGTAAGCCATTCGAGACGCAAGGTGATCTTCGTGCGGATGCGCTCCCTGTCCAGTACTCGTGTATGCCTGAGGTCGATGATGAAATCGCTGCTGAGCCACCATGAGATTGCCATTCTGTTTCTACTGCTCGATGCGCCCAACCAGGTCGCTCCTGGTGATCCAGATGCGATCGCTCTTCAAGAAGCGCGCCTTGTCGAAATCGTGTCTACGGCTTTCGACGATGGCGGATTTCGGCTGACGCCGGCAGGGGCGGAACTACTCCGTCGTCTTGGTATGACAGCGAGTTGAAGAACTCGCATATCAGATGCCAATTTCTGATCGCGGGCGGGAAACTGCGTTGGCATGCCGCACCGATTGAAAGTCGGCGCGCGGCGATAGATTTGCTTATGCAGCGCTCGGGATGGACGAGTATCTGCCGGATATCCGAAAGGCCGAACGGCCTTCTGAACGAATTCGCGCGGCGTGTAAGCTTCTGACGAGTACACCGCTACCCCGATGGCCATGTTTGGCCGCACTTGCAATTGCTAGCGCCAGCTCACGTTGCCCTCGACGGCGGCTTGATCTGCGAGACTGAGCCAAGAACAGTGGAAGTCCGGGAATATACCGCTGCTCGCGAGAGTTATGTCTGTATGGCAGTGCTGACTGTGCGACGCTGGCCATATCGACCTTAACCTTCGGGGTGAGCCTTGCAACGGAAGATGCCGTGCATCCGAACCCCATTCCAGCAGGAGTCTAGAATGAATAAGTCCCGCATCGTTTGCGCTCTGTGCGTCGTCTTGACGCTTGCATTTTCGTCGCTGGTAACGGCCTGCTCATCGGAGAGTGGCATGGGTGCATCCAGTACCAGCAGCAGCGCAGGTAGCACAGGTGGCTACTGAGTGCCACTGTCAGATTGAGATCCTGGTCCGGCCTGCTGCGGCCGGCAGGCATCGAACAATCCTTAGCATCAGGGGACATTCAGGTTACGCTCTTGAGCGTGCGCTTTCCGGCAGAGCGACCTCTCAGGGTGAGGAAGGCAGTAATGGCCTTTCGTAAATGAATGGCTTTGCAGAGCCAGCAAACGGCGAATAAAAGGTCGCCCGACAACCGTGAAATTCCCGGTCCTCAAAAAAACTGACCAGGTGTTCCGCCCACGAACTACGTCCGTTTGGCCGCGCCGAGCATCGCTCGATACGTGACTCACGACACGATGAAGGTCGCCGGCGCCGCCCGATCTGCTCAAGACCGATCCGCATTTCGTCTCGCTGAAGAAGCGGCGGACGGCAGTGCGATCAATGTGGTCCACCTCATCTACAAGAACAAGCCTTATGAGGGGCACTACAAGGACTATGAGTTCAGCATCGACACAATGCAGGAGCACCGGGAAAGCGGTCTGGAAAACATCCGCGATTCATTCGCTCATCGGGAGTGGTTCGATGTGCCGAGCCGCGAACAGTGTTCGTGACGCACGACGTGCATCGCCGGCTTGGCTCTGTGCCGCAGTCTGATCGCGAGATGCCTGAATTGCCTCTTGGCGTGGAACGAAAAGCCGCTGCCTGAACGGGCGCGCATCGGGAGGTCGCCGGATTCAGCGTATGCCATGCGAAATACGAGGGTTGCGATTGTCGTAGTTCAAGGCTAAGTGCAAGTGTCTGATCACAGTCAACGTTGAGATGTGGTGGTTGATTCGTTGCTAGCATCCTGGACGAGATACGAATCTCTTTCAGGATGCAGATCGAACATGCCCAAATCGACGATGGAGTCATTCTCCTGTCCGCAGGCAAACAAAGTCAGATTCGCGTCCGACATGCGACCACGGGGGGGCGCGAAACGCTATTCCAATCGATACAGGCTCGGCTATAACCGATCGATCGGCGTATCACTAGGAAAATCCGCTCAGAGCCAGGTAACAGAAGTTCGGTCTAACAGCCGGACGCTTGGACGATCCTGCGCGACGACGATTCTCGAATTGCTGCCCAGTAGACCGCTGATTTAAGTTCGGCTCGCGACAGTCGAAGTCACCATCGCTCTTGATTCGCACGAATGCCCGACACGGGGCACATTTCGGCTACTGGATCGTACTCGTCAAAGAGACGATAAAATCGAGAAAATACCCTTGTTGTAGCTGGCATCAGGTGCCGCGATACATGGTCCGCAGAGAGCGGCTCGATCGTGTGTCGCAACCGGAGATATCATACCCCTTGTGGATGCAGCAGTTCCACGAGCAGGATCACGTCTCAACTTGATGGAATCCGCCATGGGCAAAGACTCTTCAGGCAATCCCAACGAACTGTCGTCAGGTGGCAGCCGCTACCATCAGGTGTATCCCACGCTCGATGAGAGGCAACTGGCGATATTGGAGGGATACGGCGAGCGACGCAAGCTCAAGCCCAACGACATCCTCTATTCCGAAGGAGACCGGCACACCGGGATGTTCGCCATTCTCTCGGGAACGATCGAGGCGTCCAGAGCGTCCGTTCAGGGCCCCCTATTATTGGGTACACATGGCCCAGGCAGTTTCACCGGCGAGGTCGCCACGCTCGCCGGCCGGGCTGCGGTCGCAACGACACGCGCAATCTCCGATTGCGAGGTCATCGTCATTGATGAGGAATCGCTCCGCGCGCTCGTGATCGCTGAAGCCGAGTTGAGCGAAACGATCATGCGCGCGTATATCTTGCGCCGGGTCGCTTTCATCCAGGGCCAACACGTAGGCGTGGTGGTGATTGGGAGTACGTCCTCGGGCCCCACGCTACGCCTGCGCCATTTCCTGAGCCGCAACGGTCAGCCCTCGGCCTACTTCGATATCGTCGATCACGCCGAGGCGAAAGAACTCCTGAGGCACTATGACGCAACGGAAGCCGACCTTCCGGTTGTGATCACGTTGCAAGGCTCTGTGCTGAGACAACCCAGCCACAGGGCCGTCGCGGACGCAATCGGTCTGAGTCCGGACAGACTCAATGGCGAGCACTTCGATCTCGTGGTGGTGGGTGCGGGGCCCGCAGGTCTCGCGGCCGCGGTGTATGCCGCATCGGAGGGATTGAAGGTGGCGGTTCTGGATGCCAAGGCGCCGGGAGGCCAGGCCGGCACCAGTTCGAAGATCGAAAATTACTTTGGCTTTCCGACTGGCATATCGGGGCAGGCGCTAGCCGGCCGCGGCCTGTCGCAATGTCGCAAGTTCGGTGCCGAGGTCGGCGTTCCGATCGAGGCGTTGACGATCGACTGCACGGACACTCAATCGTTTCACATTGGCCTCAATCAGGACGAATGCGTTTACGCTCGAGCTGTCGTCATTGCAACCGGGGCGCGCTATCGGAAGCCGGATCTTCCCCGTCTTGAGCATTTCGAGGGTCGAGGCATCTACTACAGCGCGACCTTCATGGAGGGCGCGTTCTGCAACAACGAAGAGTTGATTGTGGTGGGCGGCGGGAATTCGGCCGGACAGGCTGCGGTATTCCTTGCGAGGTTCGCGCGTCGTGTCCACGTCGTAATTCGCGGCGACGGACTCAGTGCAAGCATGTCGACCTATTTGATCAGACGAATCAACGCGGCGGCCAACATCACGCTTCACGCGCGGACGCAGATCGCCGAGTTATGCGGCGAGTCGAGACTCGAGGGGATACGGTGGGATCGGCAGGGACAGATTGAGCACAAGCCTATCCGGCATGTTTTCTTGTTTCTCGGGGCCCAGCCCAATACCCGGTGGCTTGGCGACTGTGTTGCCGTGGACAAGGATGGGTTTGTGCTGACAGGCGCGGATACCGGCGACAAGTGGACGGCAGACCGGCCGCCGCATCATCTCGAGACAAGCCGGCCCGGCGTCTTTGCCGCCGGTGACGTGCGGAGTGGCTCCGTCAAGAGAGTGGCGGCTGCCGTGGGAGAGGGGGCCGCCGCCATTCAGGCCGTTCACCAATATCTTGCAAGTCGAGGGTGACGTGGGTCGAGCGCTACCCGAATTGTTCGCCATGGAGGGGTTCAAGTCTCCCTTGTGGATTACCCGCATTCGCATTTTTCGGAAGCGGCAATTGGGGAGACCTAACCGGCAGTTCCATGGATGCCCCGATTTGCACCGACTTTCAGACATTCGCTGATCTTGGCCGAGGGCCCGAGTAACGCCCAGTTTTCTCGCGAGCTGACGCTCGCAGGCGCGCACTCGCAGGCCTGCTGTTGCGGCAATAACGCGGATTGTCACGGCAGGGAGCTGGAGGCGTGTCCCGGAGCCCACCTTCGGTGACGCGCCGTCCCGTGCTTTCATACTTACGCGCTATGCATCTGACCCGGACAAGATAGCTGCGATAGAGACAGGCTTTGACGCTCACATGACGAAGCCGATGGACGCCACCAACCTGGAGGAATTTTTGAGACGCGCGGGCCTCGAAGAAGCCAGCCGACTAGCTCACATTGACTGAGCGGGCAGCCCCCTGAGCGTCACTCCAGTGTTTGCGCCACGAGCGCTGTTTCACGGAGAGATTTGTTGGATCCCCACAATCGACGCTTCGTCGGTGTTGTTGACGAGCAGATGCACCACGTCACTTGCATCTGTAGGAACGTTACGCAGACCTGCTTATAAAGACCTTGGATCGATAGCCCACTCGTTACCAGTCGAGTCTCAGTCCGGCCTCTGTCGCCCGATGCCGGTCATCGTCGTCCGCATGCAGGTACTGGCTGGTCGTCGAGATCGATTCATGCCCCAGATTGTCGGACCTGGTGAAAATAGGTGGCGTGGCCGAGATGTATCTTATAGATATGGATACCTTATCGATTGAACAGGACAAGATTCCTGGCGGCGAGTGCAACGATGTCCTCGAGCGCGAAAGCGGAGAGGTCGAAGTACCTCTTGCGAATGCGATGTATCAACTCGATGCCTGAAATCGTGGTCGCGGCACGATCTCACTCTCGATAGCTTACGGAATATTTTTCGGCACTCTCGTGTTGCTGCCTCAGTGGATGCAAGAGTATTTGGGTTACCGTGCGCTCGACGCGGGGTTTGCCACTGCACCGCTCGGCTTCTTCGCAGTGCTCGGTGCTCCTATTATGGGTAGGATTCTGCCGCGCTCCGATGCACGAATTCTCGCCACGTGTGCGTTCATTGGATTCGCGATTGTGTACTACATGCGGTCGTATTTCTACACCGACATCGACGTCGGACACATCGTTAATTATGCGAAGTTATTTAGCTATATGGTAAACATCCAGTCCCGAAACAGCGGCCCATGGTTCGTCGAAGCGTTTGCATCCCCGTTTTCGACAAAGGTATCTGCGTGACCTGATCCGGCTGATCCGGATCAGGCCCTGAGTCAGCGCCTGCGCGATTACAGCGCATATGGGCACTGCAAATTTTGCATCAGGATTGCCTCGGGCAGAAGGGCGGCGACCTTGCTGGCGGACGCCTTAGCCCTCATCGCACACCATACCTTCCGTCATTGACCAGGAATCTCAAAGCAACGGAAATCCGTGACGCAAAAACCTTACTGAAAAATCTCCATTTCCTAACTTGGGTGGATTGATCCGGTAATCCGGCCAGATTATCCCGTTTCCTCAGCGGTTCTTGCTTCCACGCCTCCTCCATATTTGAATATTTAGTGATCTACATAACAATAAAATAACTCGAAAAAAATAGAGACAAACAATCAACGCTTCATAAGTTACATCCCTAAATTTACGCAATTGTGTTTTTCTAAATCCAAACTGCCTTAACAACATTTTTCAGCACACCGGTACGCAGCACCCTCATAAAACGTCGCCTTCGGCCACCACAACGCTCTCTCAGGACTGCGATCGAGCATGCATTGTTTATGAAACAGCAATGCAAAGACGCATTGATCGGAGTTTTCGCTGTAAATCGCAATAATTCACTGCTTTCACATTCGCGTCATATATTTCGATGATTTATCAGAGGGCCGCCGTTCACATAACAAGACTTAATCCTATTTCCTTTTTCTTCTGTAATGTTTCTTAATACGAGGAAAAACAGTTGCTATTGCTTCCATAGAAAAAAGAGATTGGCGCCTCGAATAGCCGAGCCCTAGTATTCCTGCGGCTTCCCCCTTGAAACAGGAATACAACGTGAAAATTTCCAAGAAACAAATCGCCGCAAGTACCTTCTCGTTTATCTCAGCAATAGCAATTGCCCAATTCGCCCACGCTGAAGGCATGACCGCAGATAGCGGTTCGCCGGTCGGCGATAACCAGAACTCCCAAACGGCGGGCCCTGAGGGTCCGGTTCTTTTGCAGGACTCGCACCTCATCGAAAAGCTGCAACGCTTCGATCGGGAACGCATACCCGAACGCGTCGTGCATGCGCGGGGCACCGGGATTTTTGGCGAGTTCGTTCCGACCAGCGACATCAGTTCGCTGACCGAGGCTGCGGTTTTCACTCCCGGGACGAAGACACCGGTGTTCGTGCGATTCTCGACGGTGATGGGCTATCGTGGATCGCCGGAGCAAGCACGCGATCCCCGTGGTTTTGCTGTCAAGTTCTACACGCAGCAGGGTAACTGGGACGTGGTCGGTATCAACTGGCCGATCTTCTTCATTCGCGACGCCATCAAGTTCCCGGACTTCGTACATGCGAACAAACCATCGGCCGTGACCGGTGTGCAGGACCCGAACCTGGCATTCGACTTTTTCGCCCATTCGCCGGAAGCGACGAATATGCTCACGCACCTTTACACGGACGAGGGCATGCCGGATTCATACAGGCACATGGACGGCTACGGCGTGCACGCGTTCAAGTTCGTCAATGCCAAGGGCGAAGTCCACTACGTGAAGTTTCACTGGAAGAGCCGTCAAGGGGTCGAAGGTATCCGGCCTCAGGACATCCCGCATTCGATCGGCGCCGACTGGAATTTGATGACCAACGACCTCTACAACTCGGTCAAGGCGCATTCGTATCCGCAGTGGGACCTTTACATCCAGGTGCTCTCGCCCAAGGATCTGGACAAGTTCGATTTCGATGCGCTTGACGACACTAAGGTGTGGCCATCGTCCATCCCTGAGCAGAAGGTCGGCACGATGACGCTCAACCGCATCCCGGATAACTACTTCGAGTCGACGGAAGAGTCGGCGTTTGCGCCCTCGCGTCTCGTGCCGGGCATCGAGCCTTCCGAGGACCGGATGTTGCAGGGACGCTTGTTTTCGTACGCTGACACGCAGATGTATCGCCTTGGCCCGAACTACAACCAGTTGCCGATCAATCGCCCAGTCGTTCCGGTCAGCAATAACAACCAGGACGGCTTCATGAATGCCGGCGATCGAAAGGGTGAGGTGAACTATGAGCCTTCTGGAGTCGCCGAGATCGCCCAGC
Source organism: Caballeronia udeis (assembly GCF_001544555.2). Classification (GTDB taxonomy): domain Bacteria; phylum Pseudomonadota; class Gammaproteobacteria; order Burkholderiales; family Burkholderiaceae; genus Caballeronia; species Caballeronia udeis. Next base: position 13,957 of record NZ_FCOK02000072.1, on the reverse strand, counting down.
AGGACAAGTACAAGTCCGTGCAGACGTCGCTCACGGGCACGACACAGCAAAGAGCGATCCATAAGACGCTCGACTTCCGTCAGGCCGGTGAGTACTACCGGACGCTGTCTGAAACCGGCAAGAGCGACCTCATCACGGCGCTGTCGGGTGACCTTGGCCGCGTCACCAACGACGCGAACAAGTACGCCATGCTCTCGTACTTCTACAAGGCCGATGCCGACTACGGTACTCGCCTTGCGCGTGCAACCAACGCGGATGTTGCGCGGGTGAAGGATGCGGCAGCGCACCTGAGCGAAAACTGAAGCACTAAGGGAGCCCGCGCCAAGCGGACTCCCTATTGGTTGAATACGGTTCATCACGGAGAACACAATGCGATGCTTTTCCAACGCGCGCCATCTTGTTCGCGCAGCCACGGTCTCCGCTATCGCCGCACTATTGATGGCAGGTTGTGCGGAGCACGCCTATGTGTCGGGCGGCTACTCGGGACCAGTCGATGCCACGCGAATTTCGGACGACTGGTTTGCCGCCGCGCGTGCCGGGCGTACGGATATTGTGCGGGCGCTGATCGATGCACATTACCCGCTGGAGACGAAGACGCCCCAGGGATATACCGCGCTCATCCTTAGCGCATACGACGATCACCCCGATACGTTGAAGGCACTTCTTGCAGCGGGGGCCAACGCTTGCGCCGCCGACGTGCACGGCAACACGGCTTTGATGGGCGCGCTCTTCAAGGGCGAAACGAACATTGCAAAGATACTGCTCGACACGCATTGCGATATCGATCAAACAAACAACGCGGGGGAAACGGCATTGTCGTTTGCAGCGCTATTTGGCCGGCTCGATATGATTCCCGTGCTTGTCGCCCACGGTGCTAACGTCAATCATGTTGACGCACGTGGTGGAACCGCGTTGCAAATGGCGACCGCACAACGCAACACGGTTGCGGCGGATGCACTGCGCCATGTCGGCGAGACGCAATAAACGTGTGCCCGTAGAGCATTACCCCCCGGGCCAGACCTCGAGCGGGTAGTGCGGGAGCGACGCGTGGCCGGCCCTCAGGGAAGGCTCCTCGCCTTGTTCGCCATAAACACCCGCACTCGCTTCCCCCCGCAAACTCAGGCTTCCCAGTACCAGCTTCTGATATTCCAGGTGTTTGACTGGACATTCGCGTTCAAGTGAAACCCTGCAAGCTTTGCTTTCGTATCTTCAACCGGCGATTGCTGATCGATCGGGAAAAATGCCAGGTCATCACTTCCCAGGTTTGCTGACGACGTGAAGCGAAAGTTGCAGCGCAAGCAGCTTGGCCGCTCACCGCCGCGATTTAGTGTGCTATCGGGCGACCCGTGTGGTCGCCTGCCAAAAACGGCGGCGGAGGGCGCGCGCGTTATGGTTACGATTCCGGATTTTAGGCGGGCCCCGTAACGAATTCGGACGAACTAGGTAGTTGGGGTGGCGCATCGCCGGCTGTTTCACAATGGCACGTTACTGTTGCGCCCACCTCGGATCGTGTGACGGCCAGTCGTGTCCAAACAAAGCTGACTGTCACCAGCGCCTGCCGGTCGCCGATGTTGCCACTACTCCGTCCAACGCCGCCGGTCAAGCGACGCGAGTTCCCCGAGGTCTTGCAGATTTTCTCCGATGGCTTTGAACCGGCCATGCTTGCATGGCGATGTCCGCGATTGTTTTCAGCTTTTGCTGGCTAGCTCCGTCTCGCGCCTGGACGGCCATTCCGCGAGTCACGGCGCTGTAGAAGGCGGCTAGTGCGGGCACGTCGGTGCCAGGCGGCAGATCGCCGTCTTCGACGCCCTTGCGCAACCGCTGCGCCATCATCTCTTCAGCGTTTGCGCGGTGTCCAGCCATCGTCTCACGAATAGAAGTGAATTCGGCGGGCAGATGAGTGCCGGCCAGAGAGATCATGCAGCCCGACGGGTGGCTGTGTCGAGTGAATTCCACGGCGGTGGCGTCGAGAAGCTCCTTGAATGCTTCACGGGTGTCGACTGTGCCGCACAGTCTGCCAGCGAACCAGACTCCTGACATGCTCAGGTATGCGTCAGTCGCTTCCTTGTACAACCGCTCCTTGCTGCCGAACGAGTTATAGAAGCTCGAAGGGCTGATCCCCATGGCCTGGATCAACTGGTCGAAGGAGGTTCCTTCGTACCCCTGCTCCCAGAAGAGCTTCATGGCCCAGTTCAGAGCTTCCGTACGATCAAAGGTCGAGGGCCTGCCGCGGCTACGCCGGGGTTGTGTATCATTTTTTGTAGCCATAGCTCCAGAAATCGTTGACATGTTGTAGAGGCGATCCTATTATCGCATAAAGGAGTGATCGCTCCAATAATAAAGTCCTTGCGGAAGGAGTCTGTGATGCAGCGAATTGTTCACACCAACCACGGCGAGCCCGCCGAGGTGCTCACGCTGGAAGCATTTGCCAATGCCCCTTCTCTTGTGAGCGGAATGGCGCTTGTGCGTGTGTCCGCCGCACCGGTTCATCCGGGCGACTTGCTGGGCGTCTCCGCTTCCCCCGCCTTCGGGGCGGCTCCCTTCATCCCGAGGGGAGGTCGAGTGCCCGGCGTCGAAGGAGTAGGGGTGGTGGAAGCGCTGGCCGCTGACATCGACCCTTCGCACCGGATTCAGGTCGGCACACGTGTGGCCTTCTTTCCCGTCAACGGCGCCTGGAGCTCCAGGATCGCCGCGCCTGTCCAGTCGCTGATACCCGTGCCCGATGAAGTGAGCGATGAGGTCGCAGCGCAGATGTTGGTCAACACGTTGACTGCACGCCTTGCGATGCGGGCTGGTCACAACGCGCTGCCTGAAGACGGGCGCGAAGATGTCACGGTCATTCAGACGGCTGCCAATTCCGCCGTCGGAAAGCGGCTCACTCATCTGCTCGTCGAGGTGGGCGTCAATCCGATCCTGCTCGTCGGCTCCGCTGCGAGCGCGCAAGCGCTTAAAGCTGCTCGCCCCAACCTTTCTGTCATCGTCACTGAGAAGCAGGGCTGGAAGGACGAGCTTCGCAATGCGATTGCGAACAAGCCCGTCTACGTGGCGTTCGATGGCGTCGGCGGCCCGCTCTTGCCCGACGTAGCCGGCTTCCTCGCTCGCGGTGGAACGATCGTTAGCTACGGCTCCCTGGGCGGCGCTACGACGGACATTCGTTCCATCGCCCCTCGAGCGCTGACCATCAAGGGTGTGTCGTTGTTCAACTGGCAATTCGAACCTGCGGCGGTGCACGATGCAGACGTGGCCAAGGCGCTCGACCTCGCACGCAACTTCCCGAGCCTTTTCCCCGTAGCGGAACGATATCAGGCGAGCGACTACCTGGGAGCGCTCGAACATACGTACCGCAGGGGAAGGACCGGCATGGTGCTGCTCGCGTTCTAGCGCTACGCGCCGCGCCCTGCGCGACGTGAGGCGCTCCTCGTCATGAGGGGCGGCCTGGTAGCGTTCACCCGGGTATTTGCACGATTTCGAAACGAGCTCTGAGTGCCGAAGGATTGCCTCCCAACTATCCAGCCAAGCATCTTATGAAAGGGCGTAAGCCATGCGTGCTATCCAGAACACCGCTTTCGGCGACCCCGTCGAGACGCTGAAACTCGTTGACCTTCCGGAGCCGGCCAACCCCGGCCCGGATGAAGTCCTGATCGCGATGGAGTATGCCCCCATCAACGGCAATGACCTGGCCGTCATCACCAATCGCTTCGCCTACTCGACTCCACTGCCCTCGATCGTGGGCAACGAAGGCGTCGGGCGAGTTCTGCAGGCAGGTTCGAATGTCTCCAACGTGAAGGTCGGCGACCGCGTGTTGCCCCCGCTTTATGCGTTGACCTGGCGCGAGCGCCTGGTGATCCCGGCCAAGGGGCTGATTGCGCTGCCTGCCAACGTCGATCCACGTCAACTGGCCATGCTGCGCATCAATCCTCCCACGGCCGTACTTCTGCTCGGGCGCTTCGTTGACCTCAAGGAAGGCGACTGGATCGTGCAAAACGCGGCCAACTCCGGCATCGGCCGCACGGTGATCGCGTTGGCGAAGAAGCGTGGCCTGCGGACCATCAACTTCGTACGTCGTTCGGAACTGGTCAAGGAACTGGAAGCAGCTGGTGGGGACGTCGTTCTCGTCGATGAGCCGGGCGCCATCGACAAAGCCAAGGCCGCGGTCGGTCCGGGCAACGTCCGTCTGGCCATCGACGGCCTGAGCGGTTCGGCTGCGGTGCGCCTGATCGACGTGCTGTCGCAAAACGGTACGCTGGTGAGCTATGCGTTCACAAGCGGCGAGCTGGTCACGCCGCTCAAGGTCGTGGACCTGCATCTGCGCGGCATCGTCGTGCGCGGCATATACATCGACCTTCCCGAATACCTGCCGTACATCATGGACGCAATCAAGGAGTCTGCGGAACTGATGGCTCGCGGCGAGCTTGACCTCCCTGTGGCTGCCGTCTATCCGCTTGCGGACTACCAAAAGGCCGTTGCTCACGCAATCAAGGGTGGCAAGGTGCTGCTCGACTTGCGCTCATCGAACTAACCTGGCTGTTCTCCCAAGCGCCGTGCTCCTGGACGAGCATGGCTTCGTTGACTTACGTTGCCGCTGAGGTGTCGAAATGAAGATTGGTTTTATTGGAGCCGGTGCTGTAGCGCAGTCCATCGCCAGGAGTGCCATTCAAGCAGGACATGAGGTTGTCTTGAGCGCTCGTCGTGGGCCGCACGCTTTGAGCGATATCGTGACCGGACTCGGTCCGAGGGCTTCGGCAGATACGGTCCAGGAGGTGGCACGGCTCGAGCTGGTCATGCTCGCAGTTCCATGGCTTCAAGTCCCGTCGGCCCTGGATGGGCTGCGCGATTGGGCAGGTCGCATTTTGGTAGATACCACCAACCCTTTTACGCAGCTCGAGCCTGAGCTCGTTCTGGCGGACTTGGGGGGCACGGGCGCCAGCGAGATCGTCGCGGCACACGCGCCAGAGGCTCGCGTCGTCAAGGCGTTCAATGCTATCCGGATGGAGCACTACGACAAGGGCCCGAAGTTTCATGACGGAAAGCGCGTCATCTTCGTCTCCGGCGACGACAAGGACGCAAAGGCGGTGGTGATGGGACTCGTCAATGATTTTGGCTACGTACCAGTGGATCTTGGCGGTCTGGTTTCGGGCGGTCGCATGCAGCAAGCGGGTGGTCCGATTGCTGGCCACGACTGGGTCGTCGCATAGGACTGCAAGGTATGCAAACCAATGTCGCGTTATGTCAGGACGCAGAGCAGCTGGATGTCCGGTTGAATCCGCCTGCGTAAGCGGACATCGACGTGGCTGGTTGCTGCACCGAAGTCAGGGGGTTCTTTTTAGTCCAGACGCGATGAATTCGACGAATTCGCGCCCCGGCAAACGCGTGGTTCGCCCCATCGGGAAATAAGCATGAGTCACGCCGGGCGCATTTCAAGCCTCATCGGCATGGTGTTAGGGACCATCGTGAAGGCGGAGACTTCCTGGATCGAATTTGGATCGACGGCGAGGCGCGCAAAAAAACTCGCCGACAGCATGGAGATGACCAGCCGCATTTCCACCGTCGACAGATGCCGACCCGGGCATACACGCGGCCCGGCGCCGAACTGAAGATAAGCTCGCGTTTCATGTGCGCCCCGTCCCGGTGTCCGGTCATGCATCCAGCGTTCGGGATTGAACCGCTCGGGATGCTCGAACTTGTTAGAGTCGAGCATGGCCGGACGTGTCAGGAAGAACATCTTTGATCCTGCGGGCATCCGGATGCCATGATGCTCGGCTTCCTTCAATGACTCGATGGCGTGCAGTGCGACCACCGGCCGAAACCGGCTCGCCTCGGTGCAGACGGCTTCGCACAAGTCGAGGCCTTTGAGCGCCTCGTAGCTTGGACAAACGCCGCCTTCACCCAGTACACGTAGCGAGACATCCGCCACGCGACGCTGGAGCGCGTCGTCCGTGCCAAGGTACAGCATCGCCCACGCGATCGAATGCGCCGTGGTGTCTTCGCCCGCGAGCAACATGGTCAACACGTTCCCCGCAACGTCGTCGTCGGTAATGTCGGAGCCGGGGGCATCGCGAATCTGAAGCATGGCGTCGAGTAGATTTTCCGGCTCTTGATGCGGGCGGTCGCGATTGCGTTCACGCGCACGAGCCATCAAGGTCCGCACGTACTTATGTACTTCCACCAGCGCCCGGCTGAGGCGGCGGTCCCGCGGCAACTCGACATAGCGCCAGTAGGGAAACGGCGCGTTGATGCGGCTCATGATCATCGGGAAGATGAGCTTGAGATGCTCCTGTATCACGTTGCCGTCCTGTTCCAGCGTATTCGGATCCTCGCCGAATGCTAGGGCGCTGGTGACATCGACGGTATAGCGCTTAAGATCGTCGTTCATCTCGACCACTTGATGGTTCTGCGCGGCCCTTTGCCAGCGCAGCCTAAGACGTTCGGTAATCACAGCCATCTTCGGATAGAAAGCCTTGATGTGAGATGCCGTCATTGCCTGCATCACGAGCTTTCGCTGTGGCGCCCACGCTTCGCCTTCGGCCGAGAACAAACCGCAGCTGCCCATTTCGGCGATGGTCGACTCGATTGTCGAATACCGCCGATACCCGTAGGGCCGCTCGCGCAGGATTGACTGGAGTAGTTCGCTGTCATCCCAGACAGTGAGCGATGTCGAACAGATCTGGAATCGATATGGCGTGCCGAATTCGCGAGCCCATTCCTCCAGGATCAAATGCGCGCGTGCAGGCTTTAACTGCAATGCGTTGCCGAGTATCGGTACGCCGTGTGGCGACGGCAGATCCGCTACTTCGCGGACGCTCCCACGCACTTCGGATGCTGTGGACATTTTGGCGCCCTCGATTCGTTAAACTGAGGAATAGGATGGACTTCGGTACTACTCTAGAAAGCATAGGTCATGGTTTGGAGATCGAGCCCGCTGCACGAGGACTATATCTAGTCCGGAAGCGCCGAATGAGCGGCCATCTACGACAGATGGTCATTTATGAAGGCGCAGATAAATTGAGGCAGGAGTCTTTGATTTTCGCTCCCGCCTGGTCGGTGGGTTTTCTCTTTTGCGCTCGGGTTTATGAGGCAGTGCTTATCTTCCGGATCACGCCCAGACCTCGCCTACGTCAACGGAGGATTCGTCATCTAAAAAGCGATCGAAGGGGCGAATGACGCTTTGTGGCCGATCGACGTCAGTCTCGGTTCATCCACAAGATTGTGTTGTAGAGCCTGTGTGTGGTGAACGTCATGAGTATCGGGCTACCATTCTTTCTTTTTCGATAACAAAGACCATTGAAAGCAGGATTCCAGTAAGAGACGTCGAAATCGGCCGCCCGAGCTTCAGCGATCCGGCGCTGGGCCGCTAATTAGCTTCGCTCATTCGCGTTCGCGTATTTGCGTTTCTCCACAGTGCCTGTGCGCCCATCGTCCTGTTGACGCGGGGCCATGGTTTTTTTGTCAGGTCGGCCAACGCTTCGACGCCCGCGGTGCCTTCTTTGCCTGGTCGAATTCGAGCAGCAGCATGTCGCGAAACCCCTTTGCCGCCGTAGACAACGGGCGAGCGGTCGACGTAATCAGATACGCGCGATAGTCGATGCGCGGCTTGAACGCGGCGATGTGATAGCCGAGATGCGCGAACTCGAGCGCCGACTCGTGGATCACGAGCCCGACGCCCAGACCATGCGCCACCATATGGCAGACCGTCGATGCCCACGGTGTCTCCGCGCGAATGCGTCGCTCGACGCCGCTCGAATCGAACACCGCATCGATCGACGTGCGCGCCTTCACCTTGGCGGCCATCGAAATGAAGTCTTCGCCGGACAGATCGGTCGGCTGCAACAGGGGTCGCCCCGTCAGGCGGTGCCCTTTGGGCAGGATGCAGACAATCTCCGAACTGGTGATTTCCTCGCTGCGCAAACCCTCGCGATCCGACGCGCGCAGCGCAATACCGAGATCTATGGTTTGCCGCGACACGGCTTCGATCACGCTATCGGTCGACATCGGCTCCAGCGACGTCAGCAGTTCCTCACGCCCCGCGACATAGCGCGTGATGCGCTCGGTGATCCAGCCCTCGGCGAATGCGGGAAATACGCCGACGCGTAAATAGCCACGCCGCGTGGTGCCGATTTCTCTCGCCACTTCGTTCAGATAATCGAGGCCGCGATATACCTGCGTGACTTCGGCGAAGAAGATTTCCGCTTCCGGCGTCGGCACCAGCTTGCCTCGGCGCCGCTCGAAAGCGACGAAACCGGCCTCCTGCTCGAAGCGCTCGATCATCCGGCTCACGGCCGGTTGCGATACGTTCAGGCGCTGACCGGCGGCGGTGATCGAGCCGTGCGTCATCACCGCGACAAACACTTCCATCTGCTTGGCATTGAGTCTGGCCACGAGCGTGTCACCTCGATTATTGGTGCAATGCGGCAGCGTTGAAAGCCCACCGTGCAGTGATCTTAGGGCATTACATAGAATAGGATCAAACGAACAAAATTGTGTTGGATGTAATAGTTTTGCCTGCCTATAGTCGCTTCATCGACGCATTGCGCATCTTTCGAAACGACTGCTTCACGAGGACAGGCCAGTGGACATTGAAGCTAGAAAAGACATGCAGGACGCCGCTGCGTTTTTCACGGAGACGCCGCTCGGCCACCTGCATAAGAGCGAAGCGTACAGGCCCGGCGGGCAGTCGCCTGTGGGCTCACGCATTTACGCTCGCCCGAAGAAATCCGACTGGTTCTGGTACGCCATGCTGTTCGTCGTCGCCGTACTGTTCGTCGAACTGGTGGTCGAAAACCAGCGCTGGCAATGGGACATCGTCGCCCATTACCTGTTCAACAAGCGCGTGATGAAGGGTTTAGGGAACACGCTGATCCTGACCGTGCTGTCGAGCGCGCTTGGCCTGTGTTTCGGGGTCGTGGTCGCCGCCTGCCGGATGGCGGACAACGCAGTGCTGCGCGCCGCCGGCTACGTGTACATCTGGATCATCCGCGCGACGCCGCCGCTTGCGATGCTGCTGTTCCTGTTCTTCCTATCGGCGCTGATTCCGCGGCTCTATCTGCCGCTGCCGTTACTTCACGCGAATCTGTTCGACGTCGACACCAACCAGATCATCTCGCGCTTCAGCGCGGCCGTGATCGGGCTCGCGATGTACCTCGGCGGCTATAGCGCGGAAATTTTTCGCGGCGGCGTCTCAGCCGTTGATCGCGGACAGCGGGAAGCCTGCAAGGCGATCGGCATGAGCGATTTCCGGACGATGTGGCATGTGGTCATGCCGCAAGCGGTGCGCATCATCATTCCGCCGCTCGCCAACGAACTGATCACGATGTTCAAGAACACGTCGCTCGTCACGGTGATCGGTTATGTCGAACTCCTGACGACCGTGCAACTGATCTACGCGACCAACTTCGAGACGATTCCGCTGCTGACCGTCGCCTGTATCTGGTATCTGGCGCTGACGAGCCTCGCAATGGCTGCGCAGAGTCTGCTTGAACGTCACTTCAGGAAAGGAGTGCGGACGTGAACACGATCCTCAAGGACACATCGGCGATGAACGACACGACACGCTTTCTCGACATGCGCGCCGTCACGAAGCAGTTCGGCCACTTCACTGCGCTAGATGCTGTGGACTTCTCGCTGTCCAAAGGAGAAGTCGTTGCGATGATCGGGCCGTCCGGTTCGGGCAAGAGCACACTGCTTCGCTGCATCAATATGCTCGAATTGATCGATGCCGGCAGCATTACCTTCAAGGGCGAAGTACTCGGCACGGAAATGCGCGGTACGCGCTGCGTCCGCCTGCCGAACAAAACGCTCGATCGGCAACGCCGTTACTTCGGCATGGTGTTTCAGGGCTTCCATCTATTCCCGCACTATTCGGCGCTCGACAACGTGCTGGCCGGCCCGTGCATCGTCGGGCGCAAGCGCAAGCGCGACGTGATGGAGCGTGGCAAGTATTTGCTGTCGCGCGTTGGACTTGCGGACCGAATGCACCACTACCCGGCCGAACTGTCCGGCGGGCAAAAGCAGCGCGTCGCGATTGCGCGCGCACTCGCGATGGAACCAGAAGTGATGCTGTTCGACGAGCCCACCAGTGCGCTCGATCCGGAACTCGTCAACGAAGTGCTCAACGTGATCAAGGAGTTGGCGCTCGCGGGCACCACGATGGTTGTCGTCACGCACGAGATGGAATTTGCGCGCAAGGTGGCGAGCCGCGTGGTGCTGATGGACGGCGGCCGCATCGTCGATGAGGGCACACCGGCCTACATCTTCAATGGCGGCGGAACCGAACGCTGCAAACGCTTTCTTTCCAGCCTGCGCACCTAGTGCATGACGGTTCATCGGTGATTTGGAAACTTCGATCGGGATTTTAAAAATGACTGCTACAGACGGAAAAATCAGAATTGGCCTGTCGATGCGCTATCTGGGTTATCACATGGCCGCATGGCGGCACCCGGATGTGCCGGCAGCAGGCGCCATCGATTTCAATTATTTTCTTCGGACTGCAAGGAAAGCTGAAGAGGCTAAACTCGACATGATTTTCTTTGCCGACGGAATCGGCATTCGCGCAAACGATACGCCCAAAGGATCGCTCGCCCGTGACGCAAAGAATGCCGAACTCGAACCGCTGACGTTGCTGGCGGCGATCGGTGCGTGCACGTCGCACATTGGCCTGGTCGCGACGGCTTCGACGACGTACAACGAGCCTTTCCATATCGCTCGCAAGTATGCGTCGATCGACCATATCAGCGGTGGTCGCGCGGGCTGGAACGTCGTCACGTCGTGGTCTCAGCAAGAAGCCTGGAATTTCAGCCGCGACGAGCATCTCGGCTATGAAGAGCGTTATGAGCGCGCGGACGAGTTCGTCGAAGTGGTCAGGAAGCTGTGGGATAGCTGGGAAGACGACGCGTTTATCCGTGACAAGGCGAGCGGTATCTTCTATGACGAGGCCATGCTGCACGTGCCGAATCACAAGGGCAAGCACTTCAAGGTGCGCGGCCCGCTGAACTCCGCGCGCACGCCGCAAGGCCGTCCGATCATCGTGCAAGCCGGCGCCGCCGAAGCAGGACGCGAGCTTGCCGCACGCTATGCCGATGTCGTCTATAGCAACGCAAGCAGCATGGAAGGCGCTAAGGCCTACTACGACGATCTCAAAGGCCGCCTTGCGAAATATGGCCGCACGCAAGATCAACTTTTGATCATGCCCGGCGTCACGCTGTATGTCGGCAAGACGCGCGGCGAAGCGCAGGACAAGTTCGATCAGTTGCAAAACCTGATCGATCCGCTTAGCGGACTGGCCATTCTGTACGGCGTGCTCGGCGATCTGTCCGAATACGATCTCGACGGCCCGGTACCCGATGTCGGCAATCAGCGTGTGCGCAGTATCGCGGAGAATCTGCTCGCGCTGGCGCACAGGGAAAACCTGACGATCCGCCAGATGTACAAGCGCGTGGCCTCGGGTAATAACTGGCAGATCGTCGGCACCGCGGAGGACATCGTCGACGAAATGGAAAGGTGGTTCCGTGCCGGCGCTGCCGATGGCTTCAATATCTGCCCGGCGACGTTGCCGCAAGGTGTCGACGACCTGACGCAATACATTCTTCCCGAGCTGCGCAAGCGCGGACTGTTCCGCACAGAGTACGAGGCGAGCACGCTGAGGGGCAATCTCGGACTGCAGCCCCTGCACTTTGGCGACTAAATTTCGGTGACTAAAAAATATCGTGCGCCGCTTGCCGCAGAGCGGCGCACGCCTGACGCGAGGCGTATCACATGAGCACCGACACGACCGACAAACTTTTCCGCAACGCGATGGCGCGCTTCACCAACGGCGTCACGGTTATCACAACCGCTGAAAGCGGCACACCGTTCGGCCTGATCGCGACATCGGTGTGCAGCCTGTCAGCCGATCCGCCGACGTTGCTCGTCTGCGTGAACCGAAGCGCGAGCGCACACGACGTGATCCTGCGTGCGAAGGTGTTTGCCGTCAATCTGCTGTCCGCCGATCAGAAGAACGTCGCGCAACGCTTTGCCAGCGAGAAAGGCCCGTCCCGTTTCGATCCGGCGCAATGGACAGCGGGCAAGAGTGGCGCGCCGTTGCTGACTGGCAGTGTCGTCTCTCTCGATTGCAAGGTAATCGCGACGCACAACGGCTATTCGCATACGATCTTTATCGGCGAGATCACCGATTCATCGACGCATGACGATACGTCCGCCCACTGCCTGTTGTGGCATCAGCGTCATTTCGCGGCCGCGGCGGTGGAAACGCGATGAGCGTCACAGCAGAGCGTACGCTTTAGCCCGGTCAACCCCCATTCGAATCACCCCACATAATGATCACGCCCGTCCGTTTCACCCGAATCATTGCGCGATTCACCGTCGCCGCCGCGCTCAGTCTGAACGTTGCGCCGTGCGTCGTGTCACCGGCTTTCGCCGAAGACGCGCCGAATATCGACGCGGTCCCCGCCGACCCCGCGCTTTCCGCGCTCGTGCCGGAGTTCTATCGTCAGAAGCAACCCATTACGGTTGCGGTCAATCCGGAGATCGCGCCCGTCAAGTTCATCGACGAAGACGGCGACGTGGCGGGTTTCGCGCCCGATCTGATCTCTGCTGCGGCTAAAGTGCTGGGGCTGAAAATCAAGTTCGTGCAGGCATCGTTCGATTCGTTGATTCCAGGCCTCGCCGCTAACCGCTTCGATGTGCTGCTGTCGCTTGGCGATTTTCCGTCGCGTCATGGCAAGGTGACGTTCATCGACTACTTAAACGTCGGCCAGACGATCGTCGCCTCACCTAAGCGGCAATCGACGCTCAAGTCGCTCGACGATCTATGTGGGATGCAGATCGCGCTGCCGCGCGGCACGGCGCCGCTTCAACGGGCCAATGAAGTGAGCAACAAATGCGTGGCGGACGGTAAGAAAGCGATCTCGATCGCCACCTATCCGGACACCAACATGACGCTGATGTCGCTGACCAACGAAGCAAGCCAGGTCGTGTGGATCGACTCGCCCGCTGCGAACTACAACATCAAGAAGTTTCCAGACAAATACCAGGCGGTGTACTACTACAACCTCTCGTCATACGGAATCGGCTTTGGCGTCGACGACAACGGCAAGCGGCTCGCTCATGCGTTCCAGCAAGCCCTGATCAAGTTGCAGAAGCAAGGGCTCTATCAAAGTGTGATGCAGAAGTGGGGTCTGCCCACGAAAGACGGACGCCCCACTTTCCCGATCGACGATCCGCAGATGTGAAGCCTCAGGCCGGCAGCGAGCCGGCCTGCGTCCCCTGTTTCCTGCTGCTCTGCGTGGCCGCCCAGGCACGCGCGTGTTCTTGACATGCCTTGACACCGGCCGGTCGCAAGGCAAATATCTCACGTTCGTTAAACGAAACAGCGTTCGATATGCGCACAGCGACGCTCGCTCGAACCTTCAGGAAATGCCTGTTCGGGTTAGATACGACCTTGCGCGTGCGATCCATCAGGATGAGATCGCCGATATCGCCAAGATCAGCACAATGCTCGCCCGTCTCGATCGGTCTAGTTGCCCTGACGACGGGATCGGAAACTGAGATCACGAAGAGTATCGGAGTCAAGTAAGAAGCAGGCCAAAGGCAAGACTCAAAATTGTCAACGACCTACGGGCTTCTGTCGAGCGGCCGGTGTTGGGCGGCAGTACGCATTCACCCACCTCGTCGGAAAGCTGCCGTTGACTACTCCAATGTCAGCTACGTGGAACGTCTACGGAACTGGTGCTGACGGCCATGAAGGGACGCGTCAAAATTGACGACAATCCGCGACCGAGCGGGCGCGTCGGTCAATGACAACGTGTTAGACCCTTACAGTGAAAGCGGGCTTGCTCGGAAGCGTAAGAAACCCACGCTTCTACTGCCGGGGCTGCATAGAAACCAATTTGACCATGACCGACGAAGTCTCGCCTTTGACGATAGCGCGTAATATCAGGGTCGTGCCCGGACCCGATACATCTCG
>NZ_FCOK02000071.1 GCF_001544555.2 Caballeronia udeis | reverse complement strand
CGTGGTCGACACGCCTTCGATAATGCCGACTTCATCGCCAGCCTTGAGTCGCTTGGCCAGATAATCGCCGACCAGCCTCGCACCCTTCCGGTTGTCCGGACCGACGAACGGCACGTTCAGGTCCTTCGACTTGAGCACATCCGGATCAAGCTGGTTGTCGATGTTCACCACAATGATCCCTGCATCCACGGCCTTCTTGATCACCGGGACAAGCGCTTTCGAATCAGCCGGAGCGATCACGAGGGCGTCGACCTTCGAGACGATCATCTGCTCGACAATGCGAATCTGGTTGGCGGTATCGGTTTCGTCCTTGATGCCATTGGAAATGAGCGTGAACTTGCTCGCGTTATGCGCCTGATAGTCCTTCGCGCCGGTTTCCATGGTGAGGAAGAACTCGTTGGCGAGTGACTTCATCACGAGGGCGACGACGGGTTTTTTCGCCGCTTGAGCGAATGCCGACGAGACTGGCAACAGCGAGAATGCAGCAAATACCGCGGTTGCAGCGAGTACACGGCGCCTTGCTGGGTTGGCCTTGCGGGTCATAAAGTCTCCATTAGTTTGCTCTTCGGTCTACTGAGGAGTAGCCGGCGAGTCGTTTAGTCGGTCAGGCAGTTAGCCGGATAATCAATTTGAAAGGACCTTCTTGTTGCCGCCTTGCTTTAACGCTGAAACGCGAAAACCCGATGCATGAGCCGCGGCGTGTATCGAGCCACAATCTGCGAGCCGCAATTTACGAACGGCGACCACGTGCGGCAAACCGGCCCATCGGGGTCTAATGCTATCCTCGCGATTCGCGATAATCTACCTCTAAAATCGAAAGCGAGCGTTTCAAAAATGGAACACGTTGACTGGGACGACCTGCGGCTTTTACTCGCCATCGCCCGCGAGGGAACCATGAGATCGGCCGCTGCGGCGTGCGATCTTAGTGCGGCCACGCTGTCGCGCCGCTTGACCGAGCTTGAAAGAAGATTAGGTGAACCCCTGATTGACCGCGTGCCTTCCGGCTGCGCAGTCACGGCGTTCGGGCAGCGTGTGCTTGCATGGGCCGAGCAGATGGAGGCGCTGGCGCACCAGATTGAGCGGGCAGGAGATGTCACGGGGTCTCATGGTCTTGAAGGCACGGTCAGGATCAATGCAGTCGAGTGGATGTCCTACATCCTGATGAAGCTGCTGGGCTCCTTCCAGGAAAGGTTTCCGGGACTGGCCATTGAAGTGCTGACCTCGCAGCAACCGTATAACCTTGCCCGGCGCGAAGCGGACATTGCCATCTGGTCGGAATGCCCGGACGAGGGTGACCTGTATGTACGCCGGATCGGCAAGGTCCGCTTTGGTTTATATGCGTCGCGAGACTATTACCTTCGCCACAAGGTAGCCATCAAGAAGAAGGAATGGAGCAAGCTGTCCTTTGTCGGTTATGACGAGCGCCGGGGCGATCATCCCGCGGCGCGCTGGCTCAGGACACTGCCGGGCGCGCCTGCGCCGAGCCTTCGGAGCAGTTATGTGCTGGGCGTGTTCGATGGCGTGCTGGGCGGCTCGGGCCTGGGTGTGCTCGCGCAACTGGCGGGCGACACGACCAGCGATCTTGTCTGCATCGAACCGCATATCAGGGAGCTGGACCAGGATGTCTGGATGGTCCTGCATCCGGCGCTGCGCGGGAGCGAGCGCATCAGGGCGGTGTCGAACCTTGTCGCCGATATTTTCAGGTGATTCGGGGCATGGCCCGACGGTTCGGCACACACCGCGACCATGGAGATTATCGGTTGCTTCGATGTCCATTTAGAGAACACGGTTCTTGAACGCAGCTAATAAATATCGGGGCATTCCATCTGCCATAATCCGGTCGGTTTCGCTTTGTTCAAAGAGCTCGGAAATTCCATGAAATCCAATAATAAATGGCGGCACGGGGTAGTTCTATTGGCAGGCGCGGTGGTCTGCACGGCGGCTTGCGCCGCAACCACTGCAACCAATGCGATAGCGGCAGGGGCTGCCGCGCAGGATTCGTCGTCGGCATCGGGGAATGCGCTTGGCGACGCAAGCGCGCGGCGCGGCTTGCTCACCAATGGCGCGGCCGACGAACCGCAAGCTCCGGGGAATGGAAGTATTACAGAGCTGCAGCAGATGATCCGCGATGGCAAGGTAATAGAAATGCGCACCACTTATAACGGCAGCTATGGTGCGAGCATGTTGTTCTATCCCGACCAGATGACGTATTACGTCGCACTGTTTCAGCAAAAGAAATTTTGGCGCGTGATCAAGACGCAGACCGATACCCGCGCTGAAGCGGTGTATGCGGACTTCGCGAAGACCACGGCCCAGCTCGCCGACTCGGAAATCCGCCGCGAGAAGTTGCAGGCTGAGAACGCCTTCTCGGACCGGCTGATTGCACTGCAGCAGAACCGGGCGAACCGCTTGCAAGCGGATGTCGATGTGGCGCGCGCGCAGCAAAGCCAGGTCGTTGATCGTCAGGCACAGCAGCAGGAAGCTATTCGGACGTTGCGGGCGCAGCAGGACGCGGCTCAAGCTGAATTGCGCGCGTTGCAGACCAGGGTGCAGGATCTTCAGCGTCAGGCGGATGGAGATTTGATGCCCGCGTCGCAGTGATTTTTGCGGGGGGGGGAATGGGGGTAGCAGTCGGAGTTGATGCACACCAACCCCGCCCGCTAGCCGGCGTTTAAATCGCCTGTTCGACGCTCGTCCGGCTCACCGCCTTGCCGCCCACCAGACACACAACCAGGGCAGCCAGCAAAAGCGCGCATAACGCCAGCCGCAAACCCAGGAAACCTGCGCCCAGCCCGATCAGCGGCGGTCCCACCAAAAAGCCGGCATAACCCGCCGTGGCTGCCATCGAAACGCCCACCGCCGGCGTCTTCGTCGAACGGCCCGCCGCACTAAAGATCACCGGCACAATGTTGGAAAGGCCAATGCCCACGAGCGCAAACCCCACGCAAGCCGTCACCACGTTTGGATAACCCAGCACCAGCGCCAGACCCAGGGCCGCAATAAGCCCCCCCGACGCAACCACCACGCTAGAGCCCAGACGTCGAACCGATACGTCGCCGACCACGCGGCATGCCGCCATCGCAAAGGCAAACGACGAATAACCGAGCGCCGCCGCGCTTGCTTGCGTGTCGAGTGCGGAGCGCAGGAACACCGCGCTCCAGTCCGCCACCGCGCCTTCCATCAGCATGCAGAGAAAGGCAAGGGCAGCGAGTTTCATGACACCCGCGCTGGGCAATACAAAGCCGCTAGCCGACGCCAATACTCGCGGTCCGATATCCCGTAGCGCCAGTAAGGCGCTTGTCACAATGAGCGCGCCGATCACGAGGTCGGGGAGCAGCAATCCGCCCATCATGCCGATGCCGTTGGCCTGAAGCGCAGCGCCTCCCGCCGCCCCCAACAGACCACCCATGCTCCAGGCCGCATGAAACGACGACATGATCGGTGCCTTCCATTCCCCTTCGATCGCGCTGGCGTGTCCGTTCATCGATACATCCAGCGCACCGTTCGCAGCGCCCAACGCAAACAGCACGGCACATAACAAAGCGAAGTCCGGAACCAGCGCAGGCAAGGGCAGGGCGATAACAAATGCAACACCGAGGAGTGCGGTGAGGCGTCCGCTGCCAAAGCGCGGCGCGAGCCGGCCGGCAAGCGGCATGGCAACAATCGCGCCCAACGCAAAACAAAACAGCGCGATTCCGAGCGATGCATCGCTTAGCGACAAAGCTTCCTTGATCCGCGGGACTTCGACAGCCCACGCGCCTATACCCAGCCCGTTAGCGAGAAACACAGCCGTGGTGGCAATACGTTCGGCAACCGGTTTCATGATCGAGCCCCCGCGTGAGCCACGATCACGCTGCCGCAGATTTTTTCGAACTCGCTTAGCCGTTGCGCGGAGACACCCGGTTCCACGATCAGATGCTCAATGCTGGACGCTCCCACCACGAAGAAGGGTGCGGCGGTCATCAACTTCTCGGACGTCATTGCGATGGCGACCTGGCCGCTTGACTTGACCATCGCACGTTTCAGCTCGGCCTCCTCCGCCTCGAACGCACCCACGCCCTCGTCCGGGTCGATGGCGCACGCGCCAAGGAAACACAGGTCGGCCTTGATCTGCTGGACCTGCAAAAGCGCGGTGGAGCCGATCGACCCCGCGCCACGCGCGCTCATCCTGCCGCCGATCAGAATGACGTCGAAGCCGGGGCGATCGAGCAAGCGCGAGCAGACATCGGGCGAATTCGTCACGACCGTGAGGCCCGCGTTATCGGGAAGCGCCGCCGCGATAGAGACGTTGGTCGACCCGGCATCGAGCAGGATGATCTGCCGCGGCCGGACAATGGACGCCGCCGCAACGGCCAGTTGGGCTTTCCGATCAACCGCTTCGCGCAGGCGGGTAGACCCGGCCGGCGCAGCAGGCGAGATCAGCAGCGCCCCGCCGTACACACGCTCGCAATGACCCGCGTCGGCCAGGTCACGCAGATGGCGGCGAACCGTGTGTTCGGAGGTGTTGAATTCGAGCGCAAGTTCGGCCGCCAGCACGCGGCCGTGCGTTCGCAGCCTGTCGAGAATCAGTTTTGCTCGTTCGTCGGGAAGCAACCCGTCTACGGCATCACGCCGGGTTCGTTGCATGTTGTCGGTCTCCGCCGGGAAATACTCGTTCGTCACTCAATCGATCATAATCGAGCATAAGTTATCGTAAACGAGCGATCGAGAGCAAATTTTTTTGACGCTGTATTTCGTGGCTGACGTGCTCGACCCTGCTGCGCTCAGCAGAATTGGCAGTTTCGGGAGGCGTGATCGATTATTTAGGACGCAAGCAAACGGTGCGGGTCCGATGTAAAGGAGTCGCACCGAGCACTGATAAATGCGTTTTCGTGGTGGCTGGGCAAGGCCCCGTCAGGGACGACAATCCCGGCGGGGCGACGCCACCTTCAGGCGAGGTCAAACCGGTCGAGGTTCATCACCTTGACCCAGGCGGCGACGAAGTCGTGGACGAATTTTTCCTGCGCGTCCTCGGTTGCATAGACTTCACTCAGGGCCCGGAGCTGGGAGTGCGATCCGAAGATCAGATCGACACGGCTGCCGGTCCACTTTTTCGCGCCGGTCTTGCGGTCACGCCCCTCGAACACGTCCCGCGCCGATGAAACCTGCTGCCATTCCGTACCCATATCGAGCAGGTTGCGGAAGAAGTCGTTGGTCAGCGTTCCGGGCCGGTCGGTGAATACGCCATGCGAGTTCTTCCCGCCGACGTTCAGGGCGCGCAAGCCTCCGATGAGCACCGTCATCTCAGGGGCGCTCAGGGTCAGCAATTGCGCCTTGTCGATCAGCAAAGCCTCGGCCGGTACCTTGTACTTGCCCCCAAGGTAATTGCGGAAGCCATCGGCGGCCGGTTCGAGCGCCTTGGCGGATTCCACGTCGGTCTGTTCCTGCGAGGCGTCCATGCGGCCCGGCGTGAAAGGCACGGTTAGCTGATGCCCGGCGTTTTTCGCCGCCTGCTCGATGCCGGCGCTCCCAGCCAGCACAATCAGGTCGGCCAGCGAGACCTTCTTGCCGCCGGACTGTGCGCTGTTGAACTCGCCCTGGATGCCTTCGAGGACCTTCAGCACCTTCGACAGCTGTTCGGGCTCGTTGACCGGCCAGTCCTTCTGCGGCGCGAGGCGAATGCGCGCGCCATTGGCGCCGCCGCGCTTGTCGGAACCACGGAAGGTGGATGCGGACGCCCAGGCGGTCGATACCAGTTCCGGCACAGACAGCCCTGACGCCAGGATCTTCTGTTTGAGCGAAGCGATGTCCGGCTCTCCGACCAGCGGGTGGTTGACCGCCGGAATGGGGTCCTGCCACAGCAGCTCTTCGGCCGGCACTTCCGGTCCAAGGTAGCGCACGCGCGGTCCCATGTCGCGGTGGGTCAGCTTGAACCAGGCGCGGGAGAAGGCGTCCGCCAACTGCTCAGGATGCTCCAGGAAGCGCCGCGAGATCTTCTCGTAGATGGGGTCGAAGCGCAGCGAGAGGTCGGTGGTGAGCATCGTCGGCACCAGCTTCTTCGACGGATCGTGAGCATGCGGGATCGTTGCGCCGGCGTCCTTGGCGACCCACTGATTGGCGCCGGCGGGGCTCTTGGTCAGCTCCCATTCGTGGCCGAACAGGTTCTGGAAGAAGCCGTTGCTCCACTTCGTCGGCGTGCCGGTCCAGGTGACCTCCAGACCGCTGGAGATTGTGTCGCCGCCGTTGCCGGCGCCGAAGCTGCTCTTCCAGCCCAGCCCCTGGTTCTCGATATCGGCGGCCTCGGGTGCGGGACCCACGTTGTCCGCAGGACCTGCTCCGTGCGTTTTCCCGAAAGTGTGGCCACCGGCAATCAGCGCGACGGTTTCCTCGTCGTTCATGGCCATGCGCGCGAAGGTTTCGCGGATATCGTGCGCCGCCGCGAGCGGGTCGGGATTGCCGTCGGGACCTTCCGGGTTGACATAGATCAGGCCCATCTGCACGGCGCCCAACGGATTCTCCAGGTTGCGTCCGCTGTCGGTGCGGCTGGTTTCGCTGCCGTGGAGTTCTGCGTCGGCCACGATTACGCCTTCGTCGTCGCTGCCGGCAGCGCCCTTGCCATAACGGACGTCGCCGCCCAGCCAGGTCTTTTCATTGCCCCAGTAAACGTCCTGATCCGGCTCCCACGTGTCTTCACGACCGCCGCCGAAACCGAAGGTCTTGAAGCCCATGGTCTCGAGCGCGACATTACCGGTGAGGATCATCAGGTCCGCCCAGGAGAGTTTCTGGCCGTACTTCTGCTTGATCGGCCAGAGCAGGCGGCGGGCCTTGTCCAGGCTGACATTGTCCGGCCAGCTGTTGAGCGGAGCGAAACGCTGCTGGCCGCGCCCGGCACCACCGCGGCCGTCGCCAATGCGGTACGTGCCGGCACTGTGCCAGGCCATGCGGATGAATAGCGGACCGTAGTGACCGAAGTCCGCCGGCCACCAGTCCTGAGAATCGGTCATGAGTGCCGCAAGATCCTTCTTCACCGCGGCCAGGTCGAGGCTCTTGAAAGCCTCGGCGTAGTTGAAGCTGTTGTCCAGGGGGTTCGACTTGCTCGAGTGCTGGCTGAGCAGGTCCACCCGCAGTTGTTTCGGCCACCAGTCGCGGTTCGTCGTGCCGCCGCCGGCGGCGTGATTGAACGGGCACTTTGCTTCATTTGACATGCGTTATCTCCTTGAGAGGACATACCCACTACTTATTTTTAGGGGTGTCAGGCTTTCATGGTGCATTGCATCGATAACCCCGCGCCCGCGGGTCTGCCGGGAAATCCCGTGGTGGGCTCTTGCTGTTGATTACCCGAGGCGCAATCCAAAATTCCCGCAAGTGATGTTGTAGCGTACATTGAAAGAGCACTGCTCGCGCTGGCGAGCCTACTCCAGTTAAATATAAGCGCGTGTGACCATCAACAGAATTAGATTCGTGCAATGCCGTTGATAGGTCGCCGCTATATCGTGGCTCGTGGCGAGCGCTTTTTCGTATCGCTTTTTGATAACCATAGGCGCAACAGGGCAGCTTCTGCAACGGCTTCGTGAAGCTCGGCATCTCGCCCACGTTTGTGGTGACGGACTACATCCGGCTGTCTGACACGGTGCAGCAATTGAAGTTGGCCGACGCTCGAACGTTGCTCTCATGGCGGCCCAAGCGTCCTCCCGTCATCTCGCGCGACGAGCTTCAGGGAGTCCAGGTCAATTTCCGCCTATGAACCGGGAGTCCAGCGATGAACAATAATGCTGGACTCGTTGTAGTTATCCTTCGTGACCACGTACTCACCGGTCGATCGCAGGTATGACCTCAGGCCGTACATGGAATCAACGTCACTGCCGACATCCACTGTGGTGGGATTGGCATTGATCAAGGTGGTGTCGAGGTTGCCCGTAGAGAGATTGAAAGCGTCGATGTTGGGCACGGTGTGCACATATCCGACGAACAGATAGTTGCCGGCTGCCGTGATCGATTTCGGATTGGCGCTGGTGAGGTTGATCACCGGATAAGGCGAGTTCTGGTTTCCTGCAAGCCAGCCGTGATACACCTCGACCCTCGTTCCTATCGACGTCCAGTCCGTGCTGCCGACTATGCCTTGCGCGAGGATCATGGTGTCGCTTTCCGGGAGGTAGATGATCCGGGTCAGTGGCAGGATGGACCTTGGCGTGGCGTATGCAATGCCTGCTCCCCAGCTCGGCTTGCCGTTGGCATCGAAGCCGGTCAACGGGTAGTAGTAAATCATGTTCGTCCGGTCCGGGCCGGCCCAGACGTTGCCGTTGCTGTCGAGACAGAATCCACCCGTTATCAATGTAGTCGAATTGAACGCCGTGCCCGGCAGGGACCCGTCCGGGATGGCGATGTAGCCATTGGCGGCGTTGAAGTGGAAGAAGTAGAAGATGCCCGGATTCTGGCCGGCTGCCACAAGGATCCGGTTCGCGCCGACGGTGGCAATTTGCGCGAAGTGCTGACCGCGCTGGGTGTCGTTCATGTTGAGTCGCGGGTCGGACGGATAGTCGATCGGGTCAACGGTGTTTGCCACGAACGTTCCGCCAGCGGTGCCGGTGTAAACGTTGAAGCCCCCATAGAAATACGCGCCGTCTGTCGCAGGGTCAGGTGCGCCGTTGCCTTCAAAATTCAGTGCCTGAAGCTTCCATCGAAGGATGCCCGAGCTGTCGTAGGCGTGGATGTCCGTATTGCCGTTGCGGCCCAGGTCCCAGGTTCCGCCCCACGGGTTGTTGAGTACATAGAGGTTGCCGGTGGAGTCCTTGCCAATGCCGGCAACGCGGGTGAAACGCTTGTCCCCGACCTGGCCTTTGATGCCAGTTGTTGTGTCGAGATATCCGCCCTGAATGCCGAACGTGCCGACCTGGGTTGGCTGAGTTGAGACGCCCGCGATCTGGTAGATCTTGATGTTCATGTCGGGCCCCTCGTCGCCGACCAGAAGCTGTCCAGCCGTTGAGTCGAAATACAGCGCGGACGGGCGGGATGTAGTGGGCATCTGGATCGTGTTCAACGCGGCGCCCGACGGACTGAATTCGGCAATCGTGCCGGCGTTCTCTTGCGCGACCCAGACGTTGCCGGCGCTGTCCAGGGCGAGCGCCCCAGGACCTGCAACATTGATATCGCTCTGCCAGACGCCGTCGGTGCTGTAAGCTCGCACGCGATTTCCAGGGAAGTCGCTTGCATAGAGGAGGGAACCCGATGTTGCGAGTCCGGTGATGACATCACCACGCGTCTGGGTCGTTGTCGCGCTGACAGAGATGGAGAGGTCGCGTGTTTTAGTGGTTCGGTTATATCGTCCTACCCAGCCACTGCCGTTGGTTCTGTCATATTGCAAGGCAGCAAAGATTGAAGTTGCATTGCCCGTAATGGCGCTGCCCTGGAACTCGTTGTGCAAACCGATGGAACCCATGTTTTGGCGATTGCCGTATATGGCGACCCCGCCTTCGTTTTCGTCCCACAGGGAAGCTGTATAAATGATTCCTTCAGGCGCTACCCACATGGAACGGGCACCATTGCCAACGTAGGTGGAACTTGTTCCATATGTGTTCGCTACCCAGTCAGTGGTGTACTGCGCCTGAGATTCCGATGTAATTGCCGCGATCAGCACAGCGGCAGTAAATACGGCACGGATGCATTTTTTTAACATGAGCGATGTTCGCCTGATGGTCGAAGGTGTGGGCGTTTGATTGTCTTTGGCGCGGGTATCAAGCAGCGTCTGGTTCGAGGCCGCGTGGATACCGGGTATGCAAGCGTTATGCGGGCTGTCGGGAGCAGTGATTGCAACGACGCCAATTGCTGCAACCCCTGCGGCGAGCGCATGCGGATTAATTGGAACGGCCGCCGGATAAAGGGAAAATGAACTCGGCGCTTGCGTCCAGCGGTCGTTTTTATTGCTTAGGGTCAACGCAGTTTTGAAGCACATATGCCATGTGCCCATTGTATCTTTCAAAGGGAAAAATTCTCGAAAAAACCATCCAGTAAGAACTTTGTAGCCTCCCGCCAAGGACATGCCGCGATAACTGATCGCAAATCTAAAATAGTCGAAAAACTGTCGATAAAAAATGAAAATAAATGGCTGGCCTTAATCCGATGTCATCGGCGTGAATGAATGCGTCGTAGTCGCCGGGAACCTCAATATCGCAGTTTGCGCAAACACGGCGAATCGATCGAGTCAATTTCACATCGGCAATCTTCAAGGTAGAACGGTCGCAGTTCGATTCACTTCGGTCCTCCGCTTTTCCGCGAAGCGGTGATTCAACGTTGGGAAAATTCTGCCATCTGGCGCGTTATGGCAGGCTAGGCCAGTCGCTGTTATTCGGCTGACCCTACAGGCACGCAATCAGTTGGTGTGCCGCAAGCCGCTGCCAGGAAGAGTCAGGAAGAGGTTAGGGAGAAACAAAAAGCCGCTGTCCGTGAGAACAGCGGCTTTTCTTATGACGGCTGGTGAATGAGACGCGCTTAGTCGTGTTGCGTTTATTTGCGCCTGGTTGTCATCCTTGATTGCTGTTATTGGGCAGCAGGCGATACGGTGCTCGGGGTCGCCAGCGTATTGTTGATCCCGTAAGCGGCGGGGGTGCCGGACGTCGAGCTATTGCTCGTGCTATTCGGCATGCCCGAGTTCGGCGACGCGGCGGCCTTGCCGCTTTCCGAGTTGGTGACGCCAGGCGTGCCGTAGCTGCTCGTTGCAGCGGCGGGCGACACGGTGCTCGGGGTCGCCAGCGTGTTGTTGGCCTGTGCATAAGCACCGCCCGACAGCGTGAGTGCAGCGACGGCCGCGATTAATGTTCTGGTTGCCTTGTTCATGACCCG
Source organism: Caballeronia udeis (assembly GCF_001544555.2). Classification (GTDB taxonomy): domain Bacteria; phylum Pseudomonadota; class Gammaproteobacteria; order Burkholderiales; family Burkholderiaceae; genus Caballeronia; species Caballeronia udeis. Next base: position 41,841 of record NZ_FCOK02000071.1, on the reverse strand, counting down.
TTCCTCCTTGATTGGATTGGAATTTCGATGCAAACGATCCATTTGTATTTCTCCATGGCGCTCGTTGTACGTTTGGCTCGTAGCGATCAAACTCGCGCGACCGTTACCAGTGGTGTGGTGCACGTGAAGCAAACCACAGATCGCCGCTCAGGGCTGGCACGAGACACGTACTTCATTCTTGGAAAGAATCTACGCCCACCTATAAGCCCTACCTGGGTGACCGGTACCTCGTTCAGGCACACAATGCCCTCTATGTCTCAATCAACTCAATATCAATCAACTCAAGCGACACGCGATAAGGCTTCTCAGGCCGGTATTGCAAAGTATTGACGCATACACTACGCCAACAGCACGCGATCGAACCCTTAGCAGCTAATACCAATTTTAGGGAAGCGGTCGCTGATAATTAAGCGCATTATTCGCAAGGGTTAATTGCGATTTTTGGCATTATTCCTAATGGGTCCTGGTCCCCAATCTGAGGCCGGCGTGGTTCGGCATTGTGCGGTGCATGATACGTGACCCGCGAGGAAACTGATGAGTGGCGCGCGTTCCGTTCACGCCTCCATTGCCACTTCACTTCGCATCCCGCTAGCGCTCTGTCCGGTATCGCATCAGTGCCCATTCGCATGCGGAACATGAAAGAGTTGACGGTTTTGCTGTCGAGACGGTGGCGAATTAATCGCGATCCACAGAGGTCGACGTAGTGAGTAAGAACGAGGCGTATTCCAGGCATTAAGCAGTGGCGGAATGGCACGGCATATTGCTGAGACATTTGTATTATCGAAAATAATTTCCTATTCTTTCCGAAAATTACAAATCAAGAGCAGATCGGATGGGGCTCTGAAACCTTACCGTTACGGGGGGCGACATAGCATGCGCATCGATTTCCACGTTATTCAGGTTTTTGAAAACGCTACTCTTACTGGAGACGCAGGCGTTCGGTGGTCGTGGTAATTGTCGGGCAGCGGATGAGAGATGGCCCATGGGAATCGCCGAATTGGGCTCGACTCCGGCATTGAGTGGTTAATCCGGGAGGTGAATGTTGGGAAGCTGTTGCCCAAGCCGTTTTTAACTAAGTTCGCAATGCTTGCCAAGCCTTCGAAACGCTAATGTGCGCCACCTCGATCAGTACAGCGGCGCCTGCGAATGTAGGCGATGGAAGAGATCGGTCCACTCTTCAACTGTCATAACCACCGGCACGACGAGCACCACCAGCACGCTCACGACTTTAAGCGGGACGGTGACGAGCCGCACACGCATCCGCATCAACACGCACTGGTTACCCACACGCACGCGCATTTCCCCGACATTCATCACCATCACGCTCACCGAGCCCGCCAGTGAGTTCTTGTTTCGCCCGGCCGACATCAGAATTCAGTTCCATAACGGGCAATGCGGCTACACCGAAGTCAAAACAAAATAATTTGTAAAGTACGCTACATACGTGTAGTTTACTTTACATGAATACTCTAACCACCTGGTCTGTCCTCGTTCTGACGTTCCCCACCGAGAACGCCACCGCGCGGATGCGGGCGTGGCGGGCGCTGAAAGCGAAGGGGTGCGCTGTCCTGCGTGACGGCATCTACCTGTTGCCCCACACCGCGGAGCGCGAGGACATGCTGCGCGAACTTGCCGGCAGCATTGACGAAGCCGGCGGCACCGCACATCTGTTGCGGGCACAAAGCCTGGACTCGTCCCAGGAAGTGGACTTCCGCGCGCTGTTCGATCGGAACGACGATTACGGGACTTTTGTCGCATCGCTGGGCGCTGCGCGGAAGACGCTCGGCGGCCAGGCACCAGCGGAGGTGACCCGCCTGTTACGTCGCCTGCACAAGGACTACAACGCGATCCAGACGATCGACTACTTTCCCGGCGCCGCATCGACCGATGCCGAAGTTGCCTGGGAAGACTTTGTCGCGCTCGCGGATACGGTCCTGTCGCCGGGTGAGCCGCATGCGGCCGAACGGGCCATCCGGCCGTTGCTGCGCGACGAGTACCAGGCCCGTACGTGGGCAACCCGGCAACGGCTATGGGTAGATCGCGTTGCGAGCGCATGGCTGATCCGTCGCTTCATCGACCCGAAGGCGAAGTTCCTCTGGCTGGATTCGCCGCAGGCCTGTCCGCCGGATGCACTCGGTTTCGACTTCGACGGCGCCGCATTTACACACGTCGGTGAGCGCGTGACGTTTGAGGTACTGCTCGTGAGTTTCGGTCTCGACGATGACGCGGCGCTTCTTCGGCTCGGTGAAATGGTGCACGCGCTCGACGTTGGCGGAGCACCAGTGCCCGAGGCGATCGGTTTCGAGGCGGTGATGGCCGGCGCCCGGCAACGCGCGTTGGACGACGATCAACTGCTCGACGAGATGGGTTGCGTGCTCGATTCGATCTACGCGCACTTCGCAACGAGCAAAAAAAATAACAGCGCAGAGGGCCGTTCATGAGCATCGCGACGGCGCCCGCGCCCGGCTACACGCTCGGCCAGATGGTCCTTTACATGCTGCGTCTCGGCACCTTCGGCTTCGGCGGCCCCGTGGCGCTGGTCGGCTATATGCATCGCGACCTCGTCGAGCGCCGGGACTGGATCAGCGAACAGGACTACAAGGAGGGGCTGGCGCTGGCTCAAATGATGCCGGGTCCTCTCGCCGCACAACTCGGCATTTACCTCGGCTACGTCCATTACCGCGTCGTCGGTGCAACGGTGGCCGGTATCGCTTTTGTCTTGCCGTCGTTCCTGATGGTTGTGGCGCTCGGCTGGGCCTACGCGCAGTTTGGCGGCCTCCCCTGGATGCAGGCAGTCTTCTATGGCGTAGGCGCCGCCGTGGTCGGAATCATAGCGATGAGCGCATACAAGCTGACCAGAAAGACCATCGGCAAAGACAGGCTGCTGTGGGCGATATTCCTGGCGCTCGCGGTCGTCACCGTGGTCACTGAATCCGAGATCGCATGGCTGTTTATCGGAGGCGGCCTGCTCAACTGGTTCTGGCGTGCGCCTCCGAAATGGCTCGGCAAGGGCGGACTGAATGCGCTTGCCGTAACACAGGCACCGGGTGTGAGCGGTTTCCTCAGTGGTCTCGACCTGCCGCTGCTCGGCCAGGTCGGCCTTTTCTTCGTCAAGGCCGGCGCGTTTGTGTTCGGCTCGGGACTCGCGATCGTGCCGTTCCTCTATGGCGGCGTGGTGACCGAGCATCACTGGCTTAACGACAAGCAGTTTGTCGATGCGGTGGCCGTGGCGATGATTACGCCGGGGCCGGTCGTGATCACGGTCGGCTTCATCGGTTACCTGGTCGCGGGATTTTGGGGCGCCTGTGTCGCCGCGCTCGGGACTTTCCTGCCTTGCTATCTGTTCACCGTGCTGCCGGCGCCGTACTTCAAGAAATACGGCAAGTTGCCGGCCGTCAAGGCGTTCGTCGATGGCATCACGGCCGCCGCCGTGGGCGCAATCACCGGCTCCGTGATTGTCATCGCGCGGCGCTCCATCGTTGACTGGCCGACTGTCGTGCTTGCTCTTGTGACGGTCGTGTTGCTCTGGCGTTTCAAGAAGCTGCAGGAGCCGGTGATTGTCGTTGCGGCTGCCCTGTTTGGTCTTGCTATCTATCCGCTCATCCATGCTCACGCCGTCTGACGGCACGCGTGCGCGCATTCTACGAGGAACGTAATCATGGCAACACGTCGTACCTTCCTGCACAACACCGCCGCGGTTGGCGCGGGAATCATGCTGGCTCAGGCACAAACGGCACGTGCCGCAGAAGAGCCCGGTTACACCGACAAGCTCACGGACGCGGACGGCAAGTATGCCGCTGGACCGCTGCCATTTGCCTACGACGCGCTTGAACCCGTTATCGATGCGCGCACCGTCGAACTGCACTACAACTTTCACCACAAGCCCGCGGTGGCTGCCGCGAACAAGGCTGAAGACGGCCTGGCGAAAGCCCGGGACTCAAACGACTTCGCGCTCGTGAAGTTCTACGAGAAAGAACTCGCCTTCCAGCTGTCGAGCCACATCCTGCACACCATTTACTGGACCAGCATCTCGGGGAAAGGCGGTGAACCGAAGGGCGAACTCGCCAAGGCAATCGACAGGAGTTTCGGCTCGTACGCGAAGTTCAAGGCCCAACTGGTTGCCGCGACGATTGCAGTGGAAGCATCCGGCTGGGGTGTCGTTGGCTACCATCCGGCGACGGGCAAGCTCATGATCCTGCAGTGCGAGAACCATCAGAAGCTGACCGCCTGGGGCATGCAGCCCATTCTCATCCTCGATGTTTTCGAGCACGCGTACTACCTCAAATACCAGAATCGACGTAACGAATACGTCAATCAGCTGTTTAGCCTCATCAACTGGGACAACGCCGCCATGCGGATGCAGGCAGCGTTGCCAGCGCGGAGGCTGACGTGAACTGGGTGCCGACAGCGGCAGGTGGTCGCTTGATCACTGGCTTCAAGGACATTCAAGGCGATCGGGAACTCTGAGTCCGGTCGTTGAAATGCACAAACACGTTTGATGCAACAGGACACACCCATGAAACCCGCATCATGAACGCACTTTGGACGCGGCCTGCTGCCCGTGGGCTATTTGCTGTCGCGTGCGCTATCGCTGCCGCGCTGGGGGGCGCGGTGTTCTCCGCCTCAGGTGCGGACGACGGTCTTGAAACGGGCAACCTGCCGTTGACACATCTCTCCGACGTTGCGCTGGGCGGACGGCCGACCCGACTCGACTACGCAAGCCTTGACCCGGAGCGCCACCTGCTATTCATCGCCCATCTGGGCGACGGCGAGGTGGTCGCGTTTGACACGCATGCAGCGCGCGTGATCGCCCGGATTCCAGACGTGGCCTCAGCGCACGGCGTGTTAGCGATTCCTGCAATGTCACGGCTGTATGCGTCGGCCACCGGTTCAAATGAGATCGTCGCGATCGACGAAACCACGCTAAGGATCACCGCGCGCATGCCGGGCGGCAGCTACCCGGACGGCATGGCCTACGCGCCCGATGCGCACAAACTCTATGTCTCTGACGAAACAGGTGAGACTGAGACGGTGATCGATATTCGCTCGAATACGCGAATTGCGACGATCCCGCTCTCCGGCGAGGTCGGCAATACCCAGTACGATCCGGTCTCCCGACACATCTTTGTGAACGTGCAATCCCGGCAGCAACTGGCCGAAATCGACCCGGCCACTGACTCGGTTATCGCACGGATCGACCTGCCCGGCGCGCGCGGCAATCACGGACTGCTGATCGACCCGGAACTACGTCTCGCCTTCATCGCGTGTGAAGGAAACGACAAGCTGTTGGTACTCGACATGCGCACGATGCGCGTCACGTCGTCCTTCGAGGTCGGCAACGATCCGGACGTCCTGGCCTTCGACCCGCAACTGCATCTGCTCTACGTCGCCGGTGAGGCCGGCATCGTCTCGATGTTCAAAGCCGACGCGGGCAACGTGTCGAAGATTGGTGACGGCCGCGTCGGCCCCAATGCGCACGTCGTCGCGGTGGATGAGTCGACGCATCGTGCCTACTTCCCGCTCAAAAATGTTCAGGGAAAGGCGATGTTGCGCATCATGGCGCCGCAAGGCTGAGGCGGTCGTGACGGACTCGGGGCGGTCAAATACTTCGTCGGAGGGCGGAGTCACTCCCTGCATCCGGAATGACAGGCAAGCGGCCATAAAGACAAATGCGTCGGAATACGTAGTGCCAACCTGCGTTCCTGTCCGAGTTCCCGTCCTCATTGGAGCCTCGTGAAACGGTGACGGCTGCCGTTGGGCAGAATGACCAGGGCAACGTCCGCTCGGGCGCAAATTTCGGTCATTGTCAGGCCCTGATGATCGGCCGCTTCTGGGCCGGTCACTGCCTCATACGACCGCTCCGGCCGGTCCCTCATTGAAGCCACTTCCTCACGTCTTTCTCCCACTCCGGGTCGCCGCAACCTTTCGGGTTCTCGGGCCCAAGTACGGTAATGTAGCCTTTGCTTTTCATACACGACTCGTACGCACGAACTTTCGAGCATTGATCCGGACCCGCCTTCTTCGAGACCGCTTTACATTGTGCGATTGTCCTGTCCATCGGACCGAAGTCCATATCGTTTGCCTGATTGAGCATTGGCGCATCGGCACCCGTCGCGGAAAACTCGACGGGGCTGGTCTGCGCGCAAGCGCTCAACACCAGACCAGCGATTGCGGCAATAAAGAGAAGATAAACGCGCGGTCCCATGGATCGGCTCCTGCTCGAAAGAGGTTGACGAAGCATACCGCCAAGGCGGATGCATATCGGGGGACGGTTGCCATCAGACCCGTACCGCGAACGCCTGTCCCTTGACTGCTCGCCGCCCGGAGGCGCGCCGCGGTGATCGCGGCCACGGCGGCCGCATACGGCTGAAGTTCGTGCAGTCAAAAAGGTGCGGTGCCACGGCCCGGTTCGGTTCGCGTTGGGTCGTGCTATGCATTTTTGTATAGATGCAATTCGACTATAGGCAATTTTCGTATTGATGACTATTGAGCAAACTAGGGCCTTCCGTAGCGGAACCGACCAAAATCCAGGGAGCCAAGCATGAACATCGCAGCCATTGATACCCAGACACCTCCCCACCAGGGCGACTGCGAAGCAGCCGCGTGTGCTACGCAGGTCGGCAAGGTAGTGTTCGCCGCTGCAGTCGCAGCGCTTGAGGCTCGGTTGGGGATGCCAGTTCAACCGTTTCTCGACGGTTACCTGAGGCCTGTGCTTTCTCGTGCTGTTTCGAACTCCGCTGCGATCTTCCGCTTCCGCTCGTTTTGAACTTTCACTCCTGGGAGAACCGTCATGTCCAAAGGAAAGCCAACGATGGTCCGAGCCGTCCTGTGGCAGCGTGTTGAGGGATTCATCATCTTTGCGGTCGGCGTCGCGCTCTTCTGGCACGGGAACAACGCTATGCCGTGGTGGGGCGCACTTCTGATTTTCTTCGCGCCAGATCTCAGCTTCCTGGGCTATCTCCTTGGGCCGAGAATGGGAGCGCTTTGCTACAACACGGTCCATATCTATGCTTTTGGTGCAGCTTCGCTCGCGATTGGGCTGATCATGCCGATCCCACTCCTTGTGGCGCTCGGTGCACTCTGGCTGGCCCATTCAGGATTTGACCGCATGCTTGGCTATGGTCTGAAATCGCCGGAAGGTTTTGCCTTTACGCATCTTGGCGGGATCGGAAAGCAGCCCTGAAGCAATTGGCCCCAAGCGTCAGGGTATTGCCGTCTGTCGGTGATCGACACCACACGACGCACAGCCGCCGTCTTTCTCCTAAGCGGACTCTTACCGCGTTGGCTCACACCTGATACGGTTGGACCTCAACGGTGACGTGAGACAGTCCCTTGAAGCGCGCGAGCACCGCATGATAGAAGCGCGAGTCTCGCTGGGTTTCATCTGTTGCCACCGACACCACGGCGCTCATATGACCGGGACCCACTCGCCACACATGCAGGTCGACAACCTTGTCGCCGCGGTCCTCTATAGCGTGACGCACATTCTCCGCCATGCGCCGGTCGGGGTTCATGTCGAGCAGGATCGCACCCGTGTCGCGCATCAAACCGTACGACCAGTTTGCAATCACCAGCGCACCGATGACACCGGCGAGCGGGTCCATCCAGAGCCAGCCAAATGCGCGTGCCAGTACGAGGCCGATGATAGCCAGCACGGAGACCGCCGCATCTGCCATCACATGGATATACGCAGACCTGATGTTATGGTCGCGGGTCGCTGCGTCATGCGCGTTGTCATGGTGTTCATGTTCTTCGAATTCGACTTCGTATTCGCCGTCCGGCATCCGGACAATGGCTTTGAAGGCGTGCGGCTCAGGAATGTCTTCCTTCGATTCCAGATAGTCGCCACGGTCCGCCAGCGCGAATAGCTGTTGCGTCCCATCGGGCCGCACCGTTGTAACGAACACGGCAGAAGCGTCCAGTCGTGAACCCTCCGTCGCCGGCGCAATGCGGAAAACGGGGGGCACGCCGTCCTCGAAGATGGAAACGGCAAACACGCCGGATGGGGCGAAAATCTTCTGCACTTCCTCTCCGTGAGCGTGGTCATCATGACCATGACCATGACCATGGCCGTGTCCGTGTCCGTGGCTATGACTATGACCGTGGCTGTGTCCATGATCGCCGCCGCTCAGTAGCCACACGCTCGCCAGGTTGACAAGCAGTCCGCCCACCGCGATGGGGATTGCTTCACCGAAATGGATGGGCACCGGCGACAGAAAGCGCGAGACCGCCTCGTAGCCAATCAGCACCGCAATCATCGCGAGCACGATCGCACTCGTGAACCCCGCGAGGTCACCGAGCTTGCCCGTACCGAACACGAAGCGGGAGTCGCTGGCGTGTTTGCGCGCGTAGGTGTACGCGAGGGCCGCAATTAGCATCGCCCCGGCGTGCGTCGACATATGCAAGCCGTCGGCGACAAGCGCAAGCGAACCGAACATGCTGCCGCCAATGATTTCAATCAGCATCATCGCGCTGCACAGCGCAATCACGGCCCACGTCTTGCGCTCATTCTTTTCATGACCGGCACCCAGAAAGATGTGGTCATGTCCCGCGCCGAACGCGGCGTCTTTGAAATCGCTCATTTTTAACTCTACTTGAAATAGCTGTGAACAACTTCGATGAGCTGGTCAGTCGCGCTGCCGGCCGGCTCTTCGTTAGTGTCTGCATCGACGAGGTGGGTGCGAATATGGTCCTCGATCACGACGGCGAGGAGACCGTTCATGGCCCCGCGACAACTCGTGATTTGTTGCAGCACGTCGACGCATCCGTGCTCCTGCTCGAGCGCCCGTTCAATAGCTTCAACCTGTCCTTTAATGCGGCGAACCCGGTTGAGCAGCTTCTGTTTCTCGCGAATGGTGTGGCTCATTGATGAACTCCTCTATACCGTAGGGGAGTATATTTTAATAGAGTAGGGGGGTATACCAATTTCGCTTGACGGAAAGAGAATTGAAAGCCGTTGATTGTGTCCAATCCTGCTTCGTCTTTCGGGGATTACCCTTTGCGGGAGGGATTCTTTGCGCGAAGACGGCGCGTGCGAGCGAATCCACAGCAAGTGGTCGGGCACGCGATGGGGCGTCAGTGTTTGACCGGGACGCGCCAAGCGCGGCAATCATTGCGATTAGCTCCTGCCGCGTTGGTGTCCAGTCACCAGGAGGAAGCAGGCGTTCGGTTTCCTGAAGTAATCGGCTGCCTCTGGCCGATGGCGGCGGTTCGTCCTGGTTCGCTCTCGTCAAGGCGACTTTGCCGGCCGGTTTCGGCCCAGTCAGTTTCGCTCCCCGCGATGTGCGTCGCCGGCATTCGCGTCCTCACTCTTGCCATCCGGTAGCTTGTCCGGTGGATTCTCCGACTTGCGATGCGGCGACTTCTTCCCGGTGAACACGTGTCTTCTGATTCGGTCAGCGTTGTCTCGAAGAGGGGTCCGCATGTACCAGGGCCACCAGGCAAGGTGGTAGAACAACAGGCACGCACCACGATACCCTCGCAGCCATTCCTGGCGGATTCCGTCTGTCGGAAAGGTCTCAAGTGTCCGATGCCCAACCGATATGACGCCAATCGTCATCCAGGCGATAGCAATCAGCAGGGTTGGAAGCGACAAGGCGCAGGCCGCAACGAACAGGGCGAGCGGCAAACAGATCTCAAGTGCCGAACGCTTTTTCATTATCTGTTCTCCCCGGCAAAAGCGAACTGACTTTTTTATTAGCTTACTCCACTGTGCAAGAAGGGCAAGGCCACTTGCACCGCGCGGATGGCTGTATCCGGATCTTCGGTCAGATGGCCCTTGTGGAATGCGCTTGAGGCATTTTCGACAAGACTTGCTAAGGGGCCAATGGCTGAGCAAGCCAATTCGCAATCTCGTCGTGTGCTGCAACGCTTGTGAAGATACCAAAGTGATCAAGGTCGGGGAGAATCTTGAGCTGGGTAAGAGGCGATTCTTTCGCGACCAGTTTCTGAAGGCGTCGAGCGTCTACAGCCTCGTCATGCTCCCCGATAAAAATCGCCGCTCGATTCGCCAACCTGCGCACGTCCATACCATATCGGTTGCGGGGGTGATAAGAGCTGTTGAGACGGAAGGAATATGACAACGTTTCTGTACCGTCCCAGAATTCCACCGGCTTGTTGAAATCAATCACAGGTAACGCATTGAATCCGCGGACTCCTAATGAATTCAGAACAAGCAGGCCGATTATGCGTTCCGTGGCCGAGTGATTGCGCCCGTCGTTCAGGTTTGCGAAATGCACTCCGCACGCTCCGAGCGGCCGAGGAAAAATCCCTGCGCGCTGGTACATCCGGAGGCACGGACAAAGCTCAGTTGTTCGTGCGTTTCGACACCTTCCGCCGTGGTGGGAATGCCCAGTTCGTGGGCGAGCGCCACGATCCCGCGGACCACCGCCGCCGACTCCCTTCGATGGACCGATTCACGCACAAACGAGCTGTCGATCTTCAGTGTGTCGAACGAAAAGCGGCATAGATTCGAGAGCGTTGAAAAGCCCGTTCCAAAATCGTCGAGCGCGAGCCCGATACCCATTGCGCGAAGTTTTTCCACATTGCGCCGGGTCGGGACATCGTCGCTCATGAGCACGGTTTCCGTGACCTCGATGTTCAGGCGCGACGGCGGCAACCGTGACTCTTCCATGACCGACGCAACCAGGTCCGCGAACGAATCTTCCCGCAGTTGCACAGGCGATACGTTTACCGCCACGACCACGGGTTCGCGCCAGAGCGCAGCTTCCGCACAGGAGCGCCGGAGCACCCATTCCCCCAGCGGCAGGATCAGTCCCGTCCGTTCTGCAATTGGAACGAAGGTCGTGGGCGGCAACTCGCCTCTCGTGGGATGAGCCCAGCGCACCAGCGCTTCGCGCCCGGTGACAAGGCCGCTGGCCAGGTTGACGATGGGTTGATATTCCATCCGCAAGCCGCTGCCAAACGATTGAAGCGCACCTTCCAGGTCGCTGCGCAGCAGGCTCAGGCTGTCGTCGGAGGCGTGCGTCTTGGCATCGAAGACGGCAAAGGCGCTCTTGCCGCTGCGTTTGACCGCATACAACGCCCGGTCGGCGCATATGAGGAGTTGCGGTCCCGTTTCCCCATGCTCGGGGTATTGCGAGATCCCGACACTCGCGCCAATCCGCACCAGCACCTCGTTAAGTACAAACGGGCGCGCCAGCGTCTTCACAATCTGATCCGCCAGCAGCCGGACCTCTTCGCTCATGGAGGCGTCGTTGGAAATGGCGACGAATTCATCGCCCGCGAGGCGGCCGACGACGTCGCCCTGACGCAAGACGGCCCGCAAGCGCTTGGCGGATTCCTGGAGCACCAGGTCGCCGGCCGCATGCCCCAGGCTGTCGTTGATTGCCTTGAAGCCATCCAGGTCGATCAGCAGCACCGCAAACGATCCGGGCTTGAGCGCCGGCTCGGCATCGGTGCGGTTCAGCAAGAGTTCGCTGATGCGGGCGCGATTCGGCAAACCCGTGAGACTGTCGTGCCGGGCGAGGCGGTTACTGGTTTCCTGCGCGAGCAGCAGTGCGACAGTGTCCTTGTTGCTGCGAATGGCAACCGTGAAAAAGCCGGCAGCGCAAAACGGCGCCTGGAACAGCAAGACGATTTTTCCGGAGTCTGGCGACAGCGCCGCGCCAATGCCCAGCAGCGTAAAGATGGCCGAGATCTGGATCAGGACCAGCCGGGGCGTGCCCGCGTTACGGCCGGCGAGGCCACCCACCACGCCCACGGCGCACACGTTGCCCAGCAGGAAGAGCGTCTGGTCCCCGCTGATATTGCATAAGAGGGCACCGAGCCCGAGCAGCGCGCTCCACAAGATGCTGGCAAGCAGGAACAGCGATGTGGGCGTGGGCTGGTTGCGGGCGCTACGCCTGCAGCAAATCGCGATCAACGAAAGGCGCACCGCGAGGAGCGCGATCACGGCGAGCGTCCATAACGCGTAGCCGACGCTGGGATAAAGATAAAGGGCGGTGGCGCAAACGCTGATCTCGCAAACGGACGCCATCGCAATCGACGCCGTCCTGGTGAACAGGTTTGACAGCAATATCTGTCGATTATCAGCGCTCAGGTCTTGAGCGGATCCCACTAACCATTTAAAGAATGGCAACCTCGGTTCACTAAACGCCATGGCATGCGCAATATAGGTAGGTACTTGGTTATCGGCGCGACTGGCTTTTTTTCTGAGCTCGATTATCCCGGTAATTGTGTCCGCTGCTCGAATAATCTGATGTTACGCCCGTGCGGTTACGGTGGGTATCGGGCGTATACGAGGGCGCAGCAATTGCGGCTTGTGACCAGGACTCTCACCAATCCGGCGCCGGAAGCGGGTCCGGCACGGACACCCGGAGCACGGCCTCATTCGCGAGGGGCAATGCTGCTTGCGGGAAATAGTACCGATGAACGTTCGTTTTGCGCCGAGGCATGGCAAGCCGGGACAGCATGAGGACAGACCGACGGGGTTGAGTTGTCCGGTCTGTTTTTCGATTGAAGGTAAAGTGTAAGAAATGATGCGGCGGATTTATTCTTGTCCCGGAGCGAGTGCATTAGCAGACTTGCGTCGCGCATCGTGCCGTGCGGTCTTTAACTTGAGGGACAAAACATGAAGCGTGGTATTTGCTCATTCATTGCGTTGATGGTTGCGGCTCCGGGTGTCGCGATGGCGTTTAACGAAGACGCGTCATACAACCAATGTGCGAAAACCGTATAGGCGCATTCGACCCGGCGCTTATATCGCTCCTATATCACCCGGACTCACCCGGACTCACCCGGATGCGGCGCACCACTCAAGCAGCGCGCCGCGTCACCGAAACCAATCAGAACCGGTGGATGATGCCTACGCCCGCAGCAAACTGGCTGGGAGACGATGACGGCGCGGATTGGAAGCCGTCGCCAACCGTCGCGGTCGCGTTGATGATGTTCCCCGCGCCACTTGTGCCGAGCGTCTTTCCGTTCGCGCGCTGATAGGCCTGCAATGCGTAGAGGCCGGTGCGTTTGGAGAGCGAATAATATTCGGACAGGTTGAACTGCTGGTATTGCGCGGAACTGGTAATACCGTTGGCTTTCGTCGCACGCGTATAGCTGTAGCCGGCAGCCAGGTCGACCAGCGGCAATGCCCTCCAGTGCAGCACCGCGCCGCCCGTATTGAAGATCGCCGTGGTCTTGAAGCTCGAGTTGATGCCCGGGATGTACTGCACGTTCGAGTACGAGAAGGAGATATCCAGCGTCTGCGTGAACGTATAACCGCCGGTCACGGCAATGCGCTGTTGCGCCTGAGCGGTCTGGTAACCGTTCGTGACCGCCGATACGCCTGACTGGCCCGCGGTATTGGTGGTGGAATCCGCACCAAACGCGCCGCCGCCCGGAGTCGAGTTGTTGATTCGCGTGATACCTGCGGCAATCCCGAACGGCCCGTTCAGGTACTGGACCGCGCCGCTCCACGTCGAGCCCTGGTTCACGCTGCCGGGAACGCCGGCAAACGAATACGAACCGCTGGCGGTGAACCCGAAGAGCTTGGGCGACGTGTACACCAGCGAATTGTTCGCGCGATAAACCGTGTCCAGTTCGTCGAGGTCGCCCGGATGCGCGCCGAAGAAACCGGTAAGCCAGGTCGTCGGGCTATAGGGCGAAAGCAGCGTGTAGTAGGACGTGTACTGGCGGCCGGCGGTGAGCGTACCGTAGACCGGGTTGGTCATGCCGACCCATGCTTGCCGGCCGAACATGGCGTTCGTGTATTGCTGCGCACCCGACGCCGCGTTGAAACCCGACTCCAGCTGGAAGATGGCCTTGGTGCCGCCGCCCAGGTCTTCCGCGCCCTTGAGGCCGAAGCGGCTGCCCGCCCAGATCCCCGAAGCCATTTTTATGTTGGAGGCTCCGCCCTTGGTTGAACCCAGCGACGTCTGGCTGCTCTGGTAGGCAATCGAGTCATCGACAATGCCGTACAGCGTCACGCTGTTTTGAGCGAAGACCGGCGAGGCGAGGGTAGCGAGGCTTATTAGTACGGCTTTTTTGGCGTGGTGTGACTGCATGATTTATCTCCTCTTGTTGTATCACTGATTGCGACGCGGCCAGCCGCGTCGCGGGCTTTTCCTGCTTGCTTACCTGCTTAACGAAAAATCGGGCGATGAAGTTCCTGGGTTTCACGCGGTGTGTCTGGACTGAACAATACTTTTCAGGCGATGTCTCCCGAATCGCCTGAAAAGTAATCTGTATTCCTTATAGAACTCCCGCGTAACCACAGTCCGGAGCACCACGTACACCCGGACGCACCGCAAGCAGATGACCGTCATGTTCGTTCGCGCCATTAGCGGGGCGGATCGATGTGACAAAGAGCGTGTCGAGTTCGCGGCCGCCGAACGTGCACATCGACGGCTTCGTGACGGGCAGCGCAATGCTCCGGTCCAGCATGCCGTCAGGCGTGAAACGCAGCAGCAGACCCGCGTCGTTTGCGCAGGTCCAGTAGCAGCCGTCGGCGTCGACAGCCGCGCCGTCCGGGCGGCCCGAGAACTGATTCAGGTCGGCGAAGACGCGCCGGTTGCGTAGTTCACCGGTATCGGTGTCGAAGTCGAAAGCCCAGACAAGCCTGCGCGCCGGATGCGAATCGGAGAGATACATCGTCGTGCCTTGCGGCGACCAGGCGAGTCCGTTCTGCACGATCAGGCCATCGACAATGGGTGAGGACAGCGTGCCCTCGGCGTCGTATCGGTAGAGCGAGCCCGCGGGGTTGATCGCCGCCATGTCCTGCACCATCGTGCCGGCCCAGAAGCGGCCTTGACGATCGCAGCGGCCGTCGTTGAAACGCATGCCGGGCAGCGGAAAATCCGGTGCGGCGAGCTTGCGTACGCTCGCTTCCGGCACAGTCGACAGCGTCACCGCGAAGAGTCCCGTCTCGCATCCGGCGAGCACGGTGCCGTGACGGTCGAAGGTGATGCAGGCCACTTTTTCGGGCAAGCGCCAGTCGGTCTTCTTGCCTGTGTCAATGTCCAGACGAGCGATGGTGCGTGCCGGGATATCGACCCAATAGAGCGCCTGTTCCTGTTCGCGCCAGACCGGGCTTTCGCCCACTTCACAAGGCGCCTGACCCGCGCCTTCGAGGCGTTCGACCGCCAGTGTTTCGGATTGCATGTTGTTCATGAGGGGGACCCCAGCGGCCAGTGCAGCCAACTCATGGCTACCGGTAGCTTCGTGCGAACGTGGCTCAGCGCGGCGTTCAACGCGGGCGATGGGCCATGGTGGAAGACGGCTTGCTGCAAGACGGGCAGGATGCCCGTGGTTCGCGCATGACAACGCGCCGTAACCGTACGCTAGGCACCGGCCGGACTCGGCATGTTGGCGTCTGTGCGGCGATTGACCAGCGCAGGCCGCACAAGCGTCCAGAGCAGGGCCACGCCGATCAGGTCGCCAAAACCGAGCGCAACGAAGAACGGCGCATAGCCGATGGTCGCGGCCAACCCGCCGATCATGAGCGTGAAAATCAGGTTGCCGATTCCCGCTGACAGTCCTGCGAAGCCCGTGACCGTTGCCACTTCGCTGCGGGGGAACAAGTCGGCGGACATCGAAATGACGGCGATGGAAAGCGTCTGGTGCGCGAAGCCGCCGAGGCACAGCAGAAAGATCGCCATGCCCGGGTCTTTCACGTAGCCCACGCCCGCCATGGCGGTCATGATCACCGCGCCGATCGTGAAGACAATGCGCTTGCCGTTGATTATTTCAAGGTTGAAGCGCTTGTTGAGGTACAGCGAGATCGATCCACCCATCATGCAGCCCACGTCCGCCGTCACGAACGGCAGCCATGCTGTCATTGCAATGGTCTTGAGGTCGAAGCCACGTGCCTGGTGAAGGTACAACGGCATCCAGAACACGAGGGTGGTCCACACCGGATCGGCGAAAAACCGCGGCAGGGCAATGCCCCAGAAGTTGCGTTGCCTGAAGATCGAACGCAGGTCGGGTTTGGCGCCGCTGTCGGAGAGTTCGGCGTGTTCGCCTTCGACAATATAAGCAGCTTCCGTCGCGGTGAGTGCTTTGTGTTCGTCGGGGTGCCGGTAGAAGATGATCCAAAGCACGGCCCAGACGAGGCCAAGGCAGCCCGCGATCACGAAGGCCATCTCCCAGTTGTACTTGAGGATCGACCACGCGATCAGCGGCGGCGCGGCGATCGCGCCAACCGACGTGCCCATGTTGAAGATGCCCGCAGCCAACCCGCGCTCACGCGCCGGGAACCAGAATGCGGCCATGCGCATGCCGGCCGGGCCGAACGAGGCTTCGGCCAGCCCGAGCAGACCGCGCAGCACGAAGAGGCCAACCCAGCCGCTTGCAAAGCCGTGGGCGATACACACGACCGACCACATGACGCCGCAGATCAGGAAGCCGAAGCGCAGGCCGATTCGATCCATCAGGTAGCCCGTTATCGGGCCGCCAAGCGGGTACATCACGAAAAACGCGCCGGTGATCCAACCGTACTGCGCGGTGCTGATATGCAGGTCCTGCATGACCGTGGGCGCGGCGACGCTCAGCGAACTGCGAGCCAGGTAGTTCATGACCGTGCCGAGGGTCAGCAGGGCGATCATCCACCAGCGCAGCCCTCTCAATTTGATCGCCATGTCGGTTCGTCTCCGTTCGTTATTTGTTAGCCGCGCGACCGGCTGCGGCCCCTGCGTGCAGGCTCGTCATTCTTCGTTCGATCTTCGTTCGATCGACCCGGACAGCGATGACGATGCGCAACATGTGCAGCAGTAAGGTATGTTATGCATCGTGAACGCATCGTATGTCAGATGACTAATCTCGCGCAATACACAAGGCATCCACGTTTACACCAGCAAAAACCTCGGCAAGTTCTTGAATGTTGGACTTTTGGGGGGGGGCGGTGGGTGATGAGATGCGTCAGGAGAGGTTTGAAACCGGTGAATATTGATTTATTGTCAGATGACGTCAGACAACAAGGGGCTTGTGCTGAGGCTTTCAAATAGGTGCTGCCGGTAACTTGGGGCTGAGATTGAGGGATCTAGGACGCGGGCAGAAAGTCATTTTTTATGCAGCTTCAACCGCTGAATAACGTTTCCTGCATGAGTGAGCGCTCCGTGTCCTATCGATAAATACGCATGATCGGGCTGTTGCACAAAATTTGACGGTTCCGCATAGCTGCGCCCATCTTGGGATCCACCTGAGATTTCCGAAGGCCGCCCTGCGTTCTATCGATTTCTCTCTTGCGCGGTCATTGATATTGACGCCTCATGTCGCCACTTGGCGTGGACTCGCTGAACGGGAGGAGGTGGATTTGGCAATCGCTTTGCAGAGAATGGAAGAGTTGAACAGTGGGGACAGTGAAAGTCGGACGCTTGCGGAGATTGTTGCCGTCGACTTCAACAGGCTGATGGCCAATCTCAATCTGCTGGATGCGGCTGGAATACGAGCGTTGCCGCAGCTGGGGGATATTGGTATTTCCCAGCGCATGCGCGTGGCAGCCAGTCATTTGATCCGTTACGCCGACGAGTCGGCTGTAAGAGCACTGAGTCATCATCGAAGCGACACGGTGCGCGGCATAGCCGCTTTTGCGGTGGCGGAATTGGGCAGAGGGGCGGGAGTCTCAAACATCCTGTCGTCGATCGAGAGCTTTGCCAATGATCAACATTTCGGCGTGCGCGAGTGGGCCTGGATGGCGGTGAGAGACGAATTGGCTGCGTCTCTGGGCGAGGCAATTGAGGCGCTCGTCTCGTGGACCTCGTCACCGCAACCGTTCATTCGCCGTTTCGCGATAGAGGTATTGCGGCCTCGCGGCGTATGGGCCAAGCATATTGCTGTGCTACGGGCGCAACCGGAGCTCGGGATACCACTTCTCGATCCGCTGAACCGTGAGCGGGAAAAATACGTTCAGGACTCGGTCGCGAACTGGTTGAACGACGCAGCCAAAGACCAGCCCGCGTGGGTGCTTGCCGTATGCGAACGTTGGTTGAACGAATGCGACGGAGATTCGGCAACCCGGCGCATCTGCATGCGTGCCCGACGTTCACTAAAGTGAAATATCCGAACGGAGACTGGTGCCGCACTCTGCCGAACCCAGCCTAGGCAGCACCATCGCGTCCGTCAACCGACCCTAAACAATAAACGGAAACTCCGCCTCGGGCAGCGGATCGCCGGAAGCAAGCCGGCCGGCCAGTTCAGGATACGGCGGAGACGTCTCGCCGCCCCGGTCCACGTAGTGCGCGCCATCGCCGAGCCATCGGAACGAAACCACTCGCCGTGATTGCTGACCTCCTACGTTACCCGGCGCTCCATGCACCGTATGAAAGTCAAACGCTATGGCATCGCCGGGTTCCAGATCCCAGCCGAGGATCCGATAAGCATCGCGGTTCGCATCGATATCCGGCAATTCTTCCAGCCGATCCGACTTGTGGTCATACGCCACGCCGCTGAACTTGCGCGGCCGGAAGAGCTTCCCCCACTTGTGCGACCCGGCCACGAATTCAACGCACGTCTCACGAGGCACCGGATCGAGGGGAATCCACAGGCTGACCGCTTGCTCGGCGCTGACACAGTAGTAGGGCTCATCGTGATGCCAGGGCGTGAACTTGGCCGCACCCGCTTCCTTCACGAGCACATGTTCATGGAAGATGCGCGCCCGCTGCGAGCCCATCAAGGCCTGAGCCACCGACGCGGCCGGACTGTGCGTGACAAAATCCCTGAACGGTTCAATGCGCTGCCAGTTGCAGTAGTCGCCGAAAAAGCGCCCGGTCGTTTTCTCGGGCGTGTAGTTCCTGAACGAAGGTCCCGGATGAGTGGCGTTATATTCCACGCCTTCACGCAGGGGCTCGACCCAGTCCTTGAACACCCCGCGCAAGACGGCGGCGCCGTCAATCTCAAACGCTTCCCGTTCTTCTGCCAGCATGTTTATCTCCTTCAATGTTTAATCAAGCGGCACAACGCGTGGGGTCTTCTCCTCTCAACGCGATCGCCACTGGCGATGCAAGCGAGCCGATAAATACTATCGCGGGCTCTCTTGAAGTCTTCAGCTTCCCGGCAACGCCGCAGCCGCGCTGCGTCCGCGAAGCCAGTTGATGCTGGTGAACAGCGCCACCGCGAACAGGATCAGCATGGTGGCCACGGCGAGAATGGATGGATCGATCGAATCGCGAATGCCGCTCCACATCTGCCGCGGTACGGTCCGCTGATCCGGCCCGCCGATAAAAAGAATCACGATGACTTCATCGAACGAGGTAGCGAACGCAAACACGCTGCCTGTCGCCACGGCCGGAGCGATCAACGGCAGCGTTACCCGTCGAAACGCGATCCACGGCGTCGCCCCAAGTCCCGACGCCGCGCGAATCAGGCTCTGGTCAAACGAGAGCAGGGACGCCGTCACGGTGATCACCACGAACGGCGTGCCAAGCGCCGCATGCGCGAGCACCACGCCCACGTAGGAGTTGACGAGCCCGAGCGGCGCGAAGACCAGATAGAACCCGGCGGCAACGACCACGATCGGGATGATCATCGGCGAGATGAGCAGCGGCATGATGACCGCGCGAAACGGAAAGTTCGCCCGGCTCAGGCCCAGTGCCGCGAGCGTGCCGAGGCAGGTGGCAAGCACCGTGGATGCGGCGCCAATGCCGATGCTGTTGAGGAACGCGCGTTGCCAGTCGCTGCTGCCAAGCGCTTTCGCATACCAATGCAGCGAGAAGCCTTGCATCGGATAAGAAAAGTACGAGCCGGTGTTGAATGACAACGGCACGATGGCCAGGATAGGCGCAATCAGGAAGAACAGGATGAGCGCTGAATGCACGCGCAACCATTTCGACGCAATGCGTTCCGAGAGCACGAGATGGCGCTGGCTTTGCATGAGTCTTTCCCTTTAGCCGAAGCGCAGCCGGTCGATACCGACGAGCCGGTTGAACACGAAATAAAACACAGCCGTGAAGATCACCAGATACGCCGACAACGCGCCGGCAAGCCCCCAATTGAGTTGTTCGTTGGTCTGCGCCGCAATCAACTGGCTGATCATTTCGTCACCGGCGCCGCCCAGCAATGCAGGCGTGATGTAGTAGCCCAGCGCGAGCACGAATACGAGGAAGCAGCCTGCGCCGACACCGGGCAGGGTCTGCGGCACATAGATGCGGACGAACGCCGTGACCGGATGCGCGCCCAGCGATTGCGCCGCGCGCATGTACATCGGCGACACGCTTTTCATGACCGAATAGATGGCGAGGATCATGTAGGGCAGCAGGATATGCGTCATGCCGATCAGCACGCCGGTTCGATTGAACAGGAGCGGCAAGGGATGGCTGACGAGACCCATCCCCATGAGCAGGCTGTTGATGACCCCGCCTGGTTGCAACAGCACGTACCACGCGGTCGTGCGCACGAGCAGCGAGGTCCAGAACGGCACGATCACCAGCAGCATCAGGCGATTGCTTTTGTCCGCCGGCAGGGTGGCGAGCAAATACGCGACCGGGTAGCCCAGCACGAGGCACAGCAAGGTGACCGATGCACTGATCCATACGGTGCGCGCAAACGCGTTGACGAACACAGAACTGTCAGCGGGCAGGGCGGTGACGCGACCGTCAGGCGTGACGGTCGCGTCGACTGCGGCTAACAGATAGTCGGGCGTAGGCGACACGGCAGAGCGCTTCAGGATGCGCCAGATGTCATGCGTGCCCCAGCGCGGATCAAGTTCGATCAGTGCCGGCTTCCAGGCGGGTGGCGCCGTTTCGGGCAACTGGCGCGCGGTCCGCATCAGCAAGCTGCGAAACTCAGGCAGGTAGAAATTCAGCCGCCGCGCAACGGTTCCCAATTGCCCTTCCGCGGACGCACGGCGCATATCCGCTGCGAGGATGGCGAAGGTGTGCTCGTCGGGCAGACCTTCGCCATTCCATGCCTTGAGCGCCTGCGAAAGCGCCGGGAGGTTGACCGGCACCTCGCGATTCTCGACACTCCGTGACAGCAGGATCGCGATGGGTGCAATAAAGGTGGCGAGCAGGAACAACAGCAGCGGCAGCGCAAGCAGGAGCGCCTGGGCCGAAGCCCGGCGGCGGGTTCTCGCGTACGCCGCACGGCCGTCGGCCCCGGAGCCGGAACCGGTGGATGCATCAGCCGGCTCCCGCAGATTGCTGGTCACTGTCACGGTCACGAGTCGCCTTACTGTGTCAGCCAGACCTGGAAGCGCTTGTTGATCTGATCGGCGTTATCCGCCCAGAAGCTCGCGTTGATCTGCAGTGCATGCTTGAAGTTGGCGGGGGCCGTCGGCAGGTCGTTCAGGCGGTCCTTCGCAATCAGCGGAATGGCATCCTTGCGCGGCGGCGCATAAGCAATGTACTTCGTCAGGTCTGCGTAGCTTTTTGCGCTCGATGCCGAAACGATGAACTTCGCCGCGGCGTCGCCGTTCTTCGCGCCCATTGGAATGCCCCACCATTCGAAGTCATAGACCTGGCCGTCCCACACGGATTCGAACGGCTTGTGGTCCTTGTGCACGGCGTCGTCAATGCGGCCGTTATAGGCCTGCGTCATGACCACCGCGCCGTCGGAGAGCAATTGCGGCGGCTGCGCGCCGGCTTCCCACCAGACAATGCTCGGCTTGATCGTGTCGAGCTTCTTGAACGCGCGGTCGACGCCCGCGGGTGTGCCGAGCACCTTGTATACGTCGGCGGGTTTCACGCCGTCGGCGAGCAATGCCCATTCGAGCGTCACCTTAGGCGATTTGCGCAAGCCGCGTTTTCCGGGGTATTTCTTCAGGTCGAAGAAGTCGTTGATCGTGGTCGGCGGGGTCTTGAGCTTGGTCGTGTCGTAGGCGTACACGGTGGACCACACCATGGCGGCTACCGCGCAATCCATGATCGAGCCGGGGATGAAGTCGCTGGTGTTGCCCAGCGACTTGCGGTCGATCTTGCGCAGCAGGCCTTCGTCGCAACCGGTGATGGCGTCATTGGATTCGAGGTCGATAAGATCCCATGTCGGGTTCTTGGCCTGTTCCATCGCGGACAGCTTGGCGAGGCCGCCATCGTACGATTCAGTCGAGAAGCCGATGCCGGTGGCAGCCGTGAACGGTTCGAAGAACGCTTTTTTCGCTGCGGCTTCATAAGCGCCGCCGAAGGTCACGACCGAGATGGTATCGGCTGCATGCGCGGTGGCGGCGAACAGGCTTGCCGCTGCGAGAGTGAGTCCGGCGATGCCCGTCAGACCGGTTCGAACGAGTGTTGCTTTCATGTCAGTGGACTCCTGCGGTGAAGGACGGAGCAGGGCCGCGGGTAACAGTAACGGCCGTTGCGAGGATCTTGCAGTCGTCGTGGCGCCATGCCACGGCGGTTGCACTGCCGAGTGACGGAAGATCGTGGTGCTGCGTATTCGGGACTTTGACAATGAGGTTGTCGCCATGGCCAAGCTCCCCGAGTTTCAAGTGAACGCGGTGGTGATCGCCGCAATACACGAGTTCTTCCACGCGCGCGCTCACCACATTGGTGTCCACGGCGTTCTGCGCGGCGTCAACGGACGCTATGTGCGCGCGCTCAGGGCGCAACGCGAGCATTGCTTCCTCGCCGTTCCTGAGACCCCGCCCGCAGCGGCCGCGAATGATCGCGCCGCCCGGCAGTTCCAGCGTCGCCCAGCTTGTGTCCTGTCCGAGCACCCGGCCCGTCAAGCCGTTGTTCTCGCCAACAAAATTCGCCACGAACGCGTTGTACGCGTTTTCATAAAGTTCGGTGGGGGTTGCCGCCTGCTGGATGCGTCCGTCGGAGAACACGGCTACGCGATCGGACATGGTCAGCGCCTCCGCCTGGTCGTGCGTCACATAAACCACCGTCAATCCCAGCTCGCGATGCAGCCGCATGATTTCGTATTGCATGGTTTCGCGCAGACGTTTGTCGAGCGCACCCAGCGGTTCATCCATCAGCACCACGCTTGGCTCGAACACGAGCGCGCGGGCGAGAGCGACACGCTGTTGCTGTCCGCCTGACAACTGCGACGGCCGGCGGGAAGCCAGTTGCGGCAACTCGACCATCTCCAGCGCCCGCTTCACGCGCGCCTTTTGTTCCGCTTTGCTGACGCCTCTTACCGACAACGGAAACGCAACGTTCTGTTCGATCGTCAGGTGAGGAAAAAGCGCGTAGTTCTGGAACACCATGCCGATGTCGCGCTGATGCGGCGGTTTATCGTCAAGGCGTTTCCCGTTCAGGCAGATCTCGCCCTGCGTCGCCGATTCAAACCCCGCGAGCATCATCAGCGTGGTTGTCTTGCCTGAACCGGACGGTCCGAGCAGCGAGACGAACTCGCCTTTCGCCACCTCGAGATCGAGCCCTTCCACGACGTAATGAACGCCGTCATACGTCTTGCTCACACCCGCGAAGGAGATGAAGGAGTGGGTTGACATCGTGTCGTGCTCTAGTGAGTGAGTTTGTCAGGCAAGCTGCTGTGCGAGGTAATGCGCGAAGTCGTAGTTCGGTCGTTCGAGATGACTGAGATGGCCGGGTTTTGCCAGCGGCGCCTGCACCCCGCGGAACACGGCCTGCACACCACGCCGGTCTTCCTCGTTGACCGCATCGAGCAACTCCTTGAGCGACGCCATGTATTGCGTAGCCAACGGATCCGCGATGAACTCAGGCGCCAGCCCGCCGCCGAAGCGGATATGGACGCGGCTTATGCCGAGCGGTTGCAGCACGAGGTACCAGAAGTAACCCGGCGTCAGCGTAACCAGATGAGTCGGGTAGATCGCGAGCAGCGCGGTTGTCTTGCGCCAGTGCCCTTGAAGACGCTGGTTATCCGGATGCGCCTGGCCGATGGGCAGCGACGCTTCCTTGGTGATCCAGTGGTAATTGAACGCATCGCTGCCGGGTGGGCATTCCATCTCGTCCAGACGCGAATGCGGCCCGACGGTTGCCCGATGCAGCATGGGCAGGTGGTAACTCTCCATGAAGTTTTCGGCCAGGATTTTCCAGTTCGTATTCCAGACGTGCTCTTCGTAGAATGTTTCCTTGTAATCAGTCATGCCGTAGTCGGCGATCAGATCCGTGAGGGCGGCAAGCTGCTCCGCCACCGGCTGTGCTTCCGGGTCGAGCGTGACATAGATCCAGCCTTGCCAGGCTTCGCATCGCACCGTGGGTAATCGGTAGTTTTCCTTACAAAATCCGCTTTGGCGCTCCATCATGGGGGCGCCGTGGAGCTGGCCGTCGAGCGTGTAGTTCCATGCGTGGTACGGACAGACGATGCGGCGGGTGTTGCCGCGCCCTTCGAGCAACACCGACATCCTGTGAAGGCACACGTTGGAAAATGCCTTCAATGCCAGATGCTCGTCACGCAACACGACAATCGGCTGACCGTCTATTTCCGCTGTGAGATAGTCGCCCGCTTCAGCGAGCGCACTCGCGCGGCCAACGCACAGCCACTCGCGCCGGAAGATGCGTTCCTGTTCCAGCGCCAGGAAATCAGGCGAGGTGTAGACGGCAGGCGGCATCGAGCGTGCGTCGCTGAACGGGCGTTCGCAGTTGGCCTGCAACTGACGGACGATGTCCAGGCCAGCGCCGGATGCTGTCGACGCTGTTATCGACGCCGCCGCCGAGGATGCCGTTGAAGAACCCATCGCGCCTCCTTGTCCCATTCATCGCCATTCATTGACGGTGGCAACCCTCTCAAGCCTGGCTACTGGTTGCTCGCCGCATGGACATCAATCTATCAAGTCAAATTACCAGCCAAAATATTGTTTTTGCATGTAGAACCAAGCTTTTTCCTATCTAGCAGGATTGCTTCAACGGCCGTGCTGGCGCTTGATTTCCGCCTCGCAGAACGCGGCGAAATGCTGGACGACCTGCCGGGGCTTCATGCTGCTGGACTGCGCGATGCCCAGGGTAGTCGCGTTCACTTCATCCTTGAACTGCTTGATCACGAAATCCTCGCCGTCCACGGTGCGGTTTGATTTGAGCGGAAAGTTGAGGATGCTGTAGCCCAGGCCGTTCGCCACCATGCCGCGTACGACTTCGGGCTGCGACGACTTGAACGCGGGGATCGGCCGCGCGCCGACCGCGTCGAAGAGTCCGGCGAAGTATTCGCGGCTGTGCGGCAGGTCGAGCATCACGTAAGGCTCGTCGCGCAGGTCGGCCAAGGCGACGCTGCGCGCGCGGGCAAGCCTGTGGGTCTTGGGCAAAATCACATAGGGCGGCAGCGAGAGCAGCGGCGTGAAGGCGATGTCATCAGTCAGGTCGAGGTTGTAAGTGAGCGCCATATCCAGCGAACCGTCGTGCAGGCCCCGCAGCAAATCCTCCTGATGCGCCTCGAGCGTACGGAACGCAATGCCCGCATGGTCGGCGAGAAAGCGGCTCATCATGGCGGGCATAAGCGGCGGCGCAAGCGAGACAAGGCAGCCGAGCGTGATGGCGCCGGACATGCCGCCGTCCATTTCCTTGGCGGCCGTCTGCAGGTCCTCCGCGTTCTTCAGCAGGTCGCGTGCGCGCCCCAGCATGTCCCGGCCCGCCTGCGTCAGGGATAACCCGCTCGCATGATGGCGGATAAAAAGCTGCACCCCGAACGACACCTCCAGGTCCGCCAGCGCCGTGGAAATGGACGGCTGCGAGATATGCAGCAGCTTGGCCGCGGCGGTGAACGACAAGACTTCCGCGGTGACGACGAAGTACCTCAACTGTCGCAGCGAATAACGCAATTGCGCAGGTTCCATGGTTCACCCCCGTGGCGTTTCCAGCGCTTATTGTGCGTGGACATAAATCGGCTTGCATAGGCAAAAGCGATGATTTGCATTTTTGAAATATGTTTTTCGGATGCGTCGCCCGAGCGTAGATTTTGCGAAAGGCTAGTGCAAACGCGAGGGGGACGACATGCAACGAGACAGCGGTTTATTGGAATCTGCAGCGGAAGGTAGAGGCAAGGCAGTCACTGAAGAAGATACCTTGCGCGCTGCGTTCCTGGATTCCATGGCGTCGAACTCCACCTCGGTTCACGTGGTGACGACCGGCGCCGGCGACCAGCGCTTCGGCGTCACGGTCAGCGCCTGCAGTTCAGTGTGCGCGGACCCGCCCACGTTGCTGGTCTGCATCAACACACGCAGCCCGGCGAATGCGGCACTGGCAGCAAACGAGGTGTTCGCGGTGAACCTGCTGAACGTGGCGCAGCGCGGTATAGCGGATACGTTCGCCGGACGCTCGGCAACGGCCAAACCCTTTGACTTTTCCTGCTGCACGCATACGGCCGGCACGCTGGGCGTACCGCTTATCGACGGTGCGGTGGCGGCGCTTGAATGCCGGGTGGTCGCGCAGCAGGTTATTGGCACGCATACGGTGTTTTTCGGCGAAGTGGCGGCCATCAAGCGCGCGCCGGTGACGCATATGCCCTTGCTCTATTGCAAGCGCGATTACGGTCAGTTCCTGGCATTTTGAACGATCCTGTTTTAGACGCACGACATTCCCAACGGACCGAGGCACAGTAAATGATCAGAACCGGCGAGCAGTATCGCGATTCCATTCGTGACGGACGGCAAGTCTGGATCAACGGCGAACGCGTGAACGACGTGACCACGCACCCCATGTTCAAGCCTATCGTCGACATCCGTGCGCGTATCTACGACATGGCGCACGAGAAAGCGACGCAGGGCGTGATGAGTTATGTCGATGAAACCACGGGCGAGCGCAACGCTATCGGCCTGAAGCTGCCGTACACGCAGCAGGATTGGCACGACAAGCGGCTGGCGGTGGATACCGTGCTGGATGATGTTGGCGGCATTGCCACGCGGGTGGGTGATGAAACCATCGGCGAGATGTGGTCGCTGTACGACGGCAAGGATGTGCTCAACGAAGTGGACCCGCGTTTTGCGGAGAACATCGAGCGCCACATTCATCGCACGCTGCATGAAGACCTGTTCCACGTGTCCGCCAACACGGACCCGAAGGGCGATCGCTCGAAGCCACCCCAGGAGCAGGACCCGGACATGCTGTTGCATGTGGTCAAAGAGACCGACGCCGGCATTGTGGTGCGTGGCGCCAAGTATGAAACGGCTGCCGCGTATGCGAACCAGGCGTTCGTCAAGCCGACTATTGCCAACTGGGGCGACGCGAAGCTCTCCGACTACGCGGTGGGTTTCATCGTCAACATGTCCGCGCCGGGGCTCAAGTTCATCTGCCGCACGGGCTTCGCGGGCCGCGCGAATCCGGAGGACTATCCGCTCTCCAACCGCTGCGATGAGATCGACACGCTGCTGATCTTCGACAACGTCCTGATCCCGTGGGAAGACGTGTTGTTCTATCAGCACACGAAAGCGGCTACGTTTATTCGCGCCACCCTGCATCGCTATAGCGCGTTCGCATTCGTTCAGCGCAACCTGCGACTGGCCGACCTGATGATTGGCGCCGCGCTGTTCAATGCGCGTCAGACGGGGCTCGAAAAGCAGCAGGCCGTGCAGGAAAAGCTGTCGACCCTCGCGGTGTACAGGGAGACGATCAACGCCCATTTGACGGCGTCCATTGCCTGCGGCGAGCGTAGTCCCGCGGGGTTGATGATGCCCAACCAGTCGCTGCTTTATACCGGCCGCGTGCAGGCGTGTTCGCGGCTTCACGAGATGATGCATCTTGCCCGCGAGTTGTGCGGCGGCCAGATTTGCGTGACGCCGGATGCTGCATCATTTGCGAATCCCGAGATCAGCGACTGGCTCGACAAGTACTATACCGTCAATGAAAACTGGGTCTCCGACGACCGGCGCAAGTTGCTTGCCTTCGCCCGCGACCTGCTGAATTCCGACTACGCCGGACATCGGCTGACGTTCCAGTTGTTTGCCCAGTCGCCGCCGTTCGCGCATCTGGGCGCCGTGTTCCGCAACTTCGATTTCGACAGTACGCTTGGTTACGTGAAGAAGGCTGCGAACCTGTCGGACCGTGTTGGTCAATCCAGCGCAGAGCCGCGGCTCAAGCGCGTTGTGTGAGGTGTCCATGAGCCATACCCGCATCCGCAAATTCAATACTCGCGAAACCTACCCCGAGCAGAAACTGGATAATGACTTGTGCCAGGCGGTGGTCGCGAACGGCACGGTGTACTTGCGCGGCCAGATTGGCCAGGACCTGGATACGCGCGAATCGGTAGGCGTAGGCAATGTCGCCGCCCAGACCGAAAAGGCCATGGCGAACATTGCCATGCTGCTGGACGAAGCCGGCAGCAAGCTCGAGGATATCTGCAAGATCACGGTCTATCTCGTCGATGTCCGCTATCGCGAGGCAGTCTATACGGTGGTGGGCAAGTGGTTGAAGGGCGTGTACCCCGTCTCCACCGGGCTCGTGATTTCAGCACTCGCACGGCCCGAGTGGCTGGTTGAGATCGATGTGATCGCCGTCATTCCAAACAGCTGAACGGAGCCTTCTCATGACCTTTTCACTGGCTGGCCGATGCGAGCGCACAGGCATGGTCGGCGGTATCGTGTGCAGTTCGAGCATTGCAGTCCCCAGCCGTTGCTTGTGGGCCAGTCCGCATGGCGTGGTGCTGAGCCAGAACGTGACCGACCCGCGCCTTGGCGTGCTTGGCCTGCAATTGCTGGCGCAGGGATTCGGCGCGCAGAGCACCCTGCGGCAGTTGCAGGACGCACGGCCCTACGCCGAGTGGCGACAGCTTGCGGTACTGGACGCCGATGGTTCGCGAGAAGCGGTGACCGGCGCGAGAGGGCTTGGCGTTATTGCAACGAAGGCGGGGCGCGACTGCATCGCGGCGGGCAATCTGCTTGCCCACGATGGCATCCCGGCCGCCATGGCCGCCGCCTTCGAAGCCTCTCATGCCAGTTCGCTGGCCGAGCGCTTGATCCTTGCGCTGGAAGCGGGCGCGGCGGCAGGCGGTGAGGCGGGACCGGTGCATTCAGCGGGATTTTGCGTTTACGGACGGGACGTCTGGCCGCTTGCGGAATTGCGGGTGGACTGGTCAGATGAACCCATCGCCGACTTGCGTGCGCTCTGGCAGCGCTACGAACCGCAGATGAACGACTATGCGACGCGTGCAAAACGTCCCGGGCAGGCGCCGTCGTATAGCGTACCCGGAGACCTCTAGCTCATTACGTTTGCCTTGCCGCTTGATCGGGCTAAGCACTAGCCCGCATTAACCTGCATTAACCCGACCCTCGCTCCCAAGCGATTCCGTGTGACATCCGCGTTAAGCGATGTCCCGCGCGATCGCCTTCTCTCAACGTCCATCGTCTCCTTCTTTCAGCGCTAGCGCTGACCCTGCGCATTGTCCGCGCACTGAAAGGCGTGACTAATTCTTGTCTAAGGATGGCGGCATAGCCTTTAGCCAAGCCAGTCGAACGTCGTACAAACCATTGCTATTCGCAGTTACTCGCACGTTAAGGGTCTTTAACCAGTTGGTACGCTTGATCCGTTAGGATTTACTGAGAAATTTTCCGTAATCCAGCGAGGAGAGCAATCCTTTGGCATCCAGGACAGAGTTAAAGAGGTTCAGGTCGAACCTGGCCGACGAACTCGACAGCGCGGCGCTTTACGAAACGCTGGCAAGCGTCGAGAAGGATGGTTCGAAGAAGGCCATCTATGCGGAACTCGCCGCGTCCGAGTTCGAGCATGCGCAGGTGTGGCGGGAGAAACTTCGGGCGAACGGCGTCAAGGTCCGGGCGCATCAGTACAGCACCAAGACCCGGGTCATGCGGGCGCTCGTGCGACTCTTCGGACCGGATTTTGTGTTGCGCACCGTCGCTGCCGCAGAATACGCGGACAGGGACAAATACGCGGGGCAGCCGGACGCTGCGCAGATGGCCGAAGAAGAGCATCGGCACGCGGACATGGTGCAAAGCGTGGCCAATCACAAGCGCCCCGAGCGGTCGAAGGGCGCCGAGATTGCCGAAGCGGAATCGTGGCACAAGGGCGTCTCGTCCGGCAATGATCTGCGGGCCGCGGTCCTTGGGGCGAACGACGGGCTGGTATCGAATTTTTGTCTGATCATGGGGGTGGCAGGCGCGGGGACCAACAACAAGACGATCCTGCTGACGGCCTTCGCCGGTCTGATCGCGGGTGCATGTTCCATGGCGCTGGGCGAGTGGCTTTCGGTGACCAACGCGCGGGAGCTCGCACGCACCCAGATCGCGAAGGAAGCGGACGAGCTTGAACACACGCCTGACGCTGAGCGGCACGAACTCGCGCTCATCTATCAGGCAAAGGGTCTGGATGGCGATGAAGCCCGGCGGGTTGCCGCGCAGATCATGCGAGACAAGGACAAGGCGCTCGACACGCTCACGCGGGAAGAACTCGGCCTTGATCCTGCGGAGTTGGGCGGGAATCCGTGGTCGGCTGCCGGCGTGTCGTTTTGTCTGTTTTCGATGGGCGCGATTTTTCCGGCTATGCCTTTCTTGTGGAGCAGCGGGCTAGCGGCAATCGCCCAGTGCGTGGCGCTAAGCGCGCTGGCGCTCGCTGCGATCGGGGTGTTCACGTCGCTTTTCAATGGACGTAGCGCGGCGTTTTCGGCGATGAGGCAAATCGTTATCGGGTGTATCGCAGCGAGCTTCACGTTCTGTGTGGGGCACCTGCTGGGCGTGTCAATATCCTGAGGGTTGCATGGGTTCGAATGCAGTAAGCGGCTGGTTGGACCACGGGGTTTTCGCGGAGCAACGTGATGAGCGTTAAAGCGGCGAAGGTGAGCCTGATGCCGGCTGCCGGCATCACGGCCTTTGCGCTTGTAGCGGGTTTTTACGCGTACGGAACGTCGACGGGCACGGTCGCTTCCCTCTACAGCACACTGGGGAAGGTCGTCGGCGTTGGCGTGGGTCTTGCGTTACCGGCTCTGCAGGCAATCCGAGCGAGACGTGCGATGCACATGCTCAGGCTCGAGCGCTTGCGTGAGACGGTCACTGTAGTCAACATCAGCCGCGGACTCGCCGACCAGGCGAACGCCGCGCTGTGCAACGGTGCGTGCGACAACAGCTACTTTCAGCAGACCTACAACCACTCCCGGATCGAACACGCATGCCGGCTTGTCGACCAGATCGAGCCGGTTTCATCGACACGACACGCCAACGATGCTGTTGTGGACACCCGGCGTGACCTGCGCACGTTTTTCTCGCTTCTCCATAGTGCGGCGTCCGATTTCCGGGACTGTCAGGCGGTGCCGGAGCGGGTGATCGGGAGTCTGCGAGCGTCGTACGGCAAGGTGGCGCACGACATCGATTGCCTCGAAACCGAGTGCCGGCGGCTGCAGGAAAAAATCGACTTCTGGCACGTTGCGCGCAAGGCTTGAACGCTGATGTTCAACACGCGCAGCGGGAGGGAAAACGCCTAACGGTCCGCATATTGGTGTTCAACGCCGCGTCCTGGACTATCGACGCCGGACGATCCCAGCTTGCGCGCCACCGCAAGCTGCCATGCGAACAATCCGGGAACGAAGACGAGCAGGTCGCGCAAACGTCTTGCACCCGCGAGTGCGAGACTCACGGACGGATCGAGACCCAACGCGCCTCCGATCAGCACAAAGCCGCCTTCCTGAATGCCCAGTGCACCGGGCACGAAAAACGCGGCGCTGCTGAGTGCCTGAATCAGCGATTCGAGCACGACAGCTTCGGCGAAACTGATCGGCGAACCTAGAAAGTAGAGCGCCAGCCAGATCTCGAGAGACGTGGCGAGGCATTGCAACGGCTGCCAGATAAACAGATAACGCAGGACGACCCCGTGTCTTCTCCAGATCCGCCTGATCGACTGGTCGATGCGTAGCGACGAACCGGCTAGTGCTGCAATCTGGCCGCTGGTCAACCGATTGAACAAGCGGGTCATTCTTTCGAACAGGTTCACGTGCTGGATCAGTGCAAAGCCCGCCAGGAGCGGTGCGAGCAGGCCCAGTCCCCAGAGCACGTCCACGGCAAGCTGGCGTTCGCCGGGTGTGGCGTGGCCCATCAGGAATGCGATGCCGACCAGCGTGAACACGAGCTGGCTGATCAGCGTGAGCTGCATGTCGACGACCAGGCTCGCTGCGGCAGTAGATGCCCGCAAACCGGCGCGGGTCAGGAGCCGGAACGAAACGATCTCGCCACCGACCCGTGCAACCGGAAGCAGGCTGTTGACGGACTCGCGAATCCACACCAGCCGCAGCATGGCCAGCAGACGCGGCCGGCTGGGTCCGATAATGAGCGTTTGCCAGTCCCGGGCATTGGCCAGCATTGGCAGCACATGGACGGCGGCGGCCAGGACAAGGCCGGGACCCGCGGTGCGCAACAGCGCGAACACCGAGCGTGGATCTTCGCGCCACACCAGCGCCAGCGCCACGATCAGTCCAAGTGCCGCGACGACACGGCCGAGATATTTAGTCATGCGATTCAAATCAAGGAATTAAGCTGCAACGATCACTTTTCCCCAAGCGGATAGAGCAGGCCATCGCGGCCGACTTTGAACTGGAAACCTCGCCAGAGTACGCGCGTCGAGAAAAAGCTGCTGACGAAAATGGCGAAGCAGACGAGATCCCAGATTGGCAATAGCCATAGATCTCCCGAGGCCTGGCCAAGCGCGTGGTCCAGTTGCAGTTTCAGCGCGAGCCGTGTGAACAATGCAGCTAGCGTGAGCGGCCAGGTCCACGTGGCGGCGCCGGATAATGCAATCGCGAACAACGCGAACACAAGCGGATGCGTGAGCGCCGAGCCGAGGTGACCGGCCGGGTCGATTGTCCGGATAGTACGACTCCAGCGCAGTTCATGGGAGATCAGTTGCGCTGCACTGGTTTCAACGCAAGCATGCGTCACGATGATGGGCGGAACAACGACCTTTTCTCCCAGTTGCCGTACTGCTTCACCAATTGCATGGTCCTCGGCAAGATGGTGAGTGAACTGTGAGAAGCCGCCAATCTTTTCAAGCGTTGCCCGGCGCAACGCAATGGTCTGCCCGAAACAGGGGCGCGCAAGCCGAAGCGCCATGCCGACGACCACGCTGGGAAGAAACTGGTAGTTGCTCGCCTTGGCGGACAGTCGGGGCCAGAAACCGGCATCCGGCAATCCGCGATAAAGACAGGTGACCAGGCCGACTCCCGGCTTTTGCAATTCGCCGACAATACCGCGCAGGTAGTCGGGACTGACCCCCACGTCGCTGTCGGCGAACACCAGGATGTCATGCCGCGCGTTGGGCAGCATATTGAGGATATTGCTCATCTTGCGGTTCGGGCCATACAGCCGGGAATCGACCACGATCGCAATCTCAGCCTGAGGATGCAACTGCCGCAAGCGCTCTACTACGTCCAGCGCGGGGTCCGTCTTGTCGTGAACACCGAACAGGTACTGCACGAGCCCGGGATAATCCTGCTTGCAAAATCCCGACAGGTTTTCGAGCAGCGCCTGCTCGTTCCCATGCAAGGGCTTGATGATCGTCACACCCGGAAAGGAACTGGGCTCCGCGCAAGTGCGCGCGAGAAAGCGCCTCGTCAACGCTGCGGCAGCCAGCATGTACACGATCCCGAAGACTGCGCTCGCGCCGCACACATAGGCTGCCCAGTGCAACGTTGCGCGCGCCACAGGCGGGCTGACTGCATAGATAGCGAAGGCGACCAGCAGGCTGGCGCCTGCCAGCCACGCGGATCGCACATAGAGCCTTCGAAGCCGTCTGCGTTTCGCATGTGACACGTCGGGAAACTGACCGGGCATGTCGGGCACGTCCGGGGTCATGCCTCGTGAGCCCGGAGAAACTTGAAGAACTCCACGCCTTCGCGCAAGCGCCGCTTCATCATCTCCCAGCTCATCAGCATCTCGCGGACGATTTCCCAGATCTTCGACGGCCTGAAATAGAAGCGCTTATAGAACTCTTCGAGGCCGTGATAAATCTCCTCGCGCGACAGATGCGGGTAGCCGATCGCCGAAAGCTGGACGCCCTTTGAACTGACGAGGTTGATGACCTTGTTTTCCTGCAGCCAGCCGTTGTCGACCGCCTGCTTGTAAAGCGTGGTGCCCGGATAGGGCGCGGCAAGCGACACCTGGATGGTGTGCGGGTTGATGTCCTTCGCGTATTCAATGGTCTTCTGGATCGTTTCGCGGGTTTCGCCCGGAAGGCCAAGGATGAACGTGCCGTGGATCTTGATGTCGAGCTTGCGGCAATCTTCACTGAAGCGCCGCGCGATATCGGTGCGCAGGCCTTTCTTGATGTTGAGCAGGATCTGGTCGTCGCCCGACTCGTAGCCGACCAGCAACAAACGCAGGCCGTTCTCCTTCATGATCTTGAGCGTGGCGTAAGGCACATTCGCTTTCGCATTGCAGGACCACGTGACACCAAGCTTGCCGAGTCCGCGGGCAATCTCTTCCACGCGCGGCTTGAAGTCGGTGAAGGTGTCGTCGTCGAACATGATCTCCTTCACTTCGGGCATGTTGTCCCTGATCCACTTCACTTCTTCGAGCACGTTTTCAACCGAACGCGTGCGGTACCGATGCCCCCCGACCGTCTGCGGCCAGAGACAGAAGGTGCACTTCGACCGGCAGCCGCGCCCGGTGTAGATCGATACATACGGATGTTTCAGGTAGCCAATGAAATAGTTCTCGATCTTCAGGTCGCGCTTGTAGATGGGTGCAACAAACGGCAGCTCGTCCATGTTCTCGAGAATCGGCCGGGCCTCGTTGTGCATGATCCCGCCGTCCGGCTGGCGGTAGCTCAAGCCTGGAATCGAGGCAAGCGGCAGGCCCTGCGCAATGTCCCTGCAGGTGAAGTCGAATTCCTCGCGGCACACGAAATCGATCGCCTCGCTGGCCACGAGCGAATCGTGCGGGTCGACGGCGACCTTTGCGCCCACCATGCCGACGAGGACTGCAGGATTACGTTGCTTCAAGTGTTCGGCGAATAGCGTGTCGGTCGGAAACGAGGGTGTACTCGTATGAATCACGACGAGATCGTATTGCTGTGCGATGTCAAGCGACGCTTCCACCGAGAGGCCATCGGCAGGTGCATCGAGCAAACGGCTTCCTTCAATCAGGGCGGCCGGCTGCGCGAGCCATGTCGGGTACCAGAACGAACGGACTTCGCGCTTGGCCTGATATCGCGAGCCCGCTCCGCCGTCAAAACCGTCATAGGAGGGGGCCTGCAGGAACAGTGTTTTCATGGGTACTCCGGGATGGCGCGATGTGGGTAAATACAGGGACCGATTGGACGGAACGAACGTTACCGCCGTGTGATGAAGGGCTTGATCATGTCGAATAGAGCGGAGATTCCGCGGCCGGCATATTGAACATGGGTCTTGAGAGAAGGAACTGTCTTTCAAATACAAATGAAAGTTAGCCGATAGCCTTTAGTTATTTCTATCGGGGCGCGCTCCTGACGAAGGGCGCACAGAGCTGGCACGCGCTGCGAACATGTCGAAGGCGTGACAGACAGGGAAAATATTGACCGTGGATCTGTAAAAAATGTCGAGGTGATGACCATCAAAGTAAAATAGACCGGCATACTTAGCCGATAGTTAGGCAACCCTAACAGTTTGTAATGTTGTTGCCAATCTTGTTCAACGGAAGACATTCGAATGCGCATCCTGGTGGTAGAGGACGACGAGCTGATCGGTACCGCGATTGCTCGTGCACTGCGCGACGCGGCTTATGTCGCGGACTGGGTCATGGACGCACCCTCGGCAATGGGCGCCTTGCTCGGCCATGAGCATGACGCCGTGCTGCTCGACCTGAACCTTCCTCAAGGAGACGGCCTGAGCATCCTGCGTGACCTTCGAAAGCGGGACGCGGATACGCCGGTCCTCATCATGACCGCGCGCGACGGCGTGGATGACCGCATAGAAGGGCTGGACAGCGGGGCGGACGATTACCTGGTCAAGCCATTCAACCTGAACGAAATGCTGGCGCGGCTCCGCGCCGCAACACGCAAGCTCGGTCACCATCCTGACGCCACGCTTTCAAGCGGCAAGCTGTCGCTTGATCCCCGCACGCTGGTCGCGGTGTATAACAATGTCGAGTGCCGTTTGTCGGGCCGCGAGTTCGCGGTGCTGAGGGCGCTGCTCTCGCGCCCCGGCATCATCCTGTCGAGGAGCGAGCTGGAGGACCGGGTCTACGGCTGGAACGAGCAGGTCGACAGCAACGCCGTCGAATACCTGATCCATACAATTCGAAAGAAGATCGGGCATAGCGCGATCCGCAATATACGAGGTGTGGGATGGATGGTCGACAGGGACGAAAGCCACGCTCGCTGACAAGACAGCTCACGTGGTCGATCATCGGCATCATTGTGGTGTTCGCATTGATGGGGGGCGCGCTGTCATTCGCTGGCGGGTACCGCGAGGCGAGCCGGCTGCAGGACAACCATCTGTATGACATCGGGGTTTTGATCAACAGCGGCAAGCTGATGCTCACGGCCCCCACCGTGACGTGGCCCGATGCGCATGGCAACGGTATGTCGATGATCATTTCACGCGTGAGTCCGGGGGCGCCCGGTACGCCGATTGACGTGCCTCTGCCGCGAATTGAAACGCTTGCTGACGGGTTCCAGAACGTCGACTTCGAGGGCAGGCGCTGGCGGGTCAACGTGCAGACGCTGCAAGGCGGCGACCGCCTCCTGGTAGCGGAGCGCGCGACCATGCGGGACGAGATCGCTCATGACGGCTCGCTGCGAACCCTGTTGCCCATGCTTGCGCTGACGCCGCTTCTGCTGATTGTCATCGCGCTGATTACTCGCGGTGCGCTAGCGCCTGTACGGCGCCTTGCCGCAATCGTGGATGAACAGGACGAGGTCACGCTCGGCGCGTTGTCGGAGGTGGGAATCCCGAAGGAGTTGCTGCCTTTCATCCGCTCGATCAATCGCCTGATCGACAGGCTCAAGGACGCCATGGCGCAGCAGCGGCGGTTTATCGCCGACGCCGCGCACGAACTGCGCTCACCGCTGGCCGCCCTGACGTTGCAGGCTGAAAGTCTGACGGCGGCTACCGATCCGGAGGACGCGCGCGGTCGGCTGACGGCCTTGCAGGCCGCCGTGCATCGCACCGCCAGGCTGGTCGAGCAACTGCTGGCGCTGGCTCGTTCACAACATCTGGCCGCGCCAGTCCGTTCGCAAGTCTCGCTTCACAAGCTCGCTGCGGACGCGATCCAGGATGCAGTCAACGTAGCCAATGCGAAAAACGTGGATCTTGGACTCAAGCAGGTGGACGACATCCAGGTCGATATCGATGCATCGGCTGTCACCATTGCACTGCGCAACCTGGTCGACAATGCGGTGAGGTATGTGCCCGCAGGCGGCAAGGTCGACGTTGCTCTGGTGAACCGCGAAGGTTATCTCGTTTGCAGCGTCAAGGACTCGGGACGGGGTGTGCCCGATGACCAGCTTGTCCGCGTGACCGAGCGGTTTTATCGCGTGCCGGGAACCGCGTCCAGCGGAAGCGGGCTTGGGCTTTCGATCGTTTCCGAGATCGCTCGCCGTAACGGCGGCCGCCTGGAATTGCAGAACGCCAGCGATGGTTTTCATGCGACTTATTATCATTTGCTTTAGCGCTCGATTCTTGCCTTCCTCGCGTTCGCAGCGCTGGGGAGGCAAGAGTCGGGTGCCGCCTAAGTCTGTGCTAAGGCGTTTGTTCTATTAACCTCTGGCCGGTCACGACGCAAGTCAATCACGTGAACGGCCACCTACCCGTCAACTTTCTCCTGGCGCTCTATCAATGCAAACAAGCCAACCTCCTGCCTTCAGCGCGCCCGCCAAGCTCTTCCACTGGCTTACCGTACTGTTGCTAGCCGCGCAGTACGCGATCGGATGGCTGATGCCCGATGTCCATCATGACACGCAGCCTGTTGGTTTGATCGGGTTGCATGTGTCTTTGGGCGCGACGATCGTGTTGCTGGTACTGGTGCGGCTCGCCTGGCGTTTCAGTCACAAGCCACCCGCGGAATCGAGCGTCTTGCCGGCGTCGATGCGACTGGCCGCGAGGCTCACCCACGGGTTGCTTTACCTGTTGCTGATCGCGCTGCCGTTGATGGGATGGGCGAACGCTTCGGCAAGAGGCTGGGCCGTGTCGCTGTTCCATGTCGTGCCGCTGCCCGCACTCGCCGCCACGGGCTCGGCGTTCGGGCATACGCTTGGCGACGTCCACAAACTCACCGCGTGGGTCCTGCTGGTTCTCATTGGACTGCACGTGGCTGCTGCGTTGTTCCACCAGTTCGTCATTCGTGACGGCACCCTCGGCAGGATGTTGCCCGGCGCGCGGAAGATACGCTGAGAACGGCTGACGTTCCTGTTTTCATCGCTCTGCTGACCTTGGGCCCCGGGAGGTCAGGCAGCATCACGCTCGCCGAAATCAGAGTGCGCTCTCCCGCGGCCGGGTGGTCCATCTGCATGAGCGGTGAAGGTAATCGAAATAATTCGGTAATAGCGATGACTCGTTGCTCACCCAGACTAATGAGAAGTACGCCGGTTGAATCGGCATACATGCTGCTCATTAAAATGATTCGATAGTCTGGAGATACGGGAATGGAAATTCGATTTCGCCTTGCAGGGGTTACCAGTTTGCTGGGCGCGGCCATGGTGGCTGGCTGCGGCACCAGCAACATGCTTGCCGGCACGCCTGCAAACGGGATTGCCAATGCCGGGCACGTGCTGCTGGTCAGCATCGACGGCCTGCATGAGCAGGACCTTGCGTACTGCGTGGCAGCGAAGACCTGCCCCAACATTGCATTGCTCGCCCAAACCGGCGTGACGTATTCGAATGCGTACACGCCGGGATTGTCCGATTCGTTCCCGGGGCTGGCGGCGATCCTGACTGGCGGCTCGCCGAAGACAGCGGGCTTGTTCTACGATGTCTCGTATGACCGCACGCTCTACGCGCCGGGCGATACGCAATGCACCGGTCCCCAGGGCTGGAACGTCGCATTCGATCAAACCACCGGTATTGACGCGATCAACGGCGGCGCGCTGACCCATCTCGACGGCGGCGGTGCGTTCAACCCGCAGGCCATTCCGAACGCAAAGATCAATGGCGTCTGCACGCCGGGCTATCCCCATAACTACCTGAAGACCAACACCGTTTTCGAAGTGGTGAAGCAACAGCTTGCGAACTCGCGCACCGCGTGGGCCGACAAACATGCCTGGGGCTACGACTGGGTGAACGGACCGTCCGGCAAGGGCGTGGACGACCTCACGCGCACCGAGATCAACTCGGTGGACCCGGCCACGAAAACCGACTACACCGACGTCTACACGCACACGGAAAAATTTGACAACCTTCATGTGCAGGCCATCATCAACCAGATCGACGGCAAGGATTCGAGTGGTGCGAACAGCGCCAGTGTGCCGACACTGTTCGGGGCCAATTTCCAGACCTTGAGCGTGGCGCAAAAGGAACCGAATGCGAGCGGAGGCGGTTACACGGACGCGCGGTTCACACCCGGCCCGCAGGTGGCTGCCGCGATCGCCTACACGGACGATGCGCTGGGAAAGATCGTGGCTGAACTGAAGGCGAAGAACCTGTACGCCTCGACGGTCATGATCGTTACGTCGAAGCATGGCCAGTCGCCAGCTGATCACACGAAACTGGTCAAGAATGGTGACACGCTGACGGCGTTGCTCGAAGCGAATAACTACCTCGACCGGCAAGGCAAGTTCGGACAGGCGGTGACCCGAAGCGGCAACATGAACGACGGCTCGGGCCTGGCCGGAACGGGCCTCGCGCAGACCGACGACCTTGGCCTCATCTGGTTGCGGGATCAGTCGCAGACGGGCGCTGTTGTCGCGTCCCTGCAGGCCAATCTTGGATGTACACCGAAGGGTATTTGCGCCAATGGCCCGCAAGCGTCGATCCTTTCAGGCGCGGCGCTCGCCGCGAAGTTCGGCGATCCCGCGCAGGGCCGCACGCCCGACATCATCGTGCAACCGAATCCGGGCGTGATCTATACGAAGAGCAAGAAGAAGGATGCGGAACACGGCGGCAATGCGCCTGACGACAGTCATCTGGGCCTGCTTGTGTCGTATCCCACGCTGCAGCCCGTCACCAACACCAGCACGGTCAGCATGACGCAGGTTGCGCCGACCATCCTGAAGTCACTGAACATCAATCCCGCACTATTGCAGTCGGTTGCGGCCGAAGGGACGCCGGTGCTGCCAGGCCTGGGCTTTTGATGGGGTGTGAAGGTGAAGGAAACGGCGCCCGGTACCGGCAGCTTGTGGGAGCGTGCGAGCCAGCCGCTTCCCGGCAACTCGTCCGGCAAGCTGGCGAGTCGTACCGGGAGAAGCGGGTTATCGCGGGTTACCGCGGGTTACCGCGGGTTATCGGGTCACCCAGCCGCGCCGGATCAGCGGTGCGAACAGCGGCCGGTAAGCGATCATCGAGGCGCGCACGACCGGAGGCGCGAACCAGCGTCCGGTAAGTGCGCATAGCCATGCACTGATTCCCGAGACCAGCGCCGCGCCCACGATATCGAAGGGAAAATGCACGCCGATATAGATCCGCGCCCATGCCATAGGCAGACCCAGAAGCGCGAGTACCCAGCCCGCGCGACGCGCTTCGGGGTGCATCATGAGGCCGAAGGCGACCGCCCAGCAGAACGTCAAATGGTCGCTCGGAAAGGATGAGTCCGCTCCGTGCACGATCAACGTATGCCCCAGGCCGATCATGAACGGCCGGGGATGCGGCCACATCACGCCGATTATCTGTGCCGCCAGCAAGGCAAGCAGTGCCGACGCGCTGGCTTCGACCAGCCGCTGCCGCAGTGTGTCGTTGCCGCGCAGCCAGCCAAGGACGAGCGTGGCGGGCACCAGCCAGATGGCGTATTCGCCGAACAGCATGGCCAATGCAACGACAGCCGGGTACGGTTGCGCCGATGCGTTGATCAGCAAGAAAAGAGTCTGGTTGAGTGCTTCCATAACCCGTCGATAGATTTGTGAACGACCGACGAGTTTATCGAAGAAGGCTTAGCTGATGCTTATGACTTTTCTGATAAAGCTGCAATTTTCTGTTGCAGAATATGAGTGACGGGGTGCAGTGAACCCGGCCTGAACCTTGGGTTCGCTGGTTGGATTATCGCTGTCCGGTTCATGTCGTAAACGTAATCTCGCAGTCACTTTGACGTTATCTGCTTAACGCAACAATGCTTTCAGTCGGATTGACTTGTCCCGGTTAAAGGGACGCTTCTGGAGAGTCAAGAAAGATGCGAGTATTGTTGATGGATGCGGG
The DNA here is from genome assembly GCF_001544555.2 of Caballeronia udeis. GTDB lineage: Bacteria > Pseudomonadota > Gammaproteobacteria > Burkholderiales > Burkholderiaceae > Caballeronia > Caballeronia udeis. Next base: position 795 of record NZ_FCOK02000071.1, on the reverse strand, counting down.
CGAGCTCGACACCGATGTGTCGGTGTCCTTGCGTCGTGAAGGTTACGTAGTCGACTGTGTGCAGGGAAGGGAAGCGGCTGGGCGAGCGTTCGGCTGCGCGCAGTACGATCTTTTTATTGTCGACGTCTGCCGTGACAGGCGCGAAGGCATTGTTGCGTTGACGCAGTATCGGAGGCTTGGCGGGGAAGCGCCGGTCATCCTTGTTACTGAAGCTGAGGCTATTGAAGACGCCTTGGTCGGGCTCGACGCGGGGGCTAACGACTATCTTTGCAAGCCGTTGGTCATGGGGCAATTGTCCATGCGGATACAGACGTGGCTGCGCCGGCATCGAATTGGCCGGAACCCTGTCTATACCCACGGTCTGCTTGAACTCGACCCGGCCGCTCGTAGTGCAAGCAAGGACGGTGTAGGCATACACCTCTCACCCCGCGAGTTCTCGCTGCTGCAAGCCTTGCTGGAAGAACCTGATCGGGTGTTTTCGCGGACGGAACTCGCGCAGAGGCTTTATAAGCGCGGTGAGGCGATTCGGAGCAAGGCGGTCGAAGTGCACGTGCATTACCTTCGTCAAAAACTGGGTAATGACGAGATCATCACGATTCGGGGTAACGGGTATCGACTCAAGATGCTGGCTTGAGAAGCCATTGGGAAATTGTTTTCGTTCGCGCCGGTGGACGGGTTTTGGTTGGGGTTGGCCGAGTGCGAACGAGAAGAGTCTCATGGGGGTGTCCCGGATTTTGTGTAAACGGGTTTTGGTTTAACCCGGCGACATCCGGTCTTCGAACTGGATAGCGAAGC
>NZ_FCOK02000070.1 GCF_001544555.2 Caballeronia udeis | reverse complement strand
GCGCCGCACCAGCGCTTCTTTTCTTTCTGCTGAGTAGGTTTTCATTCACTCTGATTTTACCGCCCCCGGACCATGTCTATAAGAATCAGATAACACGACAAGTAGTCTGACGCCGGGGGAGCACCACCACCTCATAGAGTTGCAACGAAGCCGGTTATGTGAATGATTGTCCAGCCAAGTACGCGGAACGAACCAGTTAAGTGATGTGAAACGATGCTATTTCTTGCTGCGAGTGGTGAGCCGGTATTTAACTCGCCGCAGAAGACCCATGACCCAACGTCAACGGGTGTGTGCTCATCTTTGGCTTGATTCAGCAGGGTAGGCGTGCGCAACCATGCAGATGGGTCAGTCTGCTTTCGCAAGCGCGGTAGCGAGGATCATCTCGTCACAGTTGGCTGGCCGAAGTCGACCTCGCCAGCGCGGCCTGAAGACCTGGTCCCCTCTCTGGATGCGCTGGCCGGTCAACGCGCAGTGCCCGCTGTAGCTGGCCGTGACCCGGCCCCAGACCTGGTCGACGTAGTGACACATCGTAGGATCACACCACGAAATCAGAACACATGCGTCGCTCTGCCTCTCTATCGCCGTAATCCTGTTGTGGGGCACCGCGACCGGCATAGCCTCAAGCGCGTTGCCCCACTTCCCTATCCGCCCCGTGCGTGCGCCGCGCCTGCAGGCGGCGCGCCATGACTCTCCGCCGGTGATATCGCCTCCGCTGGAGAGACGCGACAAAAGCGCGACTACCTGGCTCCACGAGTTGACTTGTTCCATGTTGGCATGCCTCTCAAGTAAGAAGAAACTCTTGCGAAAACAGCGGAATGGACCGCTATCCCGAATCGCGCTCTGCAAACCTGTTCGTTGTCTAGTTGACGAATCGTGGGCACGGGTCCAGTTGGTGGCGCTAGCTCTCAGACCTCTACGGACCCGGAGCTCTGAGCGCAAACCAATACACGACAATGTCGGTGACCATAAGCCGAGTCCAGCTGAGCCGTTACACTCCCGCAACCGTAATCAGAAAATCCCTCCAGGGCTTCGGGCCTGCGGTTGGTCTCGCGACCACCGACAACGATCGGGAGAGAGCGGACCGCCGCTGCGATTTGAGCGACAATCCCATCTCCAACAAGTACGCCAACGCGCGCGCATCGACCTTCATCGAATCTGACTAATCTTCACCACATCAACTCCGGGTGAGTTGGTGTTTCTGCTTATTCCGCTGCTGGCAGGAGGGTGGACACCAGTGACAGGAATTCCGCAAGATATTGTCTGAGAAATTCACGGGTTCCTTCATTCGAAATATTGCTATCGGAACCGATGAGATCTGGTCGGAAGGAAATATATGCTTCACCACCCATTACCAGGCTCCCAAGGATTCCGAGGATCTGGCGCAGATGTTGTTGACCGACCGCCGTGCCGATCGCGCCGGGAGAAGTTCCGGTGATGGCAACGGGCTTACCTTTCCAGACGTTCCGCTCGATTGGCTTAGAGCCCCAATCAAGCGCGTTCTTCAGCACCGCCGGGATTGAACGATTGTGCTCGGGTGTGACAAACAGAGCGGCGTCGGCCGCATCGACCTCATTGACAAAGCGAGCGACGGCGGCTGGCCTCGCAGTCTCGAGGTCGGCGTTATACATAGGGAGATCATCGATTCGAACGAACTCAAACTCGAACTTCTCGCTTTCCCCGAGGCGGATGAGAGCTTGAGCGAACCTGCGATTGATCGATTCTCGACGATTGCTACCGACGATCGTCGCGATTTTATATCCACGAATTTTCATATGATTTTTAGCATTCCATAGTAATTAGTTAATATTGCGCGCCCGGTTTCATGGCCCTCTCTCTTATTTGGCTAGTCGTGTAAGAGCATCGGCACCCAAGCCTCAGTGTACCGACCATGGTAGCCAACACCGGGCTGGCGACTAGGCCAATGAACTCACAAAACCCGACAAGCAGCGTAGTGCAATTAGCGCCCCGTGCGCGACGGACCGGATAGGCAATCAACACGACACGCACTCTAAATACACCGGACACTCTGCCCCGGCCATAAGAGATAAATCACTACAGCAAGAAGAGCGACATCAACCTTAGCCGCAATCGCCACCGCGTTCATCAAGTATTCTGGCCGAAGAGCGAAGCTCTGCGTTTCGGAGACTGCGTCAATCCATCCAAAAAGTTGCTGAATGTCCGTAACCCAGTAGGCAACCGTAATCCCAACCAGCGCAAACCATAGCGAATGCGACGTCGGAGCGGCGGTAAACCACGCTGACACCTCAGCCCAAACCTCCAAATTCATCCTTCGTTCCAAGCGCTTTTGCTAATTGAAGGAGTTCCGCCCATTGTCAAATTTAATCATGACTGTTTCTTCCGGCGCTGAGGCTCTTCCTCTACGCGTTCCAGCTTTTTCCAGCGCGCGCTCATATCGGATAGGCGTGTGAAATTTCGAAAAGAAACTACTGGAAAAGACGCGTCCACGAAAACTTCACGTGAAAATTAGTCTCCTATCGCAATGATGATTGAGTATGTCTAACTAAGCATGTTGTTTGTTGCTAAGAGTTGCGAAGCTCAAATTTCCAAACTATAAAGCGTTCGGATGCTATAGAGTGGGATTGACGAAGTGCCCGCATGAACGCTAGCGCGTTCCATCTAGCGTTGCGACAGCAGCGGTTGGGCTGCGCGCTGAAAGAGTGCGGAGCACGAGTGTCCAATCCACTACTGGCCGTACGTAGGGGACCATGCTGACGCTTGTGACGATTGCATTCGAATCACAAAACACGCGTCCGGACGAGATCCCTATCGGGGGGGCCGATTGATTGGCCAGGGTAAGCTTGCCACCATGCGAACCGTCGAACATGTCTTCGTGACGTTCAAGCACTGCATGAGGTACACGCACGACCTCACACCCCAGCGGCTCAACGGGGGCAACGAGATGAACGTGCACATCCTTGCCTACAACCTCACGTGGGTATTGAGGATTAAAGGCGTATCGAGAGAAATGAAAGCGATGCAGTCTGTGGGGCATGGGCAACCATTGGAGCCGGAGGCAGAGCCAATACAACTGCAGCACAGACCATCAACCTGCTTCAGCTTTTCGTCCTCATCGAATTGGCCGCAAGACCATCAAAGCAACCCCCGCTTTAGCTGGGCTTTGTTCAGAAGGGGGTGTTGCTGTTCGGTCGCGGTTCAGGTAAAACTGCGCGACCATAAGATGTGTGATTCACACATAAGAAAGCCGGTCGCAATTTAGTGACGAATGCCCATGACCCCATCCAGCCTGCGCCGTCTGCCCCTGCGCTATCAAGGGTATTTTCGCAACCTCGCCCGCCGGCGCCCCGCGTGGATGGTGTCGTTCGCCATTGAAGAAGCCAGCCTTTCCGAAGGACTACGCGCCGCGTGTGCGGCAACCGCCATGCTGCTGGTCGGGCGCATGCTTCACAATCACCTTTTCTCGTGGGCAGCAATCGGCGCGTTCTGGACCTGCCTTGCCGATGCGGCCGGCTCGGCACAGCGCCGGTTCGCGTCGATGATGGGTTTCGCCATACTCTCCACCGTATGTGGGGGACTGACGGCGCTCGCGTCCGGCGCAGGCACGCTCGTCGCATGCTTCGCCGTACTGGCCGTGTCGTTCTGCGCGGGTCTCTCATCCATCTGGACGCCCGCCGTGTATCAGGTCGCACTCGTCGCAGCCACGACCTGTGTCGTGATGGTCGACAGTCCTATACACAACATCCGCGAAGGTATGCCTCTGCTCGGTATCTATCTGACCGGCTGCCTTGTCGCGACTGCGCTCAGCTTCAGCGTATGGCGCATTCACCCGTTCGGCCCCGCCCGCTACGCAGTCCGGCTTGTGTATCAGCGCCTGTCCGACGCCGCTCGCGACACCGCCCAGCTCGCCACCGATCCGGCCAGCACGCACGACGACTGGACCCGCCACGCGACGGACTTCCGTGCCGAGGTCAGGCAGTCGCTCGAAGCGGCGCGCAAGGCACTGATCGACATGCCTCAGTCGCGTATCGAGAGGCGCCCGCGGTTCAGCGACCTGCTGCTCGCGCTCGACGACGCGGACTCGATACTCGTGAGTCTGATCGCGATCTCGACAGCAGCCGAACATTCAGGGAATGCCTCGGCCATCCCATCAATGCCCAGACACACCGCACGGCTTGCACGTTGCCTCACGATGCTGGCCGAAATACTCGCGCGCATCGGCGAAATCCTGGAAGAACCATCTGCACCACTTCCGCGGGCGCTGCGTGCCCGCCTGCCGGTACTTGCCAAGCGATTTGAAGCAGCAATGGGCCATACCCTATCAGTACGGTTATGGTCAGCGGGCACTCAACACCTCCCGCCCTTACCCGCATTCGGGAACACCACGCTGCTCGCCGCCGTGCGGCAGGCACTTGCCGCGCTGAAGCCAGACCGGTTGGTCGGCTCGCCCGGCCTGCGCCATGCGACGCGCCTGTGCCTCGCCACAACGGCAGCCTTCCTCGTGGTCAGAATCTTTCACGTTCCGTTCGGCTACTGGGCCACCATGGCCACGCTGTTCGTACTGCAACCCACCAACGGCACCACGCTGCCGCGCAGTCTGGAGCGGGCAGCGGGTAGTGCGGCGGGCGCAATGCTCGCCGCAGCGATCGGCCTGCTCGTTCACAGCCCTCTTTCGATCTCGCTGGTCGTGTTCCCGCTGATATGCCTGACCATGGGGTTACGACGCGTCAGCTACAGCCTGTACGTGGTGTTTCTCACGCCGTCGTTCGTGCTTGTCGCGGATTTCGCCACGCCCGCCAACGAATTGATGTATGCACTCGACCGGCTGGGTAACAACGTGCTCGGCTGTCTCGCCGCGCTGCTCGCTACCTGGCTCGTATGGCCAGTGCGCAGCGATAACGACCTGAAAAGTGCCGTCAGACAGGCAATCGAGACAAACCTTGCCTATCTGGCCGCAGCGGTCCATCTGGAATCGTCCCGCGGTGACGAAATCGAGGCGCTACGCCGCAACGCGGGACTCGCCAGTACGCACGCCGAAGAGCTATACCGGCGCGATTGGCCTGGCCACACAGCCGGGCGGCGTAAAACCGTTGCCATTCTCGCTTTGCTCCGGCGTATCCTTGGAACAGCGGCCCTCATCCAGAACTCGCCGGTGTCGGCGGAACGCGGCTCGCCTTTCCGTGAGGTGCTTGCCGCAGCAATAGACACTATCCGTGAACAGACCGACGCGCCTCCTGGCATCCCCTGCGACATCCGACTCCGTCCCATCGAATACGAGTCGCTCAGACAACTGGCGGAACTCTGCACCCTGTTGCATGACAGCAGCGCGTACGATGGCATGCCAAACGACCACCCACGGTAGCGTTCCATCGGACACCGCAACGCGCTCTGGCGAAGGCTAGGGGATTCCTAGCCGCCAACAATCGCTGCAGCCCCGGCGTCAAATGTGAAGCCAGAGGTTTCTTTTGGTCACCACATCGACAGCGAATCCTTATTCAACAAGGAAAACGGATGGAGAAGGAGAACAGTACGACACCGCTCCAATCAACAAAGCCAAAGGTGTAGCTTGCGTTCCGCCCTGCCGTACTGGAGTTGAGTATCGCGGCCGTTCCATTGACGGCCAGAACCCCAGTGTGATCCGCCGTAAGCTGCAAATTGAAACTCGCCACTGCGGTAGGCGTCATCTGCTGCGCGCCTCAACCTATCGCAAACAACTCGCGGTTAAATTCGTTGCATGATGCGAATTCAGCGAAGTAACACAACATCCGTCGACCGGCTTATGCCGTAGTACATGTGTCAGCTGCCCCTTGGGCAGAACCAGTTCGGCACGCTTCACGCCCTCCCGAAAGGCTGACCACGCATACCCTACTTACGCTCAACGGTCAGATGCTCAGTCAGGCGATGGCGATGGCGTTGACGAAGGCGCTCGGCAGCGGCTATCGCGCCGATCTGGCCGTCGAACCGACGCCGCGTTGACCGGCGCGCCGGCTAGGGTCAGCCGGCAATAGCGAGGCAGGTCCGTTGCTTTTATTTTTTCGTTAATGGAGGTCACCGTCGTAGCTGTCGGCATTTCTGGTCTGGTCTTAGCGTTTCGTGTTACCCAATCCACGGTGGCTCGGACTTTTGTCATCATCGAGTTTCGTTCTGCCTTACGGGTCGCGTCACTTGAGCTAGACTGGCTTGAGTAACCGGAAGGAGACTTGGATGATACGCAAGACGCTCAATGCCTCGCAGCTTCAGCAGGAGGTTAACCGGCGAATCCATCGACTGCAGGAAATCGTCGAGGATGGCGTGAAGATTCGTGTGCCGCGACCACAGTTGCAAGAGGCCGACAAGACAGGCTGCAACTGGAACATGACCCACTTCGGTAACGCGGTCGGCTTCGAGCGCGACATCGAGGGTGTGCTCAAGGCCATGCGTGCCGAATACAACCTCAACACTGAATTGAAAGACACCGGCAACCCGTTTGGGGACCAAGCGTTTCGACGAACTTAAAGTCAACGTGCTTGAGGTAAAGACAAGACGGCGTCAGCGGCGCTAGCTCATGTCGTATCCTTCGCATGTGCATAGGCTTTACGCTTACCGTCGGTTGAAAACAGTACAGTGGACATAGTTGCGCTTGTACAGTTGCACGACCAAGTTCCACGCAACAGTTCGTTGATACGGGTGATCCGGATACGGGTGAGCACATGCCGCAGATATACCTTTGGATCGAGACCGCCGAGCTTACACGAGCCGATCAGGGAGTACGCCGCCTGTGTTGACGCCCACGCTCAGCACGTGCGCCCTCAAGGTTTGAGCTTGAAAACCGAGACCAGTTCTCGCAATGAATTCGACTGAACTGCCATGGATTGCGCCGCAGCTGATGCCTCTTCCACCAATGCGGCATTTTGCTGCGTGACCTCGTCCATCTGCATGACAGCCGTATTGGCCTGCTCGATGCCGGTATGCTGCTCGACCGACGCGGAGGCGATTTCTCCCATCAGGTCTGTCACCCGTTTCACTGACTGGACTACTTCGTCCATCGTGCGCCCCGCCTGGTCAACAAGCTGCGAACCCGCTCTTACCATGGCGACCGACTCACCGATCAGACCCTTGATTTCCTTGGCCGCAGTCGCGCTGCGCTGGGCCAGTGTGCGCACTTCGCTCGCTACGACCGCAAACCCCCGCCCCAGTTCTCCGGCCCGTGCTGCCTCGACCGCCGCATTCAAGGCCAGGATGTTGGTCTGGAACGCAATACCTTCTATGACGGCAATGATTTCTGCGACTTTCGACGAACTCGATGAGATGTCATGCATGGTGTCCACCACCCGGCCGACAACTTCGCCTCCCCGGATCGCGACTGCCGAAGCGTTCGCGGCAAGCGCATTCCCTTGGCGCGCGTTTTCGGCATTTTGCTTGACCGTGGCAGTCAACTCTTCCATGCTCGCAGCGGTTTCTTCCAGCGATGCCGCTTGTGCCTCCGTGCGCTGGCTCAGGTCGGTGTTGCCGGCCGCAATCTGTGCGGAGCCTGTCGCAATGCTCTCGCCGCTCGCACGCACTCGTCCCACTATATCCTTTAGGCGTTCGTTCATATGCTTGAGTGACCGCAACAAATGGCTTGTTTCGTCCCTTCCATTCGTTTCGATATCCGACGTGAGATCGCCCTGGGCTACGCTTTCTGCAATGACGACCGACCGGCGAATTGGAACAGTGATAGACCGCGTGATCAGAATCGCAATCGCCACGCTTGCGCCTAGCGCGACACCAGTCAACCCGACGGTAACGATCAGCGCTTGATGAAAACTGTTGCCCGCCTCATTGCTCGCGTCCTCCGCTCCTCGCCGGTTGAGCTGGATTTCTCGCTCAATAATGCTTGCAACGGGTGCAAATGCGAGCGCCGAGTCCGCTGCCACTTTTGCTCGGGTGTCCTCAAAGGTACTTTCATTGACGACGGGCAGCGCATTGGCCGCTCGGTCGAGCGTCATGTACGCCGCCCATGCCGCTTTAAAGTCGCTGAAAAGGTGTTCTTCCTGAGCAGAAGCTACCATTTTTCCATACGTACCGAACGCGGCATCCAGCTTCACAATGGCGTCGTCGTGTCGACTCCTTTGCAATTGCTTATCCTTTGGCGTGACGGCCAACATAGATTCAAGGGTCGTCTTTCGAACAAGGCTAGCAAGGGAACGGACTTCTCCCAGCGTTTGAATGCGCGGTAGCCAGTTGGCCGCCAATTGCTCAGTGCCATCGAAAACACGAGAGGCCTGAACGAGCGCCAGCACGCCGATAAGGCACAGCAACAGTAGAGTGATGCCGAAGCCCATGCTCAGTCGGGTGCCGATTTTGATGTTGTTGATGAAATACATGATTGCCTCTTTGTATACTGTAGACCGACTAGCGGCACCTGAGCGCGAAGCTTTAATGCGAAGCGCCCTTTCCTTCTCGACCGGGACAATGGTCGCTTGCATTTAAGTGGCTCTGCATCGGAGCGATCTACAGTCAATGGTTTTTCGCCTGCGACCTTGCGTCGACATTTCCGTTGTCAGCTGAACAGCGCAACATTCAGCGATGTTGATAAGCCTTAGACGCGTTACGATCTCCTGGGCGCGAACCTTTTCGGCGATGACTGTGACGCTTATCTGGATATGGGGCGGAAAGCCGACTGTCGAATCGGTCTGTTCTTTCGGCGCTTACCCGACCATCGCGTCGTTTTCCAAGCTCGATAGTCGGCCCTGGTGAATTGGCAATCCTCTCTCTTTCGATCGCAGCCGGAAAACGTCGCTTCGATGACCACCCCTACCAAGTCCCGCGATGCGGCGCCAGCGCCGCCCGGATCTATGCCGGATCGTTGGGTAAGCGCCGTCGGTAGACGATCCGGTCAGCTTCATCGCCGACCACTAAAACACTGTTGTTCGGGTACAGGTCGATTCCACTAAACTTGTTCATGCCGGCCCCCTGTGCGTCAAGTCGCTGTCCGCACCCCGACTCTACGCCAGCCGTTCTACTGGGACGGAGGCAGGCCGGCTATATGATTATCAGAACCGTCAGGCCTTGCTAACTCTGTTCACAACATTGATTGGCAACCCTGAATTATAAGCGTTCAGATTCTCCCCGACACCCTGATTTAGTCTCCATGCTCCATTGGTGGCAGCCCAACTGATATGCGGCGTCACGATTAAATTCCGGTGAGAGCAGTGGAGCAAACGTTCCGTGATGTCGGGAGGTTCTTTTGGCAGGACGTCCAACGCTGCCCCACCCAGCCGGCCACTAGTCAAGGCATCGAGTAGTTCAGACGTATCGATAAGGCCGCCACGCGCGCTGTTCACCAGCATTGCGCCTGGCTTTAGCGAAGCCAACTCGTTTTTGCCGATAAGATTCTGCGTTTGATCGGTGAGCGGACAGTGCAATGACAGGACATCGCACCGTCGCAGGACTTCCTCGAACGGAAGAAAGCCTTCGCGCGCATCGGCACGCCCACGGTGCTCCGCGTAGATCACGTTCATTCCGATTGCGCTCCCGAGACGAGCGGTCGCTTGCCCAATAGCTCCCCGTCCCACAATGCCAAGTGTCGTACCGGCAATGTCAAGGATAGGCGCGCCATGTACACAGAACGATTGAGACGACGCCCACTTTTCGAATGCAAGAGTCCGATACTCTAGCAACTTGCGACGTAAGGCGAAAATTGAAGCGATTACCCACTCGGACACACTCTGCGCGGAATACCCTGGAACGTTCGACACGGCGATCCCCCGTTCGCGACATGCGTCAATATCCACGCAATCAAAGCCAGTAGCGGCGAGGCAAATGAAACGCAACCGAGGCAGGCGTTCCAAATCAGCGCGGCGGATCGGAACTTTGTTAGTAATCGCGATGGTGGCATCGCGTAACGCATCGACCACATCGCGGGGCTGGGTTGCCAAACGGTCGACCCAGCCTGTTGCCCAAGCCGGGCGAGCGATCGGTATAGGGAGCGTACCGGCATCTAAAATGACAACGTTCATCGGGGTTTTGTCTCTAATCTTACTGCTTCAAAAAATTCATTCCGTTGTAGGAAGTTCTTTAGGCTTGGACCACTGGCGTAAGCAACACCTTCCCGGCGAAATAGGCACGTAGGTTGTCGACCACGAGTTGGGCCATGGCCGCGCGCGCCTCAAGCGTTGCGCTCCCGACATGTGGCAGCAACACGACGTTGTCGAGTGCACGCAATTCATGTGGCACATGTGGCTCATGGGCGAAGACGTCGAGAGCAGCCGCACCGAGCGTTCCGTCGCTCAGCGCATCGATCAGCGCTCGCTCGTCAACGATCGAGCCGCGGCCGACATTGATGAGCGTACCCCCCGAGCCGAGCGCGGCAAGTACGCGCGCGTCGACCAGATGGCGTGTCGCAGTTCCTCCCGGTGCGGTGATGACAAGGTAATCAACGTGGCGTGCGAGCACCTCGAGATCGCTACAATAGGCATAACCGACATCAGGCTTGCGCCGTGGTTCGTAATAGCTGATCCGCATGCCGAACGCCTGCGCTCGGCGTGCAAAGGCGAGACCGACGCAGCCGAGCCCCAGTATGCCGACGCATGTGCCGGCGACACTGCGCCTCGGCGGCGGTAAGGCTTCCAGCGAACCGCGCGCACACGCGGAATGGCGGCCGGGGGCGATTTGATACGCCACGTGAAGCACCAGCGCCATCGCGAGATCGGCGACAGCCTCGGCTGTTACTTCGGGGGTGTTCGTGACCGCGATTCCGCCCGCGCGCGCTGCATCCAGATCAATATGGTCGAGCCCGGTCGACATGGTCGAGACGATCTTTAGGTTCGGCAGCGCATCGAGCAGCCGGGCGTTCACGGGGCCATCGGCGGATGTGACTAGCGCTTGCGCGGATTCGGCCCATGACGCCAAAGCCGCGTTGCTCTCGGGCGCCTCCCACAGCCGAAAAACCGTAAATTCTTTCTCCAACATCTCCAGCATCGAGGGAAGGATCGGCACCACGAGCACGACCGTGGGCTTGCCCGCCGCGCTCCGGGTCAGCCCGCGCATAGCCATTCCTCAGCTATGTCGGCCGCACCGCGCAGCGTCAGTCGACCGCGTTGTGATCTCATCGCAATTTTCCGGGGGATGGGCACTTCGCTCCTCCTTTTATCTTCGTCTGACCTTTCACGACCATGTGCATGATCTGGATAACGTACCATCGGACATAAATCAAGATCACCTCCAGAGGATAGGATAGGCGTTTCAACACCTTGGCCAGCGCCGAATTCAGCGTCTTCATCCGACCTCTCATGAGCGCATTTTGGATCGCCGTAGTTCTACCGCCCCATATTCACGCGGCACGACTGCTATGGGCGGCGGCTGCCTCAATGCAATGGCTACCACCGCAGAAGCAATGTGATATCCCAACGTCACCAAATCAGGCGAGCGCCGTCACCGATATCTCAACCAGCATGTCCGCCGCAGCCAGCTTCGCCTCGACGGTTGCCCGCGTCGGCGCGCAACCGGGCGGGAGCCACGCTTCCCACACCTCGTTCATGGCGGCAAAGTCGCGGGCAATGTCGGCCAGCCAGACTTGCGCCGAAACCAATCGCGTCTTGTCAGCGCCCGCCAGCGAGAGAAAGCCATCAATATTGGCCAATACTTGCCTTGTCTGCACTTTCACGTCGAACGTCCGGTCATTCGACGTCTGGCCGCCGACAAATATCAAGTCAGCGGCCTTTACGACCCGACTCATCCTTGAGTCGGTCGCAATCCTGACGATGTCACTCATTCGCGCGAATCTCCATTCAGTTAAACCGCCCTCAGAACTTGTGCAGTATCGCGATCCGCGCGTCGCTCTGATTGTCGCTGGTGGATGGCGCAAAGTGGCCACCGATCACCGGGTACACGCCGCTGGAGGCTCGCAGATAGTCGAAGCCGCCATACACGAATGTGGCTTTCGACAAGTGGTAGGTCAGGCCGGCCGCGAGCTGATGCCAGTGTGCGCCTTCGAACGTCGTGTACTGATAGCCGCCCACCGCCTGCAACGCAGGAGTGATGTTGTAGATGGTGCCCGCCTCCCCAACCCACATGCTCGACGTAACACCGTTCGCCTTAAAGGTCGTGCGCGTGACGTTGGCGATGATTCTCGCAGGGCCGAGCTGATAGGCGCCCGCCAGCACGAGCGCGCCGGAATAGTCGAGCCGGAAATTACCGGACGAATACAGGTCGGTCACCGCGCCCGTGTTGGGGTTGACCGTGGCGACACGCTGGCCCAGGAAGGAGGTGAAACCGATCTTCGCAAAGGGGTCGGTCGTCGTGCCGTTCAGGCGGGTATAAGCCAGGCCCACCTGCAGCGGTCCACCCGAATAGTTTCCCCCCGCGCTCCAGCCGCTGCCATCGTAGAAATCGCCTGCGGTGTTGCTGAACGAATACATGCCGCCAAACGAAAAACCATGTATGTTTGGGCTCACATACTTGACCGCATTCGGCAGCCGGTCTGTACCCATCCGGTCATAGTCACCCTGGTGCGAACCGTAACCTGTGACGTCGCCGCTGACGTTGTCGTTGGCTGCGTAGTCGTTGATGAAGTCATACTGCAGGCCAAAGGTCAAGGTACCGTAGGTATTGTCGCTCAACCCGGCGTACGCCTGCCTGCTGAACGCCGCCCCACCGCCGAGAGCCTTGCCGGTGCCGAGCGTGAAACCGCTTTCCAACTTGAAGACGGCGCGCGTGCCGCCGCCCAGATCCTCGACTCCCGTCATGCCCCAGCGATTGCCGGTATACACGCCGTCGGCGAACTGATAGAGCTTCTTACCGCCGTTATTGCTGGAATAGCTGATACCCGCATCGAGCAAACCATACAGCGTCACGCTGCTTTGCGCCTGTGCCGGCAAGTCATACGCCAGCAAGGTCGCTAATATTATTAGGTATACAAATTTTATCTTAGTGGTTTGAGCAGGCAATTTCACGGATACTCCAAAAAGTCGGTCTTTTTCTCTTATCCGCGAAGAGAGAATATCCGCCTTCGAATATTCACCGTGCGGCGCTTTCACATTACTTATTTGCTCTCGTCTTCGCTCGGTTTGGCGCGACGACGTTGCCGGCGGTCATTCGCCGCTTTTTAAAGTATTCCCGCGTGAAACGGCGAGTCCATTGAACCAATGAAATCGCACGACTCTCAGATGCTAAGAAAAATAAATCCAAGTAATGGCGAACGCAGGAATGTCTCCATGAGCAAGATTGACCGCCCAAAAAACAAGCGTCTAATATTATTTAGCTGTCGCTCTTAGTGGTCAGTCCTATAAGCGAGAACACCCGGCAAGCGCTTAACGCTGCGATAAATCCAATGTCGGCCATCAGGGCTCCGGCCGCGCGCCGCCGCGTCCAGCATCTGCAGATGCTGGTTCTGTGGCCCTAACCCTGCAACGCTCGCATGACGTTGCCGCGCCTAATTTGACGCCACAAGCGGCTTGTACGGCCCAAGCTTGGCCACAGCGGCCGCGGCAAATGAATCGTCGACGACATCACTCACCTCGATGTTGCCGCTTACATAGCCGCGCGCCTTAAAATATTTCAGGTCATTGGCGAGCGCCACTTCGTTGACGCTACCGTTCGGATTGGTTGCGGCTGGGGTAATCCTGCGATAGAAACCCGCATCCTTGATTTTGGTGTTCTTGATCAGGATATCGATCACCTTACTGGACGTCGGCCCTGCCAAACGGCCTCCCGAAAGCGCGTCGTTGTAAAAACGGACGGCGCGGATATACGCGATCATGAAGCGCGTCGCCTGGTCGCGGTCCTTCATGAACTTGTCGGAATACACCACCACGGCGTTCTGCTGCCCCGGATAAATCGCCTTGGGACTTGCCTTTACGGCGATAGCGCCCTCGATCGCGCGAGTGATCGTCGGTTCGTCCGTGATGCTAGCGTCGATTTTCTTGTTTTCCAGCGCGACTAGATGATCGGGAAAGCCAAGATAGACCACATTGACGTCATGCATCGTCAAGCCGCCCTTCTTCAATGCTTCGTTGAGCGCCGATTCGGACCCGGCCCCTTTGGCTGCGACTGCGACCGTCATGCCCTTCAGGTCGGCAAAGGTCTTGTAACGGCCGCTATCGACCAGGTCCTTGCGTATCAGTAGCGTCGAGTAATCGTAGCCTTCCTGGACGGAGCCCTTGTCGGCAACCACCTTGATTTTCACGCTGCGCAGCACCGCGTTGTAGAGACCGGCCGATGCGGTACCGCTGCCGACATCGAGCTCGCCGGTCGCGAGCGGCGCGATCATCAACGCCGCCGAGGCGAACGGCACGAGCTTGACGTCGATGCCCTCATCCTTGAAATAACCATTTTCCTTTGCGATCAGGACGCCGGCGTCAGCGCTGGTATTGGCGATGCCGACCGTGACCGTGTTCTGGGCCTGCACCTGGGAAGCCGTGGTCAGCGAAAATGCGAAGCAAACAGCCGATAGAAATTTGAAAAGAGACATTTTTTTCACCTCAGTGATCCTCAATGGTTAGAGACGGTTTTCTAAGACTACTCCACTCATTGGAGTGTATTCGAGCAGATCAAGCAACAGCCGAGTTGAGGAATGCTGCGTGCATGTCTCCACGCGCCGACGTTCGGCGATCAGGGGCTTGAAGCCGCGTTCGCGCAGTTCCTGCCGATATGGCTCGGCATAGTAACTGCGGTCGGCAAAGATGGCTTGAGGCTTTTGCAGAGGGTGCCCGCGCGGGCCACGAATCGGAGGAACCGCGGGAGATCAGGGCCAGCGGTTGCGTGGCATCGTGACTTTTTGTGCCGGTCAGGATCGCGGCGCATGAGTGAGTTCAACCCTGCGTTTCACGCGCGTTCGCCATGCGGGTGATCTCGCCCGGATCGATCTCGATGCGCCCGGCGACCACATGCGCGGTCCAGCTCCGAACCGGTTGGGAGCAGGGTGGTGCGGTAGGTTGACCGGTGCGGATGTCGAAACGCCCCTGATGAAAGGGACACTCGACTTCGCAGCCCTCGACATAGCCCTGCGACAATGAGCCGGGGCCATGCGAGCACATGTCGCTGAGGACGAAATAGTCGTCCTCCAGGACGAACACCGCATAGGCAACGCCGTTGCGCTCGCAGCGCACCGGCATATCAGTCGAGACCTCGCTGCTGTCGCAAAGAGTCAATCGCGTTGAATCTGTCATTAAATTGGTTCCTTGAAGAGATGAATCCGCTGTCTTTTTCAGACAACTCCCGCAACGGCCAACAGGACGATTTCAGCCCTAACGGACTTCAACGCGGTTCGGTATGGCGTTGCAAGGGCTGGCGACCGCTCAGCTCCGCGCCGGCCATGTCCGCCATCGCCCGGAACGGCCAGGCCGCGCCCAGCGCGATCGCGCCGATCACGAACAATGTGATGCGCATGTCGAGCGCGCTTAGTCGGCCGTGCGTGCTCATTACCCGCAGCAACAACGCGCTTGCGGCGATGCCCGCGGCCGATGCGAGTGGTTGGAGCATACTGGCGAAACTGGTCGCCGCGCTCATCAAGGCAGGTTCGACATCCGCATAGACCACGGCGTTAAGCGCCGCGAACTGCAAGGAGCGGGCAAAACCGCCCGCCAGCAGCGCCACCGCGATGACGAGGAGCGATGTCGCGAGGCCGAAGCCCATGCACACCAGGATCGACAGCGCGCTCAAGGCGCCATTGCACAGCAGTACCGACCGAAAACCGAAACGGCGCAGGATAGGCGGGGCGGATCCTTTCATCACGAAGGCGCCCAGCGCAGAGCTGAACACCAGTACACCGGCTACGAACGGCTTCATGCCCAGGACGATCTGCAGCAGCAGCGGCAATACAAAACCGAAAGCGGAGGCGGCCAGACGAAACAGGAAAGTGCCGCTGGCGCCTCGCGCAAACGTCGCCTTCGCGAGCAGTCGCAATTCGAGCAGCGGATGCGGGCACGCCTTCAGGTGACGGACCGCCAGTGCCCCGCTCACCGAACCGACTACCGTCAGCAGCGCCGCGATCGATATCCCGGGCGATGACGCCAGCATGCTCAGGCCCGCGATCAGGCAGCCGACCGCCACGCCCACGAGGCAGGCACCCCACCAGTCGAACCGCGAGCGCACCTCCCCAGCCTGCTCGTCCATCAGCCACGTGACAAGGCCTACACCGAGCAGCCCTATCGGCAAGTTGACGAAGAAGATCCAGCGCCACGTCAGGTAGCTGGCGAAAAATCCGCCCAGCAACGGACCCATGATCTGCCCTACCACGCCGGGCATGGTGACAAGCGACATCGCGCGAACATACTCGGCGCGGCTCGTGGAACGCAGCACGATCAGGCGTCCTACCGGCAGCATCATCGCGCCGCTCATGCCTTGCAGCGCGCGGGCCGCGGTGAATTCGGCCAATGTAGCGGAGACGCCGCACAGCATGGAGGCGAGCATGAACAAACCTATCGCCGCGCGGAAGACGGTCTTGCTACCGTAGCGGTCAGCCAGCCAACCGCTCACCGGAATGAAGATCGCGACCGCGAACATGTATGCGGTAATGCCCGCGCTAGCGGCCGGCGCACTCGAGGCAAACGAACCCGCAATCGAGGGCAACGCGGTGGTTATCACGGTGCCGTCGAAGTTCTCCATGAAATACGCGGACGCGACTATCAGCGCAACGATCGTGCTCTTCCCCTGTAGCTTGTCCATGTGCGGTCCCCAGGATGAGCGGGGCCTACTCGATGGTGATCATGAGGTCAGTCAGGCCGTCGACGTGCCCATGCATCGTCTCGCCCTTCTTCACCGGCCCGACGCCCTCTGGCGTACCGCTGAAGATCAGGTCGCCCGGCGCGAGTTCGACCAGGCCGGAGAGCGCCGAGATCGTTTCGGCGACATTCCAGATCAGGTCGGACAGGTCGCCTTGCTGACGCGGTTCATCGTTCACCTTCAGCCAGATCGCGCCCTTCGACGGATGCCCGACCTCGGACACCGGCGAGATCGCCGAACACGGCGCCGACCGGTCGAAACCCTTCGACATGTCCCACGGACGCTGCATTTTCTTGGCCACGCTCTGCATATCGCGGCGCGTCATGTCGAGCCCGACCGCATAGCCATACACCACGTCCAGCGCCTTCTCCACCGGGATATCGCGACCGCCTCCCTTGAGCGCGACGACCATTTCGATCTCATAGTGGTAGTCCGCGGTCTGGGTCGGATAAGGAATCGTGCTGCCGCTCGCGACGATCGCGTCCGCCGGCTTCATGAAGAAGAACGGCGGTTCGCGGTTCGGATCGTGGCCCATCTCGCGGGCATGCGCCGCGTAGTTGCGGCCGACGCAATAGATCCGGCGTACCGGGAACGATTCGCCGTTGGTGACCGCGACCGTGGTCACGTCAGGCGTGGGTATGGCGTATTGCATGGATGGTTCTCCAACGCAGCAACTAACAAATGAATCGTTTTCGACGCGGCGCTGCGAAGCCTCATCGTTGACGTGCTTTTTCCACTTCCTCGCGCAGATGTCCCCATATCTCGTAGACGATTTCGCCGTAACGCCGGTCATGGCGAAGCTCGACCACATTGCGGGGACGCTGCAGCGGCACTTCGATAATCTTCTTGATTCGGCCTGGCTGCGCCGTCATCACGATGATCTGGTCACCGAGCGTGACGGCTTCGTCCACGCTGTGCGTGATGAACACCACGGTCTTGCGGTGCACCTCCCAGATCCGCAGGAGCTCTTCCTGCAAGATGGTCTTGTTCTGCTCGTCGAGCGCCGAAAAGGGTTCATCCATCAGGAGGATCTCGGCGTCGTTCGCGAACGCTCGGGCGATCGACACTCGCTGGCGCATGCCGCCGGAAAGCTGGTGGGGATACATGTGGGAGAACCGCGTGAGCCCGGTCTGCTCCAGAAAATGGCCGACCGTATTCCGTATCTGCGTTTTATGGACTCGGCGCATCTTCAGGCCATAAGCGGCGTTGTCCCACACTGTCATCCAAGGGAAGATGGAGTCGCCCTGGAACACGACAGAGTTTCCCGGCACGCCCGGCATCGGATTACGCACCGACAAACTTCCAGCGGTGGCCGTATCGAGACCCGCGAGGATCCGAAGCAGGGTCGTCTTGCCGCAACCGCTTGGACCCACCACGCAACAGAACTTGCCATCGGCGATGTCGAAACTCACATCGTCCAGCACGGTCATGCCGTCATAGCGGCGCGTGAGGCCATCGACCCGGATCTTGACCGGCGGGCTCGTTATCTCGCACGGGTCTTCCGCTTCGTTTCGTACAGCATTCAAAGACAACACATGCTTCATTTAGAAGCCCCTTTCCAAGGCACGACGCGGCGCTCGAGTTCGTTGAAAAGAACGGTCAGCAAATAGCCGATCAGCGAGACCACGAACAAGCCGACATACATCTGCTCCACGTCGAAAGTCTCCCAGGCGCTCCAGATCATGTAGCCGAGTCCAGTTTTCGCGCCCATCATCTCGGCGATGGAAATCAGGATCAGGCCGAGCCCCGCGCCAAGCTTCGCGCCGGTCATGATGAAAGGCAGCGCTCCGGGCAGCGCGACCGTGCGAAAGATATCCCAGCGGCTCGCGTTGAAATTGCGTCCGACATCAAAATAGATCGGGCTGATCTCGCGCACGCCGCTGGTGGTATTGATGGCGATGGGATAGAAGGCGCCAATCGCCACCATCACCACCTTGGACGACTCCCCCAGCCCGAAGATCAGTAGGATCAGCGGCAGGATCGCGCTCTTCGGAATCGGATAGGTGGCGGCGATCAGTGGATCGAAGATCAGCCGCAGCGGGCGGTAGACGCCCATCAGGATACCCACGGCCAAGCCCGGCAAGCCGCCCAGTACGAAGCCGAGCAGCAGGCGCTGCAGCGTCGCCTTCGTATTGACGAGCAGCTCGCCTGAACGCATTGAGGAGACCATCGCCTTTGCGACATTGCTTGGGGCCGGAAAGAACCGCACGTCGATCCAGCCAAGCCGCGCGGCGAGCTCCCAGATCGCGAGCAAGGCAAGCGGCACGAGCAGACCCATCATCCGGTCGCGTGCCGACAACGTGTTCCGGCGTGAACGGATTGTCGTTGCTGGCGCTTTGGGCGGGGCGGAAATACCGTCCTGAAAGGCTGTCATATTGTTCTCCTGGAAACCGATTGCCTCGATTCCGACGTCGCTCCCGACCGCCCACTACCACTATACGGCAACGTGCGCTTCGCCTTCTCGGACCCTGACTGCATCCTCGATTGTCGCGCGGAAATTGCCCTCAACAGGCAACACGAAAGATGCCGAGCGCAACCGTTGCTGTTCGGGCGTGAGACCGGGCACCGGGCTTTGCTGCTGCGCCGCCTTGATGGCCTCGGCAAGGCGCTGCCGGGCCAGAATGATGGCGTTGTCGGTAGACACCAGATTCTCGACTGTCCGATCGGCAATGGCACCCATGCTCTCCTGCAACGACGCATCCTGGATGGCGATTCCGGCAATGCCGCTGTAATGCCTCCCGGACTTCTGGGCCTCGCGGTTCATCAGGTAGTCGTTGTCGCGATTGGCTACCGGACGGAATGTACCGGGGATCAGGTCCACGTGCACCCCGCGTCCGCTGGTCATCGCCGAGACTTCTTCCTCCGAGAGCGGCCGCACGGGATGGAACGTCATGCTCCATGCCGTGCAGTTTTCATCGTCAATCGGCACCCAGGCGTGGCCGTTCAGCGCGTGGCCGCCGCCATAGGGTGGAATCAGTGTGTACCACGGCATAATCCATTGTGTGATGCGCCAATAATTGAAGCCGGGATCCGCATCGCGTCGCGCGCCGATGATCAGCCCACCGCCGGACTCGACCACGTCGAACGTGGTGTTGGTCGAGCGGGAGTATTTTGCGCCGGCCGTGTCGCGGTGCAAGGGATCGGTGTCGAGCTCGCCGCGGTGCAAGAACGAGACGTGGCTTGAATCGATCCCACCCTCCATCGCCTGCAGATAGTTCGTTTCCTGGATCCGCTTGGACAGGAAGCGATGCGATGCCGGCAAGCCGACCCATTCAAACGATGGGGGCGGCGGCTGTAGTTCGGGCGGCCCCATGTAGGTCCAGATAACCCCGCCCATCTCGATGCACGGATATGACGTCAGTTTGATTTTCTTGCAGTAGCCGCTCTCCGCCGGCTCAGATGGCACCTCCGTGCATTGACCGTCGGTGTCGTACTTCCAGCCGTGATAGGGACAGCGAATGCCGGTTTCCTCGTTGCGGCCGAACCATAGCGACACCCCGCGGTGAGCACAGAATTCGCTGATCAAGCCGATCTTGCCGCTGGTATCTCGAAAGGCGAGCAGCTTCTCCGAAAGCAACGGCACCCGGACCGGCGCGCAATCCGGCTCCGGCAATTCCTCGGCGAGCAGCGCCGGGATCCAATAGCGGCGAAAGGTTTCGCCCATTGGCGTACCAGGGCCTGTGCGAGTCAGCAGGCGATTTTGTTCTGCGGTAGTCATCGGTCAACTCCTTTGCGATTCGTTTCAGACTGTAAGCAGGCGCGCGTTAGGCAACGCGCGCGCGTCTCATTCGGCGGCGAGCGGTACGTCGACCTGAGCGGGAGCATCGAATGCAAGCAGTTCCATCAGGCTGGTGAGATCGGGCATCCGGTCGAGTGACAGCATTGCATCACCCAGGCGTTGGGCGTGGCTCTTGCCAATTAAGGGTGCCGCGTTTTCGCTCAACTTGGCAAGCAGGTCGCTGTCCGAGAACGGATTGTCGGGATGTCCGGGGAATGGACGCGGCGCGCCGTGAAAGATCTGGCCGTCGAGCGTCTCCATTTCCACCCGGGACAGGTAGCCGGCCGCGGCCCGCGCAAGCTTGCCACCCGCCAGCGTGCCGAGTTCCGGCGCCGAACTGACCTTGATCTTGTCTTTCAGGAACTTGCGCCGCAGCGGGTCCAATACGGTGCCGAGATTGAAGCTGTCGACGTGCACATAGCCATCTATCGCTGCTGCTGCGACGATATAGGGCAGCGAGTGATCCGCCGTCTCACGCGAAATTGGCTCCCATGGCGCCGTGCGGATCTGCACGAGATGTTCATAGGCGCCTTCCTCGGCAAAGACCCGGATCTCTTTGAGACGGTCGATATCGCCGATCTGCGCGCGCGCATCGAGCGTCGCCTGGATCGCGCTCTGTGCTACGGATCCGACAGGCCAGCGCTTCATCATGGCTTGGCCGATGCGGGCAAGCGGCCGTTCGGTAACGAGCACCTCGCGCAACACCGCAAGTGGATCCCAAGTGTTTTGCATCTTCTTCACGAAGCCGCACTTGCCGACGAACGGGCGAATCGCGCCTTCGACGCCCACGGATGCCAGTAAGCAAGCCTGCAGCGCATTGCGCACCGCATCGCTGCCGTTGAAGCGCTTCCACATTGTCAGGTCGCCTCGCGCGTTGAGTTCACCCGACTCGATTTCATCGCTGGCGAAGTGCGGGACCACTGTCATCGCCAGCGCTTCGCGCGTTTGCGATTCATCAAGCTTGAGCACGGTCGCGATCGCAGCGGTCGCGCCGATCGCGGTCAGATTCGTATAGTCCCAGCCACCGGGCGCGGTGGAAAACGCGTCGAACGCGGCGCCGACCAGTTCATAACCGACCGCAAGCGCCGACAAAAGCTCCGCACCCGATGCGCCGGCCCACTCCGCCGCCGCGATCACGCCGCCGACCATGTCGCTCGGATGCCCGCTGTTGCGCTTGCCGACCATGAAGTCGTTATAGTCATAGCAGCGCAGCAGGACCCCATTGGTTAGCGAGGCGAGTTCGGGACTCGTGCGTTGCTTCGTACCCCAGATCAAGGCGCTACCGGTCGCGCCGGCGAAGCGATAGGCGTGCTGCCTTGCCTTTTGGGCGGCCGGATGGCGCAGTGCGCCGACCGACACCGCCATGGCGTCGATCAGCACGCACTTGGCCGCACGCTCGGTATGCGCATTGAGTTGCTTCGATACACCGACGACATACGAGGCGATCAATTCAGCGATTTCGTCGCGGAATGCTTCATTCGGGCGCGAGCTCATTTATGCGTAACCTCTTTGCTTGGTGCCTTGAACGGCTGAGTCACCGAACGCGGCGGTAATTTCTTTATCCATCGCGGACGGAATCAGCGACGAATCCTTGGCGAACGTGACGAACCGAAAGCCCTTGTCGGCGAACTTGCGCGCCGCGCGGCCCGAGCCGCATTGAATACCCGCGACAATTCCATGCTTCTGGCAGGCCTGCAGGACGCGCTCCACCGCCGCGACGTGCTCCGGCTCCTCCTTGTCGAGGTTAGGCGGCAAACCGAGGCCGAGCGCGAGGTCTGCGGGACCGACATAGATGCCGTCGAGACCCGGCGTGCTTGCGATCTCGTCGATGCGTTCCACCGCATCGCGAGTCTCCACCATGACGAAACACAGCATGCTGTCGCCGACCACCGCGACATCGCGTGAATCCAGGACCATGGAGGCGCGTACTGGCCCGAACGAGCGGGCGCCTGCTGGCGCATAGCGGCATGCGGCCACCGCTGCTGCCGCCTCGCTGCGGTTGTTAACCATCGGCACCACCACGCCTTGCGCACCCGCATCGAGCGCCTTGCCGATCATCCAATTTTCATTCGCAGGAACTCGGGTCAACGGCACCACGCCGCGGCCTTCGATGGCGCGCAGCATGCCTACCATGTCCGAATAATCGACCAGCCCATGCTGCTGGTCGATGCACACATATCCCACGCCCGGAACGCACATCAATTCGGCAGCAAATGCGCACGGCAACGCCGCCCACGCACCGAATACCGTCTCGCCGCGAGCCCATCTCTTTCTCAACTCGATTGCCGTTGTCACCTTACAGTCCTCCTGTCTCTTGTCCCGATGGATCGGGCTCCCGCGGCATGCTGGCATTGCTATTCCGACAGACCGTAGGCAAACCATACGTCCGCCATAAATGCCCTTCCAATACTGAATTGCGCCTGCTCTTATAGGACAAAGCTATAAGAATCCCGGCATCACATTCCCCTTTCACTAGTGATTCCGCGCTTGTGGTTCGAAATATGAAGGCATATCCTCACGCCGTTCGAACGGGAAACGGGTCCGATTAACACCGTACTTGGGATGAGAAATGATTTCGACTTTGAAGAAGCGCCTAGCGCAAGGTGGCAGTGTCGTGATGCTGAACCCTAGCCATGTCTCGATGACCCTGACCGAGACGCTGGCGAATGCGGGAGCCGATCTGATCTTCGTGGACTGCGAAAGCGGAACGGCGAGTTACGAGCAATTGCAGCAGATGGCCAAGGGTGCACGGCTCAGCGGCGGACGGACGATTGCGCGGCCGCAAAATCAGGAGCACTCAATGCTCGCGCGCTGTCTGCACTGCGGCGCGGACGGCTTGATGGTGCCGCTCGTGAATACAGCGCAACAGGCCCGCGAGGTAGTCGCGACGGTGCGCTACAACTGCCCGGACAAGGAAATTGCCGAGAAGCTGATCATCGTCATGATCGAGACCACCGAGGCCGTGCACAACCTCGACGAGATCCTCGCCGTGGAAGGCATCGACGTCTTCTTTATCGGCCCCGGTGACCTCTCGATCACGATGGGCTATTCACCGCGCGTGCCGCCCGGGGGCACGCGCCCTCAACCGGTACTGGACATGGTCGAGTGGGTCATTGCCCGCATCCATGCGGCGGGCAAGGTTGCGGGTACGCTGGTGACGAAGCGCGACATCACTCACTACGCCGCGCTCGGTACGCAATTGCTCTACTACCACGTGGATCCCTTACTGGCTGAAAGCCTGCAGGTGATGCGTGAACTGGCCACGATCGATAAGTGACGATGGGGCGAGTGTGCAACATGCGTTTCCCGCTTTCGAAAGGCGGTGATTGTTACCTGAGGACATGACCGGAGCAGTGCTGGTGTCGTTAGGCCACTGAAATTCAGACCACTCGATGTCAAGGGTGACCGAATTCTCTTCGCCGCGAGCTCACTCACGCCTGGTCCACCGGCCGGCCCACGCGGCTCGACGCTTGACGACGTGGAATGGGGACTGACTGCTTAAAAGGCGAACCATGGAACTCCGGCATTTCCGCTACTTCATCGCTGTTGCTGAGGAGTTGAGCTTCACCAAAGCGGCACGGCGATTGCACATCAGCCAACCACCGCTGAGCCAGCATGTGCAGGAGATTGAACGCGAACTCGGTGCGCTTTTATTTCGGCGCAATCGCAGTCACGTAGCCTTGACAGATACCGGCCGCCTCTTTCTCGAGGAGGCGCGCTCGGTGGTTCAGCAGGCTTCGCATGCGGTCGATATGGCCAAGCGCGCGGGGCGGGGCGAAGTCGGCGTGCTGCGGATCGGCTTTACCGCCACGGCGCCGTTCACCCACGTGTTTTCGGCCGCGATTCGCGCGTTCCGCCGCGAATCGCCGGGAGTGCGGCTGAATTTGGAGTATTCAATGACCGAGCCGGTGATCGACGCGTTGCGCAGCAGCGAACTCGACGTCGGCTTCGTGCGGCCCATGGCCAACTCGCTGCCAGATGACATCGAGACGATCCTGGTAATGACCGACAAATTGATGGTAGTGCTGCATGCCGACCATCCGCTCGCTGCATCAAAACAACCCATACCCATCGAGATGCTTGCTAAGGAACCGTTCGTGTTGCGCGCGAGCGGCGCTCATTCGGGTTACTACGAGCAGATCTATCAATGCTGCACGCAGGCCGGCTTCTTTCCACAGATCTCCCAGGAGGCGAAGGAAGCGGCGACCATTCTCGGCCTTGTTGCCGCTGGGCTCGGCGTGACGATCCTGCCCGCGTCGCTGAGCGCAATTGCCGTCAGTGGCGTGGCATGGCGCGACTTGCAAAGCCAATCGGAAGCAACGAGTCAGGTGCTGCTCGCGTTCAACGCCCGGGAGAACGATACCGCGCAGCGCGCGGCTTTCATTCGGCTCGTGCAGGACGAGGTCGGTCGATCCGATCATTGCGCGACCGGACTGCATCCTTCGCAGGCACGGAACACGCAAAACGGCTGCTCGCTCGACTTCGCGAGCCATGCCCCGTCGGGTTCACGCATCTGTCACTGTGGATGAGCGGCCTCTTACGAAGCGGCTGGCAATCAGCTGTGACAACCAGGCTAACGGGATAGCGCGCTCAAATGCGCCGTGCGCGAGGCGAAATGAAAAGGCAGCGGTGGGCCCGACGATGTCATGGGCGACCTAGCCGCGCAGGAAATGATTGTACCGGGGACTAGCTGGTGAAAGGTCGCGGTCGACCGAGTGCTCGGGAGCGGCGTCCTGTGGCACCCATAATTCATATCACCCGCCAGCGGAACGGCACCATGCTAACCGCGTTGCTCGACGAGACGAACCTTGTGCGGCGCGAGAAATCACGTTAGGCCGGGGACAGATGCTCGATCGTACAGTCCGTGCGCACGCTGCACCGCGTGAGCCGAAGTGATGAACGAGCGTCGTCCTTGCGACGTCGGCTTCAGCCGTTTGTAGTGAGTCGCCCGCGTAGGATTTACAAGGCCGGGCGCTGCAGTCGTGGAACCATTTCAGTCACACTCGAGCGCTCGAGGCTGAATCTCGCTCACCAGCGTGTTGTGGCCAATCTCGCCCAAGGCATCGGGCATGGTCAGCAAGCCGTATTGCACGCATTTGCCAGTCTCGTCCGCAAAACAGGAGCGCTGCAAATTGGGCATGCGCCGGATCAGGAACCTGGTACTTTAAGTACGCTGGTACGATCCGCCCGATGATCCGCCAACATGGCGGGAATCCATGATGAGCGACACATTCTGCCAGCCGATCGAACTGACGACCAATCGCGCGAAGGTATCGAGTCCGGTCGCTCGAACGAGCCGGGCCGACTTCAGGCGTTAGTCAGGAGATGCTGTGCGCCGCCAACATCGGCTACGCATAGCCTAAATGCTGTTCGTGCAACTTCCTGGCGAACGGCATGCCGATGCGCTCGCGCATCACGCCCGCAATCACCTGTGCCTGTTTCGACGTGCAAAGCATCGATGGCGTCGGCAACTACACGCGATGGACCAGTTAGGCGCGGGATCACGACAGATCACCCGCCGGAACGCCGCTATTGAATACGTGGCACGCTGATGACGGCGTGCCACGTCGCGACCGGCGAGCTCGACGCGCGGGCGGGCAGAGTTGTGAGGCATCACTTCGGAGCGCTAACAGCGACTTCCACATCGCTAAATTTTACGCGACCAACACAGCAGTCTAACAATGCCATCGACAGCTGTGTCGCTACGCAACTGCGAGCATGGTACGTAGCGCAATCGCGGGGTCTGCAAGGCGCGCAACATCGAGCGCTTTTCCCGCCACCATAAGCCTGCGCAACACGCTAATGTCGCGCCCGCAGTTTACCGCCGCCACGGCTTCAAGTTTACCATCCAAGCCGAGCCCCAACAGGCAGAAAGTGCCGCTCGCCGGATCGCCACGCATGACAGTGTTCAGATGCGGGGCAAAGAGGCCAAGCGTCTGCACGTTGCAATCGTAATGGTCCGACCAGAGCCACGGCACTTCGTCGTAGCTTTGCTTGCCGCCAAGCATGTTCGCTGCAGCGACCGCCGGCTGATTTTCCGCCACCTGCCACGACTCGACGCGCACGTGCCGGCCGAGCCTTACGTTGAAGTGATTCGTGACCTCGCCCGCGGCGAATATCAGGGGATCGGCGGTTCGGCATTCCAAGTCCACCACGACGCCGTTCTCGACGGCAAGTCCCGCGGCTTGCGCGAGTTCACTGTTTGGCAGCACGCCGATGCCGACCACCACTACATCCGCGGGCACCTCGCCGCGATCCGTATCAACGACAGCGCCTCCCGCCGCAACGCGTATGCCCGCTGGTGTGACGCCGAGGCGCATGTCCACGCCGCGGCCCGCATGCAGCGCCAACAGATAGGCGCCGATCGCTTCCGGCATCGAGCGCCGCAGCAGGCGGCCGGCCGGTTCCAGCAACGTCACCGCGCAACCGCGCATGATTGCGGATGCCGCCACTTCCAGCCCGATGAAACCGCCGCCGAGTACCGCTACTCGCTTACCAGGCAGGAGCGCGTCGCGAAGCCCGCGCGCGTCCGCAACCGTCCTAACGTAATGCACCTGAACGCCCTCCTCCACGGGTCCGGCGAAGCGGCGCACCCGTGAGCCCGTCGCGATCAGAAGGCGCTCGTAGGCGATGCTCGCTCCGTCGGCGAGACGCACCTGTCGAGCCGCTCTGTCGATTTCCGCGACGCGCGTTCCCAGTAGCATCTCGATGCGCTGCTCCCGGTACCAATCGGCATTGCGGATAAATGCGCGCTGCTCGCCTTCGTGGCTGAGCAGCGCATCCTTTGAGAGCACGGGCCGGTCGTAGGGCAGATCCGGCTCCTCACCGACCATCAGGATGCGAACATCCGTCGCCTTCTGCCTCAGCGTCTCCGCGGCGCGCCGCGCCGCGTGTCCCGCGCCGACTATCACATACGGTTCATTCGACATGAATTTTCACCTGCTCTCGACGAGGCGGACCGGATACGCGCACACTGGTTCGGTAATCAGCGCGCTGCTCGCGCAAGCGAAGGTCCACGCTATGGCGTCGGAAAAGAAGAGTTCGCACGCTGACGGCGGATCCTAGCACGCATCGCTTGCCTGACAAACCCAAACAATGCAAATGACTGCCGCTCAGAGGACTGCCGCTCAGAGGCTCTGTGTCACGACGTCAGGTCTGTTGGGTAAGATCCCACGATGAAGAATGCAAAATCTCTTTATCAACTGGTTGCGGGTTTCGATCGGGCTCGGCGCAGCGCGGTTGGACGAGTTCTTGGGATGGGAAGAAATGACGGGGGCAAAGCGCGCGATGCGATGATGTGTGCGGTTGTGCGAAGGTTCCGGCATGACAGGGTCGAGCGGGATCGCGACGCGCGGCGCCGGCGATGAGGGGAAGATCTCGGGCGTATGATCAGCTTCGGCAGTAGTGCCGAAGGTTGTCGGGTAGCTGGGCGCGGTCACCCGCGTCCAGCCCCCTCAGAACCGTGCATGGGTCTTTCGATCCACACGGCTCAAGCCTCTGCAAAGGCATCTTTCGACACCCGGTTTCACAACTGTATTTCCGGCCGGGTATCAAACCGGTTATCGTTTCAGTCGATCGCGGACGAAACCCATACCAGCAAAGGACTACGCGCTGAGTGTAGCCATGTCGATCACGAAGCGATATTTGACATCGCTTTTGACCATGCGCTCGTACGCCTTGTCGATCTCGTCCATCCGGATCATCTCGATGTCCGACGTGATGCCATGCTTGCCGCAGAAATCGAGCATTTCCTGCGTTTCCGCGATTCCGCCGATCAATGAACCTGCCAGCGCACGACGCTTGAAAATGAGGTTGCCGACTGACGGCGACGGATGGGCATGCTCCGGTACGCCGACCAGCGTCATGGTTCCGTCGCGCTTGAGCAGCGCGGTGAACTGGTCGAGGTCATGGGAGGCCGCGACGGTGTTGAGAATGAAATCGAACGAGTTGACGTGTTGCGCCATCTGTTCCGGATCTTTCGAAATCACGACCTCGTGTGCGCCAAGCCGCTTCGCGTCCTCAATCTTGCTGGCCGACGTGGTGAACAACACCACGTGCGCACCGAACGCAGCGGCGAGCTTCACGCCCATATGACCGAGCCCGCCCAGCCCGACAATCCCGACCTTCTGCCCGGCCTTGACGTTCCAGTGACGCAGCGGCGAGTAAGTGGTGATCCCCGCGCATAACAACGGCGCCACGGCGGCGAGGTCAAGGTTCTCGGGAACACGCAGCGTGAAGGCTTCGTCCACTACGATCGACTTGGAGTAGCCGCCATAGGTCACGCCGCCCGTGTGTTTGTCGGGCGCATTGTAGGTGCCGATAAAACCGCTGCCCTCGCAATACTGCTCGAGACCTTCCTGGCAAGACGGGCAAGTCCGGCACGAATCCACCATGCAGCCGACACCCGCCAGCGTGCCTACCTTGAACTTCGTGACTTCAGATCCGACCTCAGTCACCCGGCCGACAATTTCGTGCCCCGGCACGTTCGGGTACACCGTACCCGCCCATTCGCCGCGCGCGGTGTGCAGGTCCGAATGGCACACGCCGCAATAGAGGATCTCGATGCGGACATCGTGCGGACCGGTATCGCGGCGATCGAAGGCGAAAGGAGCAAACGGCGCATCGGCGGAATGCGCTGCATAGCCATAGGTCTTGTACATGGTGTGGTCCTTGAAATTGTTCGTGTGTTTGTTGCTTGTTCGTCGCTGGTTCATCGATACCGGTCCGCGCTGTCCGTTCAAAACCGCGCACATCCGCGTGGGCAGACAACCCTGGCCTGTGTCACAACGGCCGGATCGACAGGCGAAAAACTGTGGAGAAGGCTTCTTTGGGCTTGACGACGTCTGGAACCGCGCCAGGCATGATCCAACTTTGCTTGTATCGACATTACCCGGTTGTGCGGTTGCACAATCAGAGACGCAATTGCGTGCACGCTGCCGGACTTCGTTTCCAGGTCTGAATCTGAATCCGGATGCCCGGAACATCCGGGCGCCCCTTCGCGGAACAGTATGCGAATTCCGGATGAACCGCTCAATGGAAATATTGCGATTTCACAATTCCAATTAATGGAATGTCGTGTTGCAGCAATTCGGGGATTGGTATCGGGGAGTTATTTGCAGAGGCGATACGCCCTGCTCGCGCATCGCTTGATCGTGATCAAACCGGACATGCGCCATCATGCATTGGATCAATGCGACGCAACGCCATCCCGACTGACTTCCCGTGACGCCTTCATGACCGTTAGCCAAGCCCTTGTAATTGTGAAAACCGGGTTGCCACTCTCGTGTACGATGGCTTCACATCGGGCCCCGGCCAAGCCAGGCGTGACAGACAACGCCATGCCGCGAGCACGGTGCAATAACCCGCGCGCATGAGCCGGTGTTGCGCGTCAATCTGCTGTTTTAGCCGTCACTGGGTGGGGATTTCCATGCCACGTTCCAACTGGACCCGTGAAGCGATTCGCAAGATTGAAGCCGACTTCAACCGTTGCGCCGATACCCACCTGATTCCGCTCGACCTGCCCGGCTATCCGGCTATCCGTTTCTATTTCAAGGACGAATCCAGCCATCCGACCGGCAGCCTGAAACATCGGCTGGCGCGATCCTTGTTTCTCTATGCGCTTTGCAATGGCTGGCTGCGCGAGCAAAGCACGATTGTGGAAGCGTCCAGCGGATCGACCGCCATTTCCGAAGCGTACTTCGCGAGACTGCTCGGCCTGCCCTTCGTCGCGGTGATTCCGGCGGGTACCTCCCGGATGAAGATCGAGGCCATCGAGTTCTACGGCGGGCGTTGCCATCTGGTCCCCAACCCCGCGGGCATTTACGCCGAATCGCACCGGCTCGCGGCGGAAACCGGCGGTCATTTCATGGACCAGTTCACCTACGCCGAACGTGCGACCGACTGGCGGGCCAACAACAATATCGCCGAGTCGATCTTCAAGCAGATGGACGACGAGGAGTACCCCGTACCGACGTGGCTCGTGTCCAGCGGCGGCACCGGCGGCACGATCGCCACGTTGGGCCGCTACGTAGCGTACCGGCGGCATACCGCGCGCATTCTTTGCACCGATCCCGAGAATTCGGTATTTTTCGATTACTTCAAAAGCACGCTGGCGGGCACGCGGGACATTGGCCTGACGCTTGATGTCGGATCGAGGATTGAAGGCATCGGCCGTCCGCGTGTTGAACGCTCCTTTATTCCGACATGTATCGACGCCATGCTCAAGGTCCCCGACGCGTTGTCCTTTGCCGCCATGCGCTATCTGGCCGGACGCTTCGGGCGCCGCGTCGGCGGCTCGACAGGGACCAATTTTGTCGGTGTGCTGTATCTGGCCGAGCGCATGAAGCAGGCGGGCAAACACGGATCCATCGTCAGCCTGCTGTGCGATAGCGGGGACCGTTATAGCAACACCTACTATGACGACGCCTGGTACCAGGCGCAGGGAATTCCGGTCGCGCAGCCCGATGCGCTGATTGCTCGCGCGGTAGCGGGCGAAGCAGTGCTGACCCAGCAAAGCGTGCCGGGGATGGAGGCAGCGGGAGTGGGGATTTAAAGCGCCGTCCTGAAGCGCGGTCCGCTTGGGGGCGCTTGGGGGCGCTTGGGGGCGCTTGAGATCGCGCATGAGCGTAACGAGCAGCCACCTGAATCTGACGCGCCCATATGAGACTGCGTATCAACGTTTTTACGTTCGTAACCATGTCCGCGCTGATGCGGTCCGCGGTAGATGAATCAGGAAGTTATCCGCACCCAAGGCTGCATGAGCGGACACATGTGCGGACTCGCATTTGCAACCCCGATTTATTCGCCCACACACGATGAGGTTCCGATGACCCGTACTGTCGCCGAAAAACGCGCGGCCTTCCGCGCGCTTCACCAGCAAGGCTGTTTCGTGTTGCCCAACCCGTGAGATGCAGGCAGCGCGCGGATGCTGCAGCATCTCGGTTTCGCCGCGCTGGCATCGACCAGTTCAGGCTTCGCGTGGTCCACAGGCCGCCCCGACTACGCGGTGACCTGCTCCGACGCCCTGCAGCATCTCGGAGCCCTCTGCGAGGCTGTGGACCTGCCCGTCAACGCCGATTTCGAGTCAGGCTTCGCTTCCGACCCGGCCACGCTCGCGGCCAACGTCAGCCTCGCGATCCAGACGGGCGTGGCGGGCTTGTCGATTGAAGATCGCGACGTGGAAGCGCCGTTCGGACTCTACGACACCGCTCTTGCAGTGGAACGCGTGCGCGCGGCCCGCGCGGCGATTGACCGGTCCGGCGATGACGTCATCCTGGTCGCACGCACCGAAGGCCTGCTTAGCGATCCGGGCGCGCTCAGCCAGTCCATCGATAAACTCGTGGCTTTCGCGGCCGAAGGCGCCGACTGTTTGTATGCGCCGGGCGTGGTCGATAAGGCCGATATCGCCGTCATGGTTCGCGCGGTGGCGCCCAAGCCGCTCAACGTACTGATGATGCGGCCCGGCTTGAGCGTCGCCGAACTGGAGGACCTGGGCGTGCGTCGGATCAGTGTTGGCGGAGGGTTGGCGCGGGTTGCGTGGCAGGCCATGCTGACGGCCGCCGAACACATGAAGGCCGGTTCTTTCGATGGCCTAGCGGGCGCCGCGTCGGGCAAGCAACTGAACGATATTTTCGGCGGATTCGCCTGAGCCTGAGGGCCCGGCGCAACCGCGGTCATTTCGTTAATGTCCCTGCAGCGCAGGGACATTCAACCATCTCGATCGATCGTGCCGCGGTCATGCAGGGGCCATGTCGCGGTCGCTCGTACTGTATCGGCTCGACAACATGTGCGTGGCCCAAAGCGGCCGAAAGGGGTTGGCAAGCTCCATAAGTGCCTGATAATATTTATACGTGGATGGCCACCCGGTCCCACGTCACTCAAGCTTCATTTCTCAAAGGGAGGCGAAAAGATGCTCACATTCGATTGCGCCGTCCCTTACTCGATGCGCCGGCCAGTTTAGGTCGCCATCCGCGTGGGCATAGCAGCCTGCGCCATTTCCAGACAGCCCGTTATCAGTTCGCCCGCACATGCAGGCGCGCTCTTGCTGTCTCTCCCATTTTCTCTCGACCGGATAGCTTCGGGCGCTTGGCGCTACGGGCTGTGGCAAATGGCTTATACGAAAAAATTCGACTTCGGCGGACGGGCGTTCAAGGACGTTCTCGGCTTCACTGTCGTTCACTGGGGCAAACAACCGTGGCGCATCGTCGCCATTGTTGCGCTCGCGCTGCTGTCGGCACTGGCTGACGTCCTCACGCCGCTCTACGCAGGCCGGCTTGTGGATGCACTCGCCGCCGGCGCGGCCGGCAAGGAGCTGGCATGGCGCGCGGCAACCACCGCGTTCAGTATCCTGGCTTGTCTCGGGCTGGCCGGCACGCTGCTGCGTCAGCTCGTTTTCATGAACATCATTGTGCTGACGCTCAAGATGATGAGCGAGATTGCCGCCAACGCGTTTCATCGCGTGCAACGGTTTTCCGCTGACTGGCACGGCAACAGTTTCGCCGGTTCTACCGTGCGCAAGATCACGCGCGGCATGTGGGCGCTCGACCTGCTCAATGACACGCTGCTCATCGCCCTGCTCCCGTCGCTGGTCATGCTGGTCGGCGCAACCGTGCTGCTCGGCATGCACTGGGCCGTGATGGGGGTGGTCGTGGGCCTCGGGTCGCTGCTCTATATTGCGGTGACGGTCGGCCTGTCGCTTGGTTTTGTTGCGCCGGCCGCTCGCCTGGGCAACGCTTGGGACACCCGCATGGGCGGGGCGCTGGCAGACGCGGTGAGCTGCAACACGGTCGTCAAGGCCTTCGGTGCGGAAACGCGCGAGGAGGCGCGGCTTGCCCGCGTGATCGGCAAGTGGCGTCACCGCACGCGACGCACCTGGGCACGCGGCACGATCAACGGCGGTGTGCAGGGCGGCATGCTGGTGGTCATGCAAGCGGCAATCCTGGGTGCTGCCCTGTTGCTGTGGGAAGCCGACAAGGCCAGCGTGGGCGATATCACGTTCACGCTGACCATGTTCTTCATGCTGCAGGGTTATCTGCGCGAAGTCGGAATGCATGTGCGCAATCTGCAGCGCTCGGTCAACGACATGGAAGAGCTCGTATCGCTTGAAGGTCAGCCCCTGGGCGTGGAAGACAAGCCCGATGCCGGCCCTATCGCGATCCGTGAAGGCGAGATCCGCTTCGAGCACGTGACCTTCAGCTACGACGGCCACGCGAAGCCGCTCTATGACGACTTCTCCGTGCGGATTGCGCCGGGAGAGCGTGTCGGGTTGATCGGTCACTCGGGGTCCGGCAAGACGACGCTGATCAAGCTTATCCAGCGGCTGTACGACATCTCGGGCGGCAGGATCATGATCGACGGGCAGAACATTGCCGATGTCGCCCAGGCGTCGCTGCGCGGTCAGATCGCGATCGTCCAGCAAGAGCCGGTGCTGTTCCACCGCTCGCTTGCGGAGAACATTGCGTACGCCCGGCCGGGCGCCACCCGCGCGGAAATCGAGCGGGCCGCAAGGCAGGCCAGCGCCCACGATTTCATCGCGGCGCTGCCTCAGGGTTATGAAACGCTCGTGGGTGAGCGCGGCATCAAGTTGTCGGGTGGCGAGCGCCAGCGTGTGGCGATTGCCCGGGCGTTCCTCGCGGATGCGCCCATCCTGATCCTGGACGAAGCAACGTCGAGCCTCGACAGCGAGAGCGAAGTGCTGATCCAGCAGGCAATGGAGCGGCTGATGGTCGGCCGCACCACCGTGGTGGTCGCCCACCGGCTTTCCACCGTGCGGGCGCTCGACAGGCTGCTGGTGCTCGACAAAGGCAGGATTGCCGAGGAAGGCAGCCACGAGAAGCTGATCCAGCTCGACAACGGCTTGTACCGGCGTTTGTTCGAACGGCAGGCGCTCGGCTTGACGACCGATCGTGCCGCGCCGGAAAAGACTGCGCGGGCGAGCAGCCGGCCAAGCGGTTATGCCGACGATCCCTCGTTGAGCACCAGCACGTGATGCAACGGCCGGGGTAGCACCCGGACCGTTGTATTGCGTCGTTATGTTTACGTCAAAGCGACCGTTCGATCGCCTCTAATGGCTGGTCTGCGCATTCGTTCCATTCGTATCTACCTCCGCGCTGCCGCCAATCGGCGGCATGCCCGGCGGTTTCACCAGCTTCCTCATTTTCGCGACCTGTTCCGCTGTCACCACCGAACCGGTATTGCCCCAGCTCGTGCGCACGAAGTTCGAGACGTCGGCCACTTCCTGATCGGAGAGACGCCATCCCAACGGCGGCATGGTGAATGACGAGGGCGCCGTGCGAACGCTTGGCAGCGTATTCCCCGAGAGCACTACGTGAATCAGTGAACTCGCGTCCTCGCCCTGCACCACAGGATTGCCGCCGAGCGCAGGAAACACGCGCGTGTAACCCTTCCCGTCGCTGCGATGGCACCCCATGCAGTTATCGCGGTACACGGCAGCGCCCGGCTTGCCGACATCGCCTGTACGTAACGCCCTGGCAACCGTGTCGTCGTAGACGTACGGCGTTTGCCCCTGAAGCTTGGGTGGCAGGCTCTTCAAATAGCGGGCGATCGCGCTCAGATCGGCGTCAGTCATGAACTGCATGCTGTGGGCGACCACGTCAGTCATGCCGCCAAAAGCCGCCGTGTGCGGGGAGCGTCCGGTCTTCAGGAATTGAACAATGTCGCTCTCGCTCCACATGCCAATGCCCGTCCTCTGCTCGCCACGCAAGCTTGCCGGCACCCAGCCGTCGATAGGTGCCCCACCAGACAGATAGTCGGGGCCGTCAGCATCGGTCAGCGCTTTTTCCTGCATGGTCACGGCACGTGGCGTATGGCAGGCGCCGCAATGGCCCGCGCCCTGCACGAGATAAGCGCCACGCGCCAAAACGGGGTCCGCGCCGGCCGGCACCGTGAACGGTTGCGGCTTGGATGCAAACGCCGTGCGCCACAATGCGAGCGGCCATCGCATTGACAGCGGCCAGACGATTCCCGTCGCGCGATTGCTTTGCTGAACCGGGCTTACGCCATGCATGAAATAGGCGTAAAGCGCATGCACGTCGTCACCCGACAAGCGCGAATACGAGGGATAAGGCATCGCCGGATACAGGGTGTCGCCGTTCTTTTTAACCCCTTCACGCAGGGCCCGGTCGAATTCCTCGAAGGTGTACGAACCAATACCCGTGCCAGAGTCAGGCGTGATGTTGCTCGAATAAATCGGCCCGATCGGCGTGTCCAGTTTCAGACCGCCCGCAAACGGCTTGCCGTTCAAAGCCGTATGACACGCGATGCAATCCGATGCACGGGCAATGTATTCGCCGCGCGCAATCATCGCGGAATCTGCCTGAGATTGGGCTTGATTGGATTGAGCTTGCGCCAGCGATGCAAGGGCGAACAGCGCGGCGGCCGCCGATATTTTAATTGTCCTCATGCGCTCACCAGCGGACCGGGATTCTTCAGATACTGCTCGCGGATCGCCTTGGCCGACCAATAGGCCAACGCCGCCACGAGGCCCGTCGGGTTATAGCCAATCCCCTGCGGAAACGCCGACGACCCCATCACGAACAGGTTGTGCACATCCCAGCTTTGCAGGTAACGATTCAGCACACTGGTCTTCGGATCCGTCCCCATGATTGCTCCACCCACGAGATGCGTGGTCTGGTAGCGGCGCGTGTCGAAGTGGGCGCCGAACTCGCGCGTGTAGACGTTGATGGCGACCGGCCCCATCGCCTCGGCAATCTTGTGCATCTGCCCCGTTACGTAGCGCGCCATCTTGATGTCGTTGTCCTTCCAGTCGAAGGTCATGCGCAGGAGCGGTTGACCGTAAGGGTCCTTATAAGTCGGATCCAGGTCGAGATAGACATCGCGATACGTCATGTTCGATCCATGCGCGTCCATGGAGACCGTATGCAGGTAGTTGTCCTTCACTGACTGCTTCCATGCGCTGCCCCAGTTCGGCGTACCCGCGGGAGTCGCAATGCCGCTGATCGGCTTGGTGCCCGCCTGGTTGACCCAGCAGGGAGAACCGCCGACGAAGCCGAGCGGCCCGTGGTCGAAGTTGTCGGCGTTGAAGTCGTCCACCGCAACACCGTTGCCGCCCGCGCCAATATACGGATTGGTGTACGTGTCCTTGTCGAAGAAAGCGGTGATGGTCGACAGGTTCTGGTACGCGAAATTCTTGCCGACTACCCCCTCGCCCGAGACCGGGTCGTAAGGCTTGCCGATACCCGAGAGCAGCAGTAGCCGGACGTTGTGATACTGGAACGCCGCGACGATCACCAGGTCGGCAGGCTGCTCAACTTCGCGGCCGGCCGCGTCGAGATAGGTCACGCCAGTGGCGCGCTTTTTTGTATCGTCGAGATTGATGCGCAGTACGTGGCACTTCACGCGCAGCTCGAAGTTCGGCGTCTGTTTGAGCGCCGGCAGGATATTCAGGTTAGGCGATGCCTTCGAGTACATGTAGCACGCGTAACCGCTGCAAAAACCGCAGAAGTTGCAGGGTCCCATCTGCACGCCATAGGGATTGGTGTACGGTCCCGACGTATTCGCCGACGGCAAGCGGTAGGGATGCAGCCCCAGTTCCTTGGCAGCCCGCCCGAACCGCTCGGCGGAATACGTGTTCAGTTGCGGGGGCAACGGGAAATGATCGCTTCGCGGAGCGTCGAAAATATTGCCGTCGCCAACAATCTGGTCCTTCACCTTGTACGCTTGCCCCGAGGTTCCGAACACCTTCTCGGCGAAATCGAAGTGCGGTTCAAGTTCCTCGTAGCTCACGCCGGCATCCTGGATCGTCATGCCTTCAGGAATGAATTTTTTGCCGTAGCGCTCCTCGTAATGACTGCGCAGACGCAGTTCTTCAGGCGCCACGCGAAAGTGCACGCCCGACCAGTGCAAGCCCGCCCCGCCCACGCCCTCGCCCGGCGTGAACGCCGCTAGCTGCCGATACGGCAGCGCCGCGTCATTCACGCCATGGCGGATGGAGACGGTGTTTTTCGACAGGTCGATGAACAGCTTCTTGCGCACGCTGTAGGTGAGCTCGTCGATCGTGTTCGGATACGCGCCGTCGGGATAGGTGTCGCGATACTCGCCGCGCTCGAGCGCCACCACTTTCAATCCGGCTTCGGTCAGCTCTTTCGCGAGGATCGCGCCCGTCCAGCCAAAACCGACGATCACCGCATCGACGTGCGGCTTTTTCTGTGCGGCCATCAGGTGCGCTCCCCCTTGATCGAAACCGGTCCATACGGATAGGGCTTGCCATCCTGGTTGACGAAGTCCATGAAGTCGGCGCGTGCACCCGGAAAACCGATGGTCTTCCAGCCGACCATGTTGCGGTTGCCGCCGTGCACCGGATCACAGAAGAAACCCTCGCGGGTGTTTTGCAGCAACTGCGCGAAGAAAGTGCCGGCGGGGACCTCGTCGAGCTCGATCTTGTTGGCTTCGAGCTGGCCAAGCACGGTGTCGCGGGTGGCCGTGTCGAGCGCCGCGAAGGTCTTGTTGTAGGTCTTGCTGCAGTACCCGTCAACGGCCGCAATACCCATGCGGTACACGTCGCGCGGTACGAGTTTCAACTGATAGCCGAGCTCAGGCGGACCTTCTTGAAACGGACCCTGCATGTACCAGAGCGCACCGTGCGCATAAGGCGTATCCATCTGGCGGTCGATGAATTCAGGCACGCCCGCGTCGATTGCGCCGGGTCCGTTCGCGTCGGCGGGAATCAGGCGGTCGACGGCCGCACCGACGAATGCCCACTCCTTGGCGTCGAAGAAAACGGGTGTATAAGGCGACGCGCTTGCTTGCGTTGCGGGAGTACCTGTGTTGGACGGAGTGGTCGAAGTGAGGTCGCAACCGGCGATGCTTGCGATTGGCACCAAGGCGACGGACTTGCGCAGGAAAGTGCGCCTGCTGTCACTGGGTTGCTTGACGCTGAGAAACTTGAGCATGGAGAAGTTTCCTTTAATTATTCTTGGGGAGCTTATTTACTGCCAGCTTCATTGCCAGCTTATTCGCCAGCTTGTTCGCGTCCGTTGTTGCTTGCCGAGCCGCTGATTTGGCTGGGATTTCATGAACAATGAACCGATCGCCGGCGATGAGCAAGCATGCAGCGCTTGCTGCATGCTTGCTCTGCGAAGTTATGCGGCGGTCTGTTGTTCGAGTAGGCCTCGCAGAAAACCCTCGTGGGACACAAGGACTCGCTACGTGCAGCGCGATATCCCGGAGGCTCGATCAAACATTAGAACCCTTTGGCGCGGACCAGGAACGGCGCCAGCGAGTGAATCGCTGCATGCAGTCCGGTGTCTGGCCCGGGGAGATAGTCTGTGTGCGGTTGCTTCGATTCATCCGCTTGTTTCAGCAGATTGGCGGCGGATGCATCGATGGCATCGGTCAGTGGTTTCGGATAAACGCCGATTGCCAGCACCAGCACCGCGAGCGCGCCCAGCATGCTGAACTCTCGCTTGCCGAGGTCCCAAAGACCGGCCACACCCGCATTGCCAACGGGCCCATAGATTGTTCGTTTGTACATCCAGAGCGTGTACGAAGCGCTCAGGATCAGCGTGGTGCAAGCCAGCGCTCCGATCCAGAAGTTGAACTTGACCGCGCCCATGATGACCATGAATTCGCCGACAAAACCCGAGGTACCGGGCAAGCCTACATTGGCCATGGAAAACAGCATCGCGAAGACGGCGAACCGCGGCATCACGTTGGCGACGCCACCGTAGGCATCCATGGAGCGCGTATGCAACCGCTCCCACAGAATGCCGATGCAAAGAAACATCGCACCCGAGACGAAGCCGTATGAAATCATCTGAACGATTGCGCCGTCCATGCCTATGTCGTTGAACAGGAACAGCCCCAGGGTGACGAGGCCCATGTGCGCGATGGCCGAGTACGCAAGCAGCTTGCTCATGTCGGTCTGTGCCAGCGCAACCAGGCTCGCATAGATCACCGCGATCAACGACAACACGATGATCACCGGCGAAAAGAAATGCGCCGCGTCGGGTGTGACAGGCAACGCGAAGCGGAGGAAACCGTACGCACCGAGTTTCAACATGCCTAGCACGACCGAGGCGCCCGTGGGTGCCTCAAGGTGGACCTGCGGCAGCCATGTGTGGATCGGCCACATGGGAACCTTGACCGCAAAGGCGGCGAAGAACGCGATGAACACCAGCACCTGCGGCGTGAAGCCCATGGGCAGCGCCTGCCAGTTGGCGAGATCGAAGGTATGCGATTGCTGATACAGATACAACATCGCCATGAGCATCATGAGCGAGCCGACCAGCGAGAAGAAGAAGAACTTGACGGCCGCCACCACGCGTCCGCTTCCACCCCAGGAGCCGATCAGCAGGTACATGGGGATCAGCGTCGCTTCGAAAAAGACGAAGAACAGCATGCCGTCGAGCGAGGCGAACGTACCGATCATCAGCCCCGACAGAAACATGAACGACGCGAGATATTGCCCGACGCGCACCGTGATCACGTTCCACGAGGCAATGGTCACGATCAGGGTCGTGAACGCTGTGAGCACCGTGAGCCACATCGAGATGCCGTCGACACCGAGGTGATACGAGATGTCGAAAGCCGGCAGCCAGTTCACGCGCTCAACGAACTGCATGACGGCGGAATGCGTTTCAAATCCGGTGACAAGCGGCAGCGTGACGATGAAGCAGATGGCGGACCCGGCGAGCGCGAGCCCGCGAGCAGGCATTGGGTTGCGGTCCGACCCGATCCGGAGAATCACGACGCCAAAGATAATCGGAAGCCAGATGGCAAGACTGAGAAGCGGTAAGGATGACATCGCTGAGATAAGACCTTGTTTAAGCACTGATCGGCACTGCCTGAGGCATAGCCGGTGCCAAGAGTGAATTAATGAAAGCTAATTGTCAGTCTGTTTTCCATGATCCGACGTTAAACCCCGGGTGTAAGGAAACGAAAACTCGCCAGCGATTGCGAGCATTCAGACTACGGGTTAACGAGCATAATTCAGGAATAAATATTTTGCAGTGCAGCAGCAATGAAATTTTTTCGATGCTCGCTTAACGTTTGATTTGATGACGTTTTAGCGCATAAGCGGGAGTGAAGAAATGTGCAATTGCACAATATTTTGTGGGAAAATGACCCGAAATATGGGACGTATCTGCGGCTGTTGGGTGGCTTGATGTTCCGTTGAATGACTCCAGGCGTTGCTTACATCAATGCTTTCGTTCTTATTTCTTACAGCTGTATTCGTTCAACTGTGGCTCTGTGAAGTTCTACCTCGCTGCCGGGCGGTTTGCGGACGCGCATCGTGAAAACTCCAGGCTGAGGACACTCGGGAATCGTCAGTAGTTTTCGCGTTTTCCGCTTCAAATACTTCGTATTACTTGACATATTGGCGCAGCGCTCACCTTTCTGCGCCCGGCAGACGTGTTGCAGCCAGCATCGGAGCGCGCACAATCCTGTCAAATCTAAAAAAAACTTCATGCTTCGATAGCGTTGTTTCAGACTTCGCGACTCCCGGAATTACATAATGAATGGACCGATTACACATTGGGAGTTTCGCGATGTACCAAACACTACTAGTCGAGGCGGTCCACGATTCCGGGCGTCAGGCAGTACGCTTCAATATCGGGTCGAACGCGGCAATCCTCGATGTCGACGACGTCGACTTGCTGATCGAACGTCTCGGCCACATTCGTTCAGGACTCTCGCCGGCCTTGCCGCAGGAACCGTCGCGCACGCATAACTATGTGATAGAGATTGATCCGTGCTGGTATCTGGACAAGAATCCGCTGTTCGACGGGGTGGTCTTGCTGTTGCGTCATACCGGGCTCGGCTGGGCAGGATTTGCGATTCCTCAATCCAGCCTGGAGCGCCTGCAGGACGCTATCGTCAAGCCAGTGCAAAAGTCCTTTGAAGTGAGCCAGATACCGAGTTGATCGGGGTTACGCCATCAACGAATTTGTGAACGCTGCCACGTGGGCCGCACGCACTATTACGCGTTACAGAAGGCCGGCGACGAGCCGGTCGACGTATAGATCGGGGCCCCGCGAAGAACCCTGAGCGCTATCCACACAACCTACCGCCTCCGCACCGCCCCATCCGCTTTTAAGCTCCGCTGTCCGCATCACATACTCACCCATATGAAAAAAATCGGCGCCGCGTGAAACCACGCGGCGCCGATCATTTACCCACTCAAGCCCTGCAGCTTAGAACCGGTGACGCATGCCAACCGTCACGGCTACTTGCTTGTTTGTCGTAGACGGGCTCAGGCCGTTGATGTCTGCATCGCCCAGAACCGTACCGTTGCCGCCCGACGCGTGTTGAAACACGCCTTCCGCATACACGTCCGTGCGCTTGCTCAGGTCATAGTCGGCGAGCAGCGAGAACTGGTGATACTTCGGCTTTGCGTCGCCGGCAGCCGTGCTGAACGAGCCGTTCGTGAACGTGTAAGCGCCCTCAAGACTCATGGCCGGCGTCAACGCATAACGCGTATTCACTTCGTAGTTGTCCAGACGCAAGCTGTTACCCGACAAGGCTGTAGAACCGTCGTTCATGTTGATCGCATCAAGGCCGTCAAGCTTCGTGTGGGTGTACACGAATCCAACCGTGGCCGGGCCAAAAGCGTAATTGACGCCACCGCCGAACGTGCGTTGACGCGCAGCGACGAACGTAGCCGTGTTATTCGCGCCCGACACGGCACCATTCGGATTGTCGCCCTGGCCCGGGTTGTTGATCTGCAAATACGACGCAGCGATGCTCAACGGACCATTGGCGTAAGACGCGCCCGCGCTGTAAGCGCGATTGTCCGAGAACGCACCCGCCTTGTTCGAAAAGCCGTACAAGCCGCCGAACTTGAAACCGGCGTAATCGATGCTCGCAAACTTCACCGAGTTGCTGATGCTGAAGCTATTGTCCAGGTTGTCGTTATCGAACGGGTG
This sequence comes from Caballeronia udeis, assembly GCF_001544555.2. Lineage (GTDB taxonomy): Bacteria > Pseudomonadota > Gammaproteobacteria > Burkholderiales > Burkholderiaceae > Caballeronia > Caballeronia udeis. The sequence goes on along the minus strand of NZ_FCOK02000070.1, from coordinate 10,615 downwards.
GGCAGCAAGGTTATTTCCCAGGCCCTGGCCGGCTTCCGACAGCGGCGCCAGATAGTCAACCGTTGAATCGTATTGCTTGCCGAGTGTCACCGTGCCGTACTGGTTCGATTGCAAACCCACATACGCCTGACGGCCGAAGATCGAATTCGACTGCGTGAGCGCACCGTTGTTCACGTTGAAGCCGTTTTCCAACTTGAAGATGGCGTGCATGCCGCCACCCAGGTCTTCACTGCCCCTCAAGCCCCACAGTGTGTTGCTCACATTACCGCTACCCACACCCCACGATTGACCCGACGAAGCTGAACCCGGCGTGTGCGAGTTGTTCGCATACACCACGCCGGCATCAATCACGCCATACAGCGTGACGCTGCTTTGTGCATGAGCGGCTACGGCGAAAAGGCCGGAAACAGTTGCAGCCAACAGAACTTTCTTCATCTTGAACTCCACATAGATAACGGGTTCCGGGCCAGGAGGCAGCTTGCAACGCTGCTTGCCGTTGACACAGCGCTTAAGCGAAGCAGATAGTGCTTCGAGCGGGAAGACATGCAGCGTTGAGTGCGGCCCTGACCTCAGAGCATCGAAGTCTACGGAGCGAGCGGCGCCCGGCAGCGTGGTCGAACTGAATGACAGATTTTCAGTTTTCGAAAGCAAGGTTTGGACAGTCAGCGCAAACGCAGACGTACGCTAGGTTTGAGCGACATTCCTGTTTTGTCGCATTTCCATCATCGAGGGTTTGCGTGTATCGAATGCACCACGTTGTTGATCTATGGTTGTCTTAAGAACGGCCGACAAAGTTAAAAAAGACTTAATAAAGCAGGCGCGTCCTTGTTACGTCACGTAGCAGATCATGCGGTCAGTCAAATCGATACAGGCTGCCCGTCATGAACCAGCTACAAGCAATGCGCGTGTTCACCCGCGTCGTCGATCTCACCAGCTTCAGCCTGGCCGCCAAGCAGCTCGGCATGTCTGCCGCCGCTGTCACGCGCAGCATCAGCATGCTGGAAGCACACCTGAACATGCGCCTCCTGAACCGCTCCACCCGGCGGCTCTCGTTGACCGAAGCAGGACAGGCCTATGTGGATGGTTGCCGCACGATCATCCAGCAACTCGATACGATTGAAGAGAGCCTCGTGCGCTCGACCCGCGATCTCAGCGGAACGCTGCGCGTAGCGGCGTCGACCACCTACGCCGCATGCGGCCTGAGCAATCTTCTTGCGGCGTATCGCGCTGCATACCCGCGCATTGGCTTTGACGTGACGACCTACGATTCGCCTATTGAGTTAATAGAAGGCGGTTTCGATGTTGGTTTTTCCGCGGATCGCAACCTGCCCAACTCGTCACTGGTCTGCCGCCATCTGACGGCGTTCAAGGAGGTAGCGGTCGCCTCGCCCGGTTACCTCTCTCAACACGGCACGCCGGTGAATCCCGCGGCGCTGGCCCATCATCATCTGCTGTCGATCTCCGACGGCTCCGCGCGCAATTGGGAATTCTCGGACCAGAACGGCGTGTATCGCGTGGCGACCGGCAACGCGCTGCATGCAACGAGCAGTGCAACGGTTCGTTCGGCCGCGCTCGCGGACATGGGGATCGCACTGCTGCCGGCCCCGCTGGTGAAGGACGATCTTGCGAAAGGCTTCCTGCTTCCCATCCTCGGCCAGTTCCAGATAGCGGGCGGCATGCGCCAGGTGTCCATTCTCTACACCGGCCGCAACTACCTCTCCGCGAAGGTCCGGCATTTCATCGACTTCTCGGTGAGCCAGTATCGCGCGCCTGATAACGCGGTAGGACTGCGTGCCGCGGCTTAACGTGCATTCCGTGCATCCCCCACTCTGGAGCGCGTTGTAATGCCAAAAGTACTTGCCATAGAAGACGACGAACTGATGGCGCAGGAAGTGTCACGCGCGTTGTCAGCACCGGGCTATACGGTCCAGGTTGCCCGCACCGGCCGCGACGGTATCGCCAAGGCCATTGGCGGCGGTTATGACATCGTCACGCTCGATCGCATGTTGCCGGACCTGGATGGCCTCACGATCGTGACGACCATGCGAGGCGTAGGCATAGACACGCCTGTGCTGATCGTCAGTTCAATGAGCCACGTGGATGACCGCGTGCGCGGTCTGCGGGCCGGCGGTGACGACTATCTCACCAAGCCCTTCTCCCACGATGAAATGCGCGCACGCGTGGAAGCATTGCTTCGACGCAAGGCCGGACCGTCATCCAACGAAACCGTCTTGCGCGTGCATGGCCTCGAACTCAATCTGGTCCGCCGCCGCGCGACGTTACACGGCCGTGTGCTCGACCTTCAGCCGACCGAGTTTCGCGTTCTCGAATTCATGATGCGTCACGTGGGCCAGGTGCTGACGCGCACGATGATCTTCGAAGGCGTATGGGGCTGCCGTTTCGATCCGGGCACCAACCTGATCGATGTCCATGTCGGGCGCCTGAGAAAGAAAGTGGATGACTCCACCGGCCGGCCGGCGATCCGCACGATTCGCGGCTCTGGTTATCTGCTGGACTGATCTCTTCATCATCGAGCGCAACCACAAGGTGCTGAACACCTTGTGGTTGCGCTCGAGTTTCGTTAGGTTCCCTGCTTTCCCGAAACTAAAACCAGTTTCATTTTTCCCGTACGTGGGCGTTAACCCGATCCTTCCAGAATGACTGACACCCGCGCTGTCATTGCCAAAGTCAACCCGATGCGCAGTCCGATACCCCGATGTTCTTACGTCCTTGATGGTCTTACGTCCTTAAGTCAGCGCGAACCATGCGCACCCTGAACGGAGCCGTTCTCAATGTTGAAAATTGTCCGATTAGCTTTGACTCGGCCCTATACGTTCATCGTGCTGGCGATGCTGATCGTGTTGATCGGTCCGCTCGCTGCACTCCGTACGCCGACGGACATCTTCCCCGATATCCGCATTCCCGTCATCAGTGTCATCTGGAACTACGCGGGGCTCCAACCGGACGACATGTCGGGCCGTATTGTCACGTACTACGAGCGTACGCTCGGCACGACCGTCAACGACGTCCAGCATATTGAATCGCAGTCGTTCCGGGGTTATGGCATTGTCAAGATATTCTTCCAGCCGACCGTAGACATCCGGACGGCAACCGCGCAAGTCACCTCAGTCTCGCAGACGGTGCTCAAGCAAATGCCGCCGGGCATTACGCCGCCGCAGATCCTGAACTACAACGCATCGACGGTTCCGGTCCTGCAGATTGCCCTTACCAGCAATACGATCGACGAGCAAAAGCTTGCCGACTACGCGACCAACTTCATTCGTCCCGCGTTGGTGAGCGTGCCCGGCGTGGCCATCCCGACACCGTACGGCGGCAAGACCCGCGAAGTGCAGATCGACCTGGATCCTCACGCGTTGCAGGCAGACCGTCTGTCCGCTACGGACGTAGCGAACGCGTTGGCGCAGCAGAACCAGATCGTGCCGGCAGGGACCCAGAAAATTGGCGACTTCGAATACAACATCAAGCTGAACAACAGTCCGCTCGCGCTTGACCAGCTAAACAATCTGCCGGTCAAGACAATCAACGGCGCGACCATTTATATCCGCGATATAGCACACGTTCGCGACGGCAATCCGCCGCAGACCAATATCGTGCGTCTCGACGGTCACCGTGCCGTGCTGATGAGTATTCTGAAAAACGGTTCGGCCTCCACGCTCGACATCATCGCGGGCGTCAAGGCGAAGTTGCCGCTGATTCGGGAGACCCTGCCGCCAGGCCTCAAGCTCGTCACCATGGGCGACCAGTCCGTGTTCGTGAAGGGGGCAGTGAGCGGCGTGGCGCGCGAAGGCATCATCGCCGCCGCGCTGACCTCGCTCATGATCCTGTTGTTCCTGGGAAGCTGGCGCTCCACGCTGATCATTGCGTCGTCGATTCCACTGGCGGTGTTGGCTGCCATCGCGGGGCTCTCGGCGATGGGCGAGACGCTCAATGTCATGACGCTTGGCGGACTAGCGCTTGCGGTCGGTATTCTCGTCGACGATGCAACCGTCACCATTGAGAATATCAACTGGCACCTGGAACAGGGCAAGCCCGTCAGGGATGCCATCCTGGATGGCGCCGCACAGATCGTCACGCCTGCTCTCGTCTCACTGTTGTGTATCTGTATTGTGTTCGTGCCCATGCTGCTGCTCGACGGCATTGCACGTTTCCTGTTCGTGCCCATGGCCGAGGCCGTGATCTTCGCGATGATCGCCTCGTTCGTGCTCTCCCGCACCTTCGTGCCGATGATGGCGCAATACCTGCTGCGTCCGCACGCGTCAGGCGGTCATGCGTCGGGCGAGCTTGCCGCGAGCATGGACCCGCACGGCACGATCCATCACGCGCCTTCGAACAATCCGCTGGTGCGATTCCAGCGCGGTTTCGAACAGCTATTCGGGCGCTTGCGCGGCGTGTACCGCATCCTGCTCGGGATGGCGCTCAGCAGCCGCAAGCGGTTCATCATCGGCTTCCTTGCCGTGGTCGGGGCGTCGTTTCTACTCTCGCCGTATCTTGGGCGCAACTTCTTTCCGAACATTGATTCCGGTGAAATCGCGTTGCATGTGCGAGGTCCGATCGGCTTGCGGATCGAACAGACGGCCGACCTCTTCGATCACGTCGAGAACACCGTTCGCCGGACTATTCCGCCGAACCAGTTGCGAGCCGTCATTGACAACATTGGTCTGCCGAACAGCGGCATCAACCTGACCTATAACAACAGCGGCACGATGGGACCGTCCGACGGCGACATCCTCATCTCGCTCGGCGAGGATCACGCGCCAACGGCCGCGTACGTCAAGAAACTGCGCCGGCTGCTGCCCCGCGAATATCCGGGCGTGACCTTCTCGTTCCTGCCGGCCGACATCATTTCGCAGATTCTCAACTTTGGTTCACCGGCCCCCATCGACATCCAGGTTGCCGGTCCGAACCAGGACGCCAACTATGCGTATGCCCAGCAACTGCTGCGCAAGGTGCAACTGATTCCGGGGATTGCCGACACCCGGATTCAACAGGCGACAACCTATCCGCAATTCACGGTGTCGGTTGACCGGACCCGAGCCAACGAACTGGGTATTACCGAGGGCGATGTGACGAACTCCGTGGTGGCCAATCTCTCCGGCACGAGTCAGGTTGCCCCGACCTACTGGCTCAACCCGCGCAACGGCGTGTCGTATGCGGTTGTCGCGCAAACGCCGCAATACCGCATGACCTCGCTCAACGACCTCGGCAACCTGATGGTCACCGGCAAGACCGGCGAAGCGCAGATTCTTGGCGGCATTGCAACGATCAAGCGCGGAGTGGGTAACGCAGTTGTCTCGCACTACAACATCGAACCCCTGTTCGATGTCTATGCGACCACCCAGGGCCGCGATCTGGGCGCCGTCGCCGCGCGGATCAATACGATCGTGCACCAGAGCGCCAAGGACGTGCCGAAGGGTTCGCAAGTAACGGTGCGCGGCCAGGTCCAGACCATGAACAGCGCATTCATGGGACTGGGGCTTGGCCTGGTTGCGGCAATCGTGCTGATCTACTTGCTGATCGTGGTGAACTTCCATTCGTGGAGCGACGCGTTCGTGATCGTGACCGCCTTGCCGGCGGCGCTCGCGGGCATCGTCTGGATGCTGTTCATTACGCACACGCCACTGTCCGTCCCGGCGCTGACGGGCGCGATCCTCTGCATGGGGGTCGCCACGGCGAACTCCATCCTGGTCGTCACCTTCGCCCGTGAACGGCTGGCCATTACCGGCAACGCACTGGTCGCCGCCATGGAAGCAGGCTTCACGCGGTTCCGCCCGGTTTTGATGACCGCGCTGGCCATGATCATCGGCATGTTGCCGATGGCGCTGGGCCTGGGCGACGGCGGCGAACAGAATGCCCCGCTCGGGCGGGCGGTGATCGGCGGCCTGATGTGCGCCACCATCGCCACGCTGCTTTTTGTCCCTGTCGTCTTCAGCCTCGTGCATCGTAATGACAAGCCTCAAGAAGATCACAAACCTTCCGGATCAGGAGAATCGCATGTCCACTGAAATTGAAATCAATTCCCCCAAGCGCTTGCGTCATCTGAAACTGATCAGCGTGATCCTTGCGTTGATTGCTGCCGGCGTGGTGGCCAACGGCATCATCAGCCGCTCGCGCGCCGAGCGTGAACTCACGACCTGGACCGACGCGCAAGCCGTGCCGACGGTGGCCACCGTCACGCCCCAGTTGCCCGCGGCCGAGCAGTCGCTCGAACTGCCGGGGCAGCTCGCCGCTTTCGTCAATGCACCCATCTATGCCCGCGTGTCCGGCTACCTGCAAACGTGGTACGCCGATATCGGCACGCACGTGAAGGCGGGCCAGTTGCTGGGCGTGATCGATACGCCGGATCTCGATCAGCAACTGCAACAGGCACGAGCCGACCTTGCCAATACAGTAGCGAACGAAAAACTCGCGGCAACCACCGCGCGACGCTGGACGCAGATGCTGAAGCAGGACTCGGTGTCGCAACAGGACGCCGATGAAAAGACCAGCGACCTGGTTGCCAAGCAGGCAACCGTGGATGCCAGCCGCGCGAACGTCGCGCGCCTCGAAGCGCTTGAATCGTTCAAGCGCATCACGGCGCCGTTCGACGGTATTGTGACGGCGCGCAAGACGGATATCGGCGCATTGATCGACGCCGGCGGCGGCACCGGTCCGGAACTGTTCGCGGTTTCGGACGCACGCCGCTTGCGGGTCTATGTGAACGTGCCGCAAAGCGATGCAGCTGCGATCAAGCCTGGACTCACTGCGAAGCTGACCGTGCCGGAACGTCCGGGCATGACCTTCGACGCGAAACTCGTAGACACGGACGACGCCATCACGCCCGCATCCGGCACATTGCTGGTGCAGTTGTCAGTGGACAATTCATCGGGGCTGCTCTTGCCGGGCGAATACACCCAGGTCAACTTCGCGCTGCCGAACAGCGGCAACGCACTGCTGGTGCCGGCAAGCACGCTGATTTTCCGCACTAACAACATGCAGGTTGCGGTCGTCGATCCGAATAATCACGTGCACCTGAAAGACGTGAAGATCGCGACCGACCTCGGCACCCATGTCCTGATTGCGTCTGGATTGTCGGCGAGCGACCGGATCATCGACAACCCGCCGGACTCGCTCGCCGAAGGCGAACTGGTGCGCCGTCCCGCGACCGCCGTGGCCACCGCAGCGACCGGGCATCCGGAGCATGAGCATGGTTAAACGCCGTATCCTGGTCGCGGTAGCCTGCGCCGTCGCGTTGAACGCGTGTTCGTTCGCTCCCACCTACAAGGTGCCCGCCACCGCGATTCCCACTACCTTCAAGGAAGCCGGCCCGTGGCAACCGGCGAAACCCGCTGACCGCATCCCGCGTGGTGGCTGGTGGACCATGTATCGCGATCCGGTATTGAGCGCCCTGGAAGCCAGGATTGCGACAGCGAATCCGAACGTGGCGGCCGCCGTCGCGCGGCATGATGAAGCCAGCGCTTTTCTTCAGGAAGCCCGCTCCGGCCTGTTCCCCACGATTGGCGCCGAAGCCGATGTGTCGCGGCAACGGCAGTCGGATAACCGGCCGTTGCGCGGCGTGGGCCAGCCTTCAACGTACAACACGGTAGACGCCGACGTAGCTATTGGCTATGACCTCGACCTGTGGGGCAAGGTGCGCAATCAGGTCAGCGCCGGCCGCTCACAGGAGGAAGCCAGCGCGGACGATCTCGAGTCGTTGCGCCTGAGCCTTCAGGCAAGCCTCGCGTCGACGTACTTCGAACTGCGCGGCCTCGACCAGCGCGCGAAACTGCTCAACGACACCATCGATACCTACAAGCGTGCGCTGAAGCTGACCGTCAGCCGTCACGGCGGTGGCCTGGCCTCGGGCATGGATGTATCGCGCGCGCAGACGCAACTCGCTTCGGCCCGTGCCGCCGCCGACGACACCCAGGCGAGCCGGGCGCTGCTCGAACATGCAATCGCGACGCTCACCGCAACGCCGGCTTCGTCGTTCTCGTTGCCGCCGGACGTTGCGTTCAACTATTTGCCGCACGTACCCATCGGGCTGCCCTCGACACTGTTGCAACGCAGGCCCGATGTTGCGGCGGCGGAGCGGCGCGTGGCGGCGGCGAATGCAAATATCGGCGTAGCGAAAGCAGCGTTCTACCCGGACATTTCACTCGGCCTGGATGGCGGATACCAGAGCGATACCTTTTCGCCGTGGCTCGCGGCGCCTAACGAGATGTGGTCGGTGGGACCGCAGTTGCTGTTCACGATCTTCGACGGCGGCAAGCGCAGCGCAGCCGTGGCGAACTCGCGGGCGGAACTCGCCGAGAACGGCGCGAAGTACCGGCAGACCGTGCTCGTGGCATTCCAGCAGGTCGAGGACGGCCTGGCGCTGCTGCATCATCTTGGCGATGAGTCGGTCAACGAAGACCAGGCGTTGAGCGCCGCGCAGCAAACGCTCGCGCTGGCGACGTCGCAGTATAAGGACGGCGTGGTGAGTTATCTGGACGTGGTGACGGCGCAGACCACGGAGTTGACCGCGCAAATCTCGTCATTGGACCTGCGTACGCGGCAGCTGACGGCTTCGGTATCGTTAATCCAGGCGCTGGGTGGTGGATGGACCGGCAAGCCCGCCTGACGCTTGTTTGAGTTGCAGAAGTGAAAACCGCCGCCGGGGCATGAAATACCCCGGCGGCGGTTTTACATCGTGCCCTGCCCGGGCAGGATCAGAAGCGCATACGAACACCCGCTGCGACCACGGCCTGCTTGCCGTTCGACGACGCGGCCAGGTTGTAGATCGACGCATTGCCCAATGCATTCACCCCTGTTGCTCCGGTCGCGTGCTGGTAGACGCCTTCGAGGTAGACGTCGGTACGGCGGCTCAGCGCGTAGTCCGCTTGCAGCATGAACGCATTCCACTTCGGCGAGAGGCTCGACGTGGCGGTGTCGAACTTGCCGTCCGTGAACGTGTACGAACCGCCCAGGGTCAATGCCGGTGTCAGTGCGTAGCGAGCATTCAGTTCGTAGTTGTTGAACGTGAGCTTGTTGCCGGAAAGCGCGGTGTAAGAACCGCCCTGCAAGATCTCGCTCGGGTCGTCGAGTGTCGTGCGCGTGAACACGGCGCCAATGGTCGCGGCGCCAATGACGTAACGCGCGCCGGCGCCCATGATGCGCTGGCGGCCGCCGACGAGCGTTGCATTGCCGTCACCGCTTGAAAGCGCGCCGCCCGTGTTGGCCGGCGCCGTGACGCCGCCCGGATTGTTAGCCTGGAAGTATGCGGCAGCAAGACTCAAAGGACCGTTGTTATACGACGCGCCCGCCGTATAGGCGTTGTTGTTGCTGAAGCCATTCGATGAATTACTGAACGCGTAGGCACCGCCGAACACGAGACCGCCGTAATTCACGCTGCGGAACTTGACCGCATTGTTCATACGGAAGTCGTTGTTCAGGTTGTCGTTGTCGAACGGGTGATCGGCTATGTTGCCGCCGAAGCCCGAACCCGTTGCCGACAGCGGCGCGACGAAGTCCACCATGGAGTCGTACTGGCGTCCCAGCGTAATGGTTCCGTAAGCGGAGCTTGAAATACCGACCCATGCCTGACGCCCGAATTCGTCGCCGCCGTTCGAGAACTTGCCATTGTCGATGTTAAAACCGTTCTCGAGGTCGAACACGGCCGCCAGACCACCGCCGAGGTCCTCCGTGCCCTTCAGGCCCCAGCGATCCGTGCTCACGTTGCCGCTTTGCAAGCCCCACGCGGCATTGCCACCCGTTGCGGCTTTCTGGTTGGAAATATAGTCGATACCCGTATCAAGTGTGCCGTACAGGGTAACGCTGCTTTGTGCGTTTGCGGCTTGAGAGACCGCGGCCGCGATCAGGCTCAAGGAGGCAATCAACGCTTTGTTCATGTGTGCAATTCCAGGATTATGCGGCTGCTGTTCCGCTCCCCGGCATGGTGAAGACAAGATGGCGAAGTGCAGCCGCCCGACTCGCCATGCGGACCGGGGAAAATTTAGGCGGCTGGCATGACGTGGACGTGTCTGAATCGCGCTGCTTCATGAAGAATAATTTATAAAGCGGATACAAAATATTTAACTTAGTTATCCGATGTTATTTGACTGGTCCTTTATCACACTTCATGAACCGCTCTACATGAACAACTCTTCACGTTTGAGCGTCTTTCCCGACAGGGCCGACTCGTTAATCTGCTTTCACCGGACAACGATCACACCTCTGCATCGAAGCCCGGTCACTCGTTAAACGGACTTTTAGGAAAGCGCCATGAAGACCATGATGATTGCCCTCGCTTTTGCTGGCCTGGCCGCCACGGGCTCAGCCTTTGCCCAGAGCAACGCACCCGCTCAGGTATCCCCTCAGGCATCCGCTCAAGCGCCTGCTCAGGCACCCGACCCCATCACCGTCGCACAGGCTGGTCAATGGGTACCCCCGGATGGACAAGCCATCGCGCCTAAAACGCGCGCGGAGGTTTATCAGGACCTCGTGAAGTCTGAGCAGGATGGCCAGCTGGATTACCTGAACCGCACGTTGTACTGGCATCACTAGTGTTCCGTTCCGTTGTTAACTGAACTATGTTTGCGTAGAATGTTGGTATCAACGAAACGGGAGATACCAGCAT